>JAZRXL010000001.1:0-50205 GCA_045600225.1 Paludibacteraceae bacterium
CGAGGTCCCAAGAGAGAACGGACGACAGCGAGGTGTCACGTTCGACCTCCTGTGCACGACAGAAAAGGACGAGAAGATCCTGATTGAGATGCAGAACGCATCGCAGATCTATTTCAAGACGCGGGCGACGTTCTATGTCTACCAGCTCATGAAGAATCTAATACCGAAGGGTTTCAAGTGGGAAAAGATGGAGCACGACATCCCTCGCATCTTCGGCATCTTCATCATGGGACAAAGCAATGCACTCCTAACCAAGGCAGTGACACGGACGAGCGTCTATGACCGCGACGAACTTACCGAGTTTTGGGACCGTAATCACAATTTTTATATATCTTTGCCCAAGTTCGAATTGGACAAGGAAAAGATAACGACCAAAGACATTTGGATACACTTGTTTAAAGATCTGGGTAATATGGAAAGAATAGACGAATCTGTTTATGACAGAGCTGATGAGGGACTTCTCCGGTTGATCGAGAAGGCCAAGGTCGCTGCCCTCACGGAAGAGGAGCAGAGACTCTATGACGCCAGCATGAAGCTTTTGGAAGACGAAATCGACATGGAGGAGCATGGGTACAAGCGAGGGCTAAAGGATGGTATCGAAAAAGGTATCGAAAAAGGTATAGTCCAAGGCAGAGCAGAAGGTAAAGAAGAAGGCAAAAACGAAGCACAACAACAGATCATCTCCAGCCTTCGACAAGCGGGATTTTCCAACGAAAAGATTGCAGAGATAACCAAGATTCCATTGGAAGAGATTTCAAGACTATAAAGCAGGTACATTGATTGAAAGACGAAGGCGTTCGCACACAAGAGGTGAACACCTTCATTTCTTTTTATGCATAATATAAACATAATATAAAACAGAGCAACTAATAGCATCCCATACACCTCCTAGTGAATATTTTCGCTTCCTTGTTTACACATCTATAAGTTTTTCTGTAATTTTGCGTGATTATTGGTGAGATTTGTTGAACTAAGCCAAATTTAAAATTTCCATATCACATAAAACATGAAAAAAAGCATTCTTCTCATTATTACGATGATGGCATCAATGGCCACCTTTGCACAGTTATTACCTTACCGACCTATACACATCGGGAAAGTGAACACATCGGGAGCTGAACTTCGAGCAGCATCTATAGAGACCGCCCCTATTCCGAACGTAGGTTCACCCAAGGTGCCTGTGATAATGGTGCAGTTTCCCGACAGCAAATTTAGTTGCGACACATTGATAGACAAGACCATCGAACATTCAGATGAGAATGTGCACAGATATTTTGACAAGCTTTACAATGGCACAGGCAATCCCAATGAAGATTATATGGCCACGATAGGCAATGCAGGTTCGGTAAGAGATTATTTTGAAAAGCAATCGAGCGGAAAATTCTCGCCCGAATTTGTCGTCATAGGTCCCGTCTCTTTACCGGAGAGTTATAGATACTATGGAGAGGATGAAAATTACGCCAATCAAGACATTCGTATAGATGAATTTTTTGAGACCTCACTTCGCCTTTCCATTGAGACAGGCATAGACATGAATCAATTTGACAACAATAATGACGGAATAATAGATTTCGCATTTTTCATTTATGCAGGAGGAGGACAGCATGAATATGGTCCTAAACCTGAGGACGAAGAACATAGTTATTTGATTTGGCCGAAGGAGATCCCCACAAAAATGACCATCACAGTCAATGACGATAAAGGCAATTCTGAAAATTATATATTTGCGGGATTAGGATGCTCAAACGAGAGAAATCATGGGAAACTCCCAACTATGGGCACGATGTGTCACGAACTTTCTCATGGTCTTGGACTGCCAGATTTTTATAGCACTGATTTTTCTATATATGGGACCGGGTTCGGACTTGACTATTGGGGACTAATGGATTCTGGGGATAAGTGTTTTGATGGGAAATGTCCAGTGGGATACAGCACTTACGAACTTGATTTCATGAAGTGGCGCGAGTTGAAGAACCTTCCACTTACAGGGAAACAAACCATCACCCTGGAACCCGTATCAAAAGGCGGTGTGGGTTACAAACTCGTGAATCCAGACAACGAAAATGAATATTATATCCTTGAAAATAGGCAATGTGACGGCTATGACCAGTATTTAGGTTGGGCTAGAGACTCTTTGAGGACAAAATATGGGGCAAACACCGGATTGCTAATTACGCATGTTGACTATGATAAAACTGCATGGGAAAGTAATACAGTAGACACGGAGATTAAGCACCAAAGGTTCACCATCCTACCTGCCGACGAGGATTTGTCTTCTATTTTTGATTATGGTATCTCAGATAAATATTGCACATCAATGCGTGGCGATTTGTATCCTGGCATAAACAATGTCACCAGTGTTCCATCCAAAAGATTCGAACTCTATACTAGAGGATATCTCCCAATAGAAATCACGAATATTGTGGAAAATGAAGACCACACCATAACCGTAGAACTTCAGGAGGTAGAGCCAGAGGAATACCCGAAAGACTACGATTACGTTATTCAAAATTTCCAAAATGGTCAAGATATCCTTCTAACCTACAATGGTACGAAATATCAATACGAGCATTTATTAACGATACGAGATGGAGAAGATTTAAATATCACCAAGGAATTTACAAGCACAATGGTATTATATCAAACGCAGATTGCTCAAACAGAGATATTTTCCGCCATATTGCCTTACGATGTACCTTTTCGCCAAGTGAATGCCGACATCTATAGTTTCTCTGGATTTGATGGCAAAGGCCTTCATTTCAGCAAGCAAAACACTGACGACAACAGCGAGGGCGTCATGAAAGCAAACACGCCATATTTGCTAAAGAGTCGTGGAGAAGGAAACCCATTCAACTGGATGTTATACATAGATATGAAGACCACCACATCTCCAGAAGATTACGTCGTGAACGTGGGCGATGCCACTCTTTTCGGCACCTATAAGACACTGCACTATTACAGTGGAGAAGAAGCAGAGGAGGGTGAGTCTTATTACGATTATTATGAATACACTGATGGCAGGTTCAGCCGCGTGACAGACCTTACCGTGTCAGCAATGCATGCGGGCATCCGTATTAAGAAGAGCAAAGAAGAATCCGCCACTGATGAAAGTTACGGATTGGTGCTTCACGATGACAATAACACCTCTTTGTTTTATCCGAAAAGTGAGAAAACCTTCAATGGCAAAGTAAACGTATATGATGCAACAAGCCGTGCCATCCGTCTTAATGTAGAAGAAGGGAAGAGTCTTGAAGGTCTAAAACCAGGCATTTACTTTGTGAACGACAAGAAGGTGATTGTAAGATAAAAAAGCAGGTAGGACGAGCATAACAATTATTCTTGCCTCATTGAACCAGAAGGCTATTTTCAGTCGTTTTGATAAAATGCCACAGAACGACACAAACACTTCTTATTTATTTGCAAAAAAGTAGTATCTTCGCAAAATAGAAACGCATAAAAAAATGAAAAACATTAGACTATTTGCAATTTTACTACTCTTTTTAACTTCGTTGTGCTCTTACGGAGCTTCTAATTACGAAGTAATTAAGCTTTGGGACTCGCCTAAAGATCAGAAGGAAAAGCGTCCAGAACTAAGAGTCTTCTTCCCATCCTCAGAGATACAAAGGAGCAAGACCTGCATCCTAATTTGTCCCGGTGGAAGTTACCATCACTTAGGTTTAACTAATGAAGGTTCGGAGGTGGCAGAGACCTTCAACCAATGGGGCGTTGTTGCCGTAGTGCTTCGCTATCGAGTAGCCATGAAGGGAAATCACCATCCTGCCATGATAGAAGACTTTCAACGAGGATTGCAAATCATCCAAGAGAAATCAAAGGAATGGAACATTGAAAACATCGGATGCATCGGATTTTCTGCGGGTGGACACCTCGTTACAATGGGTGGGGCATTTCACCAAAAAGATTTCCTTAAAGCAAGAGGCATTGACACAAAAGGGATCACTCTTCGTCCCGATTTCGTTTGTCCAATCTACCCTGTCGTATCCATGCAAGATGACATTGTACACTTTAAATCAAGAGAAAGTCTGTTGACCAAAAATTATACGGGAAATGATAAAAACAACTTCTCCATGGAGCAACAGATCCCTTCTGACATGCCACCCGTTTTCCTTTTGGCTTGCAAGGATGACGATGTAGTTAACTACATGAATAGCGTTGTGCTCGATCGTGCACTAAAAGAGAAAGGCATCAATCATGAGTTTCACTTAATGCAAAAAGGAGGTCACGGATTTGGTACCATCCGAACTAAAAGTGAAGAGACCAAAGATTGGTCGAAAATGTTAAAACAATGGCTAATTAAGAACGATTTACTCAAAAAATAAGGACATGAACAAGTTCGAACCAGAAATTGAATATCAACCAAGGAATGTCATCAAAACATTTCAAGAGGGGAAAATGAGAGAGGCATTAGATTACCTAAATGCAAAATCCCCTTTCTACAAGAAGATGTTTACAGAGCACAAGATCGATGTTGCCAAAATAAAGACATTAGAAGACTTGCGTAATATTCCTTTCACTTCGAAAGAGGATCTGCAAAGGAACAACAAAGAATTCTTCTGCGTTGCTCCATCCGAGATCAGAGACTACATCACAACATCGGGAACATTAAGCGACCCTACCACGTTCGCCATGACCGAAAATGATCTGGTTCGTTTAGCCTACAATGAAGCTATCTCCTTCACTGGAACCGGAGGACACTCAGGCGAAGTTTATCAGTTGATGACCACTATCGACAAACGCTTTATGGCAGGTTACGCCTACTGTATGGGTATCAGAATGATGGGAGGCGGACTGATTCGCGTGGGAAACGGAATCCCCGAACTTCAATGGGACACAATCCAACGTATCCATCCAGATGCCATCATCTGTGTTCCCTCTTTCATTCTTCGTATCATCCGATATGCAGAAGAACATGGCATCGACTACAAGAATTCAAGCATAAAAAAAGCCGTTTGCATCGGAGAAAACCTACGCAACGAAGACTTCTCTCTGAACCTTCTGGGAAGTAAAATCAAGGAAAAATGGGACATCAACCTATACTCCACTTACGCCTCAACAGAAATGAGCACCTCATTCTGTGAATGTTCTGCAGGGAAAGGTGGCCACCACCATCCAGAGCTCATCATCTGTGAATTGATTGATGAAGATGGCAACCCAGTTGCAGAGGGAGAAGCAGGAGAATTAACCATCACTACCTTAGGTGTGGAAGGTATGCCTCTTCTTCGATTTAAGACAGGCGATGTGGCACGATTCCACTACGAGCCATGCAGTTGTGGAAGAACCACAATGAGAATAAGTCCTATCATTGGAAGAAAAAAACAGATGATCAAATTCAAGGGAACCACCCTCTACCCTGCTTCCGTATTCGATGTACTCGACAACGCAGACTTCGTAGAGAACTACTACGTAGAGGTAACCTCCAATGAAATAGGAATGGATCATATCACCGCTTTCATCGGCGTAAAATCACCCAAGGAGGAGATGATAAAAGATTTGAAAGATCGTTTCCGCGCTAAACTACGTGTTGCTCCAGACATCCAATTCAAACCTATCGACGAAATTCAGAAGATCGTTTTGCCAGAGATAAAGCGCAAACCAACAAAGTTCATAGACAATAGGGAATAAGACAACATTATTTTATGGAAAACAAGTTCAATTTTGAGGCAACTCGCCCATTCAACGACTCGGAAGTGCCTCAGGCCATCCGTTCAGTAGCTCAGGATAGTTTCCTACCAATGGTGGTAAACTACCTCGACCCTACGATCAACATAGAAGAGTTCAAGCAGAAATTGCTTTCCATACAGACCGTCCGTGAATTCCAAGAACAGGTAATGCACAAAGCCATTCGATCTGTTATCCAAAAGACTTCCGATGGAGTGACCTTTAAAGGATTTGAAAAGCTAGACAACAAGAAGAGACACATTTTCATTGCCAACCACAGAGATATCGTGCTGGATGCTGCTATTTTGGATGTGATACTGACAGAAAACAATCTTGACACCTGCCAAATTACCTTCGGAAGCAACCTAATGAAGGGAGATTTAGTAATCAATGTAGGCAAGCTTAACAAGATGTTCCGAATTGTGCGGGGAGGAAACATCCGTGATTTCTACAAAAACTCCTTGGAGGTGTCTGCCTACATGAGACATGTGATAAAAGATGAGAATGAATCCGTATGGATCGCCCAACGAAATGGCAGAACAAAGGATGGAAAGGACAAGACTGAATTAGGCGTATTGAAGATGTTTGCGCTCAGCAGCGACAAACCATTCGTCGACAATCTTGATGAACTAAGCATAACCCCCATCTCCATATCGTACGAATACGAACCTTGCGACTTCCTAAAAGCAGCAGAACTCTACATTTCCAACTTCCAAAAATACATAAAGGGAGAGAATGAGGATCTGAATAGCATCCTTACTGGCATTAAACAAAAGAAAGGTCATATTTATATAGAAGTAACAGACCCTATCACGCGAGAAGAGTTGGAATTATGCGATAAAAGGGACAAAAACGAGAAATACGAGGCATTAGGAGAAATCATAGACCAAAGAATCAAGAGTGGACATGCAACCTACAAGACCAACTATATCGCCCACGACCTTCTACATGATGTAGAAACCTATGCCGATCATTACACACAACAAGAGAAGTCTGATTTCATCCAATATATGAAAAATGGGTTATCTGCTTTAGGCATGATTTCAGACAAATCAGAACTCGAAAAAATTTTCCTTGGCATCTATGCGGGAGAATTCGAGAGAAATTAAGAATTAAAGCATCGGGCTATTATATGAAAACTCCTTAAGACAACTTAATTCTTAATTCATAATTCTCAATTAATTATTACCTTTGCATTTGTTATCATTAAATATAAAAGTATGCGCACATCAGAAGAATTGGAAGGAGTTAACCTATTGGGCGAAAAAAAGACTATTTACCCTACTGATTATGCTCCAGAGGTATTAGAGACATTTGTCAACAAGCATCCCGAGAATGAGTATTTAGTGACTTTCAATTGTCCTGAATTCACTTCGTTGTGCCCTAAAACTGGACAACCCGATTTTGCAAAGATTATCATCTCCTATATCCCGAGAGAGAGAATGGTGGAATCCAAATCACTAAAACTGTATCTTTTCTCTTTCCGTAATCATGGAGATTTTCACGAAGACTGCGTCAACATCATCATGAAAGACCTTGTTAAGTTGATGGATCCTAAATACCTGGAAGTAACGGGTATTTTCACACCTCGCGGTGGTATTGCAATCTATCCATTTGCCAACTACGCGGATAAAGAGCACGAATCGTTGAAACAAGCTCGCATAATGGCGCAAATGAACAATGTTCTACAATAATCCAATGTTTTCAAAGATATGAAGGACTCTATTATTGTTTTAAGCGGAGGTTTGGATTCTACAACAATGTTGTACGAATACAAGGAAGAGATTGCTTTGGCTGTCAGTTTTCACTACGGAAGCAACCATAACGACAAAGAGTTGTCCTTTGCGCGTATGCACTGCGAGCGTTTAGGCATCAAGCATATCATTATCCCATTGGAGTTTATGGGACAATACTTCCACTCCTCTCTTTTAGAGGGAGCAGATGCCATTCCTGAAGGCAACTACGACGATGAGAACATGAAATCCACTGTTGTTCCTTTTCGCAATGGAATCATGTTATCCGTTGCAGCTGGATTGGCAGAAAACTATGGTCTTAAACGCATAATGATGGCCAACCACGGAGGAGACCATGCCATCTATCCCGATTGTCGCCCCGCTTTCGTAGATGCAATGAGCGCGGCTGTCTCGGCTGGCACATACGATGGAGTGAAGATCTTCGCCCCATATACGAATATTACCAAGACCGACATCGCCAAACACGGAAAGGTATTGGGTATCAACTACGCAGAGACTTGGTCGTGCTACAAAGGTGGAGAACACCACTGTGGTAAATGTGGAACCTGTACGGAACGCATTGAAGCACTTCGTGAGGCAGGCATTAAAGACGAGACCATCTACGATCTATAAATCAACAGAAATATTCACTACACAAATTATAATTTATGTATTACGTTCAGAAAACACTTACCATTTCAGCAGCCCACAATCTAAGACTCTCCTACGAAAGCAAGTGCGAGGCATTACACGGACACAACTGGGTCATCACAGTATACTGCAAGTCTGCTGAATTGAACCAAGACGGAATGGTAACAGATTTCACCCACATAAAAAAAATCGTAAAAGAGACATTCGATCATAAATACATCAACGAAGTGTTGCCAGTCAACCCTTCTGCAGAGAATATGGCACGATGGATCTGCGACCATGTGGAGAATTGCTACAAAGTTTCAGTACAAGAGTCTGAAGGTAACGTTGCCATTTACGAAAGAGACTGATTAAGATGAAGAACTATCACATCAACGAGATATTCTATTCTCTACAAGGAGAGGGTACCAACACAGGTACTCCAGCCATCTTCGTGCGCTTTTCAGGTTGTAATCTACGATGCGAATTCTGCGACACTGATTTCAGCAAGCATACAGAGATGACCGCTACCCAAATTCTCGATGAAATGAAGAAATATCCGGCTAATTTCATCGTACTAACAGGCGGAGAACCAGCCTTGCAGATAGACGACGAGTTGATTGACATACTACATCAAAACGAATACCTAATAGCCATAGAAACAAATGGAACCCACCCTCTACCTAAAGGTATCGATTGGGTAACCTTATCACCTAAAGAAGGATCCGAAATCGTATTGGCTGAAGCCGACGAGGTTAAAGTGGTCTACACAGGACAAAATGTAGAGCGCTACCGTTTGGAGATAGAAGCAGAATGCTACTACCTACAACCTTGTAGTCGAATGAAAGATGGAGAAAGAGTAGACAACCTAAAAGAGGTGATTGATTATTGTTTAAAGAACCCACACTGGTCATTGAGTCTACAAACTCACAAACTAATCAATATCCAATAGGTTATTTATTGGCAAACCATTTTTTCAGGGGAACCTCAAAACCTAAACCATGCATAAAATTGTAGGTGGCCAAATCCAAACCAGCCCCTATCTCTACTAAGTCATAATCAAAATCTCCTTCGAAATCCACTTCATTATTACAAAAGCGGTTCTGCTCCCTATCCGTTCTTTTCACACCAAAACGTTCTGGTTCCTTACCTGAAGGGCTATGTGTCGTCATAGCATAACGATGCCAAAAAGCTGATTGCAACAAACCATCGCGGAACATATCTCGCACATTACGAAGAGCATCCAAAGTTTCTTTGAATGTCTCCGTAGGGAATCCATACATCAGGTAGGCGTGAACCATGATACCCGCATCTGTCAAATTACGTGTAGCACTTTGGACTTGCTCCACAGAAACACCCTTATTCATCAGCTTCAGCAAGCGATCGGAAGCCACTTCCAAACCACCTGACACGGCAATACAGCCAGCCTGCGCCAACAACTGGCAGAGCTCAGGCGTATAAGACTTATCAAAGCGAATATTTCCCCAGAAGGAGACGACCAATTTACGACGAATAATCTCTTCCGACACCTCACGCAAAAGTCGTGGCGGCAATGCCTCGTCTACAAAATGGAAACCAGAGATACCCGTCTGTGCCATCACCTGCTCCATTCTATCCACCACCGTAGCAGCTTTAGGAGCATCGTATCGACAAATATAATCCAATGTAGTGTCGCAAAATGCACATTTAGCCCAATAGCATCCGTGCGCCATCATCAACTTATTCCACTTGCCATTGGTCCACAAACGATGCATAGGGTTTAGCATCTCCGAAAGAGAGAAGTAAAGATTATGCTTTAGTCCCGTATAATCCGGTGCCGACAACTGGTCGAACGGTATATTCTCAGCATCATTACCACTAAAAATGATCTTACCATCCTTACGATAAGCACAACGCACGAGTTGATCTGCCGACAGTTTACCATCCAAATAAAGCAACAAACGCTCCATTGGCAATTCGCCATCGTCAAAGGTCAAATAATCTATATAATCGAATATCTTAAGGTCTGAAAGGGAACGCAACTCCGTGTTGACAAATCCACCACCCATCTCTATCTTCACATTTGGATAGTGTTCTCTCAACCACTGGCAACAACGAAGAGCAGCATACAAACAACCTGGGAAAGGAATGGAAAAACCAACCGTATCAGGTTTCTCCTCTTCGATGCGTTTTTCAAAGATGGAAAGCATCAATCCATCAATCAATGTCAATGGTCGTTTCAAAGACTCCTCTATCTCATCAAATTCAGGTGCAAAAGAGGAGATTGACTCGGCATAGCGGATCATGTCGAAATAGGGATCAATGGTCTCTCGAAGGAAGTCGGAGATGTCTTCTAAAAAGAGCGTACAAAAATGTTGGGCCTTATCTTCTATGCCAGAAACACCGAAAGCCCATTCTACGTCACCTAGATGGTCAAATCGAGGCCCCTCTGGCAACAATGCCTGATTAGCAATGCGAACAGCCAAGGTCGGATCTTCTCCTCTCAAGAAACGGATAGCAGACTCAACCACCCGCTCATAATCAAATCGCTGATTGTAGACTCTCCTCTGCTTTTTAGGAAGACGCACATTTTCACTCGCATCAAAAGCTTTCGAAAGAAAGGAACGAGTGAAAACCTGATCTATCAATTCAATACTCAAATCCATTTGTGACACTTCAAACCCTTTAGGACGAAGATGCCCTGTTAGGAAAGCCGTTGCAGGATAAGGCGTATTGAGTTGCGTTAGCGGAGGTGTTACTAATAAAAGTTTCATCGAGTCTCAATTATTTATTCTATTAAGGAAGTAATTCTCAAAACGAACCATTCACAAAGTTAAGATAATAATCGAATATGAACAATTTGATGATATATAAATAAAAGGAAAGGATGCACCATCCTAAGATGATACATCCACTTCACAAAGAAATCCTATTGTGTCATTACTTTTGAACCCAAAAACACTAATACTTAATAGTAACCTCATCAAGTACTACAAAATTAGCAACATCCACCCAAGAGACAAAGGTCATTTCTGTGCATTTGAATGTCAAAAACGAGTTTTAACTGTCAAAATCGTACAAAAAGATGTCATTTTCCTTTTTGAAGAATTTTATTGAAAATGATAATTATTTTTGCGTTGCAATTGACAAAACTTAAGACTCGAAGATGTTAAACAACGATTGGCAAATATACATTCACCTATGTACCAAAGGAGAGGCAACGGCCAAATTCAATGGCGAAACAATCTTACTTAAAAGAGGCTGTGTCTATTTTGAAACTTGCCTTATCCATTCTGAAATCATTGAGTCAAAAGGATACGAAGAGGAAATAATGTTGTTGGACACTACCTATTGCCACAACGCCATCGTGCGACTATTCTATGTATATGTACAGATCGTTGTGAACAAACTATATGTTGCACAACTACCAGAGGAGAAAATAGACGACTTCTTTAACGACCTCAGCACCCTTAAGTCATTTGACGAGAAAAATTGCGATAGCAGAACACTTTTCATCCATAATTATCAGAAGGAACTATACAGCAACCTATTTTTATCGAAGTATCTGCATAATTTAGTTCTTACAGATGTTTCATTGCCACAAAACTATACAGACCATGTGTTGCACTTCTTTACAATGCTCATCGAAGATAAAGGAATCCATCACAATGTAAACTTCTATGCCGATGAGATGGGCATTAGTGAAAACAGGCTACGAAACATCATCTTAAGCGAGACCCACAAGGCGGCTGTAGATTGGATTAAATTGTTCTCTGTGGAGTGTTATAAATACCGACTAAGGTCTTGTAGCATACCTGTGAAATCAATTGCCTTAGAGTTCGGTTTTGAAGACCCAAGTTCATTCCAAAAATTCTTCAAAAGACATACGGGAATGACTCCTTCGGAATATCGAGAGACAGTCTACAAAAGATCAACTGAATTTAGCAAATAAGAAGGGATGCCAGTATTCACTAACATCCCTCTTCCTTTATCATTCGAAACAAGCCCTCATTAAAAAGAGCTGATTACTTTTTCTTAGTAGCAGTCTTTGTGCTTTTTGCTTTAGAAGTGCTCTTCTTAGCCGTTGTTTTTTCCTCTTTCCTTTCTGCTGTAGCAGAAGATTTGGCAGTAGTCTTACGACTGCGAGTAGGGGTTTTCTCCCCTTGCTTCTCTATAAGAGTCTTACAATCCTCAACGGAAAGCGTTATAGGGTCTGTACCCTTTGGTATCTTATAATTCGATCCGTTATAAGCGATATAAGGTCCGAAGCGACCATTGATGATCTCTATTCCTTCTGCCTCATACACACGAATAAACTTGTTCGCTTCTTGTTGGCGTTTCTCTTCAATCAATTCAATTGCGCGCTCTGCTGTAATTGTCAATGGATCGTCTGTCTTCTTCAACGAGAAGAATTTCGAATCATGTTTTACATAAGCACCGAAACGACCATCTGCCACTGTCATTGTCTTTCCCTCAAACTCTCCCAAATCACGAGGCAAACGGAATAGGTCCATCACCTCTTCAAAGGTAACATTCTCAAGGGATTGATTCTTACGCAAAGGTGCAAACTTTGGTTTCTCTTCGTCATCGGCAGAACCGATTTGAGCGACAGGTCCGAAGCGACCAATCTTTACAAACACTGGTTTCCCACTAACAGGATCAACACCTACTTGGCGCTCTCCCACCTTGCGTTCTGAACGCTGAGCAGCATTCTCAACAGTTGGATGGAATGTTTTATAGAATGAGTCAAGTGAGTTTGTCCACAACAAATTACCCTCTGCTACATCATCAAAGGTCTTCTCGACATTAGCAGTGAAGTTATAATCCAAGATGTCAGGGAAATACTCTTGCAAAAAATCGTTTACAACAATTCCTATATCAGTAGGGAACAATTTTGATCGTTCAATTCCAACCATTTCGCTCTTCTCCTCATCAGTGATCTTTCCCTTTTGTAAAGTAATTACGTTATATGCACGTTCAACGCCCTCTCTATCTTCCTTAACCACATAATCTCTCTGTTGAATAGTAGAGATGGTAGTAGCGTAAGTAGAAGGACGACCAATACCCAACTCTTCCAACTTATGAACCAAGCTTGCCTCCGTATATCGGGGAGGTCTCTGAGAGAATCGTTCGCAAGCCTCAACAGAAGAGACATCAGTCAATGCATCACCCACCTTCAATGGAGGTAACAAGTTCTCTCCATCCTTAGCATCTTCATCATCAGTAGACTCCATATAAACACGAAGGAAACCATCGAACTGTAATACTTCTCCCTCTGCAACAAACTTGCGAGTGTCGCCAGACAATGCAATGGAAACAGTTGTTTTCTCCAACTCTGCATCAGCCATTTGAGAAGCAATCGTTCTTTTCCAAATCAATTCGTACAATCTCTTTTCTTGAGCAGTACCTTCAATTTCGTGTTGGTTAATATAGGTAGGACGAATAGCCTCGTGAGCCTCTTGTGCTCCCTTTGCCTTCGTTTGATATTGACGAGCGTGATGATACTTCTCACCTGCAAGTGAGATGATCTCCTCTTTTGCAGTACCAATGGCCAAACTTGACAGGTTGACTGAGTCGGTACGCATATAAGTGATTTTTCCTGACTCGTACAACGACTGTGCAACACGCATAGTTTGAGAAACTGAGAATCCCAACTTACGAGCCGCTTCTTGTTGCAATGTAGAGGTAGTAAACGGAGCCGATGGAGTTCTCTTCAATGGCTTATGCTCTACACTTTCAATCTTGAAAGAGGCGTTTTCGCAACGAGACAAGAAAGCCATTGCCTCTTCTTTCGTCTTAATACGTTCAGAAAGCTCAGCCTTCAAATCCACCATCTTCCCATTCTTATCTTTCACACGGAAAACAGCGCGCACGCGATAAGATGATTCTGCGGTGAAATGTTGTATTTCTCTTTCTCTATCTACAATTAGTCTTACAGTCACCGACTGAACACGACCAGCAGACAAAGATGGTTTTACCTTTTTCCATAGGATAGGAGACAATTCAAAACCCACAATACGGTCTAACACACGACGAGCCTGTTGTGCGCAAACCAAATTATCATCAATCTCTCTTGGATTTTCTATGGCGTTTAGAATCGCAGTCTTAGTGATTTCGTGGAACACGATGCGTCTGGTTTTTTCTTTCTTCAAACCCAACACTTCAAATAGGTGCCACGCTATAGCCTCTCCCTCGCGGTCCTCATCGGATGCGAGCCATACAATCTCAGATGCTTTTGCTTCCTTTTTCAATTCAGACACCAAAGCCTTCTTATCAGCCGGAACCTCATAATCAGGAGCAAACTTATTATCTATATCAATGCCAAGTCCTTTTTTCTTCAAGTCACGGATATGACCAAAACTAGACATCACCTTATAGTCCTTACCTAAGAACTTTTCAATGGTTTTTGCCTTCGCAGGAGACTCTACTATAACTAAATTTTTCTGCATTTCTAATACTGATTATTCTAAATCGGGTGCAAAGTAACAAAAAAAAGTCAACAAATAAAACTTATCAGCGAAAGTAATCTACAAGGTTACTTGCAGACACTACATCCCGAGCACTTGGAAAGTTCGCCACGGAAACGTTTTTCAACCAATAATTTTATCTTATCTTTCAATGCCTCTATTCGAACATTTTCTATCACATCATTCACAA
Source organism: Paludibacteraceae bacterium (assembly GCA_045600225.1). Lineage (GTDB taxonomy): Bacteria > Bacteroidota > Bacteroidia > Bacteroidales > Paludibacteraceae > UBA1181. The sequence continues at coordinate 14,676 of JAZRXL010000001.1, forward strand.
AAGCATACATAAGCAACATCTTTGCCTCTTGCTCTGGAATACCACGAGAACGCAAATAGAAAAGTGCCACATCATCCATCTGTCCTGTTGATGCTCCATGGCTACACTTCACATCATCGGCATAGATTTCCAACTGCGGTTTGGTATACATTTTTGCTTTAGAAGACATACATACATTACGATTGACTTGATATGCTTCTGTTTTTTGAGCACCTGGTGCTACATATATCTTACCGACAAAAGCACCTGTTGAATCTTCGTTCAACACATACTTGTAAAGTTCGTTGCTCTTGCAGTTTGGAGCCAAATGGTTAATCAATGTAGAGTTGTCGATGTGTTCTTTTCCATCGGCAATAGCCATACCACAAAGGGAAGCTTCACAATGTTCCTCCATCAAATCAATGGTTACATTGTTTCGGGTAAGTCCGTTGTGAAGAGTAATATCATTGACTAAAACATTTGAATTAGCCATTTGTTTCACGAACAAAGAACCAACAGAGACCGATTGTGCATTGGTATTCTCCAACTTATAGTGATCGTACATCGCGTCGCGACCCACATAAACCTCTGTCACTCTATTCGACATAAATTTCACATCCTCCATGGTGTGTGCGCAAACAAGTACACGAGCCTGTGCCCCATCCTCCAAAACAATCAAGTTTCGTTGGTTGGCCAATGTAGGCATCGATGCGTGCATCACAGAAATAAGTTGAATAGGTTTCTCCAAACATACACCTTTAGGTATAAACAAGAAGAAGCCATCTTGTGCGAAAGCAGTATTGAAATTCACCGTCGAATCTGCATTCTCATGAACCATCTTATTGTAATACTTGTTTACAAGATCTGAATGAGACTCTGCATACTCAGCAAGGCTTCCAACAAGAACACCTTTCTGCCTCAACTCATCCAATGCCTTAGCGTTTGTTTCGGGGCAATAGAATGTATCGTTCACAAGGAAGAATAGATACGAATTAATTCCCTGCACCTCACATCTAATCACATCCGATTCACTAATTGGGAATTGCACTCTATTCAAGTTCATTCCATAGTCGATGCCGAAAGCCTCTGTCAGGTCTGTATACTTGTGAGACTCCACCCTATGTGTGGGGAAGCCTGCCTGCTGGAACGACTTAAACGCTGCTTCTCTGTACTGGTTTAGCACTGGTGCGCTCTTTGCACAAAGAGAGTCGTAAAACTCGTTATATACATCTATATAGGATTGTTCTGCACTTACTGCCATAACTCTATCCGATTATTATTCACCCAACTCTTTTTTTACCCAATCGTAACCTTTCTCTTCCAATTCCAAAGCCAACTCTTTGCCAGCAGACTTCACTATCTTTCCCTTGTAAAGAACATGTACGAAATCAGGCACAATATAATCCAACAAGCGTTGGTAGTGGGTAATCACAATGCTTGCATTCTCTGCGCTCTTCAACTTGTTAACGCCGTTGGCCACAATACGAAGGGCATCAATATCCAAACCACTATCGGTCTCATCCAAGATAGACAATTTAGGTTCCAACATAGCCATTTGGAATATCTCGTTACGCTTCTTCTCACCACCAGAGAAACCTTCGTTGACAGAACGGTTAGCCAACTTGCTATCCAACTCGACCAATTCCTTTTTCTCTCGCATCAACTTTAAGAAGTCAGATGCAGGCAACTGCTCCAATCCTTTATACTTACGATGCTCATTCACCGCAGTACGCATAAAATTCACCATACTTACGCCAGGAATTTCAACAGGGTATTGAAAACTCATAAAGAGTCCTTCGCAAGAGCGAGCCTCCGGAGACATCTCCAATAGGTTCTTGCCATTGAAAATCACCTCACCCTCTGTTACCGTATAGGCAGGATGACCAGAAAGTACAGACGACAATGTACTCTTACCAGAACCATTAGGTCCCATAATAGCGTGAACCTCACCAGCATTGATGGTTAAATTGATTCCTTTCAAAATCTCCTTTCCGTTGATGGAAGCGTGTAAATTCTTTATTTCTAACATCGTAAATAATTTTGAATTTTGAATTACTGTTACCCCAGCAATTCCTAACTCTTAATTCTTAATTCTTAACTTTTAATTATCCTACAGAGCCCTCCAATGAAACTTGCAACAATTTTTGCGCCTCAACAGCAAACTCCATTGGCAACTTGTTGATTACCTCTTTGGCATAACCATTGACAATCAAACCTACGGCATCCTCATTACTGATTCCTCGTTGATTGCAATAGAAGATCTGATCCTCACTAATTTTAGAGGTTGTTGCCTCGTGTTCAACAATTGCATTATCGTTATTGATCTCCATATAAGGGAATGTGTGCGCGCCACACTTATCACCCAAAAGAAGACTATCACATTGCGAGAAGTTACGAGCGCCATCGGCTTTTGCAGAGACCTTTACCAAACCGCGGTAACTGTTTTGGCTCTTTCCCGCCGAGATACCTTTCGACACAATATGACTGCGGGTATTCTTTCCGATGTGGATCATCTTAGTTCCCGTATCGGCTTGTTGATAATTGTTTGTAACCGCTACGGAGTAGAACTCGCCCACAGAATTGTCACCCAACAACACGCAACTTGGATATTTCCAAGTGATAGCAGAACCTGTCTCAACCTGCGTCCAAGAGATCTTTGACGACTCTCCCTTGCACAACGCACGCTTAGTGACAAAATTGTAGATACCGCCCTTTCCGTCTTTATCACCTGGATACCAGTTTTGGACGGTTGAGTATTTTATCTCAGCACGGTCGTGTACAACCAATTCTACAATAGCCGCGTGCAACTGATTCTCATCACGCATAGGAGCTGTACAACCTTCCAAGTAAGAAACATAACTATCATCATCAGCCACAATCAATGTTCTTTCGAACTGACCTGTATTGGCAGCATTGATACGGAAGTAAGTAGAAAGCTCCATCGGACATCTTACGCCTTTTGGAATGTATACGAAAGAACCATCACTGAACACAGCAGAGTTCAATGCGGCATAAAAATTATCTGTATAAGGGACAACGGAGCCCAGATAGTTCTTTACCAAATCAGGATAGTTCTTAACGGCTTCACTAATAGAACAAAATATAATTCCCAATTCGGCAAGGTTCTCCTTGTAAGTAGTCTTTACCGAGACACTATCCATGACAGCATCCACAGCCATACCCGAAAGATGCTTCTGCTCCTCCAACGGAATACCCAACTTATCGAAGGTCTTCAACAACTCAGGATCCACCTCCTCCAAACTCTTCGGAGACTCTTTTGTCTTAGGCGCAGCGTAGTAGTATATGTTTTGGAAATCTATTTCTGGAATATTCAAATGGGCCCATCTCGGTTCTTTCAGAGTCAACCAATGACGATAAGCCTTCAAACGATATTCAAGTAACCATTCAGGTTCATCCTTCTTCTTTGAAATCAATCGGACAACATCTTCAGACAGACCTTTCTGAATTATATCGGTCTCAATATCAGTCACAAAGCCATACTTATATTCACCTTGGGTTACCTTATCAACTATATTTTTGTCCATACGATTTTGTATTCACCTTATAAAAATATGCAAAGTTAGTAATAATAATTTTTGCGACCAATTTTTTCATTTGTGTATGAAATAGATATTCCTCATACAGATATTACTGATATGAATAACATTAACAATAGAATTTGTACCTTTGTTATCAAAAAATAATGTTACCATGATTGAGCAAATGTTAGAATACAATAAGCAATTCGTCGAGACGAAAGCTTATGAAAAATACAAGACGAGTAAATACCCCGACAAGAAAATTGCCATTGTCACTTGTATGGATACTCGTTTGGTCGAACTTCTCCCTGCCGCTCTTGGCATCAAGAACGGAGATGTAAAGATTATCAAAAATGCAGGAGGAACTATCACGAATCCATTCGATTCCACCGTTCGTTCCCTACTTGTGGCTATCTACGAACTTGGCGTAAACGAAGTGATGATCATTGGGCATACAGGCTGCGGTGTACAAGGAATGGACAGCCAAGAGATGCAACACCTGATGAAAGAACGAGGCATCGACGATGAACACATCAATTTAATGAAACATTGTGGCATCGATCTTGACTCATGGTTACATGGCTTTGACAATACCGAAGCTGCAGTATTGGAAACTGTCGATCTCGTAAAGAACCACCCTCTGGTACCCAAGGATGTAGTAGTTCGAGGTTATATTATGGATAGCGAGACCGGCGGATTGAAAACGATATAAAAGGATAATGGGTTACTCTCCCTATGATAAACGGAATAGATATCACCCTCTCCCCCCCCCATTCTTAAACAAAAGAGATGCCACAAAAATGTGACATCTCTTCCTATTTTATTCTTATATCCTATTATTTCTTACACTTGATCTTATAAGTATGGAAATCGGAAGGATTATCTTTAAAATCGCCTCCCCATACAACAATTGTCATAACACCCGACTCCTTGTCGTAATCAGCGCAATATTGCGCCAAGGAACTTACTGCAAATGTGATGTCTGATGATTGGCAATTCAAATCATACTCGTATTGGTTCTTGTTGAACGTAGATTGTTCGATTCCTCCAATGCTCAATGAGGTAACATAAGACTCGAATGAGAACTGAGCCGTAAACTTCAATGAATAAGTGTGTGTATTGGTTGGATCTTTTTGAATATTACCACCCGACACAACTAATTTCAATGTATTAGTGGCCGCATCAAATTTTTCAGATACAGTTGCCTTCTCATCTGGCAAATACGTAATTGTCATGTCTGTAAGGGAACCTTCAATATCATATTCAAAGACATCCTTGTTGAAGCCATTCAAAAGTGCACCATTCATACTAATGGATTGCAATTTTGAATTGTAAACAGTAGGATCGTTAAACTCAATTCGGTATTCTCTGTAGTTTGTAGGCACCTTATCGTAGTTTCCTGCCTCAACACGAACTGTCAAGACAAACGTATTCTCATCATACACCATCGTCACCTTAGAACGATCGTCTACAGGAACAGCCTTCACTGTTACATCCTTATAGATTGCATCATAAATGTACGAATACTTAACAGCATCAAACGAAGCAATAGAAGAACCATCCACTATCAAGTCTTCCAACTGAGGGTCGAATGGCTTACTAAACTGCAACTGATAAGTATGGAAGTTGTCTGGATAGACGTCCGCATCCTTTCCTTCTACTCGTATTGACAAAAGATTTTTAGTTGCATCGAAAGTAGTATCAACCGATGCACCTGCCTCTGCATAATATGTGATCCTTGCATCTCCATAAGCACTTGCATTCAAATCGTATTCATACACAGAAGGAGAGAAACCTGCAACCGAAGATCCTCCAATTCTCAATGTAGTCAACTTAGAAGGTGCATAGAACTGAACCTTATATGTATGCGTATTGTTTGGATTCTCTGCAATATCATAACCAGACACTACCAATGTCAAAACATTTGTCTCTTCATTAAATGGAAGAGCCTTCACTGTTGCTTCTGCCGTGTATGTAATCTTATAATCCTTGTAAGCTCCAGGCACTACATAATTCAATGTATTTCTATTGAAACCATCAATCAAGTTGTCATCAACGAACAAACCTGTTAGGTGTGAATCGTATGATGCGTGGAACTGAATTGTGTAGACACTGAAGTTAGTTGGGAAAACATCCATATCTGGGCCCTTTACTTTCAATGTCAAAAGCGAGGTCTCTTCATCATAAGAAGTTTCAACCTCATCACCATCATAAGCTGTATATGTCACTTTCACATTCTCATAAGTTGTAGTAGAAAGGGTATAAGCGAATTTAGTCTCACGGAAGTTAGGAACCGACTTGCCATCCACCAAAAGAGATTTTAGCAATGCAGGAGCACAGAAGTAAACCTTGTATACGTGCTTATTGCTTGGATTTTGAGCATAGTCACCACCCATGACAGTGATTGTTGCCATGTGAGCTGCCTCGTCGTAACTTTCTGAGAAAGATGCTTCTGCATCCACATCGTACGACATCAAAACATTTTCATGATTTTGTGCTACATAATAAGTATACTTATTAGGAGCGAAATCTGCCACCTCTACTCGATCAATCTTCAATGTTTTAAGTTGAGAACCGTAAGACTCGTGGAACGAGATGATATAAACTCGTTTATTATCTGGGTTGGTTTCAATATCACCACCCAAAACAGTAATTACAACACTATTGGTTGTGTTATCATAAGCGTAAGAAGCCGTAGCATCTTCGCTTGTCGTATATTTGATAGAAGTCTCATCACTATAAGTGTATTCAACCGAATAGTTGAGTGTATTGGAAGAGAAGCCTGCAACTGGTTTGTCGTTAATCGACAACGATGTTAAAAGAGAAGCATACGGTGCGTGGAACAAAATTGTATAGGTGTGAACATTATCCTTATTATCAGCATAGTCACCTCCCTTCACCTTCAAAGTCACTGTATAGTTTTTAGCATCGGATGTAGCCTCAACAGTTGCCTCCGGATCTGTCACATAAGTCAAAGAAGAAGCGTCATAGACATTCTTCAATGTATATTCGTATACAGAAGGAGAGAAGCCTTCCACAGGTTTACCAGCGACAGACAAGCTTCTTAATTGAGAGCCATACGAATCGTGGAACTCAATCTTATAGGTATTTATGTTTGTCTTATTCGTTGCATAATCACCACCCTTCACTACAATAACATAAGTGTTTGTAGCATCATCGAACGAAGCATCTACTGTTGCTCCTTCATCTGCAGTATAAGTGATAGATGTTTTAGACTTATCATATGCACTTGAAACTGAATACTCGAACACATTAGAAGAGAATCCGGCTACAGATGTACCATTTACCTTCAATGAAGTAAGCTTAGCACCATAGGCAGCATGGAACTGTATCTTGTAGATATGCTTGTTTGTTTTGTTTGTGGCGATATCTCCACCCTCCACAGTAATGCTCAACACATTGGTTCTATCGTCATAAGACTCGGTCACCTTCGCATCTACATCCGCAGTGAAAGTGGTTATACCTGCCGCATAAGCATCATCTACACTGTAAGAATAGGTTGAAGGAGAGAAATTAGGAACAGAGGTTCCGTTAACGCTCAATGCTTTCAAACTTGATCCGTAAGGAGCATGGAACTGAATTGTGTAGACATGCTTGTTGGCTTCATTCTCTGCAATATCACCACCCTTCACGGTCAAGGTCATCTTATAATTAGCCTCGTCAACAGACTTTTCTACGGTAGCCTCATCATCCGCTACATAGTTAATAGACGAAGCAGAGAGAGTCTCCTTTAAAGTATATTCATAAACAGTAGGAGAAAATCCTTCAATAGTTGTACCATTATTTTTCAGGTCTACTAATTGAGAACCATACGAATCGTGGAATGCGATTGTATAGGTGTGAATATTTTCACTATTCTTATCATAATCACCACCCTTTACAACCAACTTGTAAACATTAGATGTGGCATCGTAAGAAGTCGAAACTGTCGCATTCTCACTTGCCGTGTAAGTGATCTTAGTTGTTCCTTCGGTATATGTACTCTTTACTGAATAATCTAATTTAGAAGAAGAGAAAGAAGCAACAGGTGTTCCATTGATTGACAAAGATGACAAAAGTGACGCATATGGTGCATGGAACAAAATGTTATAAGTGTGAACATTAGAAGAGTTAAACGAATAGTCACCACCCTTTACCTTCAACGTAAGAATATTGTTAGAAGAGTTGTAACTATTTTCAACCGTAGCATCAGCATCAGCAGTATAGGCAACCTTGTCCTCATAATATGCATAATCAGAAGACAAGTTATATTCATACTTGCTTGAAGAGAAACCTAAGATGGTTGTTCCGAACACTTTCAAATCAGTCAGTTGAGAACCATAAGGAGCATGGTACTGGATAGTGTAAGTATGTACGTTTTTACTATTAACTGCATAATCACCACCTTTCACTGTCAAAGTCAACTTGTATGTTTTTTCATCATAAGCACTCTCTACTGTAGCATCTTCGTCTACCGTATATTTCAAATCAGAAGCATTGTATGCATTCTTTACTGTATACGAATAAGTAGAAGGAGAGAATCCCGAAACGGCAGTTCCACCAACACTCAAACTAGAAAGCTGAGAACCATAAGGAGCATGGAACTTGAACGAGTAGGTGTTGCTATTGCTCTCATAACCATCTTTACTTGCTACCAACAATGTAAGTGTCTGAGCCGACTCATTCCAAGAAGGAGAGACCGTAGCACACTCAGACGAGGTATAAGAGATAGAAGACGAAACATTAGAATAAACCTCACTTAAAGAGTATGATTTCACCGACGAAGAGAAATCTGAAATCGAGCTGCCATTCACTTTAAAAGAGGTCAACAAAGCATCACAACTCTCAACAGCAGCAGCGAATGAGATCGTATATGTATGCTTATTTCCTGTCGCAGGGTAATCATCTCCCTTCACTGTGATTGTTAGTACACTAGAAGTGGCATCGTAACTTTGATTAACCTCGGCGAACTTACCATCAGAGACACATACCACATTTGAACCATCGTACGATTTAGCGATAGTGTAGGAGTATTTATCCTTATTAAATCCAGCAAGAGGTGTTCCATCAATAGTGATCGAACTCAATTTAGAGTTGTAGATCATTGCCAAGTCATCTACGTAAAGGATATCTGAGGCATCACCTTTTCCTGGCAAATAGTTTGTGGCAATAGATGCCAAACAGTAGGAAGGACGAGCATCTTTACAAGCAGGTGTTCTTTGTGCCATTCCTCCTTCATTCAAAATATTTAATGTTTCTCCCTCATAAAATACAGGGATAGACATTCTTTGCCAATTATCACTATATTTTACATTGTCTCCGGCAATTCCAACAACCTCACTCATCTTTGTTCCTGGATCCTGCGTATCATAATCTCCATGAAGCACAAAATAGAAACGACCCATTTGAGATTTGCTCTTGAACGAAGTCTTCAACCATGCACATATAGAGTCTGGGCGGCCAGTAAACGGAGACGCATAACCCGTAGCTCTACGAGTTATATTGTGGTTACTTTCATCAGACGCAGAGGCAGAGTTACCCTCAATTTGGCCTGTTGTCAACATACCATTTGCAACAATACTAAGGAACACCTTTCTCGCTTTTACAGCAGCAGAAAAAAGACCTGTAGAACCGGGACGAACCTCTGTTGATTTAGCACACTGCACATTACTGTTTACCATGCTACCCAACGAACCACCCGCTGTTGCATAAGTATTCCACATAACAGGCTCTTCTGCACCACTTACTGGATTCTCCCACTTCTCAAAATCCGAATTTTGCAATTGGAAATACTCTTGTGCCCCTAATGAAAACACAGAGCAAAGGAAGATTGAAATGAAAAGAAAATATCTATTCATAATTTTATTTTATACAATATAGGTCGCAAAGTTACTATTTTTTTGTTTTATTTGAAACTTATTGACAAAACATTTCTTTTTATGTTTTTTTTGGATTTAAAAAGTATAAATGCGAATTTTGCAATTCCGTACATTTTAGGACATTTCATATGAAAAAAATTATATTCTCTCTAATGTTGTTAGCATACTCTGCAACATGCATTTTCTCACAGTGTGATAGTGTAGGCACATTCGACTATGCCGCGATTGCAGGCATTGGTGTAGCAGGCGTGAGGGTGGACGATCAACAAATCATTGGGAAGAAAGGTATTGTCCATTTCCAAGTAGGTGCACTTGCAGACTATACGGTATTCAAAAATTTCTTCCTAGAGAGCGGATTGTCCTTTCAACACAAAGGATACACACAAGACCATGTGGGATATGTTGAGTGGGAAAACAACACCTACCATCTCTACTATCTACAGATACCTATCAATGCCAACTATAAATTTCACATTGAAAAAGTGTGGCTGGCTCCTCAACTAGGTCCATATATGTCTATTGCATTGGGAGGTTCCCACATACGAGAGGGTGCCACCATGAACGAAGGAGCATTGACAGAATACAAAAATGTCACTAAAATCTTTAAAGACAAAGACAGGTTTCGTCGATTCGATTGTGGTCTTCGCATAGGAGCCAATGTTCTTTTCCTTGACAAATACAGAATAGGAATGGGTTATGACCTTGGATTCGTCAATTTTAGAAAAGAGGTGATGGACAAAAAGGTTAAATCTAAAAATGGAGCTTTCTCAATCCAATTTGCTTATTATGTCAAATTCAAAAAGAAAGAAAAAGTAGAAAGCACGGAAACGGACCTATTAATTTCTGAAGGAGAAAAGGAGGAAAATTAAAAATATAGATGAGGATGCACCAACAAAGCCGATGCATCCTCTCAATTTTTTCATTTAGAAGTAATTTTCTATTTCCTAAACACGAATTATCGCGACACCAAAACGACAAATGAGTCTCTTACTCTATCTCCTGTAGTTCCTTGTATAGCCTCAAACCTAACTATATAAGGTGCCACACCCAACACACATCCATTATCATCCGTACCATCCCAAACTAAATCTCCACGCACATCTAACGAAACATTGTTCAGAAGAGTTCTTACACAAAGGCCTCGCATATCATAGATCTTAACGGTAGCTAAGAAGTTCGGCACATCAAAGGCATAATTCAAATGGAAATGGTGGTTTTCATCGTAATAAGGGAAACATATTTCTGATGCGTTTAGCGAAACGGAAGATCCTTTTTGTGGTTCTGGCACAGAACCTTCTTTCCAAAATCCTGGCGTTGCATAACCATTTATCTCTGCAGCGGATATCCAGACATCGCTCGTCAATGATATTCTTTCCAAAGAGACCCCCTTACCTTTGTTTGGCACACTCTCTTCATGCATTGTATTCTCATAATAGAAATTATCTATAATCAACGAATCCGTAGCACGGAACAAGACTATCGCACCTGTCTCATTTCGCAAGGAAGGGAAAGAACTCAACTCCACAAAAGCATTCAAGTCGGAATGATAAAAATTGGTCACTCCCGTTATGCTATTAGTAAGCACCTTAATCTCCCCAGGGAAAATCAAGCATACCGAATTAGCTATTTTCTTCGAAGAGTACAAGGAAGAATCGGCCGATTTACGGGTGGAGAATTTTAATTCAGAAAGATCCAACACCTTATCACTATTGTTATATATCTCTACAAATTCACTACCATCTGTATTTGGAACAAACATCACTTCCGTAAAAAGAATATCTCCTTGCGACACCTCATCTACATGAGCAAAAACCAAGGTTGTATCACCAGCCTTGTTCTTTACAAAATCTTGTATACCAGACATTTTAAGTAAATATTTTTCACCACTTAATAACGTTTCGTTCAACGATATAGAGAGTTTGGTATGGGCATTATTCCAACTTGCTTCATAGTCTAAAGAAGGCGTTATCTCCATTTTCAAAAAATCTTCATTCACCCACTCACTAAAAGTGACCGTTAAAAGGGTATCGGAAGGCATAAAAGAAGAAACAAAAGGCTTCTCTGCATCTTTCTCTCCAGACCCATCCACCACTATATCATCAAACGAAATCTTTTGTGCATTCGTTTTGGTATATTTACAATACAATCCTGAAAAAGAAGAAGTTAAGAAAGTAGAATCGACAATGGAAAACTCCTCTGTAAACTGTTTCTCCCCATTCAGCTTCGAATAGACTTTCCATTCTGCTGACTTGCTACGAATCACCTTTAAGTTGAGTGAAATGGATGTTGTATCCAAACGCCCCTCTTCACCAGCACCCAACTTTTTAGAAGTCGTACCTTTTACTCGATACAATAGAATCTGCTTGTCTGCATTACCCACTTGAATATAATACCCACTTAATGCATCATTCAAAACAGGGCTATCGCTTGAAAGATAATATCTTACATAATTGGAACCAGAGGGTTTGAAATCCATTTTCAAAAAACATTCCCAAGATGCATCGTCCATGGCCGTAGAAAAGGTTGAAAGGTAGGCCGACCCTGTTTGTTCCTCATCGGACAACTGAAGTTTTTCATCCTTGATACTGAATTTAGAAGATTCTCCTATCCAGATGGATGAAAGGTTTTTTCCCGAAAATTGTTCGGAAATTTGCGCATTCAAAACTGTTGTGAAAAAGATTCCCACAAAAACAGATAAAATTCTTTGTCTCATTTTACAAAATTTTACTCGTTATAAACTATCTTTGCACAGGCGTTGCAAATGTAAAGAGAAAATGTGAAATCGCCACAAAATTTGTAAAATAATTAACAAAATATTGAAAAATAATGAGAGTAGCAATCGTTGGAACAAGCGGAGCAGTAGGACAAGAGTTCTTACGTGTTTTAGCAGAGAGAAATTTTCCATTAGATGATTTGGTTCTATTCGGATCATCAAGAAGTGCCGGACAAGTTTACGAGTTCAAAGGCAAGAAATACACAGTGAAGGAGTTGAAACACAATGATGACTTCAAGGGTGTAGACATCGCCTTTACATCTGCCGGTGCAGGTATTTCAAAAGAGTTCGCTGCTGACATCACCAAGTATGGTGCCGTTATGATCGATAACTCAAGTGCATTCCGTATGGATGCTGATGTTCCTTTGGTTGTTCCTGAGTGCAACGCAGAAGATGCTTTGAACCGTCCAAGAGGTATCATCGCAAATCCTAACTGTACAACTATCATGATGGTTGTTGCTTTGCAACCACTTGAGAAGATCAGCCACATCAAACGCATTCATGTTTCAAGTTACCAAGCAGCCAGTGGTGCTGGTGCTGCTGCAATGGCTGAGTTGGAGCAACAATACCGCGAAGTATTGGACAACAAGCCTGCTACAGTTAACAAGTTCGCTTACCAATTAGCTTACAACGTAATCCCTCAAATCGATGTCTTCACAGAGAACGGTTATACAAAAGAGGAGATGAAGATGTTCAACGAAACAAAGAAGATCATGCATAGCGATGTTAACTGCTCTGCAATGTGCGTTCGCGTACCTTCTTTGCGTTCTCACTCTGAGTCAATCTGGATTGAAACAGAAAAGCCAATCAGTGTAGAAGAGGCTCGCAAAGCATTTGCAAATGGCGAAGGTCTACAATTGATGGACGAACCAGAAAACAAGAAATATCCAATGCCTCTGTTCTTAGCAGGAAAGGACGATGTTTATGTTGGTCGTGTTCGTAAAGATTTGGCTAACGAGAATGGTTTGACATTCTGGATCGTTGGTGACCAAATCAAGAAGGGTGCTGCTTTGAACGCTGTTCAAATCGCAGAGTACCTTATCAAGGTTGGAAATGTAAAATAATCGAACATTTCATAATTCAAAAGGGGAGACATTCAGTTTCCCCTTTTTTGTTTCCACTCGAGTCAGCCCTCTTCAATTAGCAAGAGCCAAAAATCGGATTTTTACATTCATTGTCGTATCTTTGCAGTAAATATACACCATAATATACAATGGCACTTCACTATCTTCAGGTTGAGAACCTCACAAAGTCGTATGGCGACAACTTCCTATTCAAAGGAATCTCTTTTGGTCTGTTTGAAAGTCAGCGTGTTGCTCTTATCGCACGAAACGGTGCAGGAAAGAGTACCCTTCTAAACATTATAGCAGGCAAAGAATCCTACGACGAGGGGAAAATCACATTCAGAAACGGACTTCGCGTCGGCATCCTACCTCAAGACCCTAAATTGGAGGCAGGAAGAACCATCCTTGAAATATGCGAAAACTCCGAGCACAACATCCAAATGAAACAGATGCTCGGCAAACTCAAAATAACGGATTTGGAACAAAAAACGGATGTGCTTTCTGGAGGTCAGATCAAACGCATTGCACTAGCACAAGTTTTGGCATCACAACCTGAATTGCTCATCCTCGACGAGCCTACCAACCACCTGGACCTTGATATGGTGGAGTGGTTGGAAGATTATCTTCGAAAATCCAGAATGGCCTTGCTTATGGTGACTCACGACCGTTACTTCCTCGATCGTGTTTGTAGCGACATTCTTGAATTGGACCAAGAACAGATTTTCTCATACAAAGGCAACTACTCCTACTACCTCGAAAAGAAGCAAGAGCGTCAGGATGTACAGAATGCAGAACTTGCCCGTGCCAACAACCTATTCAGAAAAGAGTTGGACTGGATGAGAAGACAACCTCAGGCGCGTGCCGGGAAAGCTCAATACCGTATTGATGCCTTTCACGAATTGGAGAAAAAAGTGAAGGCAAAAAGAGAATCTGGCAATGTGCAATTAGATGTAAAAGCAAGCTACATCGGAAGCAAAATCTTTGAAGCCAAGTATGTATCCAAAAGCTTCGGAGACCTAAAAATATTGGACAACTTCTACTATAATTTCAGTCGATACGAAAAATTGGGTATCGTGGGAAACAATGGAACTGGGAAATCAACCTTCGTGAAAATGTTAGTCGGAGAAGAGAATCCCGACAGTGGTTCATTCGACATTGGGGAGACTGTAAAATTCGGTTATTACAGTCAAACTGGACTAAAATTCGATGAAAGCATGAAAGTGATCGATGCGGTAAAGGAGCACGCCGAGGTAATACACCTGGGCGATGGTCGCAAGCTCACTGCCTCTCAATTCCTTCAATTCTTCCTTTTCACACCCGAAACACAACAGAAATACATCGCCAAGTTAAGTGGTGGAGAAAGAAGAAGATTATACCTCTGTACGGTATTAATGAAGAGTCCTAACTTCTTAGTATTGGACGAGCCTACAAACGATTTGGACATCGTTACTCTTAACGTACTTGAAGAATACCTACAATCCTTCAAGGGATGCGTCATCGTCATCTCCCACGACCGATATTTCATGGATAAAGTAGTCGATCACCTGTTCGTTTTCCACGGGAATGCAGACATCCAAGACTTCCCTGGCAACTACACCGACTACCGCGAGTGGAGAGACATGAAGGAGTACTTCGAAAGGCAAGAGAAAGAGGCTCAACAAAAGCCAAAAAACACCGTTTCCAACGAAAAAACAACAAAAGAGAAGCCAAAGAAACTCTCCTTCAAAGAAAAGAAAGAGTTTGAAGATCTAACAACCGAAATAGCCCAACTTGAAGAGGAGAAGAAGACAATCGAAGAGGCATTGTCATCCGGAACACTTCAAGGAGACGAATTGATAGAGAAATCAAATCGAATTGGCACACTCATGGAGGAGTTGGAAGAGAAAGAGATGCGTTGGTTGGAATTAAGCGAACTAGCATGAGAAAACTTACATTGGATGAACTAATTCTTGGAGGGAAAGATTACGAAAAACACCAAGTTTTCAAACCTTCAAGCGCACTTATTTGCGGAGAGTATTACATTCTATGTTTCTCCGATGGATTCGCCATTTTATCACAAAAAACACTAAACGACAGCAAATCTGATTTTAAAAGTACTTGCAACCCATTCATCCATAAATATTCAAAACTGAACTCCAAAGAGAAGATTAAGCATCCCACCATACTCCACGCAAAACAAGACAAAGAGCATATTGTATGCACATTCATAGAGGAAAACTTCATTCATCTCATTTCGTACAATTTCAGACAAGGAGTTATTGAAAAAATAGACTCATATAACTCTCCATCAGACATTCTATTCCCCAAAACAAACGAATTAGGAGATATAGCTTTCTCTACCACAGAAAACGAACTTTACCTCTTCAAAAAAGAGGGTGAATTCGAAAAAATTTATACACCAACAGAATATTGGAGGGTGGACAAGACACCATCCAGAGATGAGTTTGGAATAGGAGACCTTATTCACTGGTCACCCGACCATAAGAAATTCTCTTTTTACCTCACAGACGAACACGAAGTAACTGAATATCCAATCGTAAAACAAACGGATCCCATCGCCACGGTAGAGATGATCAAATACCCAATGGCAGGAGACAAAAGCGAAGAAGTTAGAATAGGAATCTACGACACGACAACAAAAAACATCGCTTTCATCGAATGTAAGAATGATTCCAAGTCCATTCTAAACGGACGTTCCATCAACCACTCTAACTCCTACCTCACTTCCATCACCTGGTCACCAGACTCACAATACATTCTCTTATGCGAATTAGAGCGATCTCAA
Source organism: Paludibacteraceae bacterium (assembly GCA_045600225.1). Lineage (GTDB taxonomy): Bacteria > Bacteroidota > Bacteroidia > Bacteroidales > Paludibacteraceae > UBA1181. The sequence continues at coordinate 30,695 of JAZRXL010000001.1, forward strand.
CAATACTACCAAGCAAAATGCTATCTCGCAAGTACAGGTGAATTAGACAAGTTCTTTTTCGACGAATTCTCATCCACCTACGTGGAACCTGAGAATCCGTTCTTCTTTATCAACGACAATCAATTCTTGTCCTTAGCACAAAGGAGTGGACACAACCATATCTATCGATTCGACACAACAGATTTGTGTCTACAACAAATAACCGATGGAGAATGGGATGTTATTGATATAATCAGCGTTTCCAACGAGAAAATCATCTATCGATCCACACAAAATGCCCCAACCAACAAAGACCTGTTTTCCTATGATTTCTCAACAAAAGAGATCAAGCCACTTTACGAAGAGAGAGGCACTCATCAAATCATAGCACAAAAGGATTGGAAGCAATACATAAACTATTACAGCAGTCAAGGAAACATTGGTTTCATCGAATTTAGTGGCAAAAGGTTCCATTATTCAAACGATGGCATTTTCAAAGAAACAACTTACGAAACAATCATTGGAAACACAATGATTGGAGAAGAGGAACTATACTATCGAATCACCAAACCGAAAGGAAACCTAAATCAAAAGCTGAAAGTTGTTGTATATATATATGGGGGACCACATGTTCAATTGATTGAGAACAGATGGGGAAGCGGAACAAAAGGGTTTGAAGAGATGATGGCCCAAGAAGGGTATCTTGTTTTTTGCATAGACCCGAGAGGATCTGCCAACAGAGGCAGAAAATTCGAAGAGCAGATCTACCAGAGGATTAACGCTCCCCAACTGGAGGATTACGACAGAGCCATCGACTGGCTTCTCCAGGAAAGTCCCTACCACAAAATCACTGATAAAGAGAACCTTGCCATCTACGGATGGAGTTTTGGCGGCTTTATGACCATATCGATGCTACTCCATAGCAAACACACATTCAAGATTGGAATAGCAGGAGGTGCCGTAGTTGACTGGAGATACTACGAAGTGATGTACACCGAACGATATATGGGCTTAAGGGATGCGAAGACCGAAAACATCTATCAAGAGTATGATCAAAAACAACATCTACATAAGCTACACAGTCCGTTATACCTCATTCACTGCGATAATGATCCGGTAGTGTTGTGGCAAAACACACTATCCCTATTGAAGGAAGCCAACGGAAACGCAGGGAAAGAGGAATTGATCGACTATTACGTGTTTCCAGGGCACAAACATAATGTAATAGGGCCTGAGCGCGTCAGACTTATGAATAAGGTTAAATCTTTGGTTTCTAAATACTTATAAATTCATTACATTTTTTTACAAAAAAACACAAAGAAATATTTTGTTGTAAAGCAAAATATTTGCAATTTTGTAGTGCAAACAAAACAGGTAGATTTTTTCATAGTTAAGGTTTAGATTGACTAAAGGACGTTGTGAAACGTCCTTTAGTTTTTTATACTCTTTTTAAATCATCAAAACATTATCTAAATTCCTAAATTTTAGTTAATTTTGCATTTATGGAGTTTATGGAACATTTGATAGAAAGAGTAGTTTCGAACATACCAGTAACAGATCCAATATTGATCTTTTCACTGGTACTATTTGTTATTCTATTTGCTCCACTCATCCTCGACAAATTAAGGGTTCCCCATATAATCGGACTAATCTTAGCAGGAATCGCATTAGGAGAAAATGGATTGGGTATTCTCAAACGTGATGTCAGCTTCGAATTGTTTGGTGCTGTGGGAGTTCTGTACATTATGTTTTTAGCGGGACTACAAATCGACCTTACCGACTTTAAAAAGAATGCCAACAAGAGTGTCTTTTTCGGACTGGTAACTTTTATGGTTCCAATGGTTTTCGGAACATTGAGTAGCTACTATCTGCTCAATTATCTTTTCACAAGCATCTATCCTGGCACAAACATCAGCACTGGTTACTTAATGTTGGCATCCTTGCTCATAGCAAGTATGTATGCCTCACACACACTGATATCCTACCCTATTGTAGGACGCTATGGTGTCACTAAAAACTCCTCCGTCAACATAACAATTGGAGGTACCATGGTAACCACCACTCTTTCCCTCTTCATTCTTGCTATCATCGTGGCACTTTGTCATGGAGAGATGGGTGCCAACTTTTGGTTGAGATTTGTTTTCGGGATTATCATATTCGTAGCGGTTGTTATCATCGGCTACCCTCGAATAGCAGACCGCTTCTTCAAACATCATGAGGATAGTATTCTTCAATACATTTTCGTATTGGCAATGGTGTTCCTCGGTGGATACTTGGCAAAATTGGCAGGATTGGAACCTATCATAGGTTCGTTTATGGCTGGATTGGCTTTCAATAGAAGAATCCCGCGCATCTCGCCTCTTATGAACCGTTTGGATTTTGTAGGGAATGCGCTCTTCATTCCTTTCTTCCTTATCGGAGTAGGTATGCTGATCAATGTGCGTTCCATCTTCACGGGACTCAACACACTCATCGTGGCGGTAGTTATGAGTTTCGTCGCAACCATCACCAAATATTTAGCGGCAGTCATTACGCAAAAAACATTTAAGATGACCAAGGAAGAGGGATTGATGATTTTCGGATTGAGCAACGCACAAGCTGCCGCCACCTTGGCTGCTGTGATGATTGGATACAACATTCAAATCGGAGAAACCGCTTCAGGTGAGATCATCCGTTTGTTGAACGACGATATCTTAAATGGTACAATCGTCATGATACTTGTTACCTGTACCATCTCTTCTTTTGCCACAGAGAAGGCGGCTCGCAAGTTGGTTCGTATGGAAGACCAATTGGACGAAAAGATGACCGAAGAGAAATTGGCAGACCGTATCTTGGTGCCACTTTACAACCCAGACAACTTAAAGAGTTTGTTGGAGTTGGCTGTCCTTCTAAAAGTAGACAAGAGTAAAGAGCCCCTTTACGCTCTTACCATTGCAAATAAAAATGCAGCGCACCTCACTTCCGAAGAGAAGGCAAAAAAACTATTGGAGAAAGCTGCAAAAATAGCTTCCGGAACAGACAACTCTGTAAGAATGATTACTCGCTACGATGTCAATGTAACCAGTGGTATCGTACAAACAGTAAAGGAAAATAAAATCACAGAAGTGGTGATGGGTCTTCACCACAAATCAAACTTTACAGACTCCTTCTTAGGTGACAAGACAGACAACCTATTGAAGGCTACCAACCAGATGACACTTATCTATCACGCAATGCAACCTGTAAGCACCATCAAGCGCGTAGTGATTGCCGTTCCACCGAAAGCCGAATTTGAGGTGGGATTCGTAAAGTGGTACGATCGCGTGAAAAACATCTGCAAACAGATTGGCGCGAAAGCCTGCTTCTATGCACACAAAGAGACATTGGAGCAGATACACATTCTGGCCAATCGCAATAAATTTGGCGTTGAAACCGAGTTTTGCGAATTAGATGCTTGGGAAGACTTCCTTGTACTTACGGGAGTGGTTTCAAGCAACGACTTGTTCGTGGTTGTCTCTTCAAGAAAGACTGCCATCTCCTACGATCCGTTGTTTGAAAAATTACCAAGCCACCTATCTAAATATTTTGCAAAGAATAGTTATATCATTTTATATCCAGATCAATTCGACGAGAATGCATCTGATAATTTCATAGTATAATTGTATGAGTCAGTTTTCAAAGACATCAATTTTCTACAAAGTGATGAGAGTTTATTCCAACTTTATCTACAAAAGATGGTTTAACTCCATAGAAGTAAACGGAGAAGGATACATACCAGAAGGAGAACCTGTAATTTTTGCACCTAATCACCAAAACGCATTTATCGATGCAATGGCTCTTCTATCCTCATCGCCTAGACCTGTTGTGTTTTGGGTTCGTGCAGATCTATTCAACAATAAGATAATCGGAGCCATCCTTCGTTCTCTAAAGATGATGCCAGCCTACCGAATGAGAAATGGTTTTGGTAACCTAAAAAAGAACGAAGAGTCTATGTGCAACTCTGATGATGTGTTGACTCACGACCAATTCCTATGTTTAATGCCAGAGGGTGGACAAGACGAAAAACGAACACTTCGTCCCCTCGTTAAAGGTATTTTCAGAAGCGCCTTCTCTGCACAAGAGAAAATAGGTGAAGAAAAATGGGTGAAAATTGTACCAACAGGAATAGACTATGGTCACTACGACAGAAGTGGTCGCCACTTGGTTGTCAATTTCGGAAAACCGATCAGCATCAAAGACTACAAACAATTGCACGATGAAAACGCACCAGTTGCACTTAATAGCATCAAAGATGAGTTGGCAAAAAGAATGAAACCTCTCATGCTCAACATCACCTCTGAAGAGCATTACGACACTTTCTACACTGCAGCCTATCTTTATTGCAGCAACATGTTGCAAATAATGAAAGGAGCAGACAGCGAAACGAATCGTTTGGCAAGCAGACAAAAACTGATCCAACTACTTGAACAAGCAGAGAAAGACGAGCGTTGCACCGAGCTAATCAAAGACCTTGAGAAGGAGTGTAGCAGTTGGAGTCAACAACACCCAGACACTGCATTCAGTGCAAGGATTCAAGAGAACGAAGGTGTAGACCTAAACTTCTTCATCGACATTCTCTATCTAATCATCACCCTCCCATTGGAACTCTACAGTATCGTCATAAATGGCGTAGGTTATCTTATCAGCAAGATATTAGGAAAAAAAGCACATGGTTCAGGCTTCGAATCCTCTATCAAATTTGGCACCGCCGCAGTGTTGATGCCTATTATTTACATAATCGAGACCATCATCGCCTCATTCTACCTACCAGAACTATCTGTCAAGGTAGCCTTTGCGTTCTCTCTACCACTATCTTTCTTCTTTATGCTACGATACAAATGGAGATTCCAAAATGTAAGGGAAAGGATTAAAAACCTAATCCAGAAACCAAAAGAGCCAGCAAGGGTAAACACAATCATGCAACAAATTATTTCAATTATAGGAGTAGACTAATATGGCAAGTGCAGCAGATATAAAAGACGAACTTTTCGCAGCCGCAATTCCCGGCAAAAGGGAGATTCTATCCTCTTTCTTTAAAACTGGCGAAGGAGAATATGGAGAGGGAGACCTATTCATCGGAGTTACAGTACCTCAACAAAGAGCACTTGTTAAACAATTTGCCCCCCTTTCATTGGATGAAATATCCATTCTGCTCTCTAGTGAGTTTCACGAATGTAGAATGACTGGACTTCTCTTTCTAGTCGATCTTTACAAAAAAAACAAAAAGAATGAGGTGTTGAAAAAAGAGATATTCGATTTCTACCTCTACTACACACATTACATCAACAACTGGGATTTGGTGGACCTAAGCGCACCAAGCATAGTTGGAGATTACCTACTAAACAGAGACAGGGAAATTCTGCACAAACTATCTCAAAGCAAGAGTCTTTGGGAAAGGAGAATTGCCATTGTGTCGACTATCACATTTATAAGAAACAACGATTTCACCGACACATTCAAGATTGCAGACACTCTTATTTCTGACAAAGAGGATTTGATCAATAAAGCAACAGGATGGATGCTTCGTGAGGTAGGAAAGAGAGACTTTAATGCAGAATACAAATACTTGAAAAAACAATACAAGAAGATGAGCCGAACATCTCTACGCTACGCAATAGAGAGATTCGACAAAGAGATGAGGGATTCCTTCCTAAAAGGATTAATATAAGAAGATATGGGAGATTTTGATATACGAAATAGTGCAAGCGAAAAGGAGAGGGAGTTTGAAAACGCCCTTAGACCTTTGTCTTTCGATGATTTCTCAGGCCAAAGCAAAATCATCGAGAACCTTCGCATTTTCGTTCAAGCAGCGAAAATGAGAGGCGAATCATTAGACCATATCCTTTTTCACGGACCTCCAGGACTAGGAAAGACTACTCTTTCCAATATCATAGCCAATGAGTTAGGCGTTGGTTTTAAGGTTACCTCAGGACCCGTATTGGACAAGCCAGGTGACTTGGCTGGACTTCTAACCAACTTGGAGCCCAATGATGTCCTTTTCATCGATGAAATACACCGTCTTTCGCCCGTTGTAGAGGAGTATCTCTACTCTGCCATGGAGGATTACAGAATTGACATTATGATCGACAAGGGGCCTAATGCCCGTTCCATACAAATTGATCTTAACCCATTTACTCTTGTGGGTGCCACCACTCGAAGCGGACTGCTTACAAGTCCGTTAAGAGCTCGTTTCGGCATCAACTGTCACCTCGAATATTACGATATCGACGTCTTGAAAAAAATCATCATCCGATCAGCAACGCTTCTAAATGCACCTTGCGAGGAAGAGGCTGCCATAGAGATTTCGAGAAGAAGTCGAGGAACACCTCGTATTGCCAATGCACTACTGCGCCGTGTACGCGATTTCGCACAAGTGAAGGGAAATGGAACCATCGACCTAAAAATCACAAAATATGCGTTGGAAGCGCTAAATATTGACACCTACGGATTGGACGAAATAGATAATAAACTACTAAATCTGATCATAGACAAGTTTGGAGGGGGACCAGTAGGTCTTACTACAATCGCCACAGCCTTAGGTGAAGATGCAGGAACCGTAGAAGATGTTTACGAGCCTTACCTCATCAAAGAAGGTTTCCTAAAAAGAACACCTCGAGGAAGAGAAGTTACCGAACTTGCCTACAAACATCTAGGGAAACTACGATTTGGCCAAACACCTTCCTTATTTGATTAAGCATGAGAAAGAAAATACTCGTCACCTACAATCTGTTCCGAGAAGGGTTTAACGAAGCTTCAGACAACTTCGAGTTCACTTTTCCTAACAAACCCTCTTTTACGAAAAAAGAGATTATAGAGAGGATTCCTTCGATGGATGGGTTACTTTCGATGTTTAATTTCCCCATCGACAAGGAGATTATCGACGCAGGGAAAAACCTGAAGATCATATCCAACTATGGTGTTGGATTTAACAATATCGACATCGAATACGCCCGAGAAAAAGGCATAACAGTCACCAACACTCCAGACCCCGTTATTGAACCAACGGCAGAACTTGCCTTCTCCCTCATGTCCGACCTATCACGCAGAATTAGCGAGTGCAACAGGAAGCTGCAGCAAAAAGACGAGATCAAATGGGGCGTAATGGAAAACCTAGGCTGTGGACTATACAACAAAACTTTGGGCATTGTAGGATTGGGAAGAATAGGACAAGCAACAGCACGAAGAGCAGTTGCTGCAGGAATGAGGATTATCTACTATAGCCGACATAGAACAGACGCATCCATCGAGAAACTATACAATGCAACCTATGTCTCTTTCGACGACCTACTGACGCAATCCGATTACATATCACTACATACTCCACTAGATCAATCCACGCATCATTTAATCAATGACTCAGCCCTTTCTAAAATGAAAGAGGGAGCATTCATCATCAACACAGCAAGAGGAGCCGTCATTGACGAGAAAGCATTGGTTAAGCACCTCGAAAAAGGGAAAATTGGAGGTGTCGGATTGGATGTATTCGAAGAAGAACCCAAAATTCAAGAGGGATTATTAAAACGAGACAATGTTGTGGTTGTACCACACATCGGAACAGCAACTATTGAAGCAAGAAATGCAATGAGCAGATATGCTGTAAAAAATTTAATACTTTTCTTCGATGGAAAGGAAGTTTTGAGTCGAGTTGTATAGAGGCTTTAGCTTTTTTAACATATTTTTTCTGCATAATTGTTGCATATACAGAAAAAAAGGCTTAATTTTGCACCACGATTTAAGAAAATCGGTTACATGCGGAGTGGAGCAGTTGGCAGCTCGTTGGGCTCATAACCCAAAGGTCGTCTGTTCGAGTCAGGCCTCCGCAACTAAAAAGGATGATTAACGGCAGTTAGCCATCCTTTTTTTATTTTGCTTTTCATCCATTGATGTTCCACATTACTTCTTGTTTGCAAAATCCAAAATAACATTTATCACCTCGCTTGGTTCGTCGCAGATAGAAAGCAATAAATTCTTATACTTGTTTTTGCCAACCAAATGTTCCAACAATGGGAATACTGGCATTTCGTCGGTCCAAAATTCCTTATTTAAGAACACCATCGGAGATGAATAACCAAAACTAAGGTAATGGTTTTGCACTGCATCTTGGAAGATCTCTTGCATAGTACCCGCACTACCCGGAGAGTAGATGACACCACCTTTGGCAATGGTAAGAATTTCATCTTCTCGAATAGCATTGGTAAAATATTTCGCTATGTGAGTAGCTAAAGGTGTTGATGGTTCGTGACCATAGAGCCAAGTTGGCACACCAAGACTAACATATTGCGGATGAGGGAAACGCTTACGTACTTGCATAACCGAGTCAAACCACATTTCGTCAGAAAACAAAGGCCAAGGAGCCATAATACTGATCGCCTCATCCAGCTCTGCCTCGGTTCTGCCCGCCATCCACGCACCAAGGTGAGTAGCCTCCATCGCACCAGGACCTCCACCACTTACCATAAGAGTTCCTTTTTCGGTAAGTTTCTTACTGATAAGGGCAATCTGTTTATAGGCAGGATCCGTGCGTCTAAGACCATGGCCTCCCATAATGCTGACCACCTTGCGCTCATCAAAGTTTTTGAGAAAATCACTCATAGCAGCACTAATTGAGTGATCATGTATGGCACGAGCAAATGTCTCACTAATATCGGTTGTCTCCTTACCCGACTCGATGTAGTGTTTATAGACATGCTGGTCGAAAGTGTTTTCGTAAGAGTGAGGATTACCCAACTCATACCCTTCATAGAGAGTTTCGGCACTGTAGAGTTCAGCGCGGAAACATCTGAAAGACTTGTTGAGTCGTGGAAACACACTACATGACTTGCCTACAAGTTCAAGCATTCTAGTGCTCATTTCGCAACCGAGAAAGAGGCAGTCGGAATAAATATGGTTCTCTGCCACATCTCTCATTTGAGTAAAATCAATGGCATGGAAGGCCACATTTCTAATTCTCCCCTCATGGGTCTTGAGAAACGCAAATGCCTGTTCCTCTCTATCTATTTCTAATAGGATGTTTGACATTACTTTGTATTTTATCGTTGTCCCTAACTATTTTACTTATCTGTCAAAAAAATTACAAATCCTTTGGATGTCCACCACTCTTCCAATGCTTTTCAATATCTTCCAACATCTTTCCTTTTGTTTCTGGCAAGAAGAGGTATCCCCACAAGATACCTATCATAGCAATAACAGCGAACATACAGAAGACACCTGCAGTTCCGAAGGTTTCGTTTCCTCCAAAACAATTGGTAAATCCGTTGATTGATTTGTAGAATGTCCATACGATCAAAGAGTTAAATCCCCAGTTAGCCAACGAACCGATGGAACTTCCAACACCCCTCACCTTGATTGGGAAAACCTCAGTGATGATCAACCATCCCAAAGGACCCATACTAACGGCAAAGAATGCAATATATAGCAACATACTAACCACAATCACGTAACGGCCATTGGTTCCCATATCCTCCAAATAGACAAAACTGCAGGCAATCATCAATAGGGTTACAACCATACCCGCCATACCCAAGAAGAACAATTTTCGTCTTCCCAACTTGTCAATCAAGAAGAGACTCGCAATCGTAAACAACACATTCACGACACCTACACTCACTTGGGCCATCACAGCCGCTTCTCCACTTCCAAAACCAGATTTTTGGAAGATGCTCGGACCATAATAGATTACTGTATTGATACCTACAGCTTGTTGAAAAAACATAATAAGCACCGCCAACATCAAAGGGAAGAACATCCATTTCTGCCCAAATGTTTCAGCGAAGCTCATCTCCTGGCTTGTTTGAGCAATATCTTCCTTCATTCGTCCCATCTCTTCTTCGATAACTGCAGGATCCTCTATCTTCTCCATCACTTCCAACGCCTCTACGTCACGGCCCTTGCTTAATAACCAACGAGGACTCTCTGGCAAGAATAACATTCCTATCAATAAGATCAAAGCTGGCATCACACCCACATAGAACATATCGCGCCAACAACTGCTATCTGTATCGTCTGCAATAACACTGTCACTCAAGAAGGCAGCCAACAACCCGACAGTAATCAAAAGTTGGAACATAGAGACCAATGTGCCTCGGATACGAGCAGGAGAGATCTCTGCAATATACAACGGAGTAGAAAAAGAAGCAACTCCAATTCCTACACCCAAGAAGATACGAGCAGCCATCAAACCGCTTACATCAGAAGCCTTACTACACCAGATGGCGCCAATCAAAAAGATAACGGCAGCAGCGAGAATTATTCGTTTTCTACCAAACTTATCACTCAAAAAGCCACTTACCAAGGCGCCTATCATAGCACCAATCAGTGCAAACGTAGTGATATCTTCTATTCCACCATCAGTAATATTTAAATCTTGCTGCATAAAAGGAATAGCACCACTGATAACTCCTGTATCAAAGCCAAACAACAAGCCACCAGTTGCAGCAATGGCAGCCATAAACCAAACAAAATTTTTATTGCACATAACGACGGGTATACTTTAAAATAAAGATGCTACAAATATAGCGGATATTTACAATAGGTAAGCCAAAATTATTTTAAGTTTTAATTAATTAGTTTATAAAAACATCCGACATTAAAGTTTTATCTTTGCACTTCGAAAAAAAAGAGAGTTTCCAATGGATAAAGTCGTTGAGTCATACGACGGATTACCAATGCCTAAACGAGTATTTGCCGTCATTGCAGTGTCGCTTGGTGTGACATTAGCTGTAATGGATACCACCATTGTCAATGTGGCCCTACCCTCTATGGCTGAGATTTTGAACTTGACGGAAGCTGACAGTATCTGGATTGTCAATGCCTACCAGTTGGCCATCATCATCTCTCTTCTCTCAATGTCTGCAATGGGTGAGATTCATTCCTACAAGAAAACATTCCTTTCAGGAATGACACTTTTCACACTATCCTCTTTAGCTTGCGGACTATCTTCTGGATTTTATTCGTTAGTGATCAGTCGCTTGACGCAAGGTGTTGGTGCCGCTGCCATGATGGCGGTAAATATGACTTTGCTACGACTAAATTATCCGAAGAGGCTATTAGGGAAAGGCATTGGATTAAATGCCACCATCGTAGCATTGGCCCTAGTGGCAGGTCCTTCAATTGCAGCTCTCATACTCTCCTTCGGATCCTGGAGATGGTTGTTCTGGGTGAATATTCCCGTAGGAATTATTGGATTGTTCGTAGGCACTCGTGCCCTACCCAACAACATTGTAAAGTTGAGTCAACGGCACTTTCCCAGAAAAGATGCCATTCTCAATGCACTTTTCTTTGGATCCATGGTATTGGCAGTAGAGGGTTACTCTCACGATTGGCAACCATGGATGGTAGCAACGCTTGTCGCCACAATGGTTTGCGTAGGTTTCATCTATGTCAAGAGGCAACTACACCAAGAGTTTCCTCTGCTCCCTGTTGATTTGATGAGGATTCCCATCTTTAGTGTATCCGTAGTGACCAGCATCAGTTCATTTACCGCACAAATGCTTGCTATGGTTTCCCTTCCATTCTATCTGCAACACACATTAGGCTATTCAGCCTCAGAAGCGGGCTTATTGTATATATCTTGGCCCTTTGTTATCGTATTTGTTGCACCAATGGCAGGTGCACTAATTGGTAAAATTCATGCAGGTATTTTAGGAGGTGTCGGATTGGCTATTATGTCTTTAGGACTTTTCTGTTTAGCCCTCCTTCCTGACGATGCATCGCAACCTAATATTGTTTGGAGACTAATGCTCTGCGGTGCAGGGTTTGGTCTATTTCAATCACCCAACAACAATGTGCTTATCACATCCGCCCCCCCACAACGAAGCGGATCGGCCAGTGGCATGTTGGCAATGGCTCGCCTATTAGGACAAACATCAGGTGCTACATTGGTGGCACTCCTATACCACCTCACTCACGGAGCAGCACCTCGTACATCTTTGTATGTAGCATCTGTCATTGCACTATGTGCCTGCATATTAAGCATAAGCAGAATGGCAATTCCCCGAACCGACACAAAAACAAAATAGAATAATTATGCTAAAACCCAACGAGGGGCTTCCAACCGCCCTTGTAATTCTTCTCGCAGTAATGGCTGGCATCTCAGTAGCCAATCTATACTACTGCCAACCCCTTTTAAACCTTATTCGAGAAGATATCGGGCTAACTGAGTTTCAAGTTAACCTTATGCCCGTAACCACACAGATTGGATATGCTTTAGGATTGCTTTTCATCATTCCCATGGGCGACCTATACAATAGAAGGAGAACCATCTTAATGTGCTTTGGTGCACTTATCTTTTCTCTTCTTTCCGTTGCCTTCTCCCATCATGCCACCACGCTACTTTTGGCTTCGTTTATTACAGGTGTCACCTCCGTAGCGCCACAAATATTCCTTCCATTCGTTTCACAATTTGCGAGACCAGAGGAGAAGGAGAGGAAAACAGGCTTTGTCCTGTCGGGATTGCTTGTTGGTATACTCACATCCCGTGTTATTAGCGGGTATGTCGGACATCTTTGGGGTTGGAGAACCATGTATATCATTGCTGCCATACTGATTGGCATATCCGGAGTGTTACTTTTCAAATTTTTCCCTTACGTGGAACCCACATTCAAGGGACGTTTCCGCCAACTGATGAGCTCTATTGGTCATCTGATAAAAGAGTATCCGAGATGCATCACCTACTCAGTTCGTTCAGGACTAACCTTCGGGTCTTTCTTAGGATTATGGGCTTGCTTGGCATTTCGAATGAAGGAGGCACCTTTCTTCCAAGGGAGTGATGTGGTAGGGATGTTAGGCATCTGTGGTATCGCAGGAGCATTAACTGCATCCAATATTGGCAAATACATTCCGCGCGTAGGCGTAGAACGATTCAACAAGATTGGCGGACGAATCATCACTGCATCGTGGATCCTATTACTGCTTTTCAACTCCTCTTATGTAGGTATTATTGCAGGTATTATCCTCATCGATATCGGTATGCAATGCATCCAATTGGCCAACCAAAGTGCCACACTAAAGCTATGCAGCAGTGCTTCCAGCAGAATGAACACCATCTTTATGGTCACTTACTTTATCGGAGGTTCCATAGGTACCTTCTTGTCAGGAACTTTTTGGAGTCTATGGGGATGGCAAGGCACTTGCCTTTCCGGTCTGATTTTAATCGGAATGGCAATGTTATTCAGTCACTACAGGGGTGCATCGAATACATCCAATTGAAATCCCCCATTGTATTCTCTAAACACACACATCATACATCTCTTATTTCTAAAAAATAAAAGTCGTATCTTTGTAAAAAAGAAAGAAAAAAAGGAAATGAGTAAAGGAAAAGTTCTAATGGCAATGAGCGGAGGCATCGACAGTACGATGTCTGCCATTCTATTACAAGAGCAAGGATATGAACTTGTTGGAGTAACCTATCGTACTTGGGATAGCATGAAAGATAGTTGCATAGCCAAGGAAAAAGGCTGTTGCACCATCGATGCCATTATGGAAGCCAAACGAATGGCAGAAAAACTTGGTTTCGAGCACCATATCATCGACTTCCGCCAGAACTTTTACGAATCCGTTATTCAAAACTTCATCGACGAATATATGTGTGGCCGCACTCCCAATCCTTGCGTGCTATGCAACGCCACAATCAAATGGGGAAAACTAATTGAAGTGGCCGATAGTCTTGGTTGCGATTTTATTGCCACTGGACACTACGCACAGATCAAGGAAGAGAACGGACACCGATATTTGTGCAACGCAGCCGACACAAAGAAAGACCAAACTTATTTTCTCTGGAGAATTAAAGAGGAGTTTCTTTCCAGAACCATATTCCCATTAGGTCAATATACTAAACAAGAGGTAAGGCAGATGGCGAAAGAGCGTGGTTACGAAAAACTATCCACTAAAACTGAGAGCCAAGAGATCTGTTTTATTCCCAATGACGACTATAGAGACTTCTTAAAGAAAAATGTGGACGACTTCGATCAAAAGTGCGTACCAGGCCATTTTGTAGATATGCAGGGAAGAAAGATTGGTATGCACGAAGGATTTCAGAACTACACCATCGGACAACGCAAGGGGTTGAGAGTGGCTTTTGGAGAACCAAGATATGTAGCAGGCATCAATGCCAAAAAGAACACTGTGAAATTGGGTAAACGAGAGGAGTTATATGCAACAAAATTAGAGGCAAGAGATTGTCAATTCACCGATTTAGAGTCCCTACAAGCCAACCCACAAGTAGATGCACGAATTCGCTATAATAGTCCCGCCACACCAGCCCTTGTCGAGACAGACGGCACGAAATTGAAGGTTACCTTCTCCGAACCCGTATGGGGCATCACCCCAGGCCAATCCGTGGTCTTGTATCAAGGCGACAAAGTAATTGGAGGTGGTGTTATTATTAAGGGGTAGAAGAAAATTCCTTATCGCTTCAAAAATAACTATTTCGAAACTAGAGGCCAAACGGATTTCGTAGCTCGAATCAAATCAATTATGTTTTGCAATATTAAATGTGTAAATCAATGAAGAAATTATTTTTAGCAATGGCAACTTGCACAGCGATTTTGTGCAGTTGTAACAATTCAACTGAGAGTACAAACAGCGAGTGTAATAATGCTGCAGAAAATCCTTTGAAGGTGGCTTATAGCGAGACTACTATCAATGACAAGGAAGGAAAATCTGTTCTAATCGTTAGTGCCTCTCCTCGTAAAGGTGGTAACACAGATTTGTTGGCAGACGAGTTTGCTAAGGGTGCCACAGAAGCTGGTGGCAAGGTCGAGAAAGTATTTTTGGCAGACTATGATTTGAAGTTCTTGTCTGAGGAGGGCGCAGAAAATCCGAAAGAGTCTATGCGAGAGACCGACAATTGGAAATTGACTGAGAAGTTTCTTGCTGCTGACGTAGTCGTATTGGCTTCTCCTGTTTACTATATGAATGTGACGGATAGAATGAAGACATTCATCGATGGTACATTCTTAGCGTATGGCGATGAGCGTATGGGTGGTAAGGAGTATTACTACTTGACTGCTTGTGCTGACAATGAGGAGTTTACTGCTGAGTGTGTGTTCCAAGGTCTTAGAGGTTTTGTCTATTGCTTGCCTAATAGCACAGAGCGTGGATATGTAGGTGCCATAGGTATTGGTCGTAAGGGAGCTGTTGTAGGTACAAAATATATGCAAGAGGCTTACGAATTAGGAAAGACGATCAATAAGAAGTAATTCTATAGAGAATATCTAAAAATAGGTTTTGTATGGATTTACTGGTTTGCAATAAGCTTTCTCGTCGGTTGTGGGCATTGCTTCTTATTGCTGTTTTTAGCATTTCCTGCTCGGAAGATACGAATAAATACCTTGCAGAGGCAGACTCCTTTCGTAGAGGTATACCGAGTGATCTTCAACGCCGTCAAAGTGTAGCAGTAAGGAGTGCCATAACGGGTGATTCTCAGTTGCTTAATGAGGTTCGCAATGCTCGCAACACAAAACCCACGTTGCTTGATGGGGTTGTAGCTGACGAAGTAAATTCATCTTGTACCCTATTCCGACCTGAAGATTATGCTAGTTCGTCTCAAGCTCTTCCCCTGCTTATTTATCTTCATGGAGGTGGATGGGCTTTCGGTAGCAGAAATAGTTGTGCTCGCTTCTGTATGAGTCTAGCACAAATGGGGATTGCAGTCCTCGATGTTGAATACCGTTTGGCACCTAAAAATCCTTATCCTGCAGCTATTGAAGATGTGATAGAAGCTTTGAGACTCTCCTACTTGATGGCCGAAGCTTGGGGTATAGACCCAAAGCGTATATCCATGGGTGGCGATAGTGCTGGTGGTAATTTGAGTCTTGCAGCAGCTCTTAAATTGGGTAAAACAGATTTGCTCAGAAGTTTAGTTTTATTTTATCCTGTGGTTCGTTCATACGCAGACAACACCTCTTCTTGGCAAGAATACGGACAAGGCTATGGACTGGATGCAGAGTTGATGGATGCTTTCAACGAGGCCTATACTATGGGAGATGAGCAAAACCCTCTTATCTCACCTGCTCATGCAACAGATTCTATGCTAACGAACCTGCCGCCTTGCCTATTTGTAGCAGCCGATCGAGACATACTACGAGACCAAGGACATGAGTTTGCTAGCCGATTGGAACGTCTTGGTAATCAAGTAGAATACCATCTTATACCTTCGTCGGTTCATCTTTTCATCACAGTAGATGGGCAACCTTCAGCTTTCCTGAAGGCACTAGAGTTTACTAGCAACTATCTTCTAAAGTAGTTACTAATCTGCCACGAATGGGGTAAAAGTGGCTTTGTGGCAAAATAGTGCGTTATTATTCTGCCACAATTTATGTTTTTTGTATATTTGTGGCAAAATAGTGAAAGTGAAGATATGGCAAAAATAATAGGAAGAGAGTCTGAATTAGCTGAATTTCAAAGAATATACGATTCTGGGAAGTCTGAATTTGTGGTCGTGTATGGAAGACGACGAGTTGGGAAGACTTTTTTAATCCGGGAGTATTTCAAGCAAGAGTTCGCATTTTATCACACTGCTTTATCGCCCATAGAGCTTGAGGGGAAAAATCTATGCAACAAACAACTGCAAAGTTTTCATTCTTCCTTGATGCGTTATGGAGCCGAATCGGGACCTCTACCCCAAGATTGGTTTGAGGCATTTGATATGTTGATTTCTCTTCTGGAACAAAAAAAAGAGGAGAAGCGCCAAGTGGTTTTCATTGATGAAATGCCATGGATGGATACTCCACGATCAGGATTTATCACCGCACTGGAGCATTTTTGGAACGGATGGGCAGCAGGGAAAGAGAACATCATGCTAATAGTGTGCGGATCCTCCACCTCTTGGATAACGGACAATCTCATCAACAACCACGGCGGGTTGTATGGTCGCACGACGCGGGAAATTAAACTTCAACCATTCTCGCTCTACGAATGTGAACAATTCTACGAATCCAAGAACATTTCTTTTAGCAGGCAATCACAAGCAGAGGCGTATATGATCTTAGGTGGTATACCGTATTACCTTGATTGTATGGAGAAAGAATTGAGTCTCGCGCAAAATATTGATAAAATCTTGTTTCGAAAAAATGGTAAACTTGCCAATGAGTTCGATAGGCTTTTCTCCTCCCTTTTTACCAATGCCTCTGATTACAAAAAGATAGTGACCTTATTATCACAACGTAGAGAGGGATTCTCGCGGAAAGAGATCGCCGACCAAACGGGTATACCTTACGGAGGAGGGTTGACGAACATGTTGAGAGTGTTGGAGGTGAGTGATTTTATCTTGCCCTATACATATTGGGGAGAATCATCAAGAAACGTCAGATACAAACTAATAGACCCGTTCTGTCTGTTCCATTGTTACTTCAAGTCAAAGAAAACTACCACAAACGAATCTTTCTGGCAAGACAATCTCACATCACCTGCGCTTAATGCTTGGAGAGGTTTGGCTTTTGAGGATCTGTGTTTCTCGCATACGCAGCAAATTAAGAAGGCTCTTGGAATATCAGGAGTTCAGACAGAGATATGCCCATGGCATTCTCATACAATTGAAGGCAACAATGCTCAAATCGACATGCTGATTGTGCGTGCGGACCGTACCATCAATGTCTGCGAGATGAAATATGTAGACAGTGAATTTGTGGTTGATAAAGATTACGAAGCGAAACTGCGTAATAAGTTAACCGTATTCCAGGCAGAGAGCAAAACAAAAAGCAGTCTCCACCTAACGCTTATCACCACATACGGTCTTATCAGAAATAGCCACTCAGACAAGATTCAAAACGTACTGGTGCTTGATGATTTATTTACGAAATGAATTCAGGGAGTGACCGATGGATCACTCCCTGATTTGTTATATAAGAATTGCGTGAAACCCTGTACACATATCTCAAATATCATTTATTACAACATAATCTCAGGCAATAGCCATATCTCATATAATGGCAAGTTGAGAAGTCCGTCTTCTTTTCGATAATCCTTGAGCGAGGTTCGTATCGCCATTTCTGGTTTATATTTCTCCATAAATACCTTAAGGCTCTTGGCATGTACATTCAATCCTGCTTTTGCTTCACAAGGGATAACATTGTTTTTATATGAGAATAAGAAATCGACTTCAGACATTGCCCCTTCCGACCAATAATATATATTATTGAGTATATCCAAGCTTTGCAGTTCCTGTAATACGAATTGTTCTGTCAGAGACCCATTAAACTCCATAAATAGTTTTTCCTTGTTTACAATGACGGATGGATCAATATCACACATCGTACGCAACAATCCAATATCCAAATGATATATTTTGAATGATTTCAAATCTTCGTATGCCTTCAACGGCAGTCGACCTCCAGCCACAAGTCCCACACGTCGCACCGCACTGCAATCCTTAAGCCACATCAAAGCGTCCTCATACTCTCTTGCCCTTGCACCCTCTCGCACAACTCCATAAATAAATTTTTTGTTCTCCTTTGCAAGCTGACTCGGTATTGATTCCCATACATGATGAATTTTTGGGACAATTCCTTTGGGAGCATGCTTTGAAAAATCATTTTGATACGACGCTATTATATCTTTCTGTATATTCGAAATTTTTTGATAATCACGTGTTTTTATAAATGAATCCACACACTTAGGCATACCTCCAACAATGAAATATTGTTTCAAATAATCGGTCATCTTCTCAACAATCGTCGCTGGCAATCCATCCTTATAATACTTTTTTATATATTCGATGGTCTGTTCTTCTTCGTTTGCTAGCAAAAACTCATAAAAAGAAAATGGTTGCAAAGTCATAAATTCGACTTTACCGACAGGAAATGACGTGCCTTCATGCAACGTGATTCCTAGCAATGAACCAGCACAACAAATAGCATACTCAGGAGCTTCTTCTGCAAAATATTTGAGCGACGTCAATGCACGAGGCACTTCCTGCACCTCATCAAAAATGATAAGTGTTTTTTGTTTCTCTATTTTTTTTCCATGTATTGTGCTGAGGTAATCAAGAATGCGCTCCACATTGATACTGCCATCAAACAATTGAGCCAAATCGTTCGGTTGCTCGAAGTTTATATAGCAAACATCATTGAAACATTGTTTGCCAAATTCTTTCAAGAGCCAAGTCTTTCCTACCTGTCTAGCACCTAAAAGAATAAGTGGCAATCTGTCACATTTTTCTTTCCAATTATTAAGTTTCTCTAATACAACTCTATACATATCAAACTTTCACATTTTCTTGACCACAAATATACTAAATTTTCACATTTTTCGAAGGAGTTTTTGTATATTTTGTCACATTTTTCGAAGGACAAAATCACATTTTTATCACATTTTTTGGACGACTACATTAAAACTCTGTACTTAACTGAAAAAGGTTGTCACTTTTAGGATAGTTAAACTGTACTTAACTGAAAAAGGTTGTCACTTTTAGGATAGTTAAACTTAATAGGTTTACAATAATTCTTATTACTTCACTAAAAGAGTTTACACCATTCGATTCTTATAGCGAAACAGGTTGTCAGTCATACTGAATGGGT
>JAZRXL010000002.1:0-30764 GCA_045600225.1 Paludibacteraceae bacterium
TATGACTTCGAGGCCCACAAAGAGCTGGTTCCGCTGCAGCCCGGGGACGTCCCGGTCACCTATGCCGATACCAGCGCTCTCGTGCGGGATTTCGGGTTCAGGCCCCATACTCCATTGCGGGAAGGGCTGAGAAAATTCGCCCTGTGGTATGCTGATTATTACAAGAAATTCTAGAAATTGAAAAACAGAATATATTCCATGGAACTCAAGAAAGATTATTCCGATGTTCACTTCGCCGACAACGGCAAGCTCAAACTGCTCATCATCGTGGGCACGAGGCCTGAGATCATCCGGCTTGGGGCCGTCATCAACAAGACACGCCGGTACTTCGACGTCATCCTTGCCCACACGGGCCAGAACTATGATTACAATCTGAACGGAGTGTTCTTCAAGGATCTGAAACTCAAGGATCCGGAGGTTTATATGGATGCCGTGGGCGATGACCTGGGCGCCACCTGTGGCAACATCATCAACTGCTCCTACAAGCTCTTCGCACAGACCAAGCCGGATGCCGTCCTTGTCCTGGGCGACACCAACTCATGCCTGAGCGTCATCGGAGCAAAGCGACTCCATATACCAATCTTCCACATGGAAGCCGGCAACCGCTGCAAGGACGAATGCCTCCCCGAAGAGACCAACCGCCGCATAGTCGACATCATCAGCGATGTCAACATGGCCTACTCCGAGCACGCCCGCCGCTATCTGGCAGAATGCGGACTCCCCCGCGAACGCACCTACGTGACCGGCAGCCCCATGGCCGAGGTGCTCCAGGAGAATCTGGCCGACATCGAGGCATCGGACGTACACAAGCGTCTTGGACTCGAGAAAGGCAAATACATCCTGCTCTCAGCACACCGCGAGGAGAACATCGACACTGAGAAGAACTTCCTCTCATTGTTTACCGCAATTAACAAGATGGCCGAGAAGTATGACATGCCAATACTCTACAGCTGCCACCCGCGTTCACGTAACCGTCTTGCCGCCAGCGGCTTCCAGCTCGACCCGCGCGTGCAGGTGCAGCAGCCTCTGGGCTTCCATGACTACAATTGCCTGCAGATGCACTCCTTCTGTGTGGTGTCTGACTCCGGCACACTCCCCGAGGAATCATCGTTCTATGCATCCATCGGCAAACCCATCTCGGCCATCTGCATCCGCACCTCGACCGAACGCCCCGAGGCTCTTGACAAGGCCTGCTTCATCCTGTCGGGCATCGACACCAAGGGACTGCTCCAGAGCGTTGACTTGGCAGTGCAGATGACGGCCGACGGCAACCACGGCATCCCCGTGCCCAACTACACCGACAAAGTCTCGGACAAGGTCGTCAAGATTATCCAGTCATACGTAGGTGTTGTCAACAAGATGGTCTGGCGCAAGGAACTTTAAGAATAGAATAATAAACAAATATAAGAATATGAGCATTTTCAAAGACAAAGTCCTCATGATTACCGGTGGTACCGGTTCATTTGGTAATGCAGTGTTGAACCGCTTCTTACGTACCGACATTGGTGAGATCCGCATCTTCTCACGTGACGAGAAGAAGCAGGACGACATGCGTCACGAGTATCAGGCCAAGATGCCCGAGGTAGCCGGCAAGATCAAGTTCTACATTGGTGACGTCCGCAACAAGAGCACCCTCAAGACCGCAATGCGTGGGGTCGACTACATCTTCCATGCAGCAGCCCTCAAGCAGGTTCCCAGCTGCGAGTTCTTCCCCATGGAGGCCGTCAAGACCAACGTGATTGGTACTGACAACGTGCTCGATGCCGCCATTGACGAAGGCGTCAAGTGCGTCATCTGCCTCTCCACTGACAAAGCCGCCTACCCCATCAACGCCATGGGCATAAGCAAGGCCATGGAAGAGAAGATAGCAGTTGCCAAGAGCCGCAACAGCCTTAACACCAAGATCTGCTGCACCCGCTACGGTAACGTCATGTGCAGCCGCGGAAGCGTCATCCCATTGTGGATTGACCAGATCCGTAACGGCAACCCCATCACCCTGACCGAGCCCAAGATGACCCGCTTCATCATGAGTCTTGAAGAAGCAGTTGATCTGGTACTCTTCGCCTTTGAGAATGGCGAGAATGGCGACATCCTCGTCCAGAAAGCCCCTGCCTGCACCATCCAGACCCAGGCCGAAGCCGTGTGTGAGCTCTTCGGAGGCAAGAAGGAAGACATCAAGGTCATCGGCATCCGTCATGGCGAAAAGATGTACGAGACTCTTCTGTCCAACGAGGAGTGTGCCAAGGCAGTCGATATGGGCAATTTCTACCGTGTACCGGCTGACAACCGCACCCTGAACTACGACAAGTACTTTACCGAGGGCGACCAGAAGCGTTGCGAACTCTCAGAGTTCAACTCTGACAACACCCGCCGCCTGAATGTCGAGGAGACCAAGGCGAAAATTGCAAGTCTGGAGTATATACAGAACGAACTCAATGGCATAGCTAATCTGGCTAAGTAGAGATAGATAGATTCCCAAACGAATAGTATGTCCAGCAACAGCACCAAATACAGTATCCCGATGCTCCCGCTCAGCATTGAACTGGAGAGCAAAGAAGTACTCAGGCAGCTCAACAAGGCCAACAGACAACTTGCTGAACTCAAGGGAATAGCACATAGCATCCCTAACGAGCAGATACTCATCAGCACTCTAACTTTGCAGGAGGCTCGCGACAGTTCTGAAGTTGAAAACATAGTCACCACACAAGATGACCTATATCGGGCGGGGCTTAATCTCAAGGACAGCATCTTGAATGCCTCTACAAAAGAAGTCCTCAACTATCGCGAAGCCATTCAAACGGGTTTCCGACTTGTCCGGAACAACCATCTGTTGACCAACAATATCATCAAGCAGATACAACAGATACTTGAAAATAACAGAGCCGGGTTCAGAGCTGTTCCTGGAACCATCCTCAAAGATAATAAAGGAAACATAGTTTACACACCACCTCAGGAACCCGATGAAGTGAACAGATATATGGATAATCTGGAACGGTTCATCAACAATCCCGAACTCTCCGACCTAGATCCACTCATCAAGATGGCCATAATCCATCACCAGATGGAAAGCATTCACCCATTCTATGACGGAAACGGTCGTACCGGACGAATAGTACTTATCCTATATTTGGTCATAACTGACCTTCTGGACCTTCCCATACTGTACCTTAGCCGATACATCACCCGCAATAAAGGAGAATACTATCGCCTCATACAAGCTATCAGAGATACTGATGACAACCAGGAACTCTGGCAGGAATGGATAATGTTCATGTTGAAGGGCGTAGAGGAAACAGCAAGTGAAACCATAAGGCTTGTCAAAGGAATATCCTACCTTATGGCAAGATACAAAGCAACACTTAGACCATTGTTTGACAAACAGTAC
Source organism: Paludibacteraceae bacterium (assembly GCA_045600225.1). Classification (GTDB taxonomy): domain Bacteria; phylum Bacteroidota; class Bacteroidia; order Bacteroidales; family Paludibacteraceae; genus UBA1181. The sequence goes on from JAZRXL010000002.1 coordinate 3,386, forward strand.
AAACACGAGATACTCAACAACCTCTTCTTCCATCCTTACACCAAGATAGAGTTCCTAGAGCGCGATCTCAACGTATCCCGCCAGACAGCATCCAAATACTTGAAGATGATTGTTGATGCTGGACTTCTTGAGAAAGTCAAGATTGGCAACAGCAATTACTACATAAATACAGCGCTTGTCAGTCTCTTCATGAGTAACCAAGAAGTCACGGAACAAGTGTCAACGATAGAGTCTGTCGATTAACACGCTCACCAATCTGTGTTAATGAAAACGCCATTTGCTTAACATAGGTAGCATGCAATGTTAACCCAAACTGATCTAGAAGCCGACAACCACGATGGTGAATGGCTCAAGATGAATAACGAAACTTTTTTTCGTTCCGGTCAGATAGGACTATTCTACCCAATATTACAGCGAATCATAGGAAGGCCTAAGAACCAGGGAGTTGTTCATCGCATCGGAGGTGACAAAGGTGGTAGCTGAGCCAGCATCGTGTGATAGCATCTATAGCCTGGGTCAATTCGAAGCATATGACCCAAGCAACCAGAGTAACAGTTAAAAAGTCAACATTTAATGACTATATGGAAGAAAACAAATCAGTAGCGAAGGCAATGGAAGAAACCATTTCTTCCGAACATTTGATTGCGGTTGAAGATATTGGAGAAGTGCTAATAGATACTACATTGAATGATGGCCTTCTAAAAGATATACCTGTTATTTCTTCTATCGTTGGAGCACGTAAACTGATAACGAACATAAGGGACTACCTATTTGTGAACAAACTCATTTCTTTCCTATTTCCAATTAAAGACACTAGTGCAAAAGAAAGGATAGAAGCGATAAAAAAATGGGAGAAGGATTCCAAATATAGGATAAACGTTGGCGAGTCTTTGTTAGGTATGATTGACAGATGCGATAGCAGAATCAAAGCTGAATGGCTATCTTGTTTATTCTATGAATTAGTGCTGAAACGCCAATGGTCTGATCTGTTTATGAGAGCAGAGAAAACCTTGTCTTCAATTTCCGTAATGGATATGCAGTATTTCTTGAACTTTAAGCAAGACCAGTATTCACAGATTGATGCTGATTTAAGTGAGCGGTTTTTGGGTACTGGATTATATAAGAATGCAGCTTTAGTTTGGAAAGAAGCAAATGATGAAGGGTCCGGTTATGTGTGTGAAATTTCCGAAGTTGGCATTTGGATATATCATATACTAAATGGGATAGAAATGAATATGAATGTTGTGGAATAGAATGAAGTAACAGCCCCGAAGAGGAACCGCCTCAGTTCCCATTGGCCGCAAGGACTACAAGAAGTCAAAGCATGGCTGTATATATATAATCTAAAAAACTGTAAGACGCAAGGTATGAGTAACCAAGGATATTAAACAACTTGACAATTGACGGATTGATAACAATAACATGCTGAATATGGAACAACCCAAACATATTAATCTGCTCAGCAATGAGCCTTGTCGTGAGGATGCTTTCGAAGGTCATTCCCACAAGAATATTGCTATCCAGATTGCAAGACTTATCAAAGAGGATAGCAATCGGCATATTATTGGAATTGAGGGTGGCTGGGGTTCTGGAAAAAGCAACCTTATTTCTTTGGTAAACAAGGAATTGAATGGAGAATCCGTATATAATAAAGACTACAACCATAGGGATTCTGAATATCCATTCTTTATATATGATGCTTGGGGGCATCAAGCAGATTTTCAAAGACGCGCAATACTGGAAGAACTTACTCAAGAACTTACTATCGACAAGAAGATTCTTGATGAAAGGAAATGGAAACAGAAACTTGAAGAACTTCTGGCAAAGAGAAAGAAGACTACGACTAAAGAAGTCCCGCACCTCGGTATTGGGTTAATAATGAGCATTATTCTTTGTGTTCTTACCCCTCTTATAGTTTATTTTGTTGGTTTGGTCCCGAATGATAAATGGTGCTGCCGTTTATTGATAGCTGTCTTGCCTTACATAATAGGTTTTGTTTGGGTTATCTCGGATCGTATTATAAGCATTAATAAGAACGGTCAAGATGTCACTTTTGCTAATATCGTTTCAGAGCTAATACTTGTTTATAAAGACCAGATAAAGGAAAACGAAACCTATACCACCATCTCGGAAAAGGAACCGTCCTCCGCAGAGTTTAAATCCTGGATGGATAAAGTTGATGCGGATTTAAAAGTCCTGAATAGGACGCTTATTATCGTTTTCGACAATATGGATAGACTTCCTTCCCAAAAAGTTGAGAGTTTATGGTCGTCCATTCATTCTTTCTTTTCAGACAAAACATACGATAATATTAAGGTCTTAATCCCATTTGACAGGAAACATGTTCAAAATGCATTTAAAAGCGAAGATCTAACAGATGAAAGTTATGGGAACGACTTCATAAACAAAACTTTTGATGTCGTTTTCCGAGTTCCGCCTCCAATTATGAGCGGCTGGAAATCGTATATGGCTGATATGTGGAAGAAAGCCTTTGGTGATGATGCGGTACTTGATATACCTGTTACGCAAATCTATGATGCCTTAAGTAAGAATCACACCCCTCGCAAGATTATTGCGTTCATAAACGAAGTTGCAACCGTAAAAATGACTATTGCGGATGATATTCCAAATAGATATATTGCTTTGTTTATTTTTGGGAAAGAGAAGATAGAAGAGAATCCTATTGAACAGCTGCTCAATCCTGATTTTATGGGCGACGTAGAGTTTGAGTATGAAAAAGATTCGAACACAATAAAGTATCTTTCGGCAATATACTATCAGTTGCCAGTTGATGACGCTCTGGATGTTGTTTTCACTAAGGAAGCTACTGATGCGCTCAATAGTGGAAACTCAGAACGTTTGCGCGATATGATGGAGCATATTGACATGCAACACATCTTGGGGAATGCAATATTAAAGGTGACTGATGTTGAAAAAGCGACCATGACACTCGCAGTACTTGATGACTATTTGGGTATTTCTGATTTTGGAGAAAGCCCAACATGGTTATTAGATCTCTGGGAAGATTTATATAAGATGTGTTTGAATAAGGGCACAGAATGGAATGAGATTAGAGAATATCATATTCCATTGTTTCATCACCTGTATGATGACTCTTTAGCCGAATCGCTCGTGAAAGGCTACCTCTCTATTGAAGATGAAAAATGGAATGCTAAAGTATTCGTTGAAGCAATAGATAGGCTTTCAGAGAATAACGATGTTATTGCCAGAAAACTTTCGGAGAATAAACGAAAAGTGACTCCAAAACTATTCCTTGACTTACTGCAATATACTAAAAATAATTATGAGGATTATGGTGTTGAGTTTGATTTGAATGAATTGGATGCATATCTTTCCGAACTTGAGCAAGATGTTGTAATGTCTATTGATGTTATTCCATACATAGGAATTGATAAAGATAAGCTACCGAAATATCAATCAAAATTACAGGAATGGCTTGAAGATGCAAGCAGTTTAGACACTGACGGAATTGAAACTCTGTTTGAAAGACTGAAAGAAATATCTGATAAACCTATGAGTTTCGCTGATTTCTTTACAGATGCCGATATTAACAATGCTTGGACTAACTTCTCAGATGAAGATAATCCTTTCAAGTATGACATATTAGCTATGCGAATAGCTAGAAATGGAAACTTTAATACTGTGTACAGTTCTCACTTCAATGATATTCTTGAAGATTACGAGGAGGAAGAAGTTGAGGCCATAGCCAAAGTTATTGAGTATTATGTTAGTTTTGGCGATTTACTTATTTCGTCTGACTATTATAAAGATTATCCTTTGATTAGTGATGTTATGAAATTGCTCATAACGAGTAACTATGGCGTAAAAAGAGCAAGTATCATGGACTGCTTGTCTCATTTTGATAAAACAGTTAATGATTACAAGATTGAGGCTAAGTTGTTGTTCTGTAAACTCAATGATTGGAATAGATATATATCCTTTGCAAAAACTAAGATTACAAGTATGCCGTCTGGTTTAATTGAATTGGCCGGGGAAGTCGATAATAATTTGTCTAAGGCTATTCATTCTGCTTGTGAAGAACATTATGCTGAGCAAACACAAGACCAATGGAAAGATCATATTCTCAAAAAAGACAGCACCTATAGGATATGGAAGCTTTATCATCCGAAAAAGTATCAAGCCAACTTTGATGCATTAAAGGCATTACTGAAAAATTATGCAAGTGGTGCTACGGCAACGCAGCCGGATAAAAATATTGTGGATGAATGGCTAAATATATGCATAGAAGTAAAGCATTCTGTCAAAGGTTTGTTTAATGAGATTAGTGCAATCCTGAAGAAGGATTCATCGGTAAACAAACAGAAACTTCTTTTCTTCGGTGAGTACATTTTAAACTATACCGAACCGGATAAACAGAAGGATTTTGTTTTAAAACTGATACCAACCGAGATTATTGATACTGATGTCATTGTATTTATCCTAAGTCACATAGATAGATTGAGAGAATGTGAGACTTCAGATGAATTCAGAGAGAAGTTGAAACACTTGGCAGTAACATCTATGAAAGATGATGAACGTATAATTGCTGTCTGCCAAAGTTTCGGTGTTGAATTTGAGACCCAACAAACGGATAATGAAGATGTGTAAGTGTTTTTCATGAGAAGAAAGATATTGTTGATTGGTAATCCTGGAATACAAGGAATAAACTATTCTCCTTCGGTAATCCCAGTGTTAAAACGCTATAAAGAGTTTTTTAAGAGCGAGGTTGGCGGCTTTTGGTATGATTCTGAAATAATTGAAGAACCTAAAGGATTCGACTACAATAGTGAAGTAACTTGGTTGACTTGTCAACTCAGAGAACTAAATTTTGAGACAGATTATTCTGTTATTGTTTTTGTCGGACATGGTGGTTCGTACCTTGGAGAAGATAATGTTCAGTTGTCAAAAGGTGAAATTTTTCCTCTTTCATATTTGTTGGCACCTGAAGGGTTTGAGAATCGGATAAAAAGAACGATAATAGTAGATGCGTGCCGTTCACTTATTGGAGGTACTAGTGAGCAACTGCTTTTGGAGTCCCGCTACTTCTCAGGAGAAGGAGGATTGATGGGTAGTTATTGTAGAGAGTATTATGAACATATCATTGACGAGTGTATGCCACACACAGAATTGTTGCAATCTACAAAATATGGAGAATATGCAAAAATTAATCCCAATCATACAGGTACAGCTTTCAGTGATGCGTTATTCAGTGTATTAGACAATAACGTCCTTAAATGGAACCAGAATGCTTTAAGAGATAGGTGTGGTCAATTATATAAAGGTATTTTAGATATACTACCTACAGTTCAAGAGAAAATGTCCGAATATAATCAGATTCCAGAGTATTCAAGGTTTGGAGGGGTTGGTGATTTCCCTTTATATGCAGTCTGGCGTGCAGTTGATAGACGGTTATAGTGGTTATTTACTTCTTCGGGGGGGCTGCAGAGGGACCACCACTGCTCCCGTTGGTCGCAGAGGCTACAGAAGAAAAAGTAGTAGTTAATAAATGGAATAATACATAATGTCTAACGATAATGGAACAGTTATATTATCTTAATCATGAGCGCTTTGAGCCAGGAGATACAAAGAAGGCTTTTGAATTTGCGATACAGTTGATACAAAAGAATAGAGATATAGATACAATCACTTTTCTTGTATATCAGCAAAATCAGTATGAACCTTTTCTTGGAGAGATGGGGTTTACTCGTCAGCAGATACAAGCGCATATGTTCAATGATCATGATATCAAAATTCAGATACACACGGTAAAGACCTATCATCCTAATTATATTTTTTCTGGCGAACCTAAGAGAGAATTACTGATTGCTGTTGGAGTGCCCCCAAAATCTCTTGAAGAGCTTATTGACAAGAGTCGGGTTAAATATTGGATAATTGTACCCTGGCTTTTGAATGAGAATGAGCAGTTCCTAAAGATATTCGAAGCAAAAAATATTGAGACAAATGAGCAGATAACATTTGAATATGAAATTGATCCGAGAATCCAAGGTGCAATAGAATGGTTGAAGGCAACATCATATCCCAATGAAGGCTATCATCACCCAAATGATGAAAATCGGTTGAAGGATATGGCAAATGCTATCAAACATTACAACATCCCATTTGAACATGATGCACTTCTCCATTATTGCATACATAATGGACTCCTTTATGAATCTGCTTGTAAAACAGCGGAATACTTCGAAAAGGCTCAAAATCGCAAGTTTCATGTATATGATCCTTATGGCCAAAATTCCTTTTGGAACAAATGAATAGAAGGGATTGGTATTAAATATCTTCCCTCTACCCACCCATGCGGCACGAAGTCGCAGGAGCGCACTTCGGGGGCGGCAGAGGGAGCGCCACTCTGCCATTGCGGTCAGAGAGACTGCGGTATCAGGAGAATGCCGGACCGACGGACCAGACAAGGCCGTAGCCGAGCTTGCTTGAGCTATGGTTTGCAAAGAGGTGGGGGAAAACGAAGTTAGTCGCGGCACGGGAAGACTAAGTCAATGCATTTTTTTTTGGGGGGGGACGAAGCTCCCAATACATCAGCCTTGCAGGACTTACCGGGACCGTGGTTATGGTACTAGGAAAATCAATGGAAAACTTCTACAACGGAAAGGGCGAATTGACCGGTAAGATTCTGCTTGAAGCTGATGGAGAACGATCAGTACTGCCGATACCAGTTGGGCCGATGGCATTCACTGGAAGTGCTGGAAGAGGATGTGATGAAGCTTGACGCTTAACACTTAACGAATAAGAAACAAACGAAATAAAGATATACAACTATGAGCATTTTTGCAGGTAAAGTCCTCATGATTACCGGTGGAACCGGCAGTTTTGGCAATGCAGTGTTGAACCGATTCCTCCGTACCGATATCGGAGAGATCCGCATTTTCTCACGTGACGAGAAGAAGCAGGACGACATGCGCCACCTCTATCAGGCCACCATGCCCGAGGTAGCAGGCAAGATCAAGTTCTACATAGGCGATGTCCGCAACAAGAGCACGCTCAAGACCGCCATGCGCGGGGTCGACTACATATTCCATGCTGCAGCACTCAAGCAGGTCCCCAGCTGCGAATTCTTCCCCATGGAGGCCGTCAAGACCAATGTGATTGGTACTGACAATGTGCTCGATGCCGCCATTGACGAGGGCGTCAAGTGCGTCATCTGCCTGTCAACTGACAAGGCTGCCTACCCCATCAACGCAATGGGCATCAGCAAGGCCATGGAGGAGAAGATTGCAGTTGCCAAGAGCCGCAACAGTCTTAACACCAAAATCTGCTGCACCCGCTACGGCAACGTCATGTGCAGCCGCGGAAGCGTCATTCCTCTCTGGATTGACCAGATCCGCAGCGGCAACCCCATCACCCTGACCGAACCCAAGATGACCCGCTTCATCATGAGTCTTGAGGAAGCTGTTGACCTGGTTATCTTTGCCTTTGAGCATGGTCAGAATGGCGACATTTTGGTCCAGAAAGCCCCAGCCTGCACCATCCAGACCCAGGCCGAAGCCGTCTGTGAACTCTTTGGAGGCAAGAAGGAAGACATCAAGGTCATCGGTATCAGACACGGAGAGAAGATGTACGAGACCCTCCTCACCAATGAGGAATGTGCAAAGGCCGAAGACATGGGCAACTTCTATCGCGTTCCCGCAGACAACCGCACCCTCAACTATGACAAATTCTTCACCGAAGGCGACACCAAACGCTGTGAGTTGACGGAGTTCAATAGCGACAACACCCGCAGGCTCAATGTCGAAGAGACCAAAGCCAAGATTGCAAGTCTGGAGTACATACAGAATGAGCTCAAGGGGATTGAGAATATTGCAAAGTAATCCATACAATGATAATAGACCAGAAACTATTGGATGAGCTCTCCGCTCAAGCGAAAGCTAATCCCAGGCTGCGGCAGAACTACGACTTGCGCACAAGCCCAGCGGACAACAGCCAGCGGATGCTCAATGCGTTGGAGCCAGGGACTGTGATGCCTATCCATAGGCACATGAAGACCTCCGAGACAATTTGTATGGTCAGAGGCAAGATGTTGATGAGGCTGTTTGATGATAAGGGCACTATCACGGATGAGTTTGTGATGGAGCCTTGTGGAGAACATCCTATGGTGCAGGTTGAAGTCGGACAGTGGCATTCGCTGGAGGTGCTGGAAGAAGGAACCGTAGTCTTCGAGGCGAAGGATGGCGCGTATGAGCCAATCAAGGAAGACGATGTGATGAAGCGGTAGCCGTTTTATATCAAAAATTAAGCTTAATAAATTAATAGAGAAATAATACACAAAATAATGTTCAATCTTAACAAATTCATTGCTGACTCCGTGACGTTCCGTCCGGAGAGTATGTTCGGAAGGGACATACAGGCAAACAGTGAGAAACTAACGGCCGAAATCAAAGGCAAGTCCGTCTGCGTGATTGGTGGTGCTGGCTCAATTGGCTCCAGCTTCATCAAAGCCATCCTTAGATTCGAGCCGGCTAAAGTGGTGGTAGTTGACCTTAACGAGAACGGACTTGCCGAACTGGTGCGTGACGTTCGTTCTACCGAGGGACTATTCGTTCCGGATGAGTTCCGTTGTTATACACTCAACTTTGCTGATCCTATCTTTGAACGCATTTTCAGAGAAGAGAAAGGCTTCGATATAGTTGCCAATTTCTCAGCACACAAACATGTTCGGTCAGAAAAGGACAGATATAGTGTGCAGGCACTTATCGAGAACAACGACATCAAGGCAAAGAAACTGATGGATTTGCTGACAGTCTATCCCCCTAAGCATTTCTTCTGTGTCTCCACAGATAAAGCCGCCAATCCTGTCAACATCATGGGAGCAAGCAAGCGAATCATGGAAGACCTCGTTATGGCGTACAACAAATATTTCAAGGTGACTACAGCACGTTTTGCCAATGTGGCTTTCTCAAATGGTTCTCTTCCTGACGGTTGGATTCACAGACTCCAAAAGAAACAACCTTTAGCTGCACCTTCCGATGTCAAGCGCTACTTCGTCAGCCCTGAAGAATCCGGCCAGATCTGTATGCTCGCCTGCATCCTTGGCAACGGAGGCGAAGTATTCTTCCCTAAACTTGGTGAAGACCAGATGTTGACCTTCTCCGCCATCTGCGATGATTTTGTAAAAGCAGAGGGCTTTAATAAGGTTGAATGCAATAATGACCCAGAGGCAAAGAAATTTGCTGCCGAGATGTCCTACGAATCCGAAGACTATCCCGTAGTCTATTTCAAGAGCGACACCACCGGCGAGAAAGCCTACGAAGAATTCTATGTTCCAGGCGAGAAAATCAACATGGAGCGCTTCTCCGCCCTCGGAGTGGTCGAGGAGACCACCCGCAGGCCGATGAACGAAGTCAACGACTTCTTCGCCGAACTCGAAGCCATCTTCGCCAAGGACGACTTCACCAAGGCCGAGGTAGTGCAATCCATCAAGAAGTTCATCCCCAACTTCGAGCATGAAGAGAAGGGGAAGAATCTGGATCAGAAAATGTAAACGATTAAATAATACTCCAGCGATTATTAGTAGTTATTAGATTGGTGTCATATCATATTTTTGGTTGCCAGGACGTGTCATTTTTTCAATACTTTCTGGGATGTGCGAGCATTTTCAATTTTGTTGGACAATTAAATAAAGTGAATAATATGAAGAAAATATTTGTAAGGTGGACAGGAGCTAACCTGGGCAGGTTCTAACGCAAATCTATAGTATGACCTAACTAATTACGAAAATAATAGGATGCTCATGTGGGTTCGATTCCCACCTGTCCACTTTTGAAGTGTAATAACAAATAAGTAATAAAACTATGTCGGATTATTCAAAGACTATAAACTTTATCAAGGAGTTGTACGGTAATCAGGAGTTCACACCCCTTGCCGTACCCGTGTTCGCCGGCAACGAGAAGAAGTATCTCGATGAGTGTATCGATACCACTTTCGTTTCGTCAGTAGGTAAGTTCGTCGACCGTTTCGAGGAAGATATGGCTCGTTATACGGGAGCCAAGAGAGCTGTGGTGTGTGTTTCAGGTACAAATGCCCTCCACATGTCTTTGATGCTCTCTGGCGTGAAGCGTGATGATGAAGTGCTCACCCAAGCGCTTACCTTTATTGCTACCTGTAACGCTCTCTCATACATTGGCGCATATCCTGTGTTCATCGATGTTGACAAGAGTACAATGGGACTTTCACCTGACGCTCTCAAAGAGTGGCTTACCAAGAATGCCGAGATCCGAGTGGTCAAGAGTATTTACGAAGGCCCAGAACGTGACTTCACTTTCATCCCTTCAAGTCAAAATCCATACGCACCAGCAAAAGCTTGCTTCAATAAGAATACTGGTCGTAGAGTAAAAGCCTGCGTTCCAATGCATACATTCGGGCATTCTGTCCGCATCGAGGAGATCAAAGCCATCTGTGATGAATGGCATATCGAACTTGTTGAGGATGCAGCTGAATCAATTGGCTCCCTCTACAAAGGCAAACATACAGGAACCTTTGGTAAGGTTGGTGCTATCTCCTTTAATGGCAACAAAACCATCACCACTGGAGGTGGCGGTATGATGCTCTTCAATGACGAGGAGTTGGGTACATACGCAAAGCATATCACTACTCAGGCTAAGATACCTCATCGTTGGGAGTTCCGTCACGATCACATTGGCTATAACTATCGTATGCCGAATATCAATGCAGCCCTCGGTTGTGCTCAGTTGGAAAATCTTGACAGGAATATAGCCAGCAAACGAGAGATAGCAGCTGCTTATGCTGAGTTTTTCAAGGATGTGGATGGTATAGACTTCTTTGTTGAACCTGAGGATTGCTTCTCAAACTACTGGCTCAATGTCATCATCCTTAAAGATAAGGAAGCTCAACTTGAGTTCCTTCAGCAGACCAACGACAATAAGGTCATGACGCGTCCTATTTGGGAACTCATGAATCGTTTGCCTATGTTTGAGAAGTGTGAGAATGATGGACTGGAGAATACGATCTGGTTTGCGGATAGAGTGGTGAATATTCCGAGCAGTGTAAGAATAGAGAAGAGATGTATTTAGTTATTTCATTTTCTTTATTGGCTATTTTGCTTACATTCCTTGAATCTCAAGGAAAAATTAAGCATGGGATGCTATTTGGTTTCATTTTGTTGACCACATTGGCGGCTATCCATTATGACTATGGTATGGATTATATGTCATATATGGAGACATATGATGGGATTAAATCTGGGAACCACACTCTTGTTGAAGTAATAAGTAGCGACCTTGTGCGCCAAAATGAAACTGGATGGGCATTAATCAATTGGTTCTTTAGTTTTTGGGGAAAGTATGGCTTCTTCTGGATGGTGGCTATACTGAGTGTTTTTCAAAATGTAATATACTATCTTTTTATTCGAAGGTTTGTTCCACAAACTTGGTGGGCAATGGCTATTTTTATATATGTTTTTTCTACGCATTATTATTTAATTAACTTTTCTATGATGAGACAAGGTCTTGCTATTGCCCTTGTTTTATGGTCTTATAATTTTATAAGTCAAAAGAGATTATTCCCCGCCCTTCTTATTTTAGTTTGTGCACCGTTTATTCATCGTTCTAGTATGGTTATGCTTCCATTTGTTTTTTGGGAATATATTCCTTTAAGAAATGGTAGGCTCTATGCGATAGCTTATGTGTTGTTGTTTTCTGTATTGTTTTTTGGGCAAAATGTAATTGATGATGTATTTGGAGCGTTTTCTGAAGTGGATGAGTTTCAGTATTATATGAATGCGCATGGCAATAAAGATAATAACACTCATTTCGGTATAGGTTTTTTATTAAATATGGTGCCTTTTGCTGTATCGCTATGGTTTCTTTGTAAAAGGGATGCTGATCTAAAAGAAAAAAAATTGGTTGCTTTATCTAGTATTGGAGCTATGATTATACCATTTACTCAGGTTATTGCATTGGCTAGTCGAGTGGGATTATATTTTTCGGTATTCAGTTTAGCTTCAGTTCCATACGCCTATCGCGCTATTAATAATAAGGTAACTAAAACCTTTTTAGTTTTCATATACGTGGGAATGTTCATCTTAGATTATTATATCTTTTTTAAAGATCCAGTGTTTTTGTTTAGTTATGTAAAATTTAACACAATATTTAGTGTGATATAATTGTTTGAGACATGACATCCGAATCCTTAAAACAAAAAACAGCATCTGGTCTAACCTGGATTACAATTCAACGCTTTACCTCAACTGGTTTATCTTTTATTTCAGGAATAATATTGGCTCGTCTTTTGTCACCCGATGATTTTGGGTGTATTGGTATGTTATCAATCTTTATGGTTATTGCCAATAATTTTGTTGATGGGGGGTTTGCATCCGCACTAATCCAGAAACAAAAGCCAACCCAGGATGACTATTCTACTATTTTCTATTGGAATTTGGGAATGGCGTTGTTTGTGTACATAGTAATCTACATTTGTGCGCCACATATTTCGAGTTTCTATAAATATGACTTACTCTGTCCAGTTTTGCGAGTACAAGGAGTTGTTATTATTATTAATGCTTTTCTGCTTATCCCCAATAATCAACTTAGAAAACAATTTCAGTTTAGAAAAATTGCTAAAGTAGTCGTAATATCTACAATTTGTTCGTTGATAATTACAATAGTTATGGCATACAAAGGTTATGGCGTGTGGTCATTGGTTTCTCAAAACATCACGATGTCATTATTCCCCACTATTGCATATTGGATTTCAAACAAATGGAAACCTTCACCACGTTTTTCAGTGCGTTCATTTAAAGATTTATTTGCCTTTGGGGGGTATATGTTTTTAACCAATATGCTCAATGCGATTTCTAGCAATATACAAGGACTTCTAATAGGCAAAATATACACACCAGCCACTATGGGCTATTATTCTAAAGCTCATAGTACTGAAACCATGGCATCGACGAGCATATCCCAGATATTGGCGCAAATAACACTCCCGCTGTATTCAGAGGTGCAAAATGACTTACCAGCATTAGTTAATGTCGTTAAACGCCTTACAATTTCATTGGCATATATCACTTTTCCAATGATGTTTCTTTTATGTCTCCTCGCAAAGCCATTGTTCATTATATTGTATTCTGAAAAATGGCTTCCCAGTGTTCCATATTTTCAGATTCTTTGTGTGGCTGGTTTGGCCATTTGTTTACAAGCTGTAAATCTACAGGCGGTAGCAGCAATAGGAAAAAGTAAATTAATGTTCAAGTGGACGGTTATAAAGAACTGCGTTACTTTGATATTCATTATTTCAGGTCTTGTCATTGCTGGCATTTGGGGAATGTTGGTTGGAATGGTACTTCAAGCCTGGTTTGCATATTTAGTTAATGCATCTCTTGTATCAAAACATGTGGGATATGACTTAAAAAAGCAATTTAGTGATTTAGCTCCAATCCTTTTGCTATCAATAATTGCTTTCATTGTCGCTTTTCTAATTGGTAAAGAACTATCAATTAACAGTTATATAATAGCATTAATACAGGTAGTCATATTTTCTATATTATATTTTGGTGGCTCCTTTTTATTTAAGTTAGATTCATTTCTTTATTGTAAGAGTCTTGTCGTCTCATTTATAAAAAAAAAATGAATATTTTATGATTGGCGGAGAGTTCGAAATTAATCCCAATGCCACAAGAGGCATATTGCAAGAGCAGGAGAATATGTACTATTATTCTTCTGGTCGTGCTGCATTGTATCAGATTCTGAAGTCTATTCCCAGCAACAAAAAACATATTTGGCTTCCTGATTACTTATGTGCTACCATAGTGAAATCAGTAGCATCGGCAGGCTTCTCGTATTCATTCTATGAACTCAATAATAGTTTTGAAACAGAACCAATCGCATTATCTGAAGCCGGTTTCAAAGATGGAGACGCAATACTCTTGATTAACTATTTCGGACTCCAGCATCTACAAAGTGTAACTAGTCGAATAAGAAAAGAATTCCCGACTGCAATTATCATAGAAGATGATGTTCAGGCTTTCTTTGAATTCAACGAGAGACCTAATCCAGATGCAGACTACCGGTACACTAGTCTTCGGAAGACGTTCCCAGTTACTGATGGAGCTCCAGTATTTACCAAATACCCAATGCCAAAGGTTTCTGGAGTTAATTCATTTGCTCCATTGAAGTTGGAAGCCTCTTATATGAAATTCAACCGTGACAGTTTGAAGAATGACAATGAATATCTTGCTCTATTCAAGCAAGGGAATGACCTTATAGACAGCAATCTGAATAGTACTATATCGAAAGAATCAAAGGCTATTTATGCTGGATCTGATTTATCTGAGGTTAAGCGAAAAAGACGTGCCAATGCAGATTATATTCTTGCTGCATTGTCTAATATGGGCATCCAGACCATATTACCCGTACCAGATGATGCAATACCTCTATTTGTCCCTATCTGGCTTGAAAAGCGCGATGAAGTGCGCAAACGGCTGTTTGAGCAGGAAGTGTTCTGTCCTGTACACTGGCCAACAGAAGGGATTGAATTAAAGAGAGGCAATGAGATGTTCAAGCACGAGCTGTCAGTGATTTGTGACCAGCGGTATAACATGGACGATATGTGTAAAATAATTAATTGCATAAAGAATGGAAATGACGACCGTTTTATTTCGAAATTTTGAAGAAAGAGATATAGAATTCATCTTTAAATGCAAAAATGATGAAAAACTCAATAGAATGACTGTTGGACAAAACCATCATTTTTCATATGATGAGGCAGAAGAATGGGTACATAATTGTATGAAGAGAGACAGACCAGACTTATTATTTTGGGCGGTATGCACTAACGATGAAGAGAGAAGAATTGTAGGCTGGACAAGTCTGTCAAAAATTGATTTTAACAATAAAAGCGTTTGTCAACATGGGATCGTAATAGCCGATCCAGAGTATAAAGATGGTATGGCTATGTTTGAGACCTTGTTGTTTACATTAGAGTATGCATTCACAACTTTAAAGTTGCATAGAGTTTACGGAACATGCCTGTCTGAGCACAAGATTTCCCCTCACTTGTTAAATGCGACAGGTTTTAGAATGGAAGGTCGAATAATAGATGCCATTTATAAGAATGGACGTTACTATGATCAGCTTGAATATGGATTATTGGAAGAAGAATATTACAGTATGAAGGCTAGTGGAAAATATGAGCCGCGATTTCTAATCAAAGCGTTTATGAATAGTATTAAAAATAAATGAATATGAAAGCGTTTCTGTTTCCTGGTCAAAGCAGCCAGAAGTTAGGTATGGGTAAAGACCTGTATGCTAAGAATCCGAAAGCCAGAGAGATATTTGAGCTAGCCAATGATATACTTGGTGAGCGTTTCTCAGACTTCTTATTTGAGGCATCTGAGGACATTCTAATGGATACTCGTTATACACAACCAGCCATCTTTATCTATCAAGTAGCAGCCGCATTGGGACAGGATGCCGTATTGGCAGATTGTACAGCTGGTCACTCTTTAGGTGAGTATGCCGCTTTGGTTGTGGCTGGTGCACTTTCGTTTGAAGAGTGCCTGCCTTTTATCAAGACTCGTGGACAGGTATTCTATGATGCATTCCAAAAGAACCCGAGCGCAATGGGTGCCGTAATTGCACTTCCAGACGAGACAGTTCTCAATGTACTGAAGCAGGTGAGCGAAGAGGACGGAAACAATCTCTATGTTGCCAATTACAATGGCCCTGGTCAATTGGTAATCACAGGTGCAAGAGAGTCTGTAAAAAAAGCCTGCAAGATTATGAAGGAACTTGGCGCTAAGCGTGCCTTAGTTCTTCCTCAAAAAGGCGTTGGTCACTCACCTAATTCAGCAGAGGAGGGGCGTATACTTGGCGAAGAACTCAAGAAAATACATTGGTTGACTCCTAGAATTCCGATCTATCAAGATGCAGATGGTTTTCCTCATACTGATCCAAAAGAGATTCTTGACAACCAGATCAAACTGATGACTTATCCCGTTAAATGGACGGACATCACAATGAATATGAAGGCTGCTGGAGTAACAGAGTTCTACGAAGTTGGCTGTGACGATACTTTGCAGAAAATTGTTGCCCGTATGTGTCCAGACGAGTTGGTTACTTCCATCTGGAATACACCTGCGCTCACAGGTATCAAACCATACGAGAATCCTGAATTTGATAACGAATAATCCATTTTAGTTCACTTAAAATAAAAAGACTTACAATTATGACAGTAAATGAATTTTGCGAGAGATTCGCAGAGGAGTTTGATGAAACTCCCATTGAACAGTTCACCCCAACAACAGAGTTTAAGTCACTTGAAGAGTGGAGCTCACTGGTTGCGCTCTCAATAATTGCCATGGTAGATGAAGAGTTCGAAAAGACCGTTACAGGCGCTGATCTCCGTAGTGTCAAGACACTTGAGGAGTTGTACAACTTAATTGAATCAAAGTAATATGTACAATCCTTTCTCTCTTGAGGGAAAGACCATTCTTGTAACAGGTGCTTCTTCCGGTATAGGAAGGGGCATCTGTATAGAGTGTTCTAAGATGGGGGCTAAAATGGTACTAACAGGACGCAACCTCGAACGTCTAGACGAAACACTTGCAGATCTGCAAGGTGATGGACACTTGGCAATTCCTGCAGATTTGTCAAAACAAGAAGATATTGACAATCTTGTAGAACAGTGTCCTGTTCTCACAGGTGTAGCACATTGTGCGGGCATATCTCAGATTGTTATGGCAAAGAATTTGAATTTTAATGCTGTAGATAGTATTTTTAAAGTTAATGTCTATGCACCACTGACTCTTAATTCAACACTTCTGAAAAAGAAGAGAATCTCGAAAGGCAGTTCTATCCTGTTCCTTTCATCCATAAGTGGTGTTTATGCTACTAACATTGGCGAAAGTGGATATGCTGCCACAAAAGCAGCTCTTGCAGGTTATGTAAAAGCGATTGCATTAGAGTTGGCAGCACAAAAAATTCGAGTAAACAGCATTCACCCGGGAGTTGTTGAAACCCCATTATTGCAAGTTTCTAATTTTACTTTTTCTGATGAGGATTTAGAAAACCTAAAAAAGAAATATCCGTTAAAGAGATTTGGACTACCTACGGACATTGCGAATTGTGCAATCTATTTGCTATCTGACGCATCATCCTGGGTAACTGGATCAAGTTTCTTAATAGATGGTGGTTATTCACTAAATTAATGTTTAAAATGAAAGCATACATAAAAGCTATTGAATACAATCTTCCCGAAAAGGTGTTATCCAACAAGGAAATCAGTGAGATGTTCCCTGAATGGACAGAGGAGAAGATTGAAAAAAAGATTGGTATCAAAGAACGTCACATAACAGCTGAGGGCGAAACCGCAAGCGATCTTGCTGTCGGTGCAGCAGAAAAAATCTTTACAAAGCACAATATTGATCGTTCCACCATTGATTACCTAATCTTTGTCACTCAGAGTCCTGACTACCATTTGCCAACTACTGCATGTACTATTCAGACACGTCTTGGCCTTTCAAACCGTTTGACGGCAATTGACGTGAATCTGGGTTGTTCAGGTTTTGTGACAGGCCTTTCATTGGCAAAAGCAGTAGTTGTTAGCGGACAGGCAAAGAATGTTTTGTTACTGACAGCTGAGACTTATTCCAAGTATATGCATGAGCGTGACAAAAGCAACCGTACCATATTTGGTGATGGATCTGCTGCAACACTTGTTAGTACTGAAGGAATAGCAGAGATTGGCAACTTTGTAATTGGAACAGATGGTAATGGTGCCGAGAACCTGATTGTCAAGACTGGCTGTGCTCGCCAGATGAACCCACTGAATGATCTGAAGTTCGACGATTTTGGTAATCCTCGGTCATCCGACAACCTATACATGGATGGTCCTGCTATCCTGAATTATTCATTGGAGAGTATTCCACAGTTATTTGCTGATGTTCTTGAAGCTAATGGACTCACAAAAGATGATATTGATCTTCATGTTTATCATCAGGCAAACATCTTTCTTGCCAACCTTGAACGCAGAAAATTGAAGATTGATCCAGAGAAGTATTACGTGAACATCGAGCATGTGGGTAATACAGTTTCATCTACTATTCCTATCGGACTTTGTATGGCAATGGAAGAAGGCAAGATTACAAAGGGTACAAAGGTGCTGTCTGTCGCCCAGGGCTTAGGTTATACCTGGGGCGGTATGGTGTTGTTCTTTTAATATATGATAAACGTAGAGATATTCATCAACGAATTAATGTCTTCCAACTGCTTCATGGTATGGGACGATGATTCGCGCCATTGCGTAATCATCGATCCCGCTAGCGAAAAGGCAGAGAGGGAAATTCAGCTCATTGAAGATAAAAGTCTTACACTTGATTACATATTTCTTACGCATGAACATACCGACCATACTTGGGGAGTGAATGCGTTGGTTGAAAAATTCGATTCCAAAGTTGTTTGTTCTGCAGTTTGTAAGGCGGCTTTACCTGCTGTTGGAAATATGTATTTCCGCCTTTATTATGATGACCCTAATTATAGTTATTCTGTTTGCCGTGTTGACTTTACGATAGAAGATTTGCACAACAAACTTGAATGGTACGGACACACTATACAGTTTATCCCATCTCCCGGTCATAGTGCTGGATCTATTTGTATAAAGTTGGATGATATGGTGTTCAGTGGCGACACCTTGATGCAATACAAGCCATACGTAAACAAAAAGAGTGGTTCGATGACTGTTTATAAACAAACTATTGATTACCTGCTTGTGACTCTTTCACCATGTTGCTTAATATATCCTGGACATGGGGAACCATTCATTATGCAGGAATATAAGGCTTTTAATGCGTAAAATATGAACCATTTTTTTCCCATACTGAATCAAAATATTTAATAATGACGGAAAAATCAATTCTAAATATATCAGATCAGACTAAGTGGAATGGATATCTGAATTGTCTGGATATTCAAAAAAAAGATGCCTATTTCACCCCATCTTATTATGCCTTGTATGAGGCTTATGGAGATGGGGAAGCATTGTGCTTTGTGTATCAGGAGGATGAGAAAATCGTTTTGTATCCATTCTTGAAGAACCCCATCACTCCACTTGGTTACGATCTGGATAAGGAGTATTACGACATCCAGGGCGCTTACGGATATAACGGTCCTATCACCAATTCTGATGACAAGGACTTCATTGGCCGTTTTTGGAGCGCATTCGACAAGTATTGTCAGGACAAGGATATCATTGCAGAGTTTATGCGCTTTCATCCGGTGATGAAGAACTACACATTGGGTGAGAATCATTTCAAGATGATACATGACAGGGATACCGTTTTCCTGGACCTCTTCCAGAGTGAAGATGAAATCTTCAATGGGTTTGACAAATCAACCCGAAAGCATGTCTTGAAGGCAGCTCAGACAATAGAGATCAGACCAGCCTCCAATACGGAAGAGAATGTCGAGATCTTCAATCGTATCTACAGGGAAAATATGGAACACGTGAATTCAATTCCTTATCTGTTCTTTAATCTGGATCACTTCAGAAGGATGTTCCAGCAGGATAATATTGAGTTCTTCATAGCATATCAAGACGACACTCCGATTGCTTGCTACTCTGGGTTAGTCTCCGGTTACTATTACAGCAACTATCTGAGAGCGTCTTTGACTGAATATAACAGGACTGGTGTGAATACTCTGATGTATTGGTCTATGATACAGTCCGCCAAGAAGCATGGATGCCACTATGTTCACTTTGGCGGTGGCTCAAGTTCCGATCCAGAGAACTCATTGCTCAAGTATAAAATGAATTTTTCAAAGACTCTCTCTGAGTTTTATATCGGGAAGAGGGTTCATAACGAAGAGGTGTATAACAATGTAGTAAACCAGTGGAAGGAGAAATATCCCGATAGTTATGAAACTCATAAAGTAATGTTATTAGGTTATAGAGAAATATAGCACTATATATGGAAAAATTAAAAGTAGCAATGATTTGTTGCTATTCAACACAAATGGTTAGGAGCCATCTGGGTTTGAGAAGTTTGACATTTACTAATTTTCTTCATTCTACCATATTAAAGCGAGGATCATTCAGGTATCAAGACGTTGCCTTGTGGAATAAGATGATTATTGATAATGTGATAAAAAGGCGTGAATGGGATTTTCATGTCATTTCATCTCATTTGGGATTAACCAAGAAAACGGTTGAATTCGATGATGAAACAGTTCATTATCATTATTTTAAGGGCCAAAAATTATTTCCGTATAACTATTTGGAACGATTAGTCCAACCAAAGGAGTCGATATATCATTATAGAAACCGCAGGTATATAAGCGGCTTCATAATAAAAATTAATCCGGATTTTATAATCCTAGTGGGAGCCGAAAACCCTTATTATTCTATCGCGGCACTAGATATACATGACATTCCATATCTAGTTCTATGTCAGACGGTATTAGATGCTGCAAGTAATTCGTCTGCTGTCAATTTCGATCATCGTTATTCGGTGGAAAGTCAGGTATTAGCAAAATCACCATATATAGGAGTCTACTGCAAAAAGCACTATCAACAATTGCTGGATAGAGGCTATCAGGGGTATATTTTCGAATTTCAGTGGCCACCTGTTAGTATTTCAGAACTACCATCTAATTTATCATGCCCCAAGGAATTTGATTTTATTAATTTCGCAGCAAGAGCAACGGATGATAAAGGCTATAAAGATTCGATTTGTGCGCTTTCTATAGTAAAGCAGAAATATCCTCACGTAAAACTTAATTTAAAAGTAGATCCTGGCAAAGAACGAGAAGAATTGAAGAGATTGGTAGATTCATTAAACTTAAATGAAAATGTATCCTATCAAGAATCTTTTGTTGATAGCAAAGACCTATATAAACATCTCATTAAGTCTCGCTTTGCTGTTCTTCCTTGCAAGTTGGATAATACTTCGGGCACAATGACTCAAAGCATGATATATGGTCTTCCGATGGTCGTATATGAAACTACTGGAACCCCTATTTATAATAAGGAGAAAGAATGCGCTCTAATTGCCGAAATGAACAATATCGAAGACCTTGCGGCAAAGATGCTTATTCTTATGGATGATGCAGAAAGAGCCGAACGAATCAAAATAAATGCACAAGAATTTATTCGAAAGCGTGATGAAAGTAGAATGAATGCCATGAACAGAATCATAGCGGACGTGATGGCCATTCGTGATAATTATTACAATGGTATTACTATCCCCAAAGATTTGTTGTTTAACCCATTAAGCGAATAAGTATGAAAGAAATACCACATAATATAACTGTAGATGGTTCTGCATCGATAATTTCTGTCTTAAAGCAGATGGATTCAGTTCGAAAGAAACTGCTTATTGTTCTAAAAAATAATAAGTATTTTGGTCTCGTTAGTATTGGTGATTTGCAGCGTGCAATCATTAATGGCGTTGAGATGACATCTTCTGTGGAACCCATCCTTAGGAAAAATGCCACCATAGCATCCATTCATGACAATATAGATTCAGTGAAGCAACTGATGAAAGAGAAGAAAATTGAATTCATGCCAATTGTTGACGATGATGGAAATATCGCAGAGGTGATTTTCTGGAGAGATCTTTTTGAAACTAAAATTGAAGATGGCAGGCAAAGACTTTCACTCCCTGTCGTTATTATGGCCGGTGGCAAAGGCACCCGCCTTAAACCTATTACCAACGTCATCCCTAAACCGCTTATCCCTGTAGGTGACAAGACCATCCTTGAGGAGATTATGGATCAGTTTGAAGGTATTGGCTGCAATGAGTTCTTCATGTCTGTCAATTACAAGAGTGACATGATGCGCTTCTACCTTGATCAGCTTGACCACAAATACAATATTGAGTTCTTTGAGGAAACCAAGCCTCTTGGTACCATAGGTAGTGTAGCGCTTCTGAAGGGAAAGATTACCACTCCATTCTTCGTTAGCAACTGTGACATTCTCATTGATCAGGACTATCGCGATGTGTATGATTATCATCAGAACTATCATAATGACATCACCATAGTTACTGCGGTCAAGAGTTTCCGCATCCCGTATGGCGTCATTGAGACTGGTGAAGACGGATTGATGACTGGACTGAAGGAAAAGCCTGAGCAGACCTATATGATTAATACTGGTGTGTATATCCTCAATCCAGAATTAATTGACGAGATTCCTGAAGGCGAGTTCTTCCACATTACCCACCTGATGGAGAAGGTGAAAGCTCGTGGTGGCCGTGTCGGCTGCTTCCCTGTAAGCGAACACGCATGGAGAGATATGGGCGAATGGCCAGAGTATCTAAAGATGATAGATGTGTTGTGATAAATAACAAGTATGAAGAATCTATTATTCATTTCGGCTCTTTCTTCCGAGAAACTTATTGAGGAAAGATATCGCAAAGAAGGGAAAAATCCCGGTTTCGCAGTTCAGAAGTTCAGCCGGTTGATAGTTAAAGGATTAATTGAAAATGGTGTAGATACAACCGTTTTAAGTAATCCCGGTATAAAGAAACAAACGAATAGTAAATTATGGATTAATTTAGGGACAGAAACGGAAAATGGTGTTATATATAAGTATGCCCCATTTGTGAATTTTCCTGTCATTAAGCACATATGTGTATTCTTCTATGTTTTTTTTTATGTGCTAATATGGGGAATGAAGAGCCGCAAAGATAAAGCGATAGTATGCGATGTCCTTAATATAAGTGCTAGTTTAGGCGCGTTATTGGCTAGCAAATTGAATAACCTTACATCTATTGCTATTGTAACTGATATATATGGATATATGGCTGGTAAGCAAGGATTGCTAATGTCAATTGCTGCAAAAATCAATAGCATGTATGTCGCATCATTCGATAAGTATGTATTGCTAACCGAACAGATGAATGCAATTGTTAACCCACACAATCATCCATATGTCGTAATGGAAGGACTATGCGATAAGTCAATTATTGATGAACAGGTTTTACATGTCGAAAAAGATAATCCTAGCACCATTATCTATGCTGGAGGTTTACATGAAAAATATGGTTTAAAAATGCTTGTTGAGGCATTCATTATTTCGGGTGTAGATGCAACTTTGAAGATTTATGGTGATGGTCCTTATGTGCATACACTAAAAGATATGTGCAAAAATAATACTAATGTATTGTATATGGGTGTGGCATCCAATAATGTGGTAGTAGATGATGAATTGAAGGCTACATTATTAGTGAACCCACGTTTTACCTATGAGGAATTGGCAAAATACTCTTTCCCTTCTAAAAATATGGAATATATGACAACAGGTACTCCATTGTTGACAACACGTCTTCCTGGTATGCCGAAAGAGTATAATGATTATGTTTATCTATTCGACGAAGAGACAGTGGATGGCTATGCTAGAGTTATAAGAGAAGTGCTGTCGAAGAGTAAAGAAGAACTGGAAGCCAAGGGATTCTCTGCTAGACGATGGGTTTTGGATAAGAAAAACAACATGGTTCAGACGAGAAAGATAATTAATCTTATCACGAAGTAAATTGTTTCGGCATCTTCCCAATAAGGTTAAATTGCTAATAATTAATGGTTTGTTTTGTGTATGGGATTAGGCAAACTATTATTCAACGAAATAGCAAAGAAGGCAGCAGAGAGTCCTCGGCTTCGCATGAACTACGACTTGCGGAATGACAGGAATGAACAGAGCCAGCGGATGCTGAACGTGCTGCTCCCTGGGACCTTCGTTCCAATCCACAGGCATCCAGCCACAAGTGAGACTGTAGTCTGTCTTGAAGGTACCTGCATAGAGCGATACTATGACAACGAGGGTAACGAGACAGAGAAGTTCGTCCTCTCAGCTGGTTCCGACCTGATAGGTCTTCAGATTCCTGCCGGTCAGTTCCATTCGCTCGAAGTCCCTGCCGACTGGAAAGACAAAGCCGTCATCATAGAGTTCAAGGCAGGGAAGTTTGAGCCGACGAAGAAAGACGATATACTTGAGAAAGCTTAGGGTATAGAGCTTAGAGATTATAGCCTTTTGTAGACTCTGGCTGCCGCCAGAGACTGCAAGGGGTGCAAAGAACCGCCCGCGAGTGTCGCGCGAGCGCGTCTCTCGCCGGCTAAACGCGACCAGGTCATTGAAGAAATAACGTTTTACATGGATATGAATTCTATCGAAGAAAATATTAGGCAAATGGAAAAAGTCTTGTTTGGAGGTATCATATATGTGCCTTCCGATAATGCTTTTACCAGCAAAGCCCGCTATCTTCAATGCATCAGGCGAAAAGAGTCTGGCGCAAATTCGGGTTTCAGAATGGTCAAGGGAAGGAAAGTATATTACGCAAATCTTGCCGTGGATGGCAAGGAGAGAAACCGAAATTTCCTTTCAGACGAAATTTTCAATTATGCGAAACAACGTGTGGCGGATATCAAGCCATACGAGACAATAGAAGAAGAAAGACTATTTTGCAATTTTCTTTCAAGCCAGCCAATGGCTTTCAACTTGTTTTATCCGTTGATGAAAATGGTTGAAGGCAATGATGAATGTCAACGGAAATTGGCAAAAGTTGTGAAAGCATTCCTGACGGGTGACGTTGTGGAAAAGATAGATCGGATTACAGCGGTCGGCATAGAGTTCATCCCTGATTATTGGGAGAATTGTTTGCACGATAAAACTGCCATGGATGCTTACTTCAGATTCAGCACATTTGACGGGAAGAAAGGAATCATTGCGATAGAGACGAAATATACCGATAAACTGGGAAATAACGAAGCAAAAAACATACAACCTGCTTTGGATGCTGTTCAAGGAATGTCAGATATATTCACGGTTGGAGGGCTGAACGCTATAAATAATAGACAAGTCAAAATTACACAAGTTTTCCGGAACTTCCTTCTTACAGAAAAAATAAGGCAGATAGAGTGTCTTGACGATTCGATTTCTATTGTATTGGCCCCATCTGAAAATATCAGCAACAAATCAGATGAGAAAGTTTTCCTGGAACAGTTGAGTCCAGAATACAAGTACAAGTTCCAGTCTGTTGCACTTGAAGATTTTGTTATGGCTTTGAAGTTTGAATTCCCTGATGAACAAATCTTCGAGGAATTTTACAAGAGATATTTGGAATTCGGACTGGTTGATTTGTACAAAAGAAGAAATTAGCACCTAAGGTATCTGGACGGATGAACGAAGAATGAGTGGAATAAAGCCCTTTGCAGTCTCTGGCTATCGCCAGAGACTGCAAAGGGCGCAAAGAACCGCCCGCGAGTGTCGCGCAAAGCGCGTCTCTCGCCGGCTTAACACTTAACGCTTAACAGAATTCCTCCTTCACCTCAAAGCACGGACAGGCCTTATTGGTAAACTCCCTGTGACCATGGACAGTAGCTTCCGGAAACATCTTCTGCAGACTCTTTACAAGGCTCCAGAGGACATCCCTCTGAACTTGAGTCCTTGTGTCCTTGGGCTTACCTGACCGGTCAAGTCCACCAATATAGCAGATGCCTATGGAATGAGCGTTGTGGCCGGTGCAGTGAGCTCCAATCATCTCAAGGGGTCGGCCTTGCTCGATGGTACCGTCGAGACGGATCACGTAGTGGTAGCCTACCATCTTGAAGCCTCGTTGCCGGTGCCAGCGGTCGATGTCGGAGACGGTGAATTCCTTGCCCTCGGGAGTGGCGGAACAGTGGATTATGATTTCATTGATTGATCTCATAGACTGCGAATTATTTTTTGAACACAAATTTTACGAATAACACTAATAGGGCTCCAATTAGCACCCAGAAGCTGGCTCGTGTGAGTTTGTCAAACCATGTCATAGGCCTAGTAATTTCTTTGGTCTCCACTATGGTGACCTCATAGGGGATTGAGTCTTGCTGGACTATACGGACGGTATCTCTTTGGAGTTTGTAGCGGTACTCTACCGAGATGTCTTTTAGGTAGACGGAATCCTTGGAACGGTCTTGGAGACGTTCCTGATAGACGTAGATGCTGTCATACTTGATGTTGGAAAGATAGACCGTATCGACTGAACTCTCACGAACTACCTTGGTGCTGCCACAGGAGCAGCACACAAGGATGGTGAACAGGATGATGAATGGATTTTTCATTGCTTGTAGTCTTCTTTGATGGTTAGGGTGATGGGGTTGCCGCGGCCGGAGATCTTGCGGATTCGCTCGGAGAGGAGTTCGTAGGGTTCGCGGGTCAGTTTGAGACAGCCTGGGGCTATGGTGGTGCCCAGGATTATGGAGCCGTCTTTGCGATGGAATATGCCGTTGCCCATCTTTAGTTGGTGGCAGACACATGGCATGGTGGTGTTGTTTGTGACAATGCCGGTATGTTTTGGACATTTGTCACACTGGCACTTGCCGGACTGGATCTTGGGAACGTAGCGGGCGTACTGCTTGCAGTAGTGACGCCCCACGGTATAAGTTCCGGTAGGAAGGCATGTGCTGGAGTCCTCTACTGTATTGCACAGGATTTGGCCGTCAACTATTAGCTGGCCGTCTATGGCATTGCCTGTGTGGCGGATGCGGATGAGTTCAATGTTCATGGTTGGTCGTCTTTGTGGATGAATGAATAATATTGGCCCACGTCCTTGAAACCTGCTGGAAGCTGATGACGGATCAATTGAGGCAGTAACACCTTAAGTTGCTGGTATAGGTTCTCCCCTGGTTCATCGGCGTCCGGATACATGTGGAGCTTGCGGTCACGCAGATATGCAAGATCTTCTCTCTTCAGGAGTGTGGCGCTTGGGATTGCTATTGAGGCGTATCCTGCTGAGAGCATTGCCAGACAGTCGGTTACTCCTTCGGTGATGAACACTGGTGTTTCGTATGGAAGTCCTTTTAGACAGTTCATGTTGAATACATGACAGCTGCTGCCTTTTGGGAAACGAAAACGCGGGATTTCTTTCGAACACGAATTGCTCGAATTACACGAAGAAGACGAATTGCCCAAATAACGGCTTTGGACTGATTGGAGTTTGCCTTCAAGGTCACGATACGGGATCAGTAGGGCTGGACCTTCGAAGTACGTTGGATGGGGGCTGCTGCTCATTGGACAGTTGTATGCTATGGATGACAAACCTAATTGACGGACAACGTCTTTCGAGATCTTGCGCTCCTGATACAGGAAACTTGATGCCTGTTCGTTGATGATTGGCTGAGACATGAGGCGCTCCAGATAGACCACGTCTGGGGTTTCTTCTTGAACACGAATAGCACGAATAGCACTAATGTTGCTAATTGGACTAATTAGGGTCTGCTGAATAAATACAAAACTCTGATTATTAGAAAAATAAGTATTGATTTCTTTGCTGTATTCATAGAAAATGCCTATCTTTAGATGTTAAACAACCCGTTTTTGATATGAAGTACAGCTCCCAAATCAA
>JAZRXL010000003.1:0-6988 GCA_045600225.1 Paludibacteraceae bacterium
AACACATAACCTTTTAATTCCACCTCGCGTGTCTCGTACCAACCTGTGGCTTCGTTGTACACACGTTCTGTCCTTGTCTTGTGTTTCATTGTCACTTCTTTCTTTGTTCCCAAAGTGACAACTTTTTCTAGTATAAGTCACCTTTGTAAAAAAAAAGACTATGCCATTAAAGGTCACATTCAATTCTCCGGTTATCCTCTATTTCGTTATTATCTCGAGCATCTCTCTGTTGGTAAATTATCTGACAATGGGAGTGTCTAACGAGCTTCTGTTTGTAACCTACGACTCTTCTTTGACCAATCCTCTGACTTTCGTCCGAATGTTTACTCATGTGTTGGGGCACGCCAACTTGGAACATTATTTAAGCAACATGCTTTTGTTTATTCTGATTGGTCCCATGTTGGAGGAGAAATATGGTAGTCGGCGTATCATGGTTGTGATTGCATTTACTGTGTTTTTATTTCTTGCTCCTTGATTTTCTCAGTTTCTTTTCTCTCTCCATCGAACTGATGTGAAGCTCGTATCGATCCCATTTGTCTATATTCCCATTCCAAAGGTATTTGCGGGTCTCTTTTGCCAAAATGTTTGATAATAGGAGTAGAGAGATAAGGTTCGGTATGGACATTAGGGCATTCATGCTGTCTGCAATGTTCCACACTGCTTTTAGTTCCAATATGGCGCCAACAAAGATGCCAATAACCCATACGATCTGGTAGTATCGTATCACCTTCTTTCCTCCTAGATACTCTATGGCTTTCTCGCTATAGTAAGACCAACCTAAAATAGTAGAGAAAGCAAAGGTGATCAGTCCAATTGTAAGAATGATGGTTCCCACATATGGGATGGAGTTGAATGCAGTAGATATTAGTGTTGTGCTTTGCGTGGTGTCTACCTCTGGATGTGCCAACATGCTGCTGACAACGACGAGACCTGTTAGGGCACAAATAACCACTGTGTCCCAAAATGTTCCTGTTGATGAAACTAAAGCCTGACGAACGGGGTTGCGTGTTTTGGCAGCGGCTGCCACGATAGGTGCAGAACCCATACCTGATTCGTTTGAGAACAATCCGCGAGAGATACCATAGCGGATAGTGGCACTTAAGGCTCCTCCCACAAATCCACCACCGGCGGCTTCGGGTCGAAAGGCAGACTCGATGATAAGAGATAGCGCATCTCCAACCAAAGATGCGTTGATACATAGTATTATGATACAACTCAACACATAAAAAATAGCCATTACAGGAACTAAGAGAGTACAGGTCTTGGCAATACCTTTCACTCCGTACAGGATAACCAAGGCTGTGCAGACACACATGATGATACCTGTTGCGTAGGTTGGAATGTTATAGTTGGTTTGTAGCAGCTGGGATGCTGCATTGGCTTGTACCATATTTCCAATACCAAAAGCGGCAAAGGCTGTGAATATGCAAAACAGGATGGCCAACCACTTCATGTGCAGTCCTCGTTCCAAAGCATACATTGGTCCTCCTATCATTTCCCCGTTCTCTGTCTTTACTCTGAATCTAACCGCAAGAAGTGCTTCGCTATATTTTGTAGCAATGCCAAAAACACCTGTAATCCAACACCAGAAAACGGCTCCTGGACCACCAAGTGCGATGGCGGTGCTTACGCCTAAAATATTACCAGTTCCGATGGTGGCGGCAAGGGCAGTGAATAGCGCTCCGTAGGCACTGACATCTCCACTGCTTCCTTTCTCTTTTGAGAAGGAGAGACGTATGGCTTTGAATATGTAGCGCTGAGGGAAATGAAGTCTGATGGTAAGAAAAATGTGTGTTCCAACCAATAGGACTATTAAGGGTAATCCCCATAGCCATCCGCTAATCTTACCAGTTATCGCTTCGAAAATTTCCAAATTGATGGTTTTGTTTTTGTTAGTATGTGCAAAAGTACACATAAATAAGCAAAAAGATAACTTTTTGTAATGTTTTTAGGAGAAATAGTTTGTTTTGTAATATCCTATGTGTAAGGTTTAATTTTGTGCGAATATATATTGTAGTTTATGTGTGGTATGTATCTTCGCATTGTTGTATAGTATTGGATTTCAGTGCTTAGGAGTCTTTTGTGAAAAATAAAATTGCGCCACCTCCAATTTTCACATCAAATGTGTTAGATTTGCAAAAATTTGAGTGATAGTAATTAATCTATGGAACAGATAAAAGAGTTGGCTCGTAAGTTGGTCTATAATCGATTCTTCGATTTGGCCATCACCTGTATCATCATTATCAACTCCATTCTAATTGGAGTGGAGACTTACACCAACAATGAGATAATCCAATCTATTCAGCGAATCATTCTCTATATTTTCACAGCAGAGATTGTCCTTCGATTTATTGGAGCAAGAAGTCTTAAAAGTTTTTTCACTAATTCGTGGAACATTTTTGATCTGGTTTTGGTGATAATTGGTTATATGCCAGAGACATTGGTTGCTAATGCGTCATGCATTATGGCATTTAGGGTGTTGCGTGTGTTCAGGATCTTACGTTTGTTGCGTGCTTCCAAAGAGATAAAACTGATTGTAAGTGTCTTGATAAAGTCCATGTCGTCCATGTTCTACAACTTGATACTCTTCCTGATTTTTGTTTATCTATACGCTATTGCAGGTGTTTCCATGTTCCGCTTGCCTAATCCGGATACATTAAACGAGGAGCAGTTGGCAAACTACGAGAAGTTGATGGAGATGGCGCCCCATGCGCCTCACAACTCACCAGATCCGTTTGGTGATATTGGTGAGGCTATGTTTACGCTCTTTAGGGAGCTTACGGGTGAGGATTGGACAGATCTTCGCTACAATCATATTACTGCTTCTGAAATGGGCTTACTCAATGTGAATTCCGTGGTGATTACCACCTATCATGTAAGTTGGTATTGTTTGTCGGCCTTCCTTTTGTTGAACTTGGTGACTGGTGCTGTTATCAACAACTATCAGGTAGCCATTGTTGAAGAGTCGAAGAAGACCCGTGAGAAGTGGGCAAAGAGAAAAAATAAACTTTATCACGGCGAGGATGAAGATTAATTTGGTACCAATTTATATGAATGACACCCGCCTATGTAGGCAACGTCTGAAAGACGTTACCTCGGGCGTGTATATTGTATCGTCTTACTGACGAGTGTCCCACTCACAATGCTCCAACCCAGCACATGGAACTAAGAGACATGTGCTAGGTTACGGGTGTAGCGTTTTAACAGACGCTTGGCGTTAACTGCCACTTTTTAGTTGCTTTTAGGAATTTGGTGAATATCGTGACTTGGTAGGGTATATATAGTTACCTTTTTATATGTTGGATTATTTGTGTTTTTGTTTGTTGTATTGATTTTTGTCAAGAAATAGGGGGGGTGAATAATGGATTGAAATTTTTTGTTATTTTGCAATCTAACAAATTAGGAACTAAATAAATCATTATGGTGATGACGAAAAGAATAATCAGTTGGATAGTATGCCTATTTTTTATGGCGATGCCAGCAATGGCAGTAGAATATAAAGATGGAGATTTTGTTTTTGCAGGTGTGGAGAAAGACACATTGGTAAAGTATACGGGATTAGACTCTGTCGTTTCTATTCCCGACCATGTTAAACACATTGGTGAGACTGCATTCCTAAAAAAGAGTAAATTGACATCCATCACCATCCCCGACTCCGTCATTTCGATAGGAGAACGTGCATTCTCTGAGTGTACAAAAATAAAATCCATAAATCTGCCAAGTACAATCACTTCTATTGGAGCAGAAGCGTTCTATGGTTGTTCTAAATTGGAATCCGTCGTAATTCCAAACTCAATCACCACAATTGAAGATTATACATTTTATAAATGTAAATCTCTGACATCCGTCACAATTCCTAACTCCGTCATTTCAATTGGAGAAGATGCATTCTGTGGTTGTGAAAGTCTAAAATCCATCAACCTACCAAGTTCAATCACATATATGGGGCCAGGAGCATTAAACTCTTGTAAAAGTTTAACTTCCGTCGAAATACCAAACTCAATTACCTCAATTGAAAAATACACATTTTATAATTGCACGTCTCTGACTTCTGTATCTATTCCAGAATCGGTCACTTCCATAGAAGATCATGCCTTCGGTGAGACGAATTTAACTTCTGTCGAACTTCCAGAATCGGTAACTGAAATTAAGGAAGGCACATTTTGGAGTTGTGATAGTCTGGTATCAGTCAAGACATCGAGCTCACTTACATCTATTGGAAAAGAAGCATTCTATAATTGTAACTTGTCTTCATTCGACATTCCAAACACTGTTACTTCAATCGGGGAACATGCTTTTCATAATTGCAATATAGATTCAATTATAATTCCTAATTCTGTCACTACTATTGGATCTGGAGCATTTAAGTATTGTTCTTTGAAATCTATTGTCATCCCCAATTCAGTCACATTCATAGGCGACAATACTTTTGTCGGATGTCCTTTGACTTCAGTAACACTTCCAAACACTATTACTTCCTTAGAGAATTCTGTGTTCGCTTATTGTGATAGTTTGAAATCAATAACTATTCCAAATTCAGTAACTATAATTAAACTCAATGCTTTTTATAAATGTCGCAGTTTGGAGTCTGTTCAGATTCCAGAATCCGTCACTATTATAGAAAAAGAAGCGTTTAGCGGATGCGGAAAATTAAAATCCATCAATATCCCAAATTCTGTCGAATCTATTTATCAGTCTGCGTTTGAAAACTGTGTTTCCTTGGAACCGCTTTACATTCCAAGTTCAGTTGGGATAGGGAAAAATGCATTCTATAACGTGAAACTCATTTTTTATGATGGCAGTGAAAACGGAAGTCCATGGGGAGCCCAATGTCATGCGAAAAAAGGCATAATCGATGGTGATTTTGTCTATGTTGACGAGCAGAAGGATACATTGGTATATTACTTGGGTGTTGGACCTGATGTTGTAATCTCCGATCATGTGAATACTATTGTTAAAGAAGCATTTTATGAAAACTCATATATAAAATCTGTCACCATCCCAAGTTCCGTCACTTCCATAGGAGATTATGCCTTCTATCAATGTAGAAATTTATCTCCCGTCACCATTCCGTCTTCTGTCGCTTCGATAGGAAAATCCGCATTCTATAATGTTGATACCATTTACTACGCAGGACCAGCCACAGGTAGTCCTTGGGGAGCGAAGCATCACATAAAAGCCATAATCGACGGTGATTTTATTTACGGAGACGAAAAGAAAACGGTGTTGAAACAATACATTGGTAGCGACTCCATAGTGGTTATTCCTGACAATGTAGTGACCATTAAAGATTCTGCTTTCATCAACAATACCACCATTCAATCAGTTGTAATACCTAATTCAGTTGAATCAATACGTTCGTATGCTTTTGCGGGATGTACTGGAATAAGCAGATTGTCGGTCCCTTACACTGTTTCATATATTGGAGAGGATGCCTTTTCTCAGGTGGATACAGTCTCTTATGGAGGTTTTGCAGTTTGGCAATGGTGGGAGACACAATATTGGGGTGCACTGAATTTTGATGAGGAGGGAGATGATTTGTATATTATCCACAACTTAGAGGAGCTACTGTATTTCAGAGATTCGGTAAAAGGCATTGCAAGGCTTGAAGCAGACATCGATCTTAGCCCTGTTTGTGGCAAGGTGGGAGACGAAATGGTTAGTTTCACCCCTATCAAATGTCTAAAGTTCGACGGTGGAAACCACACTATCTCCAACCTCTATATCAATCAACCGGATAATGATAAAGAGGTTGCTTTGTTCGATACAGAAGATAAAATTTATAAACTTCTAATTCAGAACCTAAAAGTGACGAATGCATACGTGAAGGGTGGAGAATATGCGGCTGGAATAGCAAATAACGGCATTTTCGTCAACTGCCATTTTGAAGGTGTTGTTATCGGAAAATATGCAGGCGGTGTGAGCGAATATGGAAAACCATCATCTGCATATAATTGTAGCAACTATGGTATGGTTGTTTCTTCTTCATACTCAAGTGGAATAGATGCTTCCTCTATGTATAATTGCTACAACAGAGGACGAATTGTCAGTGAGAAGTCGGTTGTCGGACTCGGAATGTATGATGGCTATCATTTCAATTTATATAATGCAGGATCCATTGAAGCCCCAAGTTTTACATATATAAATACAAGAAGTGATTTAATAGAGTCTGCTCTCGCAAAACATAGAGGTAATCTTTTCGTTCTTCAAGAAATGGATTCCACTGCATTCCTATCGGGTGCTGTGAAAGATTCGTTGAACAAGTACGTTTCGCAAAATCCGAAGGCTTATGATTATCATTCAGACTCTATCCCATTGCTACAATGGGTGCAAGGAGAGGATGGATTCCCACGTTTTGAAGGAGTGGATTTGAAGCCGACGCAGGGATATGTGGTTCGTTACACAGGGGCCATTGAGGATTATGACGTCGCTTTGAATGGCACCGTCGCTTTGCCAGTTTGCCGCGGCAACTCTTACGTTTTCTCCAACAACTTCGATGGAAAGAATATCGTGAGCGACACGACTATCATTGTGGAAATGGCAAAAAAGGACTCAATTTGGGGATTGGAGATGCGAGGTGACTTTAATGCTGACGGTTATATCTCTCTTTCTTTTTATACCAATATGGATAACGAAGACGAGAGATTCTATGGAATCCGGGGGGATTTTTATACTCAGAACGAAATTAAAGAGTATTTCTATGTGAATAGTTATTTGTTTTCTAAAGCTGGTGTAATCTGCGACTATGTTCAAGAAAGCGATTCCATTTGGAAAGTCACTTTGGACAGTATTTATTATAGTATTGAATATGACAGTTTGGCTTTGTATGTAGGATATTACGATAGCAAGGTTAGATTCAACACAAATGTTTTATCTTGGACAAAGGGTGCGACTGGCGATGAGACCAGCGTCTCAACCATCAGCAACCTAGCACTCGAAGTTTATGCCGACGACGAAACTATCCATGTCGCTAACGCACAGCCAAACA
>JAZRXL010000004.1:0-67152 GCA_045600225.1 Paludibacteraceae bacterium
GTGATTCGAGCAAAAATTGTAGCTCGAATGTTTTCTGTAATAAAAAGAGATACTCCATATTCAAAAGAATATAAACTTGTTTCTTAAAGAAATCATCACATTTTATAAAATTTTACTTTGAAAATTCATAAGAATAGATATAAAAATAGTGATATCTATTAATGGTGTTGTATGTTAAATATTAAAAATATTTCTTCTGTTTGATGTTGTACTTCGGCTACACTCTGCCTGCGTTTGACTATGCTCAGTAACGTTGGCTTTGACTTCGCTCAGCCAACGGGTGCCCGCCCCCTGAGCGGAATCGAAGGGGGGCCTTGACAGAGAAAGCGCTCACACACTAGATGTGAACGCTTTCCTATTTGTCTAAGTTTCTGGATTTATTTTAGATCTTCGATTTCTTTCCTTGAAAGTCCTGAAAATAGGATCTACACCCTATGGTTAATGTAGTAAAGGATAAATCCTAGAATCTTACAGAAGCAATGAACATGATGCCATTGTTGCGTGCTTTGAAATCAAATACGTCTTTGTTTTCTGCATCCCATGCTTTACCTTCCTTCATTGTATTAAGAACACCTAACTCATAAGAGATAATGTATGAGAAGCGTCCTACTTCCACTCCAGTAGCTACCTTCGCTCCGAAATCAAAGCGTTTGAAACCGAATTCGTGATCATCGGAAAAGGAACTGACAACGCTTAATCTGCCTTCGTAATCGTGGCTGAATGAATATCTTCTGTCGCCTGCCACACCTCCAGCAAAGTATGGTCCTACCAGAAACTTCCATGATACGCTATTTTCTATTGGTAACTCAATACCATATAGAACCGGTACTTGTATGTATAGTAGGTTGCTTGTCATTTTATCTGCTGTTCTTAGAGAGAAAGGTCCTCCGTTCGACATCTCATTGTCAATCCATTTATGACCTTCTATTCTACATCCCTTTCTTTTGAAATTTACCCCTATTTCAATAAAGGATCTCTCCATAAAGCTGAAGTCTACGTCCATTCCGATTGAGTAGCTGAAGATTCCTTTCTTGCCATAGGAATCGTAGGCGTTACCCCATTGGTTGGCATATCCTAATCCCAAATCAAAACCAAATCTTACGGGCTTTCTGTATCCGTCATATTGCGCATGAGCACTACAGATGGCTAATAAACAACAAGAGATGAAAAAAAGTATACGTTTCATATTTGTGTGTTTTGTTTATATTTGATTGTTTTTCCGTGCAAAATTGATAAAAATATTCGAACTAAAAAATCTTTTAGTGGAATTTTACAATGGTTATACCTGCTCCTCCAAATTCTACGTGCTCATCTGTTGCGGATGCGACTGATGGAATTGTCTTCAGATAGTCTCGTATTAACTGACGGAGTATGCCAGAGCCTGTTCCGTGAAGGATCCTTACCTGTTCAATGTTTAGAATTGTGGCATCGTCGATGAAGTAGGTGACTGCTTGCAGAGCCTCGTCTCCTCTCATTCCCCTTACGTCAATCTCTCGTTTGAAATTAAGATTTCTCTGGTGTATATCTTTGGTAGTTTGCTCTGAGACGAAACTGCTCTTAGCCTGCTCCTTCTTTATCTTATTGTTGCTCACTGCCTCCAGCGTGTCGATTTTGACAGTTGCTTTCATATGACCAAAAGCCACAATGGCATTGGTGCCTTTGATTTCAAGAATGGAACCAAAGTTGGATTGCCCCTTGATTCGAACAGCTTGACCAACTTTTAGTGTCAGAGTCTCTTTTGGAGCATTGTTTTTCTCTTTATTCTTTTCCTTATTTTTCTCCTTTTGTCTTAACTGTTCAATCTTACGGTCGATGGAGTGTTGATTTGTCTCTTCGTTTGATTGATGTTTGTAAGATTCCAATTCCTTTCTGGCTTCCTTGGTTTTCTCTTTGTCGGCTTGAGACTCCTTGATTTTACGAACCGTATTTTCTATGACAGAGTTGGCTTGGTCAAGCAATCGTTTAGACTCTTGTTTTGCCTCTTTGATGATCTCTTTCCTTTGGCTTGCAATCTCTTCAAGTTCTTTCTCGTACTTTTCGGTAAGCTCTTCGATACGTTTTTCCTTCTGGCGTATGTTTTGCCTTTTCCCCTCCCAGTATCGTTTGTCTCTTACAATATCTTGCAGATATTTGTCGAGATTAACATAATCGGTACCGACTTTGTCTATGGCTTCCTGAATGACCGTCTCTGGCAATCCTATCTTTCTGGCAATCTCTATGGCGAAGGAGCTACCTGGATTTCCTATCTCTAAGCGGAAGAGAGGTCTCATCTCGTGTCGATCGTAAAGCATAGCACCATTTACAATGCCATCTGTTTCTGTGGCAAAGTTCTTAAGGTTGGTGTAGTGGGTAGTGATGACACCAAAAGATTTCTTTTGATTAAACAAGTTGAGCAGGGCCTCGGCAATAGCGCCTCCAATTTTAGGCTCAGTACCACTTCCGAACTCATCAATAAGAATGATACTTTTCTCATCACAACTCTTAACAAACTGTTTCATGTTTGTTAAGTGGGAGCTATATGTACTTAGGTCGTTCTCTATAGATTGCTCGTCTCCGATATCAATTAGGATATTGTTGAATATACCCATCTGACTACTTGGATGAAGAGGAACCAGAAGACCGCATTGCATCATAAATTGCAGTAATCCTACAGTCTTCAAGCAGACTGATTTTCCTCCAGCATTTGGACCTGATATAAGCAGTATGCGTTGTTGCTTATCTAACTGGATGGATAGAGGAACCACCTCTTTCCCGTTTGCCTTGTGCGAAAGGAATAGGATAGGGTGTTTGGCTTCGCTCCAATCGATGATTGTTTCTTGCGAGACCTTTGGAAGCACAGATTGCGTTTCAATTGCAAAGAGAGCTTTTGCACGTATAAAGTCTATGTGACCGAGGAACTCGTAGGAGTCGAGCATTTCGGGAACTCGAGGTCTGAGTTCGTTACTGATATTTGTAAGGATGCGGATGATCTCTCTTCGTTCTTCGGCAATCAGCTCCCTGATCTTATTGTTGATCTCTACGGCAGCTTCAGGTTCAATGAATACTGTTTTTCCAGTAGCAGACTCATCGTGTACGATACCCTTGATTTTTCTTTTATGAGCAGGGTTGACGGGGATAACCAATCTTCCGTCTCGGATGGCAGGTTTTGTATCCTTTTCAATGTAACCATCCAGTTGAGCTTTTTGTAGGATGGACGATACTGCTTTGGATATGCTGCTTTGTGCTGTGAATATGCTTCTTCTGATGTTTGCCAATTCAGGTGTGGCATTGTCCTTTATTCGGCCAAATTTGTCCAGTATTCGATCAATTTGACGAATGATGTCGGGGAATGTGAAAACATCCTTGGATAGGTCTTTTAGATAGAAGAAATCTGCTTCTTCCTTTTCTTGGAAGAACTTTGCAATGAGACCAATAGTCTCTAATGAACGACGGAGGTCAAAAAGATCAGTTTCCTCAATAAACATACCCTCAATGGAAATCTTTTGTAGAGATTCTCTGACATCGTAGAAGGCGTCTTGCGGAAAATCTTCAGCATCTAAGATGATTTTCACAAACTCATTTGTTTGATTTAGATCCTCCAATATCTTTGTGTAGTTGGTTTGAAAACAGATGTTGTCCACCCATTCATCGCCCAATGAGGAAAGAGTATTGGCATGCAGTATTTGTCGAATCTTATTAAAGCCTGTCTTTATTTCAAAATTGTTTGGAAAAATCATTTCTTAAAACTTAATAAAACGAGGCACACATTGCATGATGGTGTGCCTCGTTTCTAAAAACACATGAGAGAATTTTATTTTTCGATCATTATCTAATCAAAGTGATAGTACCTTTCTTTTCTCCACTCTTGTGAAGACCTTCGAAGTCACTCTTGTAGGTTACAACATAACCGTATACACCTTCCGGACACTTATTACCATTTTGGTCGATACCGTCCCATTCATCCTCTTTGCTATTTCCTTCGAACACGATAGTTCCAATTCTGTTGTAGATGATGAAGTGCATGCTTGTGATGAACTCAGTACCTACAAATCGGAATGTGTTATTTAGGTCATCGCCATTAGGAGTAAATGCGTTAGGAGCCCAGAAGTCTTTCCATACATAAACGGTTGTCTTTCCTCTGTATGTACAACCATCTTTGTCGACAGCCTTTACTGTGACATTGAATGAGTCTTGGTAAACCTCAGGGTATCTGTAAGTGACATTCTTACCATAGATCTCCTTCGAACCATCACCAGCATCCCAAGTCCAGTTGTCGGTCTCTGGATATTGACCATCCATACTGATAATAGGGTTCTTATCTTCGATAACCTTAGGTGTTACCTGATAGATAGAAGGAGCGAATTCCTCAGGGATGATAATCATTGTGTCTGCATTAGCACAACCGATCTCATCGGTACCGATTACTGTGATGATTGTCTCATCAAATAGGGTAGCCTCGATATGGTCGTCTGTGACACCATTGATGTTCAAATCTTTTGGATTGCTACGCCAGATGAACTCGTCAGCGCCAGAAGCGGAAAGTTTAATGTCGGTTCCAACTTCAGGACAACCCTTCACATAATCCTTGTGGATCTTAACGTTAGGAAGAGGATTGACAGTAACAGTAACGGACTCAGAAGAGCTACATCCATTGTATCCAGTTCCCACCACTGTATAGTTCATTGAGTTCTTAATTGAGTGGGCAATAGATCTTGTTGTTTCTCCAGTATTCCAGATGTAAGATACTGCACCATTTGCGGTAAGGGTTGTTGTCTCTCCCTTACAGATGGCAGTCTTACCAATGATTTCAAGTTCAGGGACGCTCTTCATTGTAATTCCGATGTTGATAGTAGAAGAACACAAGCCAAGAGTACCTGTTAGAGTAAGGGTTGTGTCTTGTGTTGGTTGGAATGTGAACATAGGACCTGCAGTCTTATGGTCACCAAGTTTCCAAACGAAGGTGTCGCCACCTTGTCCTACAAGGCTAACCTTGCTTCCTTCACAGATATCGGTCTCTCCTGTATAGTAAATACTAGGAGGGGTGATGGTCTTGATTTGTTTGAACTTCTCACTAGTACAGCCTTTGTTGTCGATTGCCTTGACAAAGATGTAAGTAGGTCTTGAGATTAGGATATCGATAGGAGCGTTGTTGAATGTGATGTTGTCATCGTAGTTCTTATCTCCATAACCCCAATAGTAAGTCTTACCTTCTCCTGAAGCCATGATTGTCAACTCTTGCTCGGCACAGATTTCATCGTCGCTAATGATGTCGAAGTTAGGTTTTGGATTAACAGTGATGAAGATGCTGGTTGTATCAACGCAACCATTCTCATTTGTTCCCTTAACCTTGTAGGTTGTGCTGATAGCAGGATAAGTCTTGATGCTTTCATCGCTGATACCATTGTTCCATTCGTAATATTTAGCACCAGAAGCAGAGAGAGTCAAAGCATCTCCGCTACAGATTGTTGTTTCTCCATCGATGAACACTTGAGGCTTCTCTTTTACAGTAACGTCTACCGTATTTGTAGTAGAACATCCGTCTGTTGTACCAGTAACCTCATAAGTTACAATGCCTGGTTCTGATTGAGTGTCTACAAGTTGGTTGGTTACTGTTCCGTTCTTCCACTTGTATTCGTTTGCACCAAATGCAGTGATTGTGATACCCTCATTTTGACAAACCATAGAAGGAGCAGCAAATGATATGGTTGGGTACTCCTTGCTATTGACGATAGTTGATTGAGTGCTTTGACAACCATTCTTATCTTGTGCGATGACAGAGAACGCAGTCTTCTTATCGATGATTGCTTTCACGAACTGATCTTTACGAGTTTGATCTTCTCCGTCCTCAGACCAAGACCACTCGTATGTATAAATCTCGCCAGAAACACTCTCACCATAGATGGTTGCCTCTTCTCCCTTACATACTGCCTTGTCGCCCTTGATAGCAAAGTTAGGTAATGGATTAACATTAACCATATGTTTCACTGTGCTCTCACAACCATTAGCATCTTTACCTGTTACGCTATAAGTAGTTGAACTTAATGGAGTAGTCTTCAAAATGTTTGATTGTAGACCAGTACTCCAGATGTATGTCTCAGCACCAGTGGCAGTCAACGTAACAGGGTCGTTGATACATACTTGGTCAGTTCCACTAATTGTTACATCAGGAAGCTCCATAATACCGATTGTGATGTTGATAGAATCGACACAACCATCCGTGTTTCCAATTACCTTGTAAGTAGTCTCTTCCTCAGGCATTACATTCAGAATGTTTCCTGTAGAACCATCCTCCCAAGTGTAAGAGACAGCACCCAAAACGGTAATGGAAGCGTTCTTTCCTTTACAGATTGCATTAGGTGCAGTGTATGTGATAATTGGTTTATTTTTCTTCTTCACTTGCTTAACGGCAGTTGCAGAACATCCATTGTCGTCGGTTCCGACTACTGTGAAGTTTTGTGTCGAAGTGATGATAGGTCTGATTGTATCACCTTGTTCTCCATTTGTCCATGCGTATGAGGTAGCACCCTTAGCGATAAGCAAACCTCTTTCGTTTTCACAGACTGTAGGGTCACCATCAATAATAACCTTAGGAAGAGAGTTAACCTTAACTGTGAATGTGTCTCTTGATTCACAATTGTTGATGCTCTTACCAATTAGGATATAGTCTGTGGTTGTAGTAGGAGAGACGCTAACACCGCTTTGGGTAGAACCGTTGCTCCAAATGTATGAACTTGCACCTGATGCTTGTAGATAGATGCTTTGACCGAAACACATTTCGTTTCTTTGTCCGGAGATTTTCACATTAGGCAAATCCCACTTTCTGACAATTGCGCTCTTCTCGGTTGTACAACCATTAGTAGTTCCGTATACAACATAGGTCTTAGCCTCTGTGATGGTGTCAGAAATACTGTTGTTTGTTCTGCCATCTTCCCATACGTAGGTTGCAGCACCTGTTGCGGTAAGAGTTGCGACACTTCCGTCGCAGACTGCCAATGGAGCATTGATAAAGACATTAGGATATTTCTTTGTCTTTACAGTCTTTGTTTGGTAAGAGACACAACCATTTTCATTGGTTGCTTTTACTCTGAATATTGTATCGTTGTTGATTGCATGTTCAAGTGTGTCGCCGACGAAGTCTGAGTGAGATACCCAAGTGTAAGTGGCAACATCACCATCAATCCACAAGGTGTCAACATCGCCTTCACAAACTAACTCCTTACCCTTGATGCTAAATACAGGAAGAGTGTTTACTGCAACAGTGAATTCAGCGTTGTTTGTACAACCATTAGCATCCTTACCTATTACAGTGTACTCGGTCTCAACAAGAGGATGAACAACGATTTGGTTGCTTGAAGCTCCTGTGTTCCAAGTGTAAGTTTCTCCACCCTTACCTTTCAATACAATACTATCGTTGATACAGATGCTGTTGATGCCACCTTCTGATTCGATCTCAATGTTAGGCAATTCTTTTACCATTACCATGATAGAGTCGATAGATGTACAACCATTTGACGTACCATGAACTACGTATGTAGTATCTTTTTGTGGGATGTCAACGAAACTTCTTTGTGTAACATCCTTCTCGCTTACCCACTTATATGTACTTGCACCCTTAGCAGAGATGATTGCAGAGTTTCCATAGCAGACATAGCTTGGAGCTTCAAGTGTTAGAACAGGATATGCCTTTGCATCTACCCTATGAGATGCATCGTTGTAACAGTTGTGAACGTCTGTTACCCTTACATAGAATGTCTTGTCTGAAGTGACAATGG
This sequence comes from Paludibacteraceae bacterium, assembly GCA_045600225.1. GTDB lineage: Bacteria > Bacteroidota > Bacteroidia > Bacteroidales > Paludibacteraceae > UBA1181. Next base: position 7,752 of record JAZRXL010000004.1, read on the forward strand.
CTTTCAACGTCTCCTTACCATCGAAGTCTGGATAGCCTGTCCAACTATAGTCAACAATCTCGAATGCATCTGTGCTCTTTGCTACAAGTTCAAATGAGTCTTTCTCACACATCTCGTTGACACCTTCGATTGTGACAACTGGGATAGGGTGTACCACAACAACTGTGTCGGCACTGTTTTGACATCCGTATCTGTCTTCTCCGACAACGCTATAAGTAGTTGTGTTGGCAGGAGAAACCACGATGTTGTCTTTTGTCTCTTTTGTACTCCATACATATTTTCCTGTAACACCACCAACACCTGTTAGGTTGATGCGACCTTGACCCTTACAGATCTCGTTGCTTTCTTCCTTGCTGTCGGCATTAGAAGTTGTAATCTTGATGTTAGGAAGTTGTCTTACATAGATGTCGATTGAGTTCTCCATCTGACAACCGTTTGCGATACCAACTACAGAGAAGATGGTGTCTTGTGTAATGACGTCAGTACGGTAGTTCTTTGTAGAACCATCGTTCTTCCAAACGTAAGAAGTAGCACCCTTAACAGAGATGGTTGTCTTGCTTCCATAACATACGAACTCATCAGCGATCAATGTGATGATAGGTTTGTCGATCTTAGCTACATCGTAAGACTTAGTATATTTACATCCGTTGCCATCTGTTGCCAATACATAGAATGTGGTATCAGAATCAATGATAGCAGATATATGATCAATATCGTACTTAAGAGTGTCAGAACCCTCTTCGTCGAGTAACCAGTCATATTTGATAGCAGTTGCAGATGTTGCCGTAAGAGTTACCTCTTCATTCATACAAACAGCCTTCTCACCCTCAATCTTAAGATCGGTAGGGAGCGGATTAACCTTTACGGTATGACTGAATGTCGATTTACATCCGTATTCATCAGTTCCTGAAACATAGAATGTCTTGTCTGTCATTGGAACCTCAGTAATGGAAGCGGATGTTTCTCCATTATGTCTCCACTTATAATCAAGGTCGCCGGTTCTATTTTCGGTTAGGTTCTTTCCTACAGTCAACACAACATCATCATTCAAACAGATAGCATCTTTAGCATCGATGGCAAATACTGGTAAATGAAGAGTGTCGATAGTAATTGAGTATGGAGTGGTACAACCATTAGTTGTTCCCTCCAATGTGAATGTCTTAGGTTCTGTTAGGGTAGCAGAGAATGAGTTCTCTTCAGAACCATCAAACCATTTATAGCTATCAGCACCACTTACATAAATTACGATTGTTCCATCGTAGCAGACGCTGTCTCTTCCTGTATTTGTTTTATGAGTCAATACAGGGAACTCTTTCGCCTTCACATTGTATGAAGCAGAATCGATACATCCATTTCCATCTTCAACAACTACCCAATATGTATATTCGTCATTTTCGATGGTTGGTTCGAATGTGCTATGGTTAGAGTCTTCGATTGATACTCCTTCAACTTTCCATTCGTATCTCTCTGCAGTTGGAGCTTTCGCTTCCAAGTTGGCTTCAGTGCCGCGACATACATTTGCAGTTCCTTCGATAGAAACGACAGGAAGAGCATTGACCATAACATCAATAGAGTTCTTGTTCTTACATCCGTGGATGTCTGATCCATTGACTGAGTACGTTGTGATGCCACTCTTTGCTGGTGTTACAATGATAGAGTCTGTTGTTTCACCAGTGCTCCACTTGTAAGACCCCTCAGCACCACCTACAGCTTTCAGCTGTGTAGATTGGTATAGACAGATAGGATCTACCTTCTCAATTTCGATAGTTGGAAGCGCCCATACCTTGATAGCGGTGTCGATACGAGATGTACAACCGTTGGTAGTACCTTCTACATAGACCTCAACTCTTTCTGTGACATTTTCCAATCTTAGGTAGTTATAAGTTGAGTTGTCGTTCCACAAATAACCGTTGTTCGCACCAGTAACATAGATTGTTCTGGATTCGTTGTAACATACTGTGTCGTTATCCATTCGAAGAGAAAGAACAGGATATTCTTTCACTCTTACAGTAATGTCTTTCTTTGATTTACATTCGTTTTGGTCTTTTGCCCAAACAGTGAATGTAGTATCTTGTCCTATTGAGTGAATGAATTCATTCGTTTCTGCGAATGCTCCGTCTCTGTCATCTTCCCATACGTAAGATAAAACATCTGATGCTTTTGCTGTTATGGTTGCTTCGCTACCTCTACATATAGGGCCATTGCTTGAAAGTGTAAATTGAGGTAGGGTATTTATGTATACCATAGCGGAAGTTTCACCGATACATCCGTGCTCATCAGTACCTTTGACTGAGTATTTGGTCATTGAGGTTAGAGTAGGAGTCTTGAAGTCAGCTCCGTTCTCAGTTGCCTCGTTCCAGCGGAATGTTACGTCATTTTCGCTGTATGCGTGAAGAACAGCGGTATCGCCATAGCAGATTGCGGTGTCTTTAGAAGTAATGATTGGTAACTCATACATCTCGACATAGATGGTGTCTTTTGTAGAACATTGAGTCTTGCTTGTTGAAGTAGCCTCCACAATGAAACGCGTATTGTTTGTTGTGATAACTTCTTGAACATAACGCTCTGTTCTATTATCTCTATCCCATTTATAAGTTGCATCGATATCAGTCTTAACCTCTATATATGCCTGTGTGTTGTAACATACAGCTTTATCGGCTCTTGCTATAGAGATGACCGGATAAGGATTTGCTTGGATAGAGTGTGTGGCTGTTTCTTCGCAAGCCAAGCCATCTCTTGTGATACCCCTTACGATTAATGAAGTGTCTTGTGTAATATTAATCTTCAAAGGTTCACTACCCATTGTCGTACCGATCGAATCGTTGTGAGAGTTATACCAGATGTATCTCAACTGGTCGTTGGTAGCATTCAATGTCGCTTCGTTGTTGACACAAATTTCTGATATACCTTCGATAGAGAATGTAGGACGCTCTTGTAATAGAACGGTCATTGTATCCTTGTTCTCACATCCGAATGTGTCTTTACCAAACAATGTGTATTTGGTTGGTTTGATAGGGTATACAAGATATATGCTATCATTTTCCTTATAAGCATTATTATCCCATTTGTAAGACCATCCCTTAGTAGGTTGACTAACCATTAATTCTATCGAATTGTCTCTACAAATAACGGTTGGGTGAGAACCTTCAATCTTGATGTTAGGTAATTGTCTTGTGTAGATCTTGAATGAAGAGTCTGCAGGACAACCATCCATAATACCAGTTACGTTGAATGACTCGTATTCGGTTTCAAGACCAGGTGTTGTGTAACTGCTATTGTTAGATAAAACTTCTCCGTTAGAAGACCAGGTATATCGAACTAGTGGGTTCAAACCTGCCATCGTTGCGGTCTTGCCGAAGCAGACTGCGGAATCGAATGTTAACTGTAATGCAGGACTTGGCTTTGCCTTTATCTTTACGATTGTACTGTCAACACAACCCATCTCTGATTTAGCGTAGATCACGAACTTGCTTGTATCTGGATAACTTCCCATAGTGTATTCGTGGAAGAATACGCTTTCGTAGGTGTCGCCATGATCTTCCCAACTATAGGTTAAGGTGTCTACTTCTGTTGAGATTGTCACAATTTGATTTTCACATGCATTCTTGTCTGCCTTCAAATTGATTTGAGGAAGAGGTTTGACATTGACAGTTGCAACAGCAGAGTTGAAACAATGGATGTCGTTAGAAGCTGTTACCTTATATGTGCTGGTGATCTTAGGACTGACAACCAACTTGTTGCTAGTAGAAGATTCTATTGTTGATTGAGTTGTCAGGTTCTCCCAAGTGTACGAAACCAAACCTTCATTAGTAACCAATTCAACTTCATCGTTGTAGCAGATGGATACATTTTCAAGTTTTACGATAGGCAATAGTATACCTTTCACATTTAGTATTTGTTCGCTTGTACATCCATTCTTTGTTGCAAACAAGTGGAACTCGCTATTGTCACGACGGATTTCGTGGTATAGTCTGCTAGTTTCCGAGACTACAGCTTCTCTGTATTTCCAACGATAACTTTCTGCATCACCACTTGCAATAATAGTTGCGTAATTAGTTTTGCAGACAACAGAATCCATCTTGATTATGTTGACAATTGGATTAGGTTTCATCTTCACCTCAAATGATACTGTAGTGTCACAATGTAGGTCTGTGTTATCATATGCAGTTACATAGATAATCGTATCTTTTGTGATTTGGATATTCAATTTATCATCTGATCCTAACGACTCGTTCTGCTTGTTCTTCCATTCGTAAGTGTATGAGCTACCTGCAAGGTTCGGAGTGGCTGTAAGCGTTGTGCTCAAACCTTCGCAGACCTCATTGTCACCCTCGATATGGAGTTTAGGACGGTATTGTAGTTTTACAATAATATTATCTGTGTTAACGCATCCATTGCTATCTTTGCCCCATAATGAGTGAACCTCACCGTTAGAAGTTGGTTTGAATTCATAAGTTGTAGCAGTCTCTCCTGGCTTGTTATCCCATTTATAATTGTCGATATCAGAACCGGAAGCGTAAAGTGTTATATTGCTATTGTTACAAGTGATAGCATATTCATCTCCATTGTTGATTAGGATGTTTGGTAATTCATAAATGTCTATATCTTTTGTTTGGATAGTAGAACATCCCTCTTTGGTTCCAGTAACCGTGAAGGTTGTTTTGCTTGTGATGATTTCAGATGAGAAAGTAGAGCCTTGTCTGCTTTCGTCATTATTCCATACATAAGATGTTTGATATGATGACAATGCATCTGCAGCATCCTTAACCGATAGGGTGGTTGCTGTACCATAACATACATAATCAGCTGCTGTAATGTTCAAATCTGGATTTGGTTTCTTAACTAATGAGTAAGAAACAGGGTTAGATTCACAGCCTTTATTGTTCTTTGCAATAACTGTGTGAGAAGCATCAGCAGTGACTACTTCTGTAGTATACTCGTAGTTATTTGTTCCATAACCATTGCCCCAGTTATATGACAATAGAGGATCTGAAGCAGTGATGGTTGTTGAGGCTCCGTCGCACACTCTTGTTACAGCAGGAACTGTGAATGTAGGAAGTGAATTAACAACAACTGTTATCTTTTCACTGTTTTTACATCCATTGACATCTGTTCCTTCTACTACAAATGTTGTTTCGTCTGCTGGAGCTTTTGTAATGCTAGATGTATTACCGTCTGCAATGTTCTCCCACAAATATGTACTTGCGCCATTGGCAGTTAATGTAATTTCATCATTGTAACAGATCTCTGTTGTTTTCTCACCTGTTTGTGTATTAGCGCCATTGTCTGTTGTGATGTAGATTTGTGGCAACTCATAGATGCCAATTGTAATGGCCTTTTTGGTCGTACATCCGTTTGTAGTACCATATACATAGAATGTCTTCTCCTCAGTCATCATCTCAGAAAGATTTGCTGATAGGGAAGATGTGTGATCCCATCTCCAAGTGGTAGCACCAGATACTGACATGGTAGCAGAAGTTCCTTCACAGACCTTGGTAGGAGCAGTAACCAATATGGTTGGATTTTCCTTCTTCGTTATCTTGATTGTTTTCTCTGCTTCACAATCATCTGCGTTGGTAACAACAATCTTCACATCCATATCATTGTTGATAACAGGAGTGAACGAGTTGGTAGTTGAAATTGTTTCATTCTTTCCTCCTGTAATATCAATCCATTCAACACTCTTAATGTTGCTTCCTCCAGAAATAGACAAGTTGGCATTTGTTCCTTCACAATAACTCAAATCGCCATCCACCTCAAAGTTAGGGTTGTCTTTACCGTTCAACTTAAAGGTTGCTGTGGTAGCACACCTATTAGGCGTTTCGCTTGTGTTTGTAGCTGTTACACTATATTCTGCGTATTCACCAGTAGGTGCTTTGACTGTGATTGATAATCCTGTCTCACCAGTACTCCAAACGAAGTCACTGTTAGATAGAGTCATTCCAGAAGTCTCTGAAACTGTAAGTTCTGTGTCTGCATCTTTACAGATGAATGCAGGACCGTCAATCTTTAATACAGGAAGAGCGTGAACTGTTACTTGGTACTCTTTTGATTGAGTACAATTTAAGACTCCTGTGTTGGATGCGTATTGGTTGATACCTGTAATCTTGTAGGAGTATGGAGTAGAAGAGTTGTTTTGACTCACTCCTTCTGTCCAAGAAGTCAAAGTGCTTCTTGATCCATCAGGCCAGATGTATAGGTCTGCATCATTGCTGGCATTAGCTTTGAATGTGACTTTTTCTCCCTCACAGATATTGTCATCCCATTCGAAGTTGATGTTTGGATTTTCTTTACCTGCGATGGTTATGCTTGTTTGGTCTTCACAGGTCAAGTCATCTGTTACTTTCACCTTCGTTTGTAGAGTGTACACATTGCTTGCTTCTGATATTACCGAGTTAAATGAGTTATTTCCATTAACACCATTCCAGATGTAGGTGTCAGGAATTGCATTTGTTGCGGGTACAGCCTTGATGGTTATTGAACTATCCAAACAAGCAACATTTGATGTCTCAAGTTTAACAGATGGTTTCTCGCTTACATTTACGGTGAACGTATTCTTAGAGCGACAAACAAAGTTGTCTGTTACCTCCAATGTAAATACTGTAGTTGTTTTTGGAGATACAGTGATTGAACTCTCGGTCTCGTTGTTACTCCAGAAGTATTTGTAGTTCTCGTTTTCTGTTGCATTCAGCTCAATATTATCACTGACACAAATGTAGACGGAACCATTGTCCTCTCCGTTAATGTGAAGTTCAGGAAGCTCGTGAACCACAATTTGTATAGTTGTGTCGGTAGGACATCCATTCAAAGTACCTTTAATCTTGTATGTGGCAGTCTGACTTGGGCTAAGTTCTCTTTGATTCTTCTTGATAGAAGATTGAACTGTTGCTTCTGAATCGTAGTACCACTCGTAGTTTTCATCGCTAGCTCCTGCACCGGAAATAGTGATGATTGTTTTATCTCCCTTACAGATGTCTCGTTTTCCTGATATGAATAGGGAAGGATTCTCTTTCTTGTTGACAGTGTATGTCTTAGATGTGCCTTCACATAGGTAATCATCCTTTCCGACAACAGTAAAGTCTTCATTCTTGGTGATTGTTGGATGGATTGTTACATCTGTCTCTCCTGTGCTCCATACATATGTTGTTGCGCCAGATGCGGTAAGTGTAGCCTCGAATCCATCACATACACTGTTGTCTCCAGAGATTAAGATGGTTGGGTTAGGTCTTACTGAAACTCGTACTGTGTCTTTTGCCTTACACATGTGCTCGTCTGTAACCTCAACGATGAATGAGTAAGGAGTGTTGGTATTGGTCAACTCTAATGATGTTGGAGTTGCAGAAGATCTCTCTTCTTCTGCGATGTAATTACTCTTCCAAGCGTAAGAAGGAGTGCCGTATCCGTTTGTTACTGTTGCAGATAGCTCTGCTGTCTTTTTGTAACATATGATGTTATCATCTTTCGGATCATTTGTAATGTCAGCCTTAACGATTGGAAGTTCGTAGAAGTTGGTTGTGACAATTTCTCTTCCTAAACATCCGTCCTTGGTTGCAATCACCTCATAAGAATGAGACTTGTCAACCTTTTGTGTTGTTGAACTTAAGAAACTGATAGTATCTCCGTTCTCTACCCAACTGAATGAAGATGAAGGTAGGTTGGAAGATGCGGTCAATGTCACATAATCGTTTTGACATACGGTATTGTTACCAGCAATTGTAATTACTGGATTAGGTTTTGCGTTGATAGTAAATACTGCCGTGTTGTGACAGTTTAATGTAGAACCGTCGTGGCAGGTAACAGTATATTCATTGATGTCATTGCTTATTGTAACATCAATAGATTCACCTTCTCCAGATGGAACCCAAGCATATGTATAGTTTGGATTGTAATTCTTGATGGATAGTGTAGTAGTGGAGTCGGAACAAACCTTGTCATCTCCTGCAATAGCAACTTCAGGAAGTGCCTTTACCTTAATGGTATGCCATGCAGTATCACTACACTGTGTATTGTTATCCTTTCCTACAACATAGTATTTAGTGTCGACATAAGGCGTAACCGTATTGCTCTCTCCTGTAGCACGGTTGTTCCATGCGAACTGAGCGGTTACCTCTTGTCCCTCAAATTTTGCATTTGCCACCAACTCTTTCGAATCCTTGAAACATATCTCTGAAGTTCCATTCTTTTCTCCGTTGATTGTAATCTCTGGAAGACCTTTGGCATTAATAATAATGGTTTCAATCGTTTCGCAATTTTCAGAAGAAACAATCTTTACATCATATTTGTTTTCTCCAAGTTTTGTTGGCTTTAATACTACGCTATTAACAGATGTGGTTGAGAACGCATCACCTTGCTTCATGTAATTCTTACCACCCGTATTTCCTACGATAGCAATCTCCGTTGATCCACCTAGACAAACAGAAGTCTCTCCCTTGAATGTAATGTTAGGTAAAGGTTTCGCTGTGATTGTTACGTCTTGTTCCTTAGAGCAAGAAGTTGTTCCGTTGCTTACCTTTACTGTATAAGTTACATCAGATTCAATTTTTGGAGTGAATGGATCTGAGCTCTTTCCTGTTTGAAGAGGCGTCGTTTCACCCTTTAGATACCATTCAACAAGGTAATCACCTTTAACTGTAAGATTTGCATTTGTGTTAGGACATACACTTCTTTCTCCAAGAACTTCGATAGTAGGAAGTTCGTTAACGTTGATTGTTATTGATTCTCTGTTGATACACTTCTTCTCGTCTTCTACAGTTGCCAAGTAGTTGCGCTCACCAGTTTGTGTTGGTTTAATTACTAATGAACCATCACCTTGCTTGAACATACTGCTACCATCTTTATCTGTAGACCAAGCAATTGAAATAGAACCATTGACAGAGCTTGCATTTGCAGTTAACTTCTTTGATTCATTCAAACATAACTCAGTTCCATTAGGATCAGTAGAGATAGATGTTATAGCAGGAAGATCATAGAATGATGCAGTTCCTGTAACTGTAGATTCACAGTGACCTAATGTACCAGTTACTGTATATTCAACTTCACTATTTAATTCTGTCTCATCGTGGTATGTTCCTCCTTGTTGTGTGTTGCCATCCCAAGCCCAGTTGTAAGTAGTTCCATAAGCTTCGTTTTGCAAAACTACATTTGCTCTGGAAGGATTTCCTTTACATACTGTAGGAATGTTAAGCGTGAACTTTGGAACAAGAGCCTTGGTTACATCGTATTGCGCAGTGTTCTCACAAACTAATAGAAGTCCTTGTGGAGTAGTGTGAGATTCTTTAGCTGTTACAGTGAATGATTGATTCTCGGTAATTGTTGGTTTGATAATACCACCATTGTCTCCGAATGAAGACAAGTTGTTTCCATTGCTTTCCCATGTGAATACAAGACCTGATTTTCCTTTTGCTTCTAGTTCGATCTCGCTGTTCTCACAGGCTGTGTGGTCATCAGTCCAAGAGATGTTATTTCTTGTGATTGCCACATTTGGTTTGTCATAGGCTGTAACTTCAATAGAACTTGTATTTCTACAGTTGTTGTTATCGACACCTTCTACATAGTAAACTCCACCTTTTGTGATATCAATTGGGTTAGCACCCTCAGCATAACCTGTCCAACGGAACGATTGAATGTTTGTTCCCTTAGCTTCCAATGTCGATTGAGTTCCTTGACATAAGTTGTCTCCTTCGATTGAAATGATAGGAAGTGCGTTAACGGTTACATTGATGATCTCCTCTCCAACACAACCTTCTTGAGTAGTACCTGTCACTTTCAACTTTTGGATACCAACCAGGCTTGCATCTGGAGAATAAGTGTAATCCAAGTATCCCGCTACACCTTGTTCCCAAGTGATGGATACATTAGCGCCACCAGTTGCAGAAAGTTTCAACGAAGAGTTGACACAAACCTTTCTGTCGTCCGCGGAAGGGGTTACAGTCAATGTTGGCTTCTTAATAACTGAAACGTCAAATTTGTCAGATTGTGACATACATTGGTTGTCGTCATCACCTTGAACATATACATTGAAGTTCTCCTTGCAATTGCTGATTGTAACATTTGAGTTGTTTTCTCCGTATACTACATCAGAGGCCAATGGTTGAGGATCGATAAACCACGTTAGGTTTGAACCTCCTTGTGCATCCAATGTGATCGCACCGTCTTCACATACCTTATGATTTCCGCTAATGATAATAGGAGTAGGAGTCTTGATGATTACTGTGTGAGTAGCGGTACTAGTACATCCTGCAGCGTTTGTGGCTGTTACTTGATAAGTTGTTTGGTTATTAGGATGGTCTGTTAATGTGTTATTGTTTGAAACTGTACCTGCACTCCATGACCAATCGAAGTCATCTGCAGAGGTCTTAGGGTCTTTTGCGATAATTGAGATTTCATTGTCATTAGCACAGACGGCGAAGCTTCCTCCATTAGCAAGAATGTTGCCATTCACATCTTCCAATTGAATTTCTGGCAATTCATTTGGTGTGATAGTAACAGACTCTTCTTGAGACCAACAACCATCCAAATATGCTTTGTATTTGAATGTTGTCGTTTCTGTTATAGAGGCGTCGCTTGTCCATGAAGTATTCGTTTCATCTCCATTAGGCCATTGGTAATAGTCTGCTTTGCTATTACCTCTATCCACTGATAAGATAGCTTTCTTACCATAACAAACGGAAGGTGTCTTGATGGCTGTTGTAGGCAATGGCTTTGCTGTAATTGTTTTTGTACCTGTGTTCGAACATTTAGTTGAGTTGTCAGTAGCAGTCAACACATATGTTTTTGTTTCAGCCAAATCAGTGGTAAAGTCTTTTGCTGTTTCTGAAGGGTAGTAGTTGATTTGGTTATCGGTGTCTACATAACCCCATTTGTAAGACTTATAACTATTGTTTGCTGAGATAGTAATGTTCTCATTTGTACAATAGTCGGATGCGGCATCGATTTGTACGTTAGGAAGATCGTTTACATATACCTTAAACTCAGCTTTGCTCTTACATTTTGTTGTGCCGTCAGTAACATAGATGGTATATGTTTGAGCTGCTTTTGTTGCAGCTTTCACATCAATGGTGTTATCATCATCTTTTGTACTCCATGAGTATTCTGGATTTTGAGCATTGGTATAAGCGGTTAGTGTTGTTTGGTCGCCAAGGCATATGGTCGTGTCATTTTCATGACCTTCGATATCCTTAATCTTTACATTAGGAAGTTGATTTACGATGACAGGGACTTCGAAAGTTGCGGAACATGCACCTGAGGTGGCAACTCCTCTATATGTAGTGTTCTCTGTAAGAATCTCTGTTCTTGAACTTCCTGTGTATCCATCTTCCCATGTATATTGGTCTGCACCTGAAAGTTTAATTGTTCCCTCAGTACCATCATTACATCTATTAGTATCTCCCAATGGGATAATGGTAGGCTTGTCTGTTTTTACGATAGTATAAGCGATCTCTCGGCTACATCCTACTGCATTGGTTGCTTTTAGGTATACTGTAAACGATGGATCTGTAGCCTCTGTTATGTTAAACGACACCTCTTCACCAGTTGCAAAAGATGTTCTGTTCTTAACACTTTCTGGATCCTTGTACCATGTGTATGTGTTAAGTCCGGTTGTGTTAAGTACGGATGCCTTAAGTTTTACAGAGTTGCCTACACAAGCTGCACCAACTTGCTCGATCTGAGGATTAGGCAAGTAGTTAACAGTTACAATCACGCTCTTTTGTGCTTCACATTCAGTTGTGTTGTTTTTTGCAACAGCAGTGTATGTTGTTGTAGCTGTGGGATTTACGGAGATAGTACCATTGGTGTGTGCTATGGTGCCCTTCTTATCCTTCCATACAATGGTAAATATGTCGGAGTTTGTTGCAGAAAGTGTAACTTCTTCTCCACTACATATTGTTGTATTGTCAGAAACCTTGAATGAAGGCAATTCATTAACTTTTGCAGTTAATTCTTCTGTTGCTGTACAGCCCTCTTTTGAAGTGGCGTTTACGGTATAAATATAATTCTCATTCAGTGTGTGTGCAACAGAGGTTGCATTGCTCAAGTTTCCTATTTCAATTTTTGGCGTTGATTCTTTTGCCCAACTCCAGCTATATTGAGTGTTAGGTGTTCTGTTCAACAAAGAGATCGTGCTTGTGAAGCCTGCACATACTGGGTTGTGAGAGAACTCAATGTTTGGTTTGACATTTACGGTTACTGCGTAAGTCGCAGACGCAGAACATTGGGTTGCGTCATCCTCACCGGTTACTTTATAGTATGTAGTACTTGAAACACTGTTCTTTTCGTATGTGTCAGATGTTGTTGGAGTTAGATCTTGATATGCAGATCCATCCGTACTACTATACCATTTGTAGGTTGAAGCACCTTTTGCTTTTAGGGTTAATACGTCATTTTCGCAAAGAGCACTCTTTCCTACAGTCTCGTCGTTAATCTTGACGATAGGCTTTTTGTTGATGATGACTTTAAATGATTTATTTGCGGAACAGTGTGCGCCTCCTACTGCAATTGCTTTGACAGTATAGGTGTTTGTTCCTGTTGTCTTAGGCGTTTCTGTAATGCTATTGTCTGTTCCTCCAATATTCCAAGATAAGGTTGTCGGAACATCTGTGCTTGCTCCAATAGTTGAGGTCTCACCTAAACAAATCTGACTCTCGTCAGCATTGCCTGTTGGGCGACCAGCTGCGCTTGCATCGAATGTAATGACTGGAGCCGCATTTACTTTGACTTTAACTGTTGTATCTTTTGGACATCCGTTGTAATATGCTGTAATATCATATTCTGCATATCCATCAGCAGTTGTAGCATGGATGTTTTTCAATGTTCTAGAAGAACCAGTCGTTGCATTGTTATCTTTCCAGTGAACAGAGGTTGCTCCCTTGATAGTGATAGGGAAGTCTTCTCCTTCGCAAACCTCTGGAGAACCCCAATCCACAACAACTTCTTCTTTTACATCAACTGTCCATAGGGAAGGCAATCCCTTACAGTTGTTCTCGTCGGTACCAGAGACTGCGAATGTGGTTGAAGATGTAAGTTTTCCAACATACTGCGAATTGTCGGCTTGCGTTACATCCGTAGTTCCTATTTTCCATTCGTAAGTTGATGCACCAGAAGCATTGACTGTTGCAGTCGTATTGTAACATATGTTGTTGTCTCCACTTAAAGCAACTTCAGGCAAACCGTTAACGTTAACCTCCACTTTGCGTGTGGATTCACATTGTGTTGTGTTATCTTTTGCATTTACATAGTAGTATTGCATACCTACGGAAGTAGGGGTGATGTTTGCCACATTGTTGGTAGAAGTTAGTCCATTACCTGTTGTCCATGTATATGTAGCATCACTTTGACCATTTGCAGTTAGTTCGTCAGACTCCTTGAAACACATCTGGATAGGATCTTCTCCTGCATTGTTCTTGGATGTGATATTGATGATTGGTTTTGACGTGATGTATGCATGAACGATGATAGGTTCAGAGGTACATTTGTTTTTTGTTCCAGTTACCTTATATACTCTTTCTGCAGTAAGTATCTCAGAATAGTTAGAACCTGTTGTTGTTTGCTCAACACCTTGTGCATCGGTCCATGTCCAAGTGTAATAATCAGCATCTCCTACCGCTTTTACGGTAGAGATTGCTCCTTCACAAGAATTAACATCGCTGGCAGTAATGACAGGGTATGGTTTTGTCTTTGTTGTGAATTTTGCAACACCAGGACATCCAGCATTGTTGTTTCCTTCTACAGTGTAGACGGTTAAGCTATGAATAGTTGGAGAGTAGGTGTTGCCTGTTGCTTCGCTGATAACCGTACCATCTTTCTTCCATGTGTAGTTTGTGTTATCCAAACCTTTTGCGGAAAGTTCCACCTCAGAATCAATACATACGGTTGTGTCACCTGCTGTTTGATTGTTAATGTATAGGATAGGATTCTCTTCTATTCTTATGTCGAAGTGAGCTGTATCGGTACATTGGTTTTCGTCTGTTACTGTAACAATACATGTTGTAGGGCTTGAAGTTGGAGTAACCAATACCTCTTTTTCTGATGTAGAAGATATATTCCAAGAGTATCCGTCCTGTAGCGTAGAGGTTGCAATCAATTTCAGACTGTTACCACGACATACATAATCTTTCCCATTCTCGCTACTTAGTGTAACGCTTGGATTGTCGTAAACTTTTACAGTGTGTTTCTTTGTTGTTGTACAACCGTTTCCTGTTATTTCTGCGGTGAATGTGAACTCTCCTGTTGATGTCAACTTGACTCTTCTTACGTCGTCTGCAGTTGCTCTGTTATTACCAAAGTTGTTATCTGTCCAGTAGATAGTCTCAGTCCTTGAGGAAGAGGCCGTAAGTTCAATCGTACTGTTTAGACATGCAGTTAAAACACCAGTAATGGTTAAGTCTGGTGCGTCATTAACCTCAACAACATGGATTTCTTGCTCTGAAACACATCCATATTTATCTGTACCTTTTACCTTATATGTGGAAGAACCTGCAAGGTTGTTTAGGGTAATAGATTCAGTTGTTACGTTGTTGTTGCTTCCATCCTTGATGTAGCCATTACCTCCATCTAACCATTCCCAATCATTAGGCTTCATGTTCTCATTTCCCTTGTTGGATGTTGCTGTCAATGTGACAGTGTTTTCTCCTGCGCATATAGATGATGGGTTTTGTGCAATAACTACCTTTGGTAGAGGAATCCATTCTACAGTTTTAGGGTCTGCTTCTACTTGACAACCATTAGGATCGAGGATTGTAAGTGTGAAGTTGGTGGTCTCACCAAGAGTCATGTTGTTTGTAACACTGCTGTTTCCACCTTGAGGTGCCCATGTGAATTTCTTTACATTGTCAGTTTGATCAATGCTATTCTCGTCCAAAACGATGGTTGATAGTACGATCGTTTGATCTTCACAGACGTGGTCCTCTCCCTTGATAGAAGCAGTGAAGATAGGATGTAAACTAATGTTCTTCGTTGATTCACCATTACATTCATAAGTTGAAGTGGCTACGGCTTTGAATGATGCATTGGCAGAAAGAGTACCTGTGTTTATATAACTCTTGTTTTCTCCACTAATTAGTTCGTCATTAATATACCACTTCCATGATTTAATGATGACCTCATTTTCAGAGTTGCTTGCAGTAAGGTTTGTAGAGGTTCCTTGACAGATAGGTGAAATACCTTCTATTGCAACAACAGGTTTTGGTCTTGCTGTGATTGTTATTTCCGTTGATGCCTTACAAGTAGCACTCTCTTCAATTCCATTGAATGTAGCTCGGTTAACCTTCATTCCGGCAACCACAAATTTTTGTGTTTCGTTAATGATAGGGGCAATGAGATCACAACGGCCATTGCTTATGCATTCTTGATCATTTCCATATTCATTACCTGCTAATTCTTGGATTGTGTACCATTGGTAAGAATCTCCATTTTGTGCTTTTAAATGAACTGTATCTCCCTTACAGATGTTGATTGAAGTAGGGGTTTTTATTGAAATGTTTGGAAGGTCAACAACCTTAATCGTATAAGAAGAATCGTTTGAACATCCAAACTCATCTGTTCCAATAACACTTAATGAGGTAATGTTACTGTTTGCAGTTGTTGTTAATACGCTTCCTTCATCACCATTACTCCATTGATAAGACACTCCACCATCGGCTCTCAATTCTATTTGGTCGCCTTGACAGTAGATGTGTTTACCTGTTATCTCAATAATAGGAAGTTGCTTGATATCTATGCTAACTTCTTTCTCTGATGTACAGTTGTTTTCAGTACCTCTTACATATACAGTATATGAAGTGGCATTCTTGTTTATGTTGGTATTGGTATGTCTTGTTCCTGTTCCTAATTTTGTGCCACTTTGTTCCTTTCCGCTCCACCATTCATATGTAGCGGCACCATCAGCAGAGATGTCGACATTGTCTCCTTGACAGATTGGCTTTGCATCTGTGGTGATCTCTGGATATTGGTAAACAAGAACTGCTTTTGTCTTATAGCTGAAACAGTTGTTCTCGTTGTATGCTGTTACGGTAACAAGGGTTACATCAGAAAGTTTTGCATCTGTGGTACTGCTGTTTGGATGTGTGAATGTTGCCTCGCTATCGTCAGCACTCCATGAATATCTGTTAGCATTGTCTGAAACAGCTGTCAATGTTGTTGTACCACCAGCACATATAGGATCTCCTCCTTCAATGGTAAGGGTAGGTTTCTCACTTACCTTTACTGTGTAAGATGCATTTCCCGGACATCCACCAGTTTCTGCCGTTGCAACTACATAATAAGTTTGGTCTGAGATAGGGGATACGGTTATTTTTGAGTCGTTCTTTCCCATACCAGTCCAACTCCAACTCTTGATCTTTGTAGTACTCTCTGCTTGAAGATCGGCAGTCTCACCTTTACAAATTACAGCGGGTCCGCTAATGGTCACTGTTGGCTGTTCGTTAAGTGTGATTTTCTTCGCGAAACTTCCGAGACATCCGTCTTTTGTACCATATACTATATAGGTAACCTCACCACAATTGCTACACGATGGTTTGTCGATTAGGGCATCTCCATCTTCAATGCGTCCTAACAACTCTTCTTCTCCGTTCTTATATTTTCTTCCCCAATAGTAGGTTCCTTGGTCACCTCCTGTTGGTGCAATGGTGATTTGAGAACCTTCGCAGATAGCGTTTGGTCCCACTTGTCCAAGTGTTGGAGTTGGCTTAACGGTTACTTGTGTAAATATTGTATCAGAACAACCATTGTTGTCTGTACCTATTACATATATAGTAGTATCTTTTGTAATGATGATGTCTAATTTGTTTTTAGGCATATTGACATCAGGTGTGATGAAGTTTTTGGTTCCATTATGAATGGTATACCATTGGTAGGTCTCTAATCCTTCCTCTGCTATGATTGTATCCTTCTCATTCGGACATACTCTGGATTTTAGTGGAGTCACAGCGAAGTTTGGCTTGTTGTAGACTTCAATAGTCTTACTCTGTGTTGCTTCACATATTCCGTTTGAAACCAATACAGAATATGAAGTTGTTGCAACAGGCGATGCGGTAAGGGTAGCAGTCGTCGTTTGTTTGACATCATTCCAACTGTATTTGTATTTTGATGGATCAATAGCAGTAGGGTATGTCTCTGTATCCTTTGCCGTTAGTGATATGCTGTTTCCTTTACAGATTCCATCCGGACCCTCAATCTCTATTTTAGGGTTCTTGTTGATGTCGAAATTGACATCTTGGATACTTGTACAGAACGTATCTGTATAGAATAGGTATGTCTTTAGTTTGTATGTGTTTGTAGTTGGCACCTCGCTAATGGAACTTTCGGTAGGTACTTTTAGCATCTCGCCAAAAGAAGAACCTCCATCCTTGCTCCATTGACACGAATCTGCATTGTAAACATTGATAACTACGTTCTCTCTTTCACAAATAGCAGCTACATCAGGCACTGTTGGTTTCGGATTTTCTCGTACTATCAACTGCTTATCAATGGAGTTCTGACAACCTAGGGCATTAGTACCTTTTAAAGTATAGGTGTATATGCCTTTGGTCGCTTGAGATACGGCCAAATCTTCTGCGGTTGATACTTTCGTGTTATTGTAATACCACTCGTAAGTTCTCTTTTCATCTGCAGTGGTTAATCCTTTTGCAGTGAAGACGTCTTGATCTCCTTGACATAGAGCATTAGGTCCCTCAATGGATAGTTGAGGCAATGGTTTCACGTTCACCCAGATGGTTTCAACTGACTTACAACCATCCCCATTGGCGGTTACAATGTACATGGTCGTGTCGGTAGGTCCAACTGTGACAGATTTCCCTGTCTCCGTATTACTCCATGTGAAATCTTTGTCTTGTAGTTTCGGATTTGATCTATCTGTAAGTGTGATAGTTGTGGTACTTTCTTTACAAATGTCTATATACTTCTTTCCGTCTTTTGTTTGGTAGTTGTTAAAGTCGAAAGAAGGAATTTCTTTGATGCTTACATTGAAGTCTTTATGGTAGATACATTGTTGGCTTCCAATCTTCACATTTCCTTCCATCAAGTCCTCTTCGCGGATGATTTCAACTTGATAGTATCCAGCATTGGCATCAACACCTTCTATGTTAAAGAATGCGCTTGATGAGTTTTGTAACTCTTGCTCTCCTGCGCAAACACCATTGTTAATGCCCGTGCATCTTTTCCATACATAAATGTTATTTGGATTGCTGTAGTTGGTTACTTGTAATTGTGAGGTTTCCCCCTTACATATAGCTAGTGTACCATCTAATTGTAATTCTGGTTGAGGTTGAACTTTGAAATCTTTAGTGAAAGACATTGTACATCCCTTGGCCGTTTTAATGGTCAAGGTCATGTTGTATTTTCCCTCGTTTTCTGAAGTCCATAAGAATGTTTTTTGTGGATTCCTCAGTGACTCAACCGTTCCGTCAGCTTCTGCTCTTTTAATATCATCAATTGTATATTTAGCCATTTGACCGCCGTTCTTTCCTTTCACGTCGACATAATTCCATTCCCACGAGACGATGGTGTCTGGTTCTATGTATTTGCCATCTTGAAGAATTTGGGCAATATGACTCTTGTCTGTAAAAGTTACGTTGTTGTAACAAGCAATACTTGTGACGAAATCCATCACAATAGGTTCTTTTGCAATACGTGTAGAGATAGATATATCGGCACAATCGGCATTGTCTCCTTTAATAGTACAGATGTAGTCTACATCTTGGATTTCCGATCGATTCACATATGCGTAGTTGTTCGTGTAAGGGTGGCCTGAACCATCAACCAAACTTACTCCATCTGATGTTTTCCAAGTGTAATGTCCTTCTCCGAATCCTTCAGGAACAGTGATCTTAACTTTGTCGTTCGGGTTGTTAGGGTCAGGGCAGTTGTCCACATCAATTCTTAGTTCCATAGTCTCTCCTGTAAGGTAACCGTATGCCCAGTGACCTCCTGCCATGACGCGTTTTGTCATATTTTTTTGAGCATAATTCTGAAAATAACATTGACCTTTTACGACACCATTGCTATTGTCGGTGATTCCATACCCCCAGGCATTACATTTTCCACAGTCGTTACATACATAAAGTTCTAGCAAGCAGTCGTGTACATAACCTTCAATAACAACCTCAGAACCTATGAAGTCTCTTAAGTCATAGATGTTGGTTGTCCATGGTTTGTATGTCAGATTATTACTGCTGGATTCTGTGTAGCAAGCTCCGTCTGTGCTTCTATTTAACGCTACCAAGGTGTTGTCGTTACTACTTGCATCTCCACAATATTGTCCGCATGGTAAAACGCGTGTTCCATTATTGGCGGTTACGTTCAAGCACATACCAGGGTGCTCATCTCCAAAGTGGGCTCCTGCATCTGTGTTTGGTTCCGAAAGAACGCTGGCAAAACATAGTTTTAACAAGGAGCTCTTCTCAGTTACAATGAATCGGTAGACCAATTTTTCTGCCATTGCTCTACGTTTCCATCCGTTCGTTTCATTATAGTCATATAAAATTTCAGCTTTTCCTATTGATCCTACGATACCTGCTGTGTTGAAACCTTCTGGTGTGCGTTTTAGCGCTCTTGTACAAGTTGACATGCTGGCGTCATTATCTTTCCCAGATACGACGCTGAATGTACCATGCACCTCGTTCTTTCCACTTCCACCTCTACTTTCCCATTTGTACGAGTCTCCATCTCCATTCTTCAAAGTCCATACTTCTTGATTAGGAACAGAAGACTGAGATACCTGATCCGTATATATGTTGGCACTGTTAAAATCGGTGAAATCACTTGGTCCAAAATATGAATAGTAACGTTCCCAATTTTGGAAATTCCCAAGTGAGAAGTCCAGATTCGGGGTGTCTTCATTTTTTGCATAGAGGTTTCCAATGCACATGATAGACAATATGGCAACAAAAATACTTCTTAGTATTCTTTTTCCTAAGTTTACCTGTTTCATAATTACTTATCTTTTAATAGGTTAGATAAATTTATCCCTATTATGGATTTTAACTATAAAAGTAAGATTTTTTTTTCTCTTAACCTAATTTAAGACTTGAATGAAGATTTTTATTAGTTAAGTGCATTTAAATTGTAATTTATTGATAAATGTTAATTTGTTACTTGCTTTGATTTTTGTTCTTGGGAATCCTAAATGATAATATAAACTCATGCGTGTTGCTCGGTAGGGTGCTATTCTTCCCTAATCCACATTCATAGACATAGCCAAATCTAAATATTTGATATTCAAATCCTAATAAAACAGAGAGATAGGACGGGTCGCATCCATTTACAAGATCGGGTCGCCACGATAATCCTCCCCAAAAAAGTCGTTTGTAAAAGAGTAGTAATCCTAAATCTGCAAGGTGTACTTTATTGCGATTCATATATCCGAGATCAATCATTACATCAAGGTTTTCATTGATATTTTGTGTTCGTATGGCATAGCCGTAGAAATGGCGATCAGAGGCATACGAAGTGGACTTGTTGTTCTCGATATGTGTACATGATACACCGAAGGTCCAATTCATAGAGTTTACCTCGAATCCTATGTTAAAATCGGGTGTTATCTTTCTTTGCTTTTCGTTAGGAAGATTTAAAATTTCACGTTCTCCTTCATTCCCTAATGTGTTCTGAGTCGGATCATAGACACCAACAAAAACACCTGCAGATGCTCCCATTGAGAGTATCCACTTGGGGTTTAAATCAATTTGGTATGAATATTCCACCTTTGCTTCAGTCGTCCTGTGTCCAACACCCAATGCGTCGTAAGAGAGAGAAAATCCGACTCCTGATTGTATCTTCTCAAAATAGTTCGTGGCATTAAACAGTAAGGTGTGTGGTGCATTATCCACACCAAGCCATTGCAATCTTCCTAAAAGGAAAAGATCGACGTCTCCTGTGTTGCCAACGCCTGCAGGATTAATGTTTCCTCTGGAAAAAGTTTGTTGCGTAAAGAGAAAGTCTTGTTGGGCAGATGCGGAAAAACAACTGCAAAAAATCACTACCAGTATGAATCCTATTCTCTTCATTCTTTCCTTACGCGTATTTCGACTCGTCTGTTGAGTTGGTGCTCTTTTTCGTTCTTTGCATGTGGTATTGCGGGATATAACTCACTAAGACCAATTGTGTTAAGTCTTTTTCTCTCAATACCTTTTTGCAAAAGTACGGACAGAACCTTTTCTGCTCGTTTCTCTGACAATACCTGATTATAGGCAATAGACCCTCGTTCATCAGTATGTCCTATAATGTCGAAATTTTTCCCCTTGTGATAATCGATAAAGTTGAGTATGGTGTCAATCTCTGCTGAATAGTTCGAGATGAAGTTGTCTTGGTCGAACACGAAATAGAGTATACATTTGTCGATATCGGTGTCTTGGTTGTCACGCTCTTTCCCTGCGAGTATTTCTGTCGGGGTTGTCTGTCCATCTGTTGACAACGAATCGGAATCGGTGGCGTGATTGTCGACTATTGGCTCCGATAGGGGAGGAAGGGTGTCGGCAACTGCTGACTCTTTCTCCAGCGAGTCCTGCGGTAACATGACGGTTGGGACAGAGTCTTTCTTCTCCTCTTCTTCAATAGGGTAACGCCAACTGCGGTAGAAAAGGGACGATCCACGTTCGGTGATCCGTTCCTTGCTCTTGCCATTTGCAGAGAGTGCGACAACCAATAGTAGCAGTATAGGGAGGAATATTCTCATGCGTTATCACTTTTTCCAAGAGTGTATTTTGAACTTTTTGTCAAAATTCAACGCGATGGTGGCTGCATAATCTATGTTCTTCTCATCCAAGTCGTAATAGGCTTGAAATGAAACGCCGAATATACTATTCAAGTAATAATAAGCATTGAATGTCAGCATGTGCCTGTATCTACGCTCGAAAGAGTCGTCGAAATAGCTTCTCGATTGGAAGTGATAACTACCTCTGCCAGAAATGAATCCGTCGCCATACCAATAGCCGACACCTCCTCCGAAAGAGTTGAGGTTGTTGTGTCTTTTGCCAATTCGCCCTCCTCCTAATGTGATATTGGGATAGATGCCCCAACCATCCTTAAAGTGGGTATGGATGTGCTCTTCGTTGGAACGGTTTGAAAATCCGTAGAAAGGAATCTCCACATCATAATATAATTTATTCCGACCAATGTATTTTAGGGCAATAGAAAAATTCGCCAACGTCTCTATACAGGTGTCTTCCACTGCATCAATCTGCCCGCCTCGGTGATTCATCATCAGATTGAGGGGAATCTCTAATCTATGGTTGCTGTTATCATATACTTGAAAGCGATTACTCCATCCAAAAGTGAATTTTTCTTGCCAAGGGGAACCGACGACAATGAAATCCTCCCAGTTGCACCACATTTCAGTCTTCCAATGGTTGGTGTGGGCAAATATTTGTAAACCATCCTCTTTGTGTGCGTAAAAACGACGGTCGTAGTCATACATTGGTTGATCCAACCCATGGCCAAGGTTGGTGAGCGTTCCTCCGATGATGGTTATGTTTTGGATAGGACTGTATCGAATAGAGACGATGGGTGAGATGCCTCTGATTTTTTTATGATCGCCCGCTATGCCCATAAGGTCTATACCTGCACTGACAGATAGGTGCTCGTTATGTCGGTAGGTGAGTGTTGGTTTCAGGAAAAATCCCAAGGCTGTGTAGCCCTTGGTGTAAGGTAAAAAAAAACTCCGCATCACGGACAAAGGTCTCAACATTGGGAGAGATGTAAAGCGTTTTGTCTTCTTCGCAACTGTGATATTTCCTTGAACTACCATCCGGACAAGTCGCATAGCCACAATGAAGTTTATAATCTTGATGATTAGGATCGACTATTACTAGATTCGAACACGATCTTCTTCCATACTCCTCCTGCTCGTACAAGGATCTGATACCAGCAAAAGAGGGTGCCATGGAGAGTAATAAAAGGGGAAATATCAAAAAACGAAGTTTCATAGATGATAAAATAAAAAAAGCGCTGAAATGCCCTGCGCATTCCAACGCTTCGTATGATTTCTGGTTAGTATGATCTTGCGAAAAGAACTCTGCACTTAGATGGCTTGCCTGTTACCATACACTTGCCTGGCTCCTTGTCGTCGCCTAGGTAGGTGTCGAACGGAACACAACGGATCGTAGCCTTTGTATCCTCCTTGATCTTCGCCTCTGTCTCTGCTGTTCCATCCCAGTGTGCCAAGATGAATCCACCCTTCTCGATCTCGGTCTTGAACTCCTCGTATGAGTCCACCTTCTTGATCATAGAGTTGCGGTAGTTCAATGCCTTTTGGAAGATGTTCTTTTGGATCTCATCCAACAAGCTCTTTACGTACTCCTCGATACCGTCCATGGAGACATTCTCCTTGGTCAACGTATCACGGCGAGCTACTTCGATGGTATTGTTCTCGAAGTCACGAGGACCAACAGTCAAACGTACTGGTACACCCTTCAACTCATACTCGGCAAACTTCCATCCTGGAGTTTTTGCATCGTCTGAATCGTACTTCACGGAGATGCCCAAAGCCTTCAACTTACCGATCATCTCGTCGATTTTAGCCTTCATCTCGTCGGTCAACTTCTTGTAGGCGATAGGAATGATCACCACTTGGATAGGTGCCAAGTTTGGTGGCAACACCAATCCGTTGTCGTCAGAGTGAGTCATGATCAAAGCACCCATCAAACGAGTAGATACACCCCAAGAGGTAGCCCATACATAATCCAACTTACCTTCACGAGTTTGATATTGGACATCGAATGCCTTTGCGAAATTTTGTCCCAAGAAGTGTGATGTTCCTGATTGAAGTGCCTTACCGTCTTGCATCAAAGCCTCGATAGTGTAAGTATCCACAGCTCCTGCGAATCGCTCTGTCTCTGACTTCACACCCTTGATCACTGGCACTGCCATAAAGTTCTCTACGAAGTCTCCATAGACATTCAACATCTTTTGTGCCTCTGCCTCTGCTTCTTGATAGGTCTCATGAGCAGTGTGTCCCTCTTGCCACAAGAACTCTGCGGTACGAAGGAACAAGCGAGTACGCATCTCCCAACGAACGACGTTTGCCCATTGGTTGCAAAGAATAGGGAGATCACGATAAGATTGAATCCAGTTCTTATAGGTATTCCAAATGATAGTCTCTGAGGTTGGACGAACGATCAACTCCTCTTCCAACTTAGCCTCTGGATCAACCACAACACCACTTCCATCCGGATTGGTTTTCAAACGATAGTGAGTGACAACTGCACACTCCTTAGCAAAACCCTCTACGTGGTCTGCCTCTTTACTCAAGAAAGATTTAGGAATGAAAAGCGGGAAGTATGCGTTCACGTGACCAGTCTCCTTGAACATACGGTCCAATTCGCGTTGCATCTTCTCCCAGATTGCATAACCGTATGGTTTGATAACCATACATCCTCTTACTGCAGAACTCTCAGCAAGATCTGCCTTGATAACCAAGTCGTTGTACCATTGTGAGTAGTCCTCACTGCGTGGTGTTAATTCTTTTGCCATTTTATGTCTATGAATGTTATTTCCAAATTATTTGCAAAGATAAGAAATAGAATTCATATATCGGAAAAGATTGTGCTCTTTACGGAGTGGAGGTGTGGTAACTTTTTCTGATTTGGAATGTTTAAAAACATACAATGATAATGTTGGGTATACATTCTGTTTTTTCGGATATAATTTGCACCTTTGCGGAAACGAAAAATATTTGTTATGCTAACATTAGAAGTAACCTATAGACTCCATCCCGGTATGCGAGATCTATTTATGCAAGAGATTGAAAATTTACAAATTGCAGAAAAATCACAACAAGAAGCGGGCAACCATCAATATGAATATGTTTTGCCTGTAGACGAACCTGATACTGTCTATCTTTTTGAGATATGGGACTCTGAAGAGGTACAGAAGAAACACATGGAGACTGCGCACTTTGCTCATCTGGGGGATTTGAAAAAAAAGTATGTCTCTGATGTTCAAATCATTAAAAAGTAGTGTATCTAATGAATCATCTTAATCTATACGTTGATTGGAATCCTTGGCATGGTTGTACAAAGATTAGTACAGGATGCAAGTATTGCTATGTTTATCGACAGGATGAGATGTATGGTAGTACAACAGCTAGTAGTGAGTGTAGAAAAACGCTGGCGTTCAACCTTCCTTTAAAAAGAAAGCGTGATAAGAGTTTTAAGATAGAATCAGGAACGCTTGTTTTTACTTGTTTTACGTCCGATTTTCTTCTTAAAGATGCTGATGAGTGGAGGCCTGAGTGTTGGGAGATGATAAAGACGCGTAATGATTGTTGGTTCTATTTCTTTACGAAAAGGATTGATCGTTTTATGGATTGTATTCCTCTTGATTGGAAGGATGGATATGATAATGTGATGGTGGGTTGCACTGTGGAAAATCAAGCTATGGCAGACTATCGTCTTCCTATCTTTTTGTCGCTTCCTATTAAGCATAAGTTTATTACGGTCGCTCCTTTGCTAGAGAGGATTGATCTTTCAAAGTATCTTGATGCATCTATAAAGGAGGTATCGATAGGTGGTGAGTCGGGTCTCTATGCGCGCCCATGTGATTATGATTGGATCTTGGACATAAGAGAACAATGCGTGCGAAAAAATATTCCTTTTCGTTTTCATCAGACGGGAGCCCACTTTATTAAGGATGGCAAAATGTATAGAATACGTAGAGAATATCAGCAGACACAAGCAAGTAAGGCTGATGTCGATTTTCGTATTGATGATTATTCCAGACCAGAGACAGCCTCAGAATGATAATGTATTGAATAACGAAGGAGGGGTGCACTACAACTATAATGCACCCCTCCTTTTATGCTTTTTGTTTAGCTCTTCTTAGTTTAATGAACCTTCTCTCTCTCTTTCTTCTTAGCTTCATTCCAATATTGGTCCATCTCTTCAAGCGTCATGTCTTTTAGATCCTTACCTTCTTGGATGGATTTCTGCTCCACATAGTTAAATCGACGGATGAATTTCTGATTGCATTTCTCAAGTGCATTTTCAGGATTGATCTTGTAGAGTCTAGCAGCATTGATCATGCTGAATAGTAGATCGCCAAACTCTTCCTCCATCTTTTCTGCATCGAGCTTTTTGACCTCCACTTGTAGTTCATCGAACTCTTCTTTCACCTTGTCCCAAACTTGCTCTTTGTCTTGCCAGTCGAAACCGACATTGCGAGCTTTGTCTTGAATGCGATAGGACTTGATAAGAGCGGGTAGGGCATCGGGCACGCCAGAAAGAACGGTCTTGTTGCCATCTTTTTCTTTGCGTTTGATTTGCTCCCAAGTTTGTTCAACCTCTCCAGCATTTTTTGCAGCACCTTCGCCGAAAACATGAGGGTGTCTGAATATAAGTTTGTCGCATAGTGAGTTGCATACATCTGCAATGTCGAAATCATCAGTCTCTGATGCAATTTTAGAGTAGAATACGATATGAAGTAAGACGTCACCTAACTCTTTCTTGATCTCCTTCTTGTCACTTTTCATAATGGCATCGCATAGTTCGTAGGCCTCCTCTATGGTATTTGCACGAAGAGATTCAAAGGTTTGCTTCTTATCCCATGGACACTTCAGTCGAAGCTCATCCATAATGTCTAATAGACGATTAAATGCGTTTAGCTTGTCTTCTTTCGTATTCATAATGATCTTATTTGCTGATTATCCCCAAATATTATTACTTTTATTGCCAATCTTTCCAAAGGTTAGGGTGTACAGGGAAATGAGAGGCAAAAGGATATCTAAAATAGGAATAAGGAAAAAGAAAGGTTTCTCTTCTAAAATGGCTGCACTCTTTCGTATGATATTCACCTGAGTGATGTATCTGAATAGGAAAAGAATGGCATTTGCACCTGCAAGAATCCACTCTTGTTTTACCAAGTAAAACACCAAAAGGACGGTGAAAGTGATATAGAACAAGAACCTGCTGATGTTTTCAATAGAGATACTTGTCTGTATGCTTTTCTTGTAATTGCTTAATGTCTTTAACGATAGTTCTTTTTGGTACAGGAATGACTTTAATGTTTCCTCTCTATGGGAGATTGTATGTGTAGAAGGTCTAAACTCAACCTTTACATTGTTTTCTGTTGCAATCTCTTGGATGAATAAATCGTCATCACCCAATTCTAAATTCAAGTTAGATGAGAATCCTTTGTTCTTAAAGAATAGATCCTTTTTGTAGCTTAGGTTCTTTGAGGTGCCTTTGTAGGCTCTGCCATTAAGGGCAAATCCAAAATGTCTCATCGCAGAGGTGATGGAATCGTAGCGAATGATCTTCCCCAATAGATTGTTTTCTCCTGCTGTCTTGCTGTATCCCAACACTATGCCAGTATCTCCTTCGTAGTTTAACATCATTCCGCTAAGCCAATCCTTTCCAACAGGCTCGCAGTCTGCATCCAAAAGCACTAAATGATCGTATTTGGCGGCCTTAATACCAACGGTCAAGCACATCTTCTTCCTACTTATGTATTTGGCATCCATAGGCAAGAAGGTATGGTATAGATGAGAATATTGCTTGTCTAATCTTTCTAATAGTTCGCTACTTTGGTCTGTAGAACCATCATTGACAACAATAACCTCATATTTGGAATATCTTTGTTCCAAAACGGAAGGGAGAAATTTTTCAAGGTTCTCTGCCTCATTTTGTGCGCAGATGATCACAGAGACTGGAATGTCCTTGTTGTTTCCTTGCACATTATTGCTTTGAATCTTTTTGTTGTATCGGATAATTTTATTGTAATACCTGAAATAGTAATACATCTGAACGATTAGGATTACCAATAGTAATCCTAATGCGATCAGGTATTCTTTAGGCACTTCCTTTAGTAAGTGATCTATGTAAGGTTCCATTATTTTTTATAGTTCAGTTGAAAGATATCCTTGAGGTAATCTTCTTAGGTTGTAGTTGGACGCCATAATCTCACCATAGGCTCCAGCAGAACGAATAGCCAAATAGTCACCTCTTTGAGTTTTGTTTAGTTCAACATCTTTGTCAAATACGTCGGAAGACTCGCAGATAGGACCAACAACATCATATTTTTCCTCTGCCAAATCAGAACTGATGTTTTCAATTCTGTGGTATGCGTCATAAAGAGCTGGCCTGATAAGATCTGTCATTCCGGCATCCACAATGGCAAATTGTTTGTTGACACCTTGTTTTACGTATGTTACTTTGGTAATCAAACTTCCGCATTGTGCAACAAGAGAGCGGCCTGGCTCGCAGTGTAATCTTTGTCCTGGTCTCAATTTCAAATATTTAGCAAATGTCTTAAAGTATGATTCGAAATCTGCTACTGGAATATGATTAGGGTGTTCGTAGTTAATACCCAATCCGCCACCAACATTGATGTTCTCGATCTTTACTCCCCAAGATTCGAACTCCTCTTGGAGTTCATTGATTCTAACACACAAGCTTTCAAATGCGTTTAGGTCTGTAATCTGAGAACCTATGTGGAAATGAAGTCCAATAAGCTTCAAGTTAGAAGATTTTTCGATAAGATCGCAAACAAATTTTAGGTCCTCCATATTGAAACCAAACTTGTTCTCGTTCAAACCAGTTGTGATCTTCTTATGAGTATGTGCATCGATGTTTGGATTGACTCGCAACTCAATATTGGCAACTTTACCTTTTGCCTTAGCCAATTCGTTGATAACCTCCAATTCTGGAATAGACTCTGCATTGAAGCAGAATATGTTGTGGTCTAAAGCTAGGTTGATTTCTTTATCGGTTTTTCCTACTCCTGCAAAAACGATTTTGTTGGCAGGGAAGCCTGCTTCGATGGCAGCTTGTACCTCATTGCCACTTACACAATCAGCACCTAATCCAGCCTTTGAAATCAATGCTAATACTTTCTTGTTTGCATTGGCTTTAACAGCATAGTGTACTTCAAATTTGTGCTCAGAAGAACTTTTGACAACAGTATCTAATGTTTTGTTTAGAAGTTCAACATCGTAATAGTAGAACGGAGTTTCTACATTCTTGAACTTGTTGATAGGGAAATTTCCTTTTATCATATGTTTTGATTTTTTTAAAATAATTGTTTGTCTAATGCTTGTAATGCAGTAATCTTATCTCTTGTGCGGATAAGGAAAGATATGTTGTGAGAACTTCCTCCGTAAGAAATCATACGGATTGGCATCTCTTTCAATGCAGAAAGGATGTTGGCTTGGAATCCAATATTATCTGCAGGAAGATCTCCAATAACACTGATAATAGTCATGTCCTTGTGGATAGTTACAGTTCCGAACTTCTTCAAATCATCCACAATCTCATCCAAATGTTTGTTGTTGTCGATTGTGATGGAAACTCCGATCTCGGAAGTTGTAATCATATCGATAGGTGTTTTGTAACTCTCGAATATTTCAAATATTCTACGAAGGAATCCATGAGCAAACAACATTCTGCTCGACTTGATAAGAATTGCCGTAATGCCGTCTTTGGAAGCTACAGCCTCAATCTTGCCTGCTGCATAACTTGTAGAGATAAGAGTGCCTTTCTTGTCCTTTTGGTCAATATTTCTCAAACGCACTGGTACATTAGCCAATTTCGCAGGTAAAATGCATGTTGGATGTATAATGCGAGTTAGGAAGTAGGACAACTCTGCTGCTTCGTCAAAACTTAGTTTCTCTACGGGTTTGGCACTTGAAACAATATTCGGATTGTTGTTGAAGATACCAATTGAGTCACTCCAAAACTCAATCTCTTCGGCTTGTATAGCAGATCCGATTAATGCAGCTGTGTAGTCGTTTCCTCCAAGTCCTAAGTGATCAACTTCGTTGTATGCGTTCTGACAAATAGCACCTTCTGTAATGAATAGGTTCTCTCCGCTTTGTTCTTCGAGAATTTGTGTTAACGCTTCCTTTATGTAGTTTACATCGGGTTCCTCATTCTTGTCTATCTTCATAAAAGATAGGGCAGAGATGTTGGAAGATTTTACTCCCTTTGAGGTTAGATATTCGCACATTAAGTATGAACACAATTGACCTCCTTGTGCAATGATTCTTTTCTCTTCAAAAAGGGTAAATATGTCTTTTGAATATTCTCTTATGGCATCAAACTTAGCAGTGATATTTTTCTTGATCTCTGCTTTTTTGTTGCTTGAGTCAAATAGGTCTTCAACCAATTGTATATATTTTTGCTCAAGGGAACTGATCAATTCTTTTGCACCATCTGGGTTCTTTTTGTACAAATAGTCTGCAATCTCCGCAAGTTCCTCTGTGGTTCCATCCATTGCGGAAAGAACAATGATTTTTTTGCCTTCTCCTTCGCTGAATAATTTTGCAACTTCTTGAAATTGTTTTGCAGTTGCTAATGCTGAACTTCCAAATTTAAGTACCTTCATATATAATCCTCCTAAATCTCAACTTTTAGTGCATTGTACATTTTGTTGACTTTCTCTTTCGCTTCATCAACAGAAGCACCTCTTGCTAACAATACTGCCATTCTTCTGTGGTCACGTACGTCTGGTTTCCCAAATATGCGGATTTGAGTGTCAGGCATTGCAAGTACCTCTTCCAAATTTGCAAATGACACATTGTCACTGTCTCCACGAACTACAACTGCTTTTGATGCAGAAGGTCCGTGAAATGCAATGTTCGGAATAGGTAATCCCAATATTGCTCTTACGTGCAATGCAAATTCGGATAAATCTTGCGAAATCATTGTAACCATACCTGTGTCGTGAGGACGAGGTGATACTTCACTGAAAATAACATCGTCGCCTTTGATGAACATCTCAACGCCAAAGATTCCTCTTCCACCAAGTGCATCGGTAACTTTTTTCGCAATATCTTGTGCCTTTCCCAAAGCGGTTGTGCTCATTGGTTGAGGCTGCCAAGATTCTTGGTAGTCTCCATCTTTTTGCCAGTGTCCGATTGGATTTAGGAAACTAGTTCCGTCTTTGTGGCGTACTGTCATCAGTGTGATTTCATAATCGAAATCTACAAAACCTTCAACAATGACTTTGCATGCACCAACGCGACCGCCCTCTTGGGAAATCTTCCAAGAGTTGTCAATGTCGGCTTCTGATTTCACTACGCTCTGTCCATGACCAGAAGAACTCATGATTGGTTTCACTACGCAAGGAATTCCTATTGCCTTCACCGCCTCTTTGTATTCTTCGTATGTGGAGGCGAAACGGTAAGGAGAGGTTTTCACACCTAACTCCTCTGCTGCCAATCTTCTGATACCTTCACGGTTCATGGTTAGGTATGTAGCATTAGCTGTAGGAATGACATTGTACCCTCCTTTCTCTAGGTCAACAAGGGTGGAAGTGGCGATTGCTTCTATTTCTGGAATAATGTAGTCGGGTTTCTCTTCGTTGATGATCTTACGAAGTTTCTCTCCGTCTAACATTGACAATACATATGATTTGTGTGCTACCTGCATTGCTGGTGCGTTTTCGTATTTGTCTAATGCGACAACTTCGATGCCAAGTCGTTGTAGCTCGATGGCAACCTCTTTCCCTAATTCTCCAGAACCGCATAAAAGGGCTTTCTTCCCTCCTTGTTTGAATACTGTGCCAAATTTTGTCATATCCTCTTTGTCGTTATATTCTACATTGTTTGTTTGTAAATTCTCTAGTTCCCAAAAATAAAAATTTGTTTTCTCTTTTCATAAAAAATAGACTGGGAATTATTGACATTATTCATCGGATAAAGTCACCAATAGATCTCTGTATGAATTGAATATTTTAGATTTGGAAACGTAACCTACATATTTTTCTTTTTCGTCGTAAACGGGAAGGTTCCACGCTTTCGTTTTTTCGAACTGATACATTACCTTCTCCATAGAGTCGTTTAGAGAGACGAATGCAGGAGGCGATACCATCAGGTCAGATACTTTGAAACGGTCGTAAAGTTCTGGACGGAACATGATGTTTCGAATCTCGTCCAAACTGATAACTCCAATCATTCTTCTTCTGGAATCGAGTACGGGAAATATGTTTCTGTTCGATTTGGCTACTACTTTGATGATGTCACCTAGGTGCATGTTGGGTCGCAAGGTTTGCAAATCGGTTTCGATAACATTCTCGGTCTTCAATAGCGTTAGAATGTTCTTGTCTGTATTGTGTGTCAACAACTCTCCCTTCTTTGCCAAACGCATAGCGTACAAACTATGTGGCTCGAAAGCCAAAATGGTGATATAGGAAATGGTTGATGTGACGATCAATCCCAAGAATAGTCCGTATCCTCCCGTCAGTTCTGCGATGAGGAAGGCACCTGTCAAAGGTGCGTGCATAACGCCAGCCATAACGCCAGCCATGCCTGCCAAAGCATAGTTTTTCTCTATAAGGTCAAACCCAAAGGCTTGAAAGTGATTCAGCACGAAAGCCATAAAGTAACCTGTAAGACAACCCATATACAAACTTGGTGCGAAGATACCTCCTGTTCCTCCACTTCCATTTGTGGCTGCAGATGCGAAGATTTTAAAGAACATAATCAACACCATAAACAGAGACATCATCGCAAAATTGTTTCTGAAATTGTAGAAGACGCTGTTTTGTGTGATGGCTTGCACATCTCCATTCAGCAAGTAGGTGATGGTGTCGTATCCTTCTCCATATAGCGGTGGAATAAAGAAAATAAGTATGCTAAGCATGATTCCACCAACGATGAGTTTTGCTTTGGGATCTTTTATGTCCCTGAAAAACTCCTCCAGTTTATTCATTCCTCTCGTAAAGTAGAGGGATACGAATCCGCAGATTAATCCTAACAGAATGTAGAATGGGATTTTTTCCATCCTTAGGGGTCCGTTGAGGGTGAAATCGAACATGAAGTCGGATCCAGAGAAGAAATATGTGAACGCACAAGCGGTAGATGCGGAGATAAGCAATGGGACAATTGATGCCATCGTCAAATCGAGCATTAAAACCTCCAATGTGAAAACGACTCCTGCAATAGGTGCTTTAAAGATTCCTGCGACAGCTCCTGCTGCACCACATCCCACCAGAAGCATCAGATTCTTCTGTTCCATGCGGAAAAGGTGTCCCAAGTTCGATCCAATAGCGGAGCCTGTAAGTACGATAGGGGCCTCGGCTCCTACCGATCCTCCAAATCCAATGGTAAGTGAGCTGGCAATGATAGAGGACCACATATTATGCTTCTTTATCCTAGCTTTCTTTTGAGAAATGGCAAACATGATTTTAGTGACTCCGTGACTGATGTCGTCCTTGACGAAGTGTCTTACATAAAAGCTGGCAAGAGCTACGCCCATGATAGGGGTAGCCAAATATAGAAAGTTCAAATCACCCTCGGCGAAGTGGCTGTTGACTAATTCGTGCAGAAAGTCAATGAGAGCCTTTAAAACGAAAGCAGCGATAGCACAGAACAAACCCACTAAGAAACTGAGTATCATTACGAAATGCTTCTCGCTTATTTTCTTTTCCTTCCATAGGAGAAATTTGAAGAAAAGCGCTTGTATTTTGTTGAAATATTCTTCCATCTTTTTCTGCTATATTCATTCAAATACGAAAGTGCGAATTTACAATAAAAATATTTTATAAGGGTGCATTTTAATTTTTTTTTGCTTTTTGTTATAAGCGTAATTTTAATTTTTGTATCTTTACAAGTTGCAAGTGTTTTGCGGTGTTGTAAACACTTCTTGATAGGAAAAAAATAAATAAAGAATATATAATGGTTAATAGATGGAATTATGTTCCTCTAACGGCCGAACAAGAAGAGCAGAAGAGAAAACTATCCGAGGATTTGGGTATTAGTCCTATTTTGTGCCAATTGTTAGTCCAAAGAGGAATAAAGGATTTTGAACAAGCAAAAAGTTTTTTCCGTCCCCAATTGACCGACCTTCATGATCCATTCTTAATGAATGACATGCAGAAAGCGGTAGACCGTCTTAACCAAGCTCTTCGTGATAAGAAGCAGAAAATATTGGTCTATGGGGACTATGATGTGGATGGTATAACAGCGGTTGCGTTGGTATACAAGTTTTTAACAAATAACTACGCGAATGTAGATTTTTACATTCCGGATCGTTATACGGAAGGTTATGGAATCTCCATAAAGGGTATTGATTATGCTGTGGAGAACAACATAAACCTTGTCATTGCTTTGGACTGCGGAATCAAAGCCGTTGAAAAAGTGGCGTATGCGAAAGAGAAGGGTGTGGATTTCATTATTTGTGATCACCACACTCCAGAGGATGTGTTGCCAGATGCAGTGGCGGTGTTGGACCCTAAAAGATTGGATTCTACATATCCTGATTCCAATTTATCGGGATGTGGTGTCGGTTTCAAATTGATGCAGGCATTTGCTATGAGTAATGGTATTGATTTCAAAAATCTGATACCTTTGTTTGATCTTTTGGCCGTAAGTATTGCTTCTGACATTGTTCCGATAAATGGCGAAAATAGAATATTGTCCTACTACGGATTGAAACAATTGAACTCTAATCCAAGTCTTGGAATGAAGAGTATCATTGATGTTTGTGGATTGACGGGAAAGGAGATCACAATCAGTGATATTGTTTTCAAAATTGGTCCTAGATTAAATGCTTCTGGTCGTTTGCAATCGGCAACAGAGGCAGTGGAACTATTGATATCCAAGGATTTGGCAAAGGCTAAAGAGAAAAGTAATTGCATTGACCAATGCAACAAGGAACGCAAAGACTTGGATAAGAGCACAACGGATGAGGCTAATCGAGAGTTGGAATCTGTCGAGGGCGTTGAAAATAATGCTTCTATTGTAATATACAATCCAACTTGGCACAAGGGTGTTATCGGTATTGTGGCATCAAGGTTGACAGAGAAATATTATAAACCTACCATTGTCCTGACTCGTTCCAATGGCTTCGCTACTGGTTCCGGAAGATCCGTGCAAGGTTTTGATGTGTATAAGGCAATAGAGTCTTGTCGAGATTTGTTGGAGAACTTCGGAGGGCATACTTATGCTGTCGGCTTGACCATGAAAGAGGAAAATGTTGAGGAGTTTCAACGCAGATTCGAGAAATATGTTTCTGAAAACATCTCGCAAGAGCAATGCTTGCCTCAGATTGACATTGATGCGTATATCGATTTTAAAGAGATTACACCTAAATTTTTCCGATTGTTGAAGGAGTTTAATCCATTCGGTCCGGAGAATATGAAGCCTGTGTTTGTGACCCGTCGTACATTCGATTATGGTACGAGCCGTTTGGTCGGTAAGGAGCAGGAGCATCTGAAGTTGGAATTGATCGATTCTAAATCAGAATGTATTATGAATGGAATAGCTTTCGGACAATCTGAATTCAATGATTACATTAAAGCTTTAAACCCAGTTGATATTTGTTATACGATTGAGGAGAATACTTTCAACGGAAATACAACTATTCAATTGATGATTAAAGATATTAAGAAGAGTGAATGACAGATAGAGAGAAATATCGTTCTGTTTTAAAAAAATATTGGGGGTACGATTCTTTTAGGCCTTTGCAGGAAGATATAGTCGATGCTGCATATAAAGGTTCTGATGTATTAGGATTGATGCCTACCGGTGGAGGAAAAAGTATTACCTTTCAAGTGCCCGCCTTATGTAAGGAGGGCACTTGTTTGGTTGTAACCCCTCTTATTGCGTTGATGAAAGATCAAGTTGACAATCTGAGGAATAAGGGAGTGCGTGCGATGACTGTCTACTCGGGTATGTCCCACAATGAAATCCTCCAAGCCTATGACAATTGCATTTTAGGTGATTATAAGTTTCTTTACATCTCTCCAGAACGCCTGTCTACCGAGTTGTTCTTAGATAAGGTGAGGAGAATGAATGTATCACTTCTTGTTGTGGATGAGTCTCATTGCATCTCTCAATGGGGATATGATTTTAGACCTCAGTACCTTAAAATCGCGGAAATTCGAGACGTTTTGCCTGATGATGTGGCGGTAATAGCATTGACTGCGACTGCGACTCCAGATGTGGTTGAGGATATACAAAACCAGTTGAGGTTCCGAAAGCATTTGGTTTATAAAAAGAGCTTTGCTCGTAAGAATATCGCATATGTGGTAAGGAAGACTGATGATAAGATGGGTCAGATGCTTCATATACTGAACTCTGTTCCAGGTACTTCTATTGTATATGTGCGTAACCGTAAGAAGACCAAGGAGGTTGCGGATCTGCTCCGCAATGAGGGTTTTACTGCAGATCATTTTCATGCTGGACTTTCTCAGGAATCAAAAGATAAAAAACAAGAGGATTGGAAAAAAGGTGAGTGTAGGGTAATAGTGGCAACCAATGCATTTGGTATGGGTATCGATAAACCGGATGTCCGAACGGTTATCCATTTGGATATTCCTGATACATTGGAAGCATATTTTCAAGAGGCTGGTCGTGCCGGTAGGGACGAAAAGAAGGCCTATGCCATTCTTTTGTATAACAAGTCAGATATTACAAAATTAAAGAAGAGGGTTGCTGACAGTTTCCCAGACAGGGACTTTATAATTAGTGTGTATCATAAATTGGCATGCTACTATGAGATTGGAATTGATGAAGGAGCTGGTTTTATGCACGATTTTAATTTGGCAGATTTCTGTTCCGTTTTCAAGCTTCCTGTTATGCAGGCGTTTAGTGCGTTGAAGATCTTACAACAGGCTGGTTATATTGAATTGACGGATGAACTGAACCAGTCTTCGCGACTGATGTTTGAGATGACAAAGGAAGAGTTGTATCGACAAAATTTAGATTTTGATCCTTTGTTGGATGACATTATCAAGATGCTATTGCGCACCTACACGGGTTTGTTCTCTGAATATTCAATGATAGATGAAAATCTATTAGCCAACAGATTGGATATAAGTCGTGATGAACTTTATCAGAGACTTGTCCTTCTTTCTAAATTGGGTGTTGTTAGTTATGTGCCAGGGAAAAAGTCTCCATACATTATTTTTACAACTCGACGGGTAGATGATAAATATGTAAAGATAGGCCGGGATGTTTATGAAACACGATTGGAACGTTTCCAAGAACGTATCCAGAAGGTGATTGCCTATGTACAGGATGAGGATCATTGCCGAAGCAGAATGCTCTTGCAGTATTTTGGAGAGAGCACTTCTGAACCTTGTGGCGTGTGCGATTATTGTTTGGCTAAGCATGATACGGGAGTAACTAACAGGGAGTTTGAAAAGGTGAAAGGAGAGGTAATCGAGATAATTAAATCTAAGAAGGTAATGTTGAAAGAGTTGCCTGCCATGCTTTCGTGTGAGGAGTCTCATGCTGTTGAAATCCTTCGTTTCTTGCAAGATGAGGGTGTGATAAAATTAGAAGAAGACGGCTTTTGGAGTAGTGCGGAAAATTGTTAATAAAATGTTGAAAAGAGTGTTTGTAAGTGTTGTTTGACATCTCTTTGTAATGCTCAGCTTTTAGTTTAAATTTGCTGAAATATTTTCGAGAAGAATTTGATATAAATAAAAAAG
Source organism: Paludibacteraceae bacterium (assembly GCA_045600225.1). Classification (GTDB taxonomy): domain Bacteria; phylum Bacteroidota; class Bacteroidia; order Bacteroidales; family Paludibacteraceae; genus UBA1181. Next base: position 45,111 of record JAZRXL010000004.1, read on the forward strand.
AGGTAATGCAAGAACTTTTTGAACTTATATATGGCTTGTTGGGTAAGCATACGTGTGTGATTATCCCCAATTTTGGTGGTTTCGTCGTGAATGAGAAAGGGGCTACGCGATGCGAGGAGAATGATAGTTTCTTGCCTCCTATGAAGGAGATCATTTTCAATCAACTATTGGTTCATAATGATGGATTGTTGGTACAGGAATTGATGAAGAGAAGAGGTGTTTCATTCGAAGAGGCTGAGAGTTTGATATCCTCTTGGGTGAAAGGTCTAAAGGAGCAGCTGCAATCTCGTCAAATGGTTGAAGTCTCAGATTGGGGAACATTCTCTATTCAATCGAATACGCTTGTGTTTGTTCAAAAGAAGTTCTTTTTAACAGATGAAGATTCTTTTGGTTTAGGTGAATTTTATTTCCCTAAATTGACTATTGATTCTTTCCAGGAAGAAAAGAGTTTAGAACACAAGGAGAACACTACCTCAATACGTCCATTCTTGATTGGAACAGTGGCTGCTGTAGCTTGCTTGATGATGTTCCATCCTCTTCAAACTGAGATGAACTCGGATGCGTTTTTGCACCAATCATCATTAATGATGGCCAATCTACGCACTGAGGTCGTTAATAAAGATAAAACCATTGATGTTTTGCAAACTGAGTTGGATTCTTACAAAAAAGCTCCTGTTGGTTTCTATTTGATTTTGGGCGATTTCGATTCAGAAAGTAAGGCACGTCAATTCGTAATGGATAACGATTTAGAATCTGTTGAGTCGTTGCAAATCATCTCTATTGATCAAAGGTCTTATGTCTCTGTGGCATCTTCTATGACTAAAGAAGATTTGCTAGATCAAAAGGAGAATATGGATATTCAGTCGTTCGATAAGGATAAGACATACATTTTGTCTGTCGCAAAAATGGGAAATTAAAATGGTTAAGGTTTTAGATACGGATTTGCAAAAGGCTGCACAGACTGGTATTGATGAGTTTATTGCAGTGTTTACAGATGCATATTGGAAAGAGATAGGAGGTGAAATGACGGCAGAATCTATGTCGAAATTGAATGGACATCAAAACGCCTTGTTGGCTTATTCTATTTTTCGCAATGAGATGAATGATGGAGGTTTTGTCCAAATGATCCAGAATGGATATGGCGGATACTTCTTTGATAATCCATTTGCAAAAGCAATGCGTCTCTTCGGGGCAAAACCGTTGTCTAAGTTGGTATATGCAGCCAAGAAAATCTACGATGAAAATAAAAAAGAGTTAGAAAAAGAGACTACTGATGAGGAGTTCCTTTCTATGTATGTCGATTTTGAAGAGTTCGATGATTTGGAAGAAGAATTCTTTATGATGGAAGAGGAAACAACTTCTGCCATTGCTCATTTCGTGGATGAGAATATCGAATTGTTTGCTGAAATAGTGAAGTAGTTCTTATTGTTAGAACTGCCACTTTAATAAACCCTTTACCATACTATTGATATTCCCTTCCACTTGTTCGTATGAACTTCCTATGCTTTCTCGACCATCGGTATAAATGTATACTCCATAGTTAAGATATATTTGGAACAGATGAGATGTCGACCACTTATAGTTAATGTCTATGCGGTGTCCCTTCCCATATAGAAGAGGCATAGAGAAGGTGTTTAGAATGTCTCGTTCGTAAATGTAGAACCTGTTGTTGTAATTCTCTGCTACAAAGTACGCATAGTGTATGTTGAGGCTCATGCGTGCCTTTGCCCAATTCTTTTGGAAGTCTTCCGATAGGACCCATCCGTAGGTTTCTTTGTCAGCCGTGGAAATTTTGTTTGCTTCTGCCAAACTTTGCATCTCTATACTTTTGTGTTTCCAATGGTTGATATAACGAAGAGTCTGTCTTGTGTACATTTGTTCTATGTAGTCTTTGTATTTATATCTCACCTGCATATTCATATTCCGACTTGTGTTATGTTGTAACTGAACAAGATAGTCTTGCCCTTTCGAAGGGTAATTGATATTGTATTTTGCCCAAGGAAATGAAAATACGTCCGCATAAATGGATAAAGAGACTTTTTTCAAGGGAAGAATTTGTGTTCCTATATAGAATCCGCTTTCATTTTCAGTTCTGCTATTTTCTCCAAAGGCATTGGAAAAATCAGCTTGGTATTCAGGTCGGTACATCCGTTGTATGGCTAATAAACCTATTCGGGAGTTGGGCTGAATATTCATTCCGTTTATTGTGGCAATGCCTTTAAATCCGTTAGTTGCTACTTCTCCAAATAGAGAAACCCTTCTAAAAAATAGTTTATAGTTGATACCTATATTGATGTTTTGATTCTCTTCTTTCAGCTTGAATCTATTGTACATCTTATCTGCAGGAGAAAGAGAGTCGGAATAGTGATACCATAGTATTGTGGTCCCTATTTGCCAATTGTTTCTTTTATAAGTGGCATTCCCTCCGATGACGCTTTCCCTTACATTGTGTTTTTTACTTAACTCATTGATGGTTCGATGGTATCCATCGGTTTTAAATGATGTGATACGGGAGTCGCTTAGGTTGGCATCTATCTTTTTGTGTGATGCGAAGGTCGTAAAGTTCCAGTTCCGATGCTCGAATGTACATCCAATTCCTCTCAAAAAAGCGCTTTCATTGCAAGAGGTGTTTTTTTTCAATCCTTCATTTGGTACAAATGTGTTTAATGTATTGCTGGATTTGCCAAATAGGGTACTGTTACCTATAACCAATCCTTGCCCGAAGGAGACCTTGTAATCTCCAATGTTCATTTGTTTTATTTTCCAAATCTCTTTCAGTTGAAAACTAATGGAAAGAAAATCGATGAGTCCCTTCTCTCCTGCATCTTTTTCTCCCAATAGATTGAGAAATACTTTGTTAGGTGTTTGGAACTGATATTTGACATAATATCGAGATGAATTGCCTAGATATTTTGTGGTGCCTGTAGAATCGGGTATGTATCCTTTTTTCGTTTGTATGTTCTGTTGATATTGTTGATACAGAATGTTTTTCCTGTTTTGCAATTCGTAGTTCCATCCAAAATCTTTTTCCTCAAAGATTATGGTTACAAAAGGTAGTATCAGGTCGATCTTTTCTTTGTTGAAGTTTGGAATGTTCTTTAATTCATATATGGTTTGAAAATAGCCGTATGTGTTCCGATGTTTTATGATATTATGAATATCCAATTCTGTTAGATTAGGGATTTTTGAGAAGTCATCTTTTGTAGCCTTGTTAAGGTCTAACTTTAGGTGTTCTAAACTTTCAATATTCTCTAATAATTCCTCATAGTCTAATTTCGACGATTCGTCTTCCATGAGTGACTCAATGTAATCGCTAAGTTGGGATGATCGATCCTCAATTTGAGAGAGAGTCAATAAGGAGTGAAGGAAAGTGCAGATTATTAAGATTGTTTTTTTCATCGTATTACTTTGTTAGTTGGTAACATATGTCGCATGAGAATGAATGTCCAATGGTAGTTTGCCAAACTGCAGAAAAATTAAACCGCCAATGTTTTTTTTTGTATCCTAATCCGTAAGTGGGGATTAAGGGTAACCCAGCCTCTCCCAAACGGATGAAGAACTCTTTTATTTGGTATTCAAACCCCATGTGGATTGTTGGTTTATGATAATCCCAAAGGTTGACCTCAGCAATCCATTTTATGCACGATACTTGACAGTTTTGATATCCTAGGCTTATCCTGTCATGGTAGGGGGAGCTAATGACGGAGTGATAGAAAGAGTGTTCTGTCTTCCCATAAAAGTAGTGCTCGTTTTTTATCTTACACATCGCATCTATACTGCATACGAAGGATAGGTGATGATCCTTTCCTTCCATCTTTGTTGTGTTGAAAAGGGAGCTATGTAGGTTGCAGCCCAAAATCCATCTCTCTGATAATTTTATTGCTGATGATACCCCTAATGAGGTGACGTTATAGTGTTGGTACCCAAATTGTTTGATGCTTCCACCCAACTTGATGTTCTGATCAAGAATAATAGACTCTATCTGAAATAGATTTAGCTCTTTTGTACTAAAATAATTTTCGTGATGTAGCCTAATCTCTTTCTCTGATGACAAGAGTGATGGCGAAAAAGATGTGTAACCAGACATTGGCAGAGTTCTTCCCCTAGCACAACTTTCAGCGTTCCATTGTGCAAAAGAGGTGTTGCAGAATAGTAGGTTCAGCCAAAAACCGAGAAGTAATTTTCTGAAATTAAGTCTATGACATGTAAGGTAAATTTTCATAAATCAGTCATAAAAATGTTTAAAATAGGACTCTTACTTATTAAATGTGCTATATTTGCATAGTACTTATGTTAATTAGTTATTGATTTTAGGTATGAAATTGATCAAGTTTATATTATATATATCCCTTATGTTGATGGGAACCACCTTCTACACTTATGCTAATGTGGATGTAGAAGTGGGTAGACGTGTCCCTGCATATATTGAAGGAGGAGATACGATTCCTCATATTATGCTTCAACAAGTTTATGTTTTCCCAAAGCTCGTGTTTAAAAATGAAAGACAGGAGAAATTTTATTGGAAAACAGTCAGAGATGTAAAAAAGACACTTCCATACGCGAAATTAATATCCAGAATAGTACAGGAGTATGATAGCACATTGGCTACAATGACTTCTGAGAAGGAGAAAAAGGCGTTTATGGAACAAAAAGAGGATGAGTTGGTGGCAACCTACAAACCGATCTTTAAAAAGATGACATTGTCGCAAGGTAAGATGATGATTCGTTTGGTAGACAGACAATGCGATAGAACTTCATACTCTCTTGTAAAACAATTCCGAGGAGGATTCAGAGCTTTCTTTTGGCAAGGTTTTGCAAAGATGTTAGGCGCAGACTTGAAGGTGAAGTACGATCCTAATGATGAAGATGATAGAATTGTGGAACGTGTGATTACCTTGGTTGAAGCTGGCCAACTTTGATGTGGCTAAGAATCTCCTTTAGGATGGTTGAACCTAAAAAGTAACAACTACCGATATAAATCAATCCCCCAGATATTATTTGTATGATTAACTGCACTGTTGTAGATAGCGGAGCATAGTTGATCGTGTATACCACTGCGGCCATAATGATGGATAGGAAGAGGTAAGGAACAATGTCTTTTATCTGTTCTCTCTTTTTATAAGGAATCACATTGCTTACAAAGAACATGTCTACAAAAAGCGATAAGATATTGGCAATAGTGAAACTCCAAAGCATCCAAGTAATGTTTTCGTGTAAGAAGAACAGAGGAGTCAAGATGAGAATATTTCTCACACATTCCATCGCAAAGTTTCTTTTAGGAAATCCTTTCAGTGTCAATAATCCCAAAAATAAAGAGTGGAAGGGTAATACAGTACCTGCAATCGCTAATATCTGAAAGTAGGGGATGATCTCCTTCCATTTGTCTGTCAATGCAATGGTTACCAAATTGTCGAAACACGCCATCGCTCCTAACATTATGGGAAAAATACCAAAAGATGTGATCTTGACCATCTTTCTCAAATATAGTAGTTGCCTACTTGTATCATCATTTAGTTTTGAAAGCACTGGGTAGGATACGCCACCTATGGTGCTTGATATGATATTGCTCGGTAAAATGTAAAATTTATAAGCTTCTGAATAGTAACCTAATTGTTCTTCGCCAAATTTTCTTCCGATAATCGGATTATATATGTATCGAACAAAGGTGTTGATGAGTGAAGACAAAATCAATGAGAAACTAAACAAAAAGATCTCCTTGATAACGGAAAAATCGGGTTTCTCCGAAGGTCTCCAATCACTAAATATCCAAAGCATTATACATTTGATGGCTGCCTGCAGCAGTATCTGCCACGCTAATGCCCAGTAGGAGTATCCCTGCATAATCATAACAATGGTTACGACTCCTGCAGTGAGGGCTCCACTCATATTGGCGATAGACAATTTTTTAAACTCTAACTTCTTGGTTAGGATTATGTTTTGTACGATACCTAATGAGTTGAAAAGAATACTTAAAAATAGGAACCTGGACAACTCCGTTAGCTCTGGCATCTCATAATATGCAGCAATGGCTCCAGCACTTAAGTAAAGTAGAGTGTAGAATATCACACTGATTAATAGATTGAAACATAAGATGGCTGAATATTCACTTCCCGTATTTCCCTTCCTCCTTACCATTGCGGATGTAAAGCCGCTTTCGATCAGGATGTTAGAAAGTGCTGTGAATATGGCAAGCGCACCAATCAATCCAAAATCTCTCGGTGTTAATAATCGTAGTGTGATAAGTCCAATAGCAAAGGCTATCACTTGGAAACCTACTTTATCAAAAGCATTCCAAAGCAAAGAGAGTATGGTCTCTTTCTTTAAGTCCTTCCCTTTATCTTCCATTGTATACTGAATTGGAAGTCCAAAGTTACACAGACAATCTTATTTTCACAAACTTTGATATCTCCTTTTCTTTTCGTGAAGTCTTGTGATAGTTATTCGAACCGGAGGATGTCGGGTTCTTTCTGGCAAATTTTTCAAATTGTACATTTTGATACATTTCTTTGAATGATTAATATTATGGTAGAAATTTTAAAAATATTGGCAAATGTATCTAAAAATATTTTAGTTGAGAAATAAATAGATGCAATATTTACTATGTGTTTGTGTTAAATCATTAATTTTGTGATGATGGATTGTTTTATCCCAGTTGAATTTTGAGATAATATGATAAAAAGAGTTTGTGTATATTGTGCTTCCAGTTCTATGGTAGATGAGGAGTATAAGCGACAAGCGTATCGCTTGGGCGAGATGATGGCATCCGCTGGTGTGGAAATTAAGTTCGGATCTGGAAGTGTTGGGTTGATGGGTGAATTGGCCAAAGGTGCGTTGAGCAAACATGGATCTGTGGTTGGTGTTATTCCTCAGTTTATGATCGATGAGGGATGGGGTAATGATACTGTTTCCCGTCAGATTATTACAGATTCCATGCACGAAAGGAAAAAAATTATGGCAGAGGATATTGATGCCGCAATTGCTTTGCCTGGAGGCTGTGGCACAATGGAAGAGATGTTGGAAATCATAACTTGGAAACAGTTGGGACTTTTTGATAAGCCTATTATCATACTGAATGTTAATCATTTCTATGATGATTTGTTGCGTATGATGGATAAAATTGTTTCTGAAAATTTTATGAGGAAGGAACACTTGGCTATATGGTCTGTTGTGGACGATGCAAGTCAGGTTATAAAAGCAATAGAGGAGGCTCCTAAATGGAGTAAGAATGCTCGTAATTTTGCTGCGATTTAATCTTTAAATAAAATCACTTTGGATAGGAATACACGTTGGTTTGAGTTGCTGCAAAGCAAAAGAAGGATCTTGGCTGATCAATTGAAAGATCCTGCAGCTGTTGGATTATGGAAGTCGGTCATCGACAAATATTCCGACAATGCTCATTTTGTGTATGAACTGTTGCAAAATGCAGATGATGCAGAGGCTACTTGCGTGAAGGTCTATCTCGGAGCAGATGTTCTTGAGTTTGTCCATAATGGAAAGGTTCTTTTTTCTTTGTCCGATCCAGATAAGGAAGGTGACAAGTCATCTTCCGGTATAGGGCATATCAATGCGATTACCTCCATAGGTTCCAGTACGAAAGTTGAAGGGAATAAAATAGGAAAATTTGGTGTTGGCTTTAAATCTGTTTTCAAGTATACAGATCAACCTCATATTGAGGATGACAATTATAGTTTTGATATTGTAGATTATATCGTTCCTCAAACAACTCACAGAGTTTCTGCCCATCGTGCAAACGGAGAAACTTCATTCTTCTTCCCGATAAAAGAGTCCAAGTTGAATATGCCTATTATACGAGATAAATTTATTTCGTTGATTAATCCGCTTTTATTCCTTGTATCATTATCTAAGATTTTAATTTACGAGAATAACGAACTAATATTCTTCTACGATAAGGCATGTAAAGATAGTTGGAGGACAGATGATGTTAATTGCTCTTTTATAGAAACAAAAACGCCTAAAGCAGATACATACTTTTATCTCCATTCCACTCTTGTAGAGAACCATTCCATAGCGAATGCTTTTTATTCGAACGAAGATGGTGAATTGGATGTGATTCATAATGATGATCCCGCTTATTGTTTTTTTCCAACCAAAGAACACTTGAATTTAAATCATATTGTTCATGCACCTTTTTTGTTGACAGAGAGTAGAGAGAACATTAAGATGAATGAACAGTGGAATGATTTGCTTTTCCGCCAATTAGGTCTTTTGTTCGTGAAATCCATCGTCTCTTTGACGAAAAGAAAGACATTACAAGGGATGCCGGTTGTGGGTGATAATGTTTTTTGTTTGTTCCCAATTGTGAGTGCGGAAAATCCTTTCGTGAGATTGTTTAAGTCTTCGATGAAAGGATATCTGAATAACGCGCCCATCTTTTTGTTGGCTGATGGTTCTTATGAAAATGCTTCTCATATTGTTTTTACCAGAGAGAAAGAGTTAACATCTTTATTTGTTAAGGAAGACTTGTGGATTCTTTTGCCTAAAACCAATGGTATGCGATGGGGGTTAACTTCTTTATGTTCTGCGGAAGAGAGTGAACAGAAACCAATACTCTCTTTCTTGAAGGAGTTTGCATGTCTTAATCAGACTCTATCGACATTAGATATTCTAAAAAGTATATCTTCTTCCTTTTTGCAAGCGAAAGGTATTGTTTGGTTGCAGAAATTTTATGCATATCTTTCCCATAAAAAAACATTATGGTTGGAACATATGCAGGATTTGAAGTTGGTTCCTCTCTTTTTATGCGAAGATGGAAGTTTCCGTCCTGCATATGCTTCAAGCGAGGATACGCATCCATCCATATATTTGTCATCAGGTTGCGATTCCCATTTTGTTGCGATAGAACCTCAGTTGGTTCAACATTCGCAATCTCGTCGTTTCTTTGAGAATGTTGGAATAAAAGACCCGGGAGCTTTGGCTGAAATCCTCGAATACATATTACCTGCGTATGAAGCGGGACAGGTAGACTACGCAGATGATGAGATGGTCTCCCGTCATTTGAATTTTATCTCAGATTATTTCAACACTCTATTCCCATTCTCTCAGGAAAGATTGGATTTTTTGTCGGCTATTCAAAATGTGCCATTCCTTCCTGTTGTTAATTGTCTTGGAAAGACAATGTTTAAACCTGTTGGAGAGTGTTATATGAGAAACTCTTTGCTCAACTCTTTTTTGCAGGATGATGAAACGATATTTTTCTTTGAAAACAAAACGGTAGAGAAATATATATTGCCGGAGCGCCGTGATGATTTCTATTCATTCCTCTCTTTTGCAGGATTGAATTATAGATTAAAAGTGGAGAAGGTGAATAGGGAACCCTCCTCAATCGTATTGAAAGAGTTGGATCTTCATCCAGTTTCATTAAGACAGGTAGACAAGGGTGCTCAGGTGATAGAGGATAAGATTATTGTTGGTGCAGATAACTTTATACGAAATATTACGAAAGAGCGCTCGGCGGCATTCTTCAAATTGTTGTCGGAAGAGATAAAGGATAAAACTTCCTTCATGTTTAGGAGTGCATTAGAGGGTTCGTATCAATATGTGGAAAAGGGTAAACGAAGTGTTACGACAGAAACGATAAGACAGACATCTGCTATTAATTTTATTTTCCATTCTAAATGGTTGTATGCAAAAGATGGAAGATTATGTTCTGTGAATGAAATAGAGGAGACCCAACAGTTGGATTTGTTATACGACTTCACGACACCAGATTTGCTATTCTTTTTGAATATTAGAATTTCGGATGATTTAAAAAATTTGACACAAGACCAAAGAGAGGCGGTTAATCTTGTTAATCGATTCAAGGCGAAGGGATTGTCGGTTAGTGAAATGGAGAAAATATTAGAACATCATATAGATAGAACAAATGCAGTTGAGTAGGAAAGAACGTTGTTTGAGGGTGTTGGATTTGTTGGTGAATACATTTCAAGAGACACAATGTTTTTTGGACTTTGAGACTCCATTCCAATTGTTAGTTGCTAGTTTGTTGGCTGCCCGCACTCACGACGAATGTGTGAATCGTGTCACAAAAGTTCTGTTCCTAAAATATCCAGATGCTGATGCTATGCGGTCTGCCAATAGAATGGAGTTGTTGAGTATAATAAAAGAGGTCACCTATCCTGAGCCCAAAGTGGAGTATCTACTACAAGCATCTGGCTTGTTGTGTGAAAAATACGAAGGTAGTGTTCCGCGAGAGATGCTTTCTCTCTTGTCGTTACCAGGATTAGGAAGGAAGTCTGCTAATCTGATTATGGTTGAGGCTTTTGGTATGCCTGCATTCCCTGTAGATACCCATGTGGTTCGTGTCTCCAATAGGTTGGGAATAACAGATTCAAAAAGAGAGGAAGATGTGGAGAAACTGTTGTGTCAGTTCTTCCCCAAAGAAGTTTGGAAAGAGGCGTACAGGAGATTTGTTATGTTAGGAAAGTCGTATTGTAGATTTGAACACCCTTTGTGTGAAGGATGCTGCGTGAAAGATTTTTGTGAAACACATTCTCCATCGCAAAAGCCGCAAGAATACTTTTTGGACTTGTAGCCTTTTTTTTCTATTTTTGAAGAAAAAATTGAGGAGTGTTATGACTGATGAAGAATATATTCGTAGATGTCTGCAGTTAGCAGAAAAAGGTTTTGGAAGTGTCTCTCCCAATCCTATGGTTGGTGCCGTAATAGTCTGTGATGGAAAGATTATAGGAGAAGGATATCATCAACAATATGGAGGTCCTCACGCAGAAGTGAATGCTGTCGCTTCTGTGGAAGATAAGTCCTTGTTGTCTAAATCTACGATGTATGTAAGTTTGGAACCATGTTGTCATTATGGAAAGACTCCTCCTTGTGCCGATTTAGTCATAAAACACCAGATACCAGAAGTGGTTGTTTGTAATAGAGACCCATTCCCAGATGTAAATGGAAAAGGGATTGAAAAGTTGCAGCAGAATGGTGTAAAGGTTCGTTATGGTATATTGAATGAGCAGGGTAGATGGTTGAATAGACGCTTTTTTACTTGCCATGAACAAAAACGACCTTACATATTCCTGAAATGGGCACAATCACAAGATGGTTTTATTGACAGATTGAGGCGAGATGCTTCGGAAGAGCCTCTTAAGGTCTCTTCTCCTGAGTCGTTGATGGCAATGCATAAGTTCCGTTCCTGTGAATCTGCGATTTTAGTGGGTCCGAATACTGCAATGATGGATAATCCATCTTTGACGGTTCGTTATGTGGATGGGAAACAGCCCGTTAGAATCTTATTGGATCGGGATATGAGAGTCCCTCGGAACTTCCATTTGTATGATGGCTCTTGTATGACTTATGTCATTACGAAAGAAAAACCATCTGTTACTCTTCCCAATGTTGAGTTTGTTGAGTGTGAGTTTTATGGAGATGGGATGGTGAATATACACTCTATGCTATCTTTATTATATGAGAAGAAAATAGAGTCGTTGATTGTAGAAGGTGGTAAATTGTTACTGCAATCATTTATTCAAGAGGAGTTGTGGGATGAGTTGAGAATTGAATGTAATCATTCGTTGTATGTTAATTCGGGTGTTGAGGCTCCGTTTGTTGATTTCTCGAAAATCGCAGTTCATAAGTATAACTATCAGATTTTTGGGGATAATGATGTGTGTTATTACCGAAAGTGCTAACTTTACATGTTTTTTTGAGAGAGTATGATTTTAGAGATTGCATATGTGGTTCTAATTGTGGTGTATTTTTATACCATACTGACGACCATTCTCTTTCTCTTAGTTGAAAATCGTAATCCTGTTAAATCGATAGCCTGGATATTTGTCTTGTTATTCATTCCCATTTTTGGCTTCTTGAGTTATCTTTTGGTGGGTAAGAAATTTAGAAAGAAGCATATTATTTCAAAGCGAAGTTTCCGATTCTTAAACAAATACGAGGCTACAGCAGAAAGAGATCTTTCAGATTTGCCTCTGACCGATGTGCAGCGTGCAGTAGCCACTCTTGCTGTGAAGAATAGCGATTCTCCTTTGTTCGAGAATAATTCTGTTCAGGTTTACACAGATGCCCATCTGTTATATGAGTCGATATTTTCTGATATAAAAAATGCGAAACATCACATCAATGTCGAGTACTACATATTTAGCCCGGATAACTTGGGTAGACGGATGATGGAGGCATTGAAAGAGAAATCGAAAGAAGGTGTTAAGGTTTGCGTAATCATAGATGATGTGGGTAGTTGGCACTTTAAGAAGCGCCACATCAAGGAGATGGAGGATGCAGGAATTGAGATAAAGAGTTTCTTGGAGGTTGGATTGCCGTTCATCAATAGCCATGTGAATTATCGAAATCATAGAAAAATATTGGTGATTGATAGTGAAATCGGTTATACAGGAGGAATCAATATTGCAGACCGATATGTGGAAGGATTAAAATGGGGAACTTGGCGCGATACGCATGTTCGCCTTACTGGAAGTGTGGTTTTGGGCCTTCAAAAATCTTTCTTTGAAGATTGGTATTTCGTTAAACAAACATTGGTAGATGATGCAATGTACTACCCAGAACCAAAGAGAGAGGGTAGTGTGTTGATGCAAACTGTGGTGAGCGGACCTGATATGCAGTGGGAGTCGATAATGCAAATCTTTGTGAAGAGTTTTGCTTTGGCAACAAAGCGGATTTACATCGAAACTCCGTATTTTTTGCCACCAGAAAGTTTGATGAATGCATTGCAATCAGCGGCTTTGTCGGGAGTTGATGTTAGAATAATATTGCCTCGAAAATCAGATGCGATTGTTACGTTATACAGTTCCTACTCCTATTTGGATCAATTGTTTAAGGCAGGTATTAAAGTTTTTCTTTATCAGCCTGGTTTTATACACAGTAAGGTGACTGTTGTGGATGATGATATCTCATTTGTAGGAAGTGCTAATATGGATTTCCGTAGTTTTGAGCAAAATTTTGAACTAAATACGATAGTGTATGACAAAGGAGTGGCTTCGGAGTTGATTTCGATGTTCATGAAAGATTTGGAAAATTCGCAAGAGGTTGTGGATGCCGAATGGAAGAAGCGTTCTTACGGACAACGGTTTAAAGAGTCTGTTGCACGATTGTTTAGTCCTTTGTTGTAAATGTTATAGATTGAATATGAATGAATTTTTAGAGTTAGAAGAGAAGATCGTTTCTGTATTAAAGACAGTATATGACCCTGAAATCCCAGTTGATATTTACGAATTGGGATTGGTATACAATATTGAGGTGAAAGAAGATGGTAATGTCAATATCGACATGACACTAACTGCACCCAATTGTCCTGCTGCTGACTTCATTTTAGAAGATGTTCGTCAGAAGGTAGAAGGATTGGACGGAGTTAAATCTTGTGTAGTCAATTTGGTATTTGAACCAGAATGGTCGAAGGAAAGAATGTCAGAAGAGGCAATGTTGGAATTGGGTTTGTTGTAATGAAATCTGCTAATAAGAAGATATATTTTGCATCTGATGCACATCTCGGACTAACCGTTCATGGAGATCCACTTGCTCGGGAAAAACGACTGGTGAAGTGGATGGACAGCATCAAATCTACGGCAAAGGCAGTATACTTTGTTGGGGATATGTTTGATTATTGGTTCGAGTATAAATATGTTGTGCCTAAGGGCTATGTTCGTTTCATTGGAAAGATGGCCGAGTTTGTTGATGCGGGTATTCCTATTTATCTCTTTGCTGGAAATCACGATATATGGATGTTTGATTATTTCCAGAAAGAAGTAGGTGCTACGGTCTACACAGATAGCCTGACAATCGAATTGGATGGGAAGAAGTTTTATATAGCTCATGGGGATGGATTAGGGGACCCAAGTCTTGGCTTTCGATTTCTAAGATGTTTCTTCCGTAATCGTTTCTGTCAGCAGTTGTATAAGATGATTCATCCTGGAATCACAATGCCTTTTGGATTGGGGTGGTCTCGTTATAGCAGGAAATCGAAGCTTGGTGATAAGGCAGAACAATTTTTGGGAGAAGACCATGAATATTTAATTCAGTTTGCAAAAGAGTATGTAAAAAAAGAGAATGTAAACTATTTTATTTTTGGACATCGTCATATCATGCTCGATTATGATATAAGTTCCTCATCAAAACTATTTATAATTGGTGACTGGTTGACTAATTTTAGTTATGGTGTATGGGATGGTGAGAATTTCCATATGGAAAGGTATTTAGATTGACAATCTTGAATCGTTGTTGAAAACTACTTATGAAATAATTTAAAAAAGTGTTAATTTTTTTTGGTTTTGATAAATCTTTTGATTAGGTTTGCATACATAGAGAAGTTTGGTTCTGCTGAAATAGAAACAAGAATATAGCCTCTATAAAGGACTTAGAATAATAAAAAATTAAAAAATAACGATATGAGAAAAGAAAGTTTATTTATTGCTTCTTTGCTTTGTGCAGGATTGATGAGCAGTTGTAGTAGTAATCAGAGCGGGGCTGGAAATAGTTCTCTTGCTCCTGAGTTGAATAGAATGAAATGTGAGTTTGTTCCAGATGGTGGAGAGGCTATCATTTATGGTAGAAACCTGTCTGATGCAGAAATCACATTCCCTGGTAATATTTCAGCAGAAATCGTTTCTAAGAACGATACAATGGTTACAGTTATCGTTCCAGAGGGAACAAAAGAGGGTAGAATTAAGGTGACTTCTCCAAACGGAAGTTCATTGTCTAAATTCTTCTTCCGTGATGATCGTAACACAATTGTTAACTTCGATCGTAGATTGGCTACTTGGGGTGGATATAGCCCAATGGAAGAGGATGGTACTTTGATTACTGGTACTTTGGAAATGGGTGATGAAATTACTCCATTCCCTAATGGTGCAAAATTGCCTAATCCTTGTAGCGGTAACTATGGTTTCCTTTATGGAAAGTATTCTAATGCTTGGGCAATGAATCAAGCAGTTTGGGTACAATATGTTGCAAACCCAATGGAGGGTGGTCGTGGTCCTATCTCTGTTGCAGGTCCAGTATTCGAGAAATATAATTTGGAAGAGCTTGCTTTGAAGTTTGAAGTATATGTTCCACAAGAAGTAGCTTACAAGGGAATCAAAACAGAGATCTTCTTTGGTCCTATCAACTCTGCTGATAAGCACGGTCGTCAATTCTCTCCAATCTATTTCTGGGAGCCTTACAAGGCCAAGGGAGAGTTCTTTACAGACTCTTGGACTACTGTTACAATTCCTTTGACTGAGTTCTGCCACAACACAGAAAGTGATGAGCCTCAAGCTGACTACACTTACGAAGGAAGATTGAAACAAGCAACTAACTTCACATTTATGCAATTCGGTAAGCCAGAAGGAGAGCCTCAAATCTTCATCTGCGTTGATAACTTCCGTATTGTTCCTGTTGAGAAATAAAATCTAAATGATTCATAAGATGGGGACGGATTTTTTCCGTCCCCTTTGTTTTTTCTTTTCTATATATGTGGTATACCTATATATGTCCGCCTCTTATTGGTGCTGTGATTGGCTATTTCACTAATGATTTAGCCATAAGAATGTTGTTTCGTCCGCACTATCCGAAATATCTCTTTGGTCATAAAGTGCCATTCACTCCCGGTTTGATTCCGAAGGAAAAGGCAAGGCTTTCACAATCGATAGGGGAAGCTGTAAGCATTAATTTGATGAACCAGGAAGTGCTTTCCAAAAACCTCCTTTCTGATGAAATGCTTGCAAAAATAGCACAAGGGTTGGATTCCTTTTATGAAAAGCAGAAGGAGAATGAAGATACGGTTCGTTCTTATGTAGAAAGGTTTATTTCTCCAGAAGAGTTGAATAGTATTTATAATAGAGTAAATGAAGGCTTCTCTCATAGATTGAGTGAAAAAATATCGGAATCGGATTTTGGGGGTCAAATCGCACAAAAGGTCGTTGAGTATGTTATGGAGAAGATGGGCAACGGTATGATGGGCTTTCTGGGTGCAGATAAGTTAATGGCTCCTATTTCGGATAAATTGTCTGCTTTGTTATCAAAGCACCTTAATGTTATTTTAAAGGAGAATGGACCTGAATTCATAGATGCTATGGTGAAAGGGCAGATTGATGGTCTTTTAGATTCACAAGTATCCCATCTCCTTAAAGGAAAAGAAACTCAGTTTGCGGAGATAAAGCAGATGATAATCTCTTTCTATAAAAAGATTATCACAGATCATCTACCCCATGTCTTGGCAACGATTGATATAAAAAAAATAATAGAAGATCGTATCAATGAGATGGAAGTGGCTGAAATGGAGGAGTTAATTATGCAGGTAATGAAAAAGGAACTTCGTTACATCGTGTGGTTGGGGGCATTACTTGGAGGTATTTTAGGATTGTTTAATTTGTTGTTAATGACTAGCCCTAAATAACAGTTTTGGTTTTAGACTTGATTTATTTATCTTCTTTTTTTTTGTATTCATCGTTCTCTTTGAGAACTGCTGGCAAGAATCTTATTTGCCTTCGAATAAGCCACTTTTTTAGACATAATTACAGAAAGCAACTAGACCACAAAAGATTCTTCGTCGCAATCTTGTCTCACTTTCTCAAAAAATCCATATAAAAACCACCCTTAAAAAGGTGGTTTTCATATATTTGTGACCCCGGCGGGATTCTAACCCGCGATCTTCAGAACCGGAATCTGACATTCTATACAACTGAACTACGGAGCCTTGTGTCTGCAAAGATACTGTTTTTTTTACACCTTATTCATATATGTGGGTCAAAACATCTTAAAATGACTTGACTCCACTGCTTAAAGGTTGCTAAATTCTCTTGAATAACGAAGCATCTGATCTACAAAGTCCTCATCGTATCTGACTTTTACATCTATAATCTCGCCATTCTTGTCTTTTATCGTTTCGTATACTGGATTTACAAATCCTTTGTATGGTGCCAAATTCAACTCTTTATACCTTGTCTTGATCTCTTTGTGTAATTCGGGATCAACCTTTACACCATATTGCTCAACAAGTTGCTTTGCTCCCTCAAAGTCTCCTTCGGATTTAATACGTTGGATCTCTGCCAACAATTGTCCGATTAAAACTCTCATCTTATCATAATCGTTGATGACTACAAATGTCTTGTCTTCTCTCTTCTTCAACTCTACAACCTTATCTGCTTGTCCCTTCTCGAATACCCATCGAGCTATGAGTGCACGATTACGCATATGTGCTTCCTCGATGTTGTTTCCTAACTCAATGCGGGTAAGCTGCGTCATCAATCCATTCATCATATACTTATAGTATTCTGCTTTATAAGCATCCATATTTGGCAACAATCCTAGTTCAACAATCTTAGGATCTGCTGCATAGTAGAGACCAAACAAGTCTGCTCTCGCTTCCTCGATGGTTGCGCCATATACTTTTAATGTATCTTGGCTGACTCCTGGTAACATCTGTCCGGAACCGTGTCCTAAACATTCGTGCAAGTCAGTGTGTAGATTGTCCGATTGAAAACCATATTTCTCGATCAACTCGATCTCCTTCTTGCTCCAAACAAACTCCTCGTTGAATCCGTTACCAACACTAGCCTTGTCGTATGCCTCTGTGATGTTTTCAAGTGTTACAGACTTTGAACCATGCATTTGTCTAATCCAGTTGGCATTTGGTAGGTTAATTCCAATAGGAGTGGCAGGATGGCAATCGCCTCCTAACATTGCAGCATTGATTACTTTCGCACTGACACCTTTACATTCCTCTTTCTTGAAGCGAGGATCAACAGGTGAGTGGTCTTCAAACCATTGAGCATTGGCACATATCTTCTCGGTTCTTTGTGTAGCTTCTAAATTTTTAAAGTTGACAACCGATTCCCAGCTTGCTTTGATTCCTAGAGGGTCTCCATATGTTTCGATGAAACCATTGACAAAGTCAATGCGCGAATCCAAGTCTTGAACCCATAGGATGCTATATTCATCAAATGTTAGTAGGTCGCCTGTTTCATAAAAATCGATAAGAGAATGAATAACACTTTTTTGCTTGTCGTTCTCTGCAACCTCTGCTGCTTTTTCCAACCAACCTACAATCTTTTCGATCGGTTGTGAATACATCCCATTCACTTTCCAAACCTTCTCCACTAATTTGCCATTCTCCTTTACAAGTTTGCTGTTCAAACCATATGATATTGGCATAGTGTCGTTAGGGTCCTTCATCGACTCGTAGAACTTATCCACCTCTTTCTCTGTAACACCTTCATAGTAATTATTGGCAGATGATGAAATCACATCAATGCCTTCTTGTTGGTTCACTCGTTTTGAGTAAAGAGAACTGTCAAAGATCACTGGAGTGATAACCTTTAGTAATTGGCTCACCTCTCCATTGAATTTGGTCAATGGTAAAGTCTCTTTAGGTAATGATTGAACTACTGTTTCAAAATATTTTTGAGAAAATCCTGGTTCGAATTTATCTGTTGCATAATGATGATGTATACCATTCGAGAACCAAACTCTTTTTAGATAGGTCTCCAATGCTTTGAAGTCAGCCTCGTCTCTGTTGCCAGCATAATTAAGGTATATGGCCTCTAATGTCTTGCGGATTGTAAGATTGTGTTTGCAATTCTGATCGTATAAAATGTCTCTACCTTCTATAGCTGCCTGTGAAAGAAAATAGATAAGTTTCTTTTGTTGCAAACTTAATGTTTCAAAATCAGTAACTTTATATCTTAATACTTCGATGTCAGCAAATCTGTCAACATGATAGTTGAACTCTTCATTGTTCGTTTGCTTATCGCCTCCGCAAGATGTCATAATAATTGTTGCCATAGCCAACGCTTTTATTTTATGTTTCATTTTATTTTGTTTTTACTACCTCATTATATGTTTATCGATTTCTGGCATCAATGTTTTCTTCAAAGTGCCAGTCTCCTTTCTTTAGAAGAAAGGCATCGTATGTGAAATCGGGACCATAATAGGATTTGATACCAGTATATATTGGTTCAATAGGCATTAGATGGTCGAATATGATTCTGTTCTCTTGGTTCGTATAATCTAATGTCACTTTCCCTTCTGAATTGTATTCAAGTATAATCCTATACGGAGCTTTTCTGCCAGTCTCTTTAAATACCATCTTTCCTAAACTTTGCAACTTACCATTGGATGAGAATTGCATCGGTTCGATCACTTTGAAATCGGTCGCTGCGTTTAGCCCCGACCACCCTAAAGCGATGTAGTAGGTCTCTTTCTTCTTTTTTACCTTGAATAGTCTGTAGTATAGGGCTCCATACCAATGGTTGTTATCCAACTTTTTCTCTTCCGCCGGTAGAACTGGATCTCCCTGAATGAGTAGGGGCGTGGTGGTAACCTTGTTTTTGTTCTTATATTGAACATATCCACCATATTGGAAGGTCTTGTCTTCTAATGGGAACGACCAAGTATACACTCTTACCATATGATCGTCAGAATAGATCTTCCCTAAGTTTACTAGTTGATCGAAAGGCTCGTCGAAAGAGGATGGGTCCACCAATAGTTCAGATACCTTTTCATTTATTCTTTGATGGATCTCTAGTTTTAGGGAATCAATACGACACTCCTTGATAGAGTCAAACATGTTTTGAATGGAAAGGTAGTCTTTCCCACTCACTAGTGCGAATGGGGATAATGCAAATAATAATATTATTTCTATAAGACAACGCTTCATTCTTTTTTTTTATTTAATCGTTCTTTTGTTTTTCAAACTCCTGCCACAATACATCATCCTTCGGAGTCGGTGCTATAATGTTGATCTCCTGCTTTGATACTGGATGAATAAATTTAATGGAACGGGCATGTAGGCTTATACCTCCGTCCTTGTTCGATCTTGAAAAACCATATTTCAGATCTCCCTTGATTGGACATCCAATATGGGCCAATTGCGATCGTATCTGATGATGCCTTCCTGTCATCAGATCAACCTCCAAAAGATAATAATTGTCGGTCTTCCCAATAAGTTTGTAGGATAGATTGGATTTTTTAGATCCTTCAACTCTTTCATCGTATACGAATGTTTTGTTCATCTTCTCGTTACGAACTAGATAGTTTGTGAGAAAATCTTCCTCTTTTGGAGGACAATTCTTTACGATAGCCCAGTATCTTTTGGTTAAGTCGTGAACGCGAAACATCTCATTCAATCGGCTCAGTGCCTTTGATGTTTTGGCAAATACAACTAGACCGCTTACCGGGCGATCCAATCGGTGCACCACACCAATGAATACATTCCCCGGTTTGTTGTATTTCTCCTTTATATAATCTTGTACAATTTCAGATAATGGTTTGTCGCCCGTTTTATCTCCTTGTACAATTTCTGAACAATTTTTGTTGACAATTATAATATGATTGTCTTCGTATAAAATCTCCACTTTATTTAAGCGATTATAATGATTGAATAAGTCTATGATTTATTCTGTCAAACTTCTTTGTCTAACAGCTTCGTATATCATTACTCCTGCTGCTACGGATACGTTCAAAGAAGAGATCTTTCCCTTGATAGGAATTTGTATCATGTCATCGCACAATCTCAAAACTTCTGGAGATACTCCTTTGTCTTCCGCGCCCATAACGATGGCAACAGGATCACTAAGATTAGATTGAGTATAATTCATAGAACCTTTCTCTGATGCTGCAACAACTCTAATTCCGCATTTCTTCATAAACTTTAATGCGGAAACAAGACTGCCTTCTTTACACACTGGCAATGTGTGAAGTGCTCCGGCAGAGGTCTTGATGGCGTCTGCATTCACAGAGGCTCCTCCCTTCATTGGGATGACGATTGCATCGACACCTGCACATTCGCAAGTTCTAGCAATGGCTCCAAAGTTGCGCACATCGGTAACTCCATCCAATACTACGAAGAGAGGTGATTTGCCTTCTTCAAATAACATTGGTATAAGATCAGAAACCATTTGGTATGTGGTGTGGCTAATAAATGCAATCGCACCTTGATGGTTCTTTCTGGTATATCGGTTTAATCTTTCCCCCGGCACTCGTTGCACTTGTACATGAGGAGTGTCTTTCAGGGCAGCAAACAATTCTTTGGCAAGTTCACTTTGCAAATCATTCTTCAAAATGATTTTATCTATTTGTTTGTCTGATTTTATTGCTTCAATGATGGCACGAATGCCAAATATCATTTCGTTTTCTTTCATATGTGATGCTTAATTTTGTTCTGTATTCATTGATAGAAGTCCTTCCGGCAACTCCATTCTTAATATCTTCTTTTGATTATCTATGTCGACTATGTACTCGTCACATGCAGGAACAATGAATTCCTCCTCCTTTTCGTTGCTTATTAAAAACAAGACATTTTCTGTTTCATCATCATAATCTATGATCTCACCT
The DNA here is from genome assembly GCA_045600225.1 of Paludibacteraceae bacterium. Lineage (GTDB taxonomy): Bacteria > Bacteroidota > Bacteroidia > Bacteroidales > Paludibacteraceae > UBA1181. Next base: position 66,414 of record JAZRXL010000004.1, read on the forward strand.
AATAGGTTGTCTCCGTCGTACACCATAAATCCAACGTAGTAGGAGACACCTTCGATTTCGTTACCTTCAACTTCCTCCGGAAGATATTTCTTTTCTATGAACAATGGAGCATTGACAAGAGTCTTTGCCTCCTCCTCGTTATCGATCCCTTCAAATTTAACAAGAGCAATGTCGTTGTTCTTAAATCGGTACTCTTCTATGAAAAAAGGAACTAAGATACCATCCAGTTCACAGATAAAGCACGGAACGTCTACCTCATCAAAGATATCAGATGAGAAAGAAAACGATAATTCTCCTTGTAATCCGTGGGGACGCTGAATCTGTCCAATTTGAAAAACATCTTCTCGTGAAATCATAATGTATTTCGCTGAATCTATATTTTGTTGAATAATGAATCTATAAACTCTGTTTCATATTTGCAAATATAGCGATTAATTCTCTATTACAAGGTGGGGTAGTGTAATATTTGACCTTATAAATTGTTAAATCTTCCTATTATTCTCTTTAATACTTATGAAAACCTATCCCTTCGAATGTTTAATTTGGAGTAAAAAGCCTAATTTTATCTGTGAATATAGATATCATTCTTTAGTCTATAACTGACAAAAGTCATCCGATAAAAATTTTTCTCCTTGAAAACCAGCGTTTTATAAAAAACTTCAAAAAAAACATTGCAAAGTATTTGGTGGTAAGGGAAAAGAGGTGTAATTTTGCACACGCTTTCGGAAAGGAAGCACCC
>JAZRXL010000005.1:0-2496 GCA_045600225.1 Paludibacteraceae bacterium
TGAGTAATCCCGAGATAATAAAAGCAGCTGTGTAACCCATATGGGTAGCAGTAAGGGTGTCATGGACGCACCCCGGGACCTACGCGGCGTAAGCCGCGCGCACCTGATGCTCGGTAATTCAATTATCGATGTAGTTCACAGTTAAAACCTGACACACCAAAAGAGATTGTCGAGATGGATAAAGTTGTTAAGGCGTTTTTTAGTTCGGATATCCCTGGGATACAATAGACATTATTTCCTGAATGACCCACCAAAAATGGTGCATCGTTCAACAGCAGCAAGAAAAGCCGGCGTAAACATTGAGGTCTTTAGATGAAAATAACGATTGAAAGCATAAACGAAAAATTAGGGTTTGATTTTAGAACGTGGAAGAATCCTTACGAAGGTTTATTTATTCACGATGATAACCAGAACAACCCTTTCAATATTCTTTCTTGCGAAGAATCGAGATTTATTATTGATTATTATAGTAAAGAAGAAAATATTAGTTAGTATTAAAGGAAGTCTAAATGGCCTGAATGACCCACCCAAAATTGTGCATCGTTCAACAAAGAAGCAGAAGTTTTATCAAGCGCAACTTATGAAGTTGTTGAAGTTGTCACACAAAACAAATATGATTATTTATCTGAACATAAAGAACTGTTATATTTTCCCGAAGAATTAGAAGAAGAAGCTAAAAATTTGAAAGGAAATGTTGTATGCAAAATCAAAGTGAAAGAGATAAACTAATAATTGAATATAACATGCTGAAACAAAAAGAAATTGAAGCAAGGGAATCGGGAAATTATTCTGTAATTGGTAGATTACATTGTGAAATAAACAAAAAACATCAGGAAATTTACCTGAATGACCCACCCAAAATGGTGCATCGTTCAACAATGAGGCGACGGAATACACAATAGATGTAGGGTAAAGTTTTTGTAGGAAAATTAAATAGACATAAAGAAAGCACCTGGATCCTGTGTTAGGATTTAAGGTGACGAAACCAACAATCCAAAGGAGGGTGCTTTCATGATTAATAGTATACAACAGTTTGGTGTAAATGGAGTTAAAAATCTTACAGATATTTTTAGTTCATACACGGAAAATATGACAAAGATAGCTGAAATGGTGTACGGAGTAACCGATGAGGTTACCAGGTTAGGATGCAGTATAATTGCAGAAGAATGGGAATCTTATGACGAACTGCTCCGAAAAAGAAAGGAACTTCGTAAAGGCTGGTACATAGTTCGAAGAGACGAAACATCATTGATTACAAGTCTTGGCGAGGTCGTATATCATAAAACTCTTTTTTAAAATACATCTACAGGTGAGAGCTGTTATCTGCTGGATCAGTTGATGGGACTGGAACATCATGCACGTATAACAGAAGATGCAGAAGCACGAATACTTAAAGAGGCATCTGAAAGCAGCTATAGAAAAGGCGGAAATAATGCCAGCATAAATGGAGATTCCATCAGTAAAGAAGCAGTAATGAACAAGCTTCATAGATTGGAGTTTCCGGTTCTTAAAGCAGATGAAAAGAAGGAGTTGAAGTCTCTTTATATCGATGCAGATGAGGATCACGTATCACTCCAGTATTTAGAGCATAAGGGAGACATTAAGAAGCCACGCATAAATACCGTTATGCCAAGAATCATCTATGTTTACGAGGGTGTTGATACAGACGATGAGGGTCGCCCAAAACTAATAAATACTAAATATTTCGGCGGCATGTATGATGGCCCTGAAGCTACAAACAGGCTGTGGACGGAGGTGCTGGATTATCTTAACGAAGCATATGATATGGAGGCAATCGACAAAATCTATATCAACGGAGACGGAGCTACATGGATTCGTACCGGAGAGAAGATAATACCGAAGTCAGAGTTTGCACTTGATAAGTACCACATGCATAAATATATCATAGGAGCAACGTCGCATTTGGAAGCTTCAGCTGATGACGCCAGAAGTGAAATATACAGGGCTATTCACAAAAAGAAGAAATGGATGGCTGAAGGTGTATTTGATAAGATTATTGCCGTTACCGATAAAGAAACAAAGTGTAAAGCTGTTGAGCATGCAAAGGCATATATACTTGGCAACTGGTCAGGAATCATGCTTTCAATGAAATCTCAGGATACAAATGTGCGCTGTTCGGCAGAAGGACATGTCAGCCACGTATACGCAGACAGGATGAGTTCAAGACCTTTAGGATGGTGCAGAATCGGAGCCGATAAGATGTCGAGGCTAAGAATCTACCGTCAAAATCAAGGTGATATGCTTGAATTGGTAAGATTTCAAAAGAAGGAAATGAAACAGGCTGCAGGTGCCGAGGAAGTTATATATACAGCAACGGATATGATTCGGATGGAGAATGCAAATAGAAAAAGACTTGGTGTGATGGCAGATATGCCAATCTATAGCATCCCATATCCACAGATAAAAAAGATAGCTGCGTTAAAAAATCACATCTGGGGTTTGTAAAAGAGGATAAAAAGAATATAATGGTGGAGA
>JAZRXL010000006.1:0-21102 GCA_045600225.1 Paludibacteraceae bacterium
TAACCCTAAAATAGAAAAAAAATAGCCTTTTCTTGAATTGTCAACTTGTTGTGTTTCAAATGATTGAAAATCGCTGTTCCCCATTAATCATGGGTAGGGGGAGTTGTGCGCTTTATTATAGGGGTAAATGAAAGAGCCGTGCTCCCCTCATTAGAAAATAGCGAAGAATTTTTCCTTGCAAAGATTAAAACCTTCTATTTGTTGATTGTTTTGTTTGTCGCTTGTATCTTTGCAGACAAAAGACGGATTATATAAAACAAGTTTATGGAGTATATTTTTGAATATGAATTCGAGGTTCGTGACTACGAATGCGATTTGCAAGGCATAGTAAATAACGCAAACTACCAACACTATATGGAACATGCAAGACATCGTTTCATACAGACCAAGAACCTAGATTTCATGGAACTTACCAACGAGGGCATCATCCTAGTTGTGGCAAAAGCAGAACTACAGTACAAAAAACCGCTAAAAAGCAATGATAAGTTCGTATGCCGATTGAATGTACAAAAAGAGGGGATAAGAATCGTATTCTACGAGGATATCTACAGACTATCTGACAACCAACTTTGCACCAAAGGAAAATTCGAAATCGTGGCAGTCATCAACGGAAGACTAACCACTTGCGAGAAGGTAGAGAAGATTCTTTTCAGTTAATCAGATCCAAATCTTTAACTGATTAGAGATTATCTTCACCTGTATCTCCTTGCCTAAACTAATAGCTTCACCATCTACATGAAATTCGCCTTCGTAAGAGCGTTTTAAAACAGCCTCTTCCGAACGAAGGTAGGTGGTATAGGGGCTTTTATCCAACTTCTTTTTCAACAACTGCCACGCCAATTTAGGCATAGCAGACATAGGGAAGGAATCCAAAAAGCAGATGTCCATCAATCCATCTTGTGTGCTTGCATGTGGTGCGATAAATCCATCGTTACCATACTGACAAGCATTGGCAAATGTAACGACAAAAGCTTTCTTTGAAATAGTCTTACCATTCACCTCCAATTGATATTCGTATGGTTTATAAGAGAAATACTCTGAAAGAATGCATTTCAAGTAAGTAATAAAACCTCTTGTACCTGCATTAGCATACACATGACTGATATGGGCATCAAAACCGGTTCCACATGTACAGAAGAAGGTCTTGCCATTCACCAACCCATAATCCATAGGATGATGCGTTCCTGCATTAATCTGCTCTATAGCTTTTTTCGGCGTTAATGAAAATCCCCAATGACGAGCTAAACCATTTCCCGATCCATAAGGGACTATGCTAAGAGCCGTATTGCTTCCTATCAAACCTGTAGCTATTTCATTCACAGTTCCATCACCTCCACAAGCTACCACCACATCAAAGTTTTCCGAAGCATATTTCTTAGCCAACTCCATTCCATGACCTGCACGTTCTGTAAAGGCAACAACGGGAGTCTCCCACTCCTCCAAATCCATAATAGAGCGGATGTCATTGGGAAGATTCTTCTTTTTACTTGTACCTGAGATAGGATTAATGATAAACGCAATTTTTTTCTTCATGTTTCTATTTTTCATTAACGACAAGTGCAAAATTAGAAAAAGTTTACGAACTTTGGAATTGTAAAATTTTTATCTGTTAAACAACTAAAGAATAAAGTCTATGAATGAAAGCCTACTGCAGTATGCCTGGCAATGCAAACTATTTAAAATGAATATGATTTACACTGTAGACAACGATCCTATTGAGATCATAGATGTTGGGCAACTCAACCATGATGCGGGACCCGATTTTTTCAACGCTAAAATTCGAATAGGCGAAACCATTTGGGCTGGGAATATCGAAATACATGTACTGGCTTCCGATTGGTACAGGCACCACCACGAGAAAGATAAAAGATATGATTCGATCATACTACATGTTGTAGGGGAATCAGACATTCGCGTTCAACGAACCAACGGTGAAATCATTCCACAACTGCAGTTGCAATTAAACGAAGATGTGAAAAGAAAATACGAGATTCTTGAACAATCCACCCATTGGATCCGGTGTGGTACAATCTGGGGGAAGGCAGATCCAACCCTTCTTTCTTTTCAATTATCCAGAACGGTAAGGGGACGAATCCATCGTAAATCGGGAGAAATCTTATCTCTTTTAGAACAAAACAAAAACGATTGGGCTTCTACCTTCTACCAAATATTATTAAAAGGTTTTGGAATGCACACCAACAGTCTTCCATTCGAACTGTTAGGAAAGAGTCTTCCTCTCCGTGTATTGGCAAAACAGAAATCTGACTTAATGGATATAGAGGCTCTTCTATTTGGCCAAGCTGGATTACTATGCGAAGGTATCGATGACAATTACAAAACAGATCTAACAAAACGATATCAATACTTACGACACAAATACGAACTATCACCCATAGAAGGAAACCTATGGAGATACGGGAAGATGCGTCCCTCCAACTTCCCTCACATCAAAATTGCACAATTTGCAGTTTTAATTCATAAATCGGAACATTTATTCTCGAAATTAAAAGAGTGTAACCAGATTGAGATGGCACGAGAGTTGCTCCAATGTGAAACATCCAAGTATTGGAACAAGCACTACCTGTTTGGAAAAGAATCACCGACAACAAGCAAACACATGGACAAGCATACCATAGATTCATTAATCATCAATACAGTCATCCCTACCCTATTCGTTTATGGAGAGAAACACAAGGATGAAAGTCTGCAGGAGAAGATGCTGAAATGGTTAGAAGAGCTTCCTGCTGAAAACAATAACATCACCAAAGGATGGAGAGAGATAGGACAACCAGTGAACAACGCATATGAGTCGCAGGCACTATTAGAATTAAAGAGGCAATACTGCGACCTAAACAAATGTTTAAGATGTGGAATTGGGCATCATTTGCTAAGCACATAAAAAACGAGAGGCGAGCATTATGCCCGCCTCTATCTACATACTATAAATCTGATTACTTCTTAAGCAGATTGATTTCTGTACGACGGTTTTTGGCACGGTTTTTTTCACAATCGTTTGGAGCGATAGGATCCTTAGATGTTCTTGTGTCCAAAATGATTTGATCATCCATTGCACCAAAACGAACTAGGTAGTTGCGGACATGGATTGCACGGTCGTAACCGAACACCTCATTCATCTCCTCAGAACCAATATTACAAGTATAACCAATCACGCTAACCTTTGTCTCTGGATTCATTTTTAAACAATCTGCAATGAAATGCATATATTCCAACTGATCATCTCTAAAATGACCATCAGAAGAAGAAAATGCAAAGCCATAAGAATGTTTAATCTTCAATGTGCTTTCCAAATTTTGAACAGTAGTTTTCTTTACATTATCAGTCAAAAAGGCCAACTTCTCTCTCATGTTGGCAGGAACTTCTTGTTTCACGCTATCAGGCAATGCAGCGAATGCAGCAGAAGTCTCCTCCAAAGCCGCTTTGTTTCTGTAATTAAATCTATCCCAATTTGGTAGTTTTTCAATCATTGATACCACTTTGGAAGCATCGACACTAACACTCAACGAGTCTGCAGACCAAGCGCACACGCCTGATAAAAATAGTGTAATAAGAGAGAATATAAATCTCAACGAATTAGTTTTCATAGGTTCAATAATATGTAATATTACGTTTTAGATTAAAAGTTCAACACTCACATCCCCAACGGGATATGCAAAAGTATATCAAATTTTTGTTACGTAGGATAATTTAATGAAAAAAAAGGGGGATGCCAGCAATATGACATCCCCCTCGGTATTTAGAACTTGTCTGAGAATTACTTCTTGATCAAGTTAATTTCAGTACGACGGTTCTTAGCACGGTTCTTTTCGCAATCGTTAGGAGCAATTGGATCCTTAGAAGTTCTAGTATCCATAATGATTTGATCTTCGAATGCACCGAAGCGAACGATATAGTTACGTACGTGGATAGCACGGTCATAACCGAACACCTCGTTCATATCCTCGGAACCGATGTTACAAGTGTAACCTACAACGCTGATCTTAGCTTGTGGATTCATCTTCAAGCAGTCTGCGATGAAGTGCATATACTCTTGTTGTTCGTCTGTGAAGTGACCATCAGAAGAAGAGAATGCAAATCCGTAAGAGTGCTTGATCTTCAATGAGTTCTCCAAGTTTTGAACTGTAGATTGAGCAACCTTCATATTCAAACCAGACAACTTATCACGAAGTTTATCAGGCATTTCTTGCTTAGCAGAGTCAGACAATGCAGCGAATGCCTTTGTAGCAGCCTCCAAAGCCTCTTTGTTCTTATAATTGAACTGATTCCAGTTAGGAAGTTTTTCAATCATATCAGCTACATCCACCCAAGAAGAATCAGCAGCCAAAGTATCAGGAGTTTGAAGAATCAACTCTTCAACCAAGTTGTCAACAGTATCCTTAACAAATACAGTATCCTTAACTTCTGGTTCTGGTTTCTTACCAAATGCTAAAGTAACACCGATCTTAACACCTGCAGAGAGCATATTAACCTTATCGACCATGTTTGAAGCGTGAACTCCAGCATAGTTACCATTGAAATCATACAATGCTGTTTGGTGAGACTTAACCATGTCTGTAATACCATAGTTACCATAGATACCCCAGTAGAATGCAAGCTTCTCATTCAACCAGTGGTTAAATCCTAGATCCAAGTAAACCGAGAAACCAAGACGATTCTTGTTTGAACCTGAGTAAGGAGTATCATCTACGCCAAAACCATGGTGAGGTAAATTATACAACAACGCATTAGTATTTGGATAGTAACCTTTCGTTTCGATAGTTCCATTCTCAGACTCATCAACAGCATACTTATAAGCAACTGGGAAAGTCAACTTACCACCAACACCGATAAGCATAGCCATCTTTTCGTTCAAGTCTTTACGACCATAGAATCCTAGAGGCAATTCAAGAACGAATGCACGTTGAATCTCTTGCCAATTAACGTAGATCATTTGGAAGTCGAAGCTCTCTTTGTTATAAGCATCGTATTCCTTGTTTACATCCATACCATTGATGATAGAACGAGATTGGTTATAAGAGAAACCAAGACCTGTTCCAAGACCAAATGATTTTCCGAAGAAATGGATATAATTAACATTAACAACACCACCTGCACCAAGCTTTCCATCACCTTGGATATTCTCAAGGTTGTCTGGGTTGTGAAGCATTGTATGCAAACCGCCACCAGCAGTTATATTCAAATAATTGTAATTATCGTGGGCGCCAGCTTGGACTCCAGCAAGGAGTCCAAGTGATGCAGCCACTATGGCTTTTAATTTACTCATTTTTATTTCTATTTAAAAACTGACTTAATTAACGAACGATGATCTTACAGAATGCGCTCTTGCCTTCAACAACCACCAAACCGATGTATTCACCTTGTGGCAAGCTCAACATGTTCTTGTAGTCAATCTTTCTCTCTGTGTGAGCGATAGTACCAGATACTGTGTAAACATAGATCTTAGCAGTCTCCAACTCCTCTTCTGTCAATCCCTTAACCTCAAGAGTGAACTCTTCGTTAGCCTTTGCAGGGTTAGGGTAAGCAACGATTGAGAATGGAGGAAGGATACGATCACATTGGATACCGCAGATGAACTTCTTCTTGCCATCCTTAGTTGTAACCATTACTGAATAGTTACCATCCAAACCGCCTAATTCGCAATAGAATTGCTTGTTAGCGCCTTCGATCTTTTCACCATCTTTATACCATTGGTATGAATCGAACTCTTCATCTGAGTTATCGCATACTACAACGTCATCCCACATTCTGCTAATGTAACGAGAGTTAACGTTAGTTGAGATCTTAAAGTCAGCAGAAGCACTTTCTACAGTCTCACCCTTAAGTGTAAGAGTTGCATTGTATGTTCCCTCTTCAACCTTTGAAGGAATTGTGAAGTAAGCAACACCTGCCTCTTCAATATCACCCTCGATCGATTCAGGGAAGCCAGCCTTAACAGCCTTGCTATCGAATGTTATTACAAAGCTCAATGCTCTACCGCTTTCAAGCTTATAAGCAACACCTGCCTCCTCACCTGCACAGAACAAGTCTGAAGTAGCCTTAACGCTGTTAGCAGCAATTACAATTGAATCCTCAGACCAAGTTGGGTGTACGTGGATATCCTCAGCTGGAACAGTTGCAGGAATCTCAGGATCCCATCCCTCGAATGTGAATCCGTCTTTCTTAGGATCCTCAGGAGCAACGATTGGATCACCATATGCAAGTGAATCAGAGAATAGAATGCTATCGTTGTCATCTCTAAACTCGATCAAGTACTTGTTGATCTTGTAAGTTGCATATACATCTAAGTTCTCAGCTGGCATCTTAGCAGGAACCTTAGGATCCCATCCTGCGAATGTGTAACCCTCACGCTTAGGATCTGCTGGAGCCTTGATCTTAGCATCAAACAACATCGAGTCTTGCTCTAACAATGTAGAGTCATAATCGTAGAATGAAAGAACAAATTCAGAACGTTTCCAAATTGGAGTAACTACGATATCCTCTGCAGGAACTGTCTCTGGAAGAGATGGCTCCCAACCGTCGAACTCGTATCCATCCTTTTCAGGATCTGGAACTACCAAAGTATCACCATAATTCAATGTATCTTTGAACAAGATGCTATCACCGTCTTTGATTACAACCACATACTTGTTAACCTTGTATTGAGCCATCAAAGTATCGTTGAATGCAGGCATTGTAGCAGGAACCGCAGGATCCCATCCTGTGAATGTGTAACCCTCACGCTTAGGATCTGCTGGAGCAACTACATTAGCACCATACAATACAGTGTCTTGAACAAGAATTGTCTCATCGAAATCTACATAAGTCATGATGTAAGGATTTTCCTTCCATGTTGCATAGATAATGATGTTAACATCTGGCATAGTTTCAGGAAGTTCAATATCCCAACCATCGAAAGTATAGCCATCCTTCTCTGGATCTGCAGGAGCAACCACCTTAGCGTCATAATCAAGAGAATCTGATTGGTAAACCTCTTCAGTCTCCTTATCCATGAATGTCAAGTTATACTTGTTAACCTTATACACAGCTTGCAATGTATCGTTGTGTGCTGGCATAGTAGAAGGAACTTCCTTGTTCCATCCGATGAATGTATAACCTACACGCTCAGGATCTGCTGGAGCAGTTACACTAGCACCAAAGTCATAAGAATTCTTTGAGACAACTGATTTGTCGTAATCGCGGAATACCAAAACATATTGGTTGATCTTGTAAACTGCAGTCAAAGAAACATTCTTAGCAGGCATCTTAGCAGGTACTGTCGATGACCAACCTGTGAATGTGTAACCCTCACGCTTAGGATCTGCTGGAGCAACTACATCAGAGTTATACTCCAATGTTGCTTTAGAGATCTCCTTCTTGTCATAATCTAAGAACTTGATTTCGTAAGCATTGATTGCATATTGAGCAGTCAATACAGTATCCTTAGCAGGAACAGTCTCCAAGTCAGCCGACCAACCTGTGAATGTGTAACCCTCACGCTTGTCGTAGCTGAATGCAGGAACCTTAGTAGCGTAGTTTGCTGAATAAGCCTTAATCAATGTATCATTGTAATCGTTGTAAGTGATAGTGTATTGATTAATCTTATAGTTAGCAGAGATAGCGATATTCTTAGCTGGCATAGTCACAATAGAATCTTTATCAGACCAACCAGTGAATGAATAACCTTCACGCTCCTCAACTTGAGGACGAACCAACTCAGCACCGTAGTTCAATGTTTCAGCAAGAGTAGTATCATACAAGTTGTATTTTACAACGTAATCAAGAACTCTGAATGTTGCATATACTGACATATCAGAATCTGGGAACAACTCAGGAACCTCAGGATCCCATCCAGTAAACTCGTGACCTACCTTAGAAGGAGTAGGAATGTTCACCTTAACAGGAGTGTCGAAATTACCTCTAGAATGACCAATACGAACAGAGTCTTCATTTCTAAATGTGATAGTGTATTGGTTGATATCAAATTGAGCCTTACAGATTACATCGTGAGAAGGCATTGTTGCAGGAACTGACTCTGCCCATCCCTTGAATGTATAACCCTTACGCTCAGGATTTGCAGGGACATTAATAGTATCAGCGCCAAATGCAACCTTTTGAGTACTCATCAACGCATCATCGTAGTTCTTGAATGTAATTGTATACATATTTACATCATAAGTTGCATACAAATCAACATTCTCAGCAGGAATTGTTGCAGGAACTGTCTTATCCCAACCAGTGAAAGTATAACCATCACGCTTAGGATCAGATGGAGCAATAACAATCTTCTTATAATCATCATTTACAGACTTAATAAGAACGCCATCGTGAGTGTAGAAATTAACAGTATACTTATTAATCTTCCACTCTGCCTTAACTGTCGAGTCCTTTGCAGGCATTTTTGCAGGTACGCCTGTCTTCCAATCTACAAATGTGTAGCCTGTTTTTGTAGGATCAGCTGGCTTTGTTACATCCGTATTGTAGTCTTGCTTAATTGGAGCGATCTCTGTACCACCATCCGTGTCGAATGTGATAGTGTATTGGTTGATCTTCCATTCTGCAACTGTAGTAACATCATTTGCTGGCATTACAGATATTGAATCTGACCATCCTGCGAATGTGTATCCTGTCTTCGATGGAGATGATGGCATTGTCACTGCTGCTTGGTAGTCGTAGATTGTTTCTGTTGTCTCTCCGTCTACGTCTGCAATGAATTTGTATTGATTGATCTTGTAACTTGCAATTACGTTTACATCGTTATCAGGCATTGTGAATGTAGAGAAGTCAACAACATTGTTCTCCTCATCTTTCCAACTAACGAATGTATAACCCTCATGAGATGGATCAGCGACAGGAACGATTGTTGTTCCATAATCACCGTTCACAGCCTCACTATAAGCAACATCCAAAGAATCTCTGAACACTACCTTATGGTTGTTGATCTCATAAAGAGCAAAGATTGTGTCATTATGAGCAGGCATGGTTGTTACATTGTCAGACCATCCAGTAAAAGTATATCCCTCACGCACTGGAGCAAGAGATGCTGCTGGCATAGTAACAGCACTTCCGTATTCATATACATCATTAGAAAGTTCTACGGAACGATCAAAATTCTCAACTACGAAATTGTATGAATTAACGGCATAGTTAGCGTATACGATCGTATCCTTAGCTGGCATATTGAATGGGAATTCAACCGTTTTACCATTGGAACTTGCGTCCATCCATCCCATGTAAGTATAGCCTTCTTTGTCAGAAGGGTCTTCAGGGACCTCAACGGAAGCACCAAATTCAACAGACTTTACAGTCTCTCTTCCATCTACAATCTTAATAAAGTTGTATGATTTAGGAGTAGCTGTAAACTCAGCCACATACTCAGCAGGACCCTCTACAGTAGCCACCTCAGGAGACCATCCACTGAATGTATAGGTATATTCAGCAGTAGCAGGCTTCTCAGGAGTCTCACCTGCGTAAGAAGGTGTTGCGCCATAAACTTCCTCAGAACTTTGAAGTTCAGTACCATCGTAATTCTTAAACTTGATTGTAAACTCATCTGCTGCGAAATAAGCCTCATGACTTTCATCTGCTGAAACGAAGAATGACAATACCTCATTGTTTTTTTCATTATCATTATCCCAGTTTACAAAGTGATAGTGCTCGGCAGGTACGGCTGTCATCTGAATGTTGTCATTACAATATACTTCGTCAGTTGCAGTAACATTTGCACTCAAAGCTTGATCGTATACAGTAACGCTACCCATTGCAGCATCATTTACAGAAGCGGAAACATTAAATGCATTTTTTGAGAAGATTGCAGTAAATGTTTTTGACCCCGCATCCATAACAAATGTTCTAGGGTTCTCTGTATTTTCATCGTCCCATTTTTCAAAAGTATAACAATCCTTTGTTGCTGTTGCCTTGATTGTTACATTTGACTCAACCTCATAATCACCGCTACCTTCAGTAGTTGCCACTGATGGGTCGTTCGCTTTTACATCAACATGGAATACTCCATTAGAGAAATATGCATACCATGATTCATCTCTTGTACAAACATAAGTATATGTCTTCTCATATACTTTCGTTCCAAATTCTGACTGCCAATATAAGAATTCATATCCAGGGGAAGGATTAGCCACAATGGTGGCTGTGTTGTTTTCCTCGCAACCAACCATTCTTGATGTTACGTTCGCAGAACCTTTTCTTGGTTCTAGACTGATTGCTTTAATCTCATATTGATTGAGGTACGCGTTAATATTAGAAACATTAATTCCCGTTTCAGTACCATATTTACCTTTTCTTGTGTCAAAACTGTTTTCCGGAGTACAAGGAATGTATACGGTGATGTTACTTGCATCGGTACCATTACCAATTGTTTTCTCAAAATGAGGAGCAGTCTCCGATCTGAACCACAGAGTTTGCAAATTCGGACATCCATCCAACGCACCATATTGAATGGTTTTCATTGATGATGGAATAACCAAAGATGTCAAATATTTTTGTTGGTAAAGAGCGTCTGTAGCAAACTTTGTAACTCCTTCGGGAATGTTCAACTCTGAAATGTTCAAATTCTGAGGAACTTTTACCAGAGTCGTCATGTCTTTGGTGTATAACACACCATACTCATCAACCACATAACAGTTATTGTCAGGATCTACAGTGATCTCTTCCAAACTATAACAGTCCGTAGCCCATCTGTCTCCAATCGTACAAACATTAGGTCCAAGATGAATGGACTTTAGACTTTCGGCGTGACGAAACGCCTCTCTTCCAATTGTTGTCAGTGAATTTGGAAGGCTCACTTCCGTAACGTAATAACAAAATGCAAAACCTGCATCTCCAATCACTGTTACATTTTCTTTTACCTCAATGGAAGTAGCATTACAATAGTAGTAGGAACCATTGAGATTTTCGTTTGAGTGTCTGCTTGTCCATCGTCTCCACGGAGCCCGTGATGAACCGCTATTATACCACGTTCCTTGGTAATTGTTCATTACACCTCGAGTGCTTCCAGTAGTCCTAGCCGAAATCACCAATGGGCCATTTATGGTTAGTTCATAGTGGATTCCACCTGCATCAGCACTGTAATCCGCAGCCCACACCCCCACACTAGAGGATACGAGCCATAATACCGAGAGTACAACTCTCAACATCTTTGTTCTCATTGATTTTGTAAATAAATTAAACATTAATATTCATTTCGTTTTGTTATACTAACTTATTCATTTATATAGTGTTCATTCCTATAAACTGTGTTAAAAAAAGAACGTGCGAAGTTACATCTAATTTTTAAATTAGACAATACTATAACATAAAAATACAAAACTCAATTTTATGGCATTTCTGAACCCCTTTATTTATGGGACTTTTCAAAGGAATTTTTTTTCATATTAACGAATTTCCGTCTCTCTTATTGTATAAATGTCGAATAAATATACTGAGAATTTATGAATAATCGACAAATAAAAATGACATTTATACAATTTTTCGACAAACAAAATTTCGGGAAAAATTGTTACTTTTGTTCGTCTTTAAATAGAATGCAGATGACTACACTTCCCCATCACCTAATGAATACGGTAATTACTCAAAAATATACCGTAACCGAATCTATGCTCAATATAAATGGTACTCTATTTGGCGGAGAGGCCATGGGCTGGATGGACCAAGTGGGACACGAAGTGGCAACTTGTATCACCATAAAAAAGATGTATACCTTCACTGCCGACAAAATCAAATTCATTAAACCTGTTTTCCTAAACGAAACAGTAGAGGTAACAGGAGAACCTATAGAATTGGGTGCTGTGAAACTCTCCGTAAAAGTAACTATCATAGCTGATCCTAATGGCCCCAACCGTCGCACTGCCCTTACTGGCATCTTCACGTTCGTGCAACTGAATGAAGAACATCAACCAGAAATGATAGAATATATTAGCAGAGAGAACTGTGGATTTTGCTAAGTAGGATTTAACAAAAAAACAGAGACGCGAAAAAAAATCACATCTCTGTTTTTTATCTACTGAAAACTGATTAAGCCTTAGCGGCTGCTCTTCTTTCTTCCAAAATCTTAGCGTTGCGCTTCACATCTTCTTCAGTGATGTTGTAGAAGAACAAACATACTAAAGAGAATACGGCACTGATGATTGGGAACAATGCGAACACCACCAAAATCATGTTGCGTATACTATCACTCATGTTGATGTCATTTGCCACATATCCAGCGCTGGCCAATACCGCACCCGGAATCATAGCCGCCAAGGTGTTACCTAACTTCTGCGCCATGGTGGCAGAAGAGAAAATCATTCCTGTCGCACGACGACCGGTCTCCACCTCTGACTTATCCGCAATATCGCCGTACATACTCCACATCAGATAGTTAGATGGACCGATGAAGAGCGTGAAGAGAATTTGCAACAAAATAATGGTTGCCAAAGACTCTTTTCCAACTACAAGGAAGAGTGCCGAAACGACAGATGCCAGAACAAAGCAGCCGATCCAAGTCATCTTCTTGCCAAATTTGTTCACAACAACCTTGGCGATCACGGTCGCAACGATGGTGATAAAGGCTCCAAATCCGAACATGATGGAAGAGAAGGTCTCCCAAGACATTTCATGACCAAAGAATCTACCGATCAAATGGAAGGAGAATCCATCCGGAGAAGTCGGATCCAGCGTCATCGTGGACAAATAATATTTGCAGTAGTAGTTGATCAAAAAGTTGTGGCAAGTGGTAAACACAAGCATCATCACACCCGTCAAAGTCAACATTACCCATGGGATGTTCTTCACCAAATCCTTCAGGTCATCCGTAATCTTGTTATTCTCCTGCTTCACAGGTTCCACGCGTTCCTTAGTGAAAGTAGCAGTCACAAACAATAGAATAGCAGCAATGATCGCATAAGCGCAAACCACATAGAAGAATGCGGTCTTGCCCTGCAAATGCATGGAATCTGATAAGAACTTGATCGCTGGCATACACATGGTGCTAGCCAAGAACCATCCCACCTGCGCGAAGATGTTACGGAAAGCAGATGCCGAGTCACGCTCTCCCGGATCCTCACTGATCACACCCAACAAAGCACCGTAAGGTACATTCACCACGGAATACATCAAACGAAGCAACAAGAAAGAGAAGAAGGCATAAACCAACTTCAATGTTTGGTTGAAGTCAGGCGTGTAGAAGGTAACCATCGCCACAACGGCAAAAGGAATGAATCCATAGAATACCCAAGGGCGGAATCGCCCCGCCTTGAACTTGTGTCTATCCGCGATCGCTCCAACTATCACGTCGAAAAAGAGGTCAATCACTGTAATGACAGCCATCATGGCAGTCACCGTTCCAATCGGCAAGCCGAAATACTCGGTGTAGAAAAAGGTTGCATGTACCGCAACAAGAAACCAAATGAAATTACATCCCATGTCGCCCACGCCATAGGATACCTTCTCTAAGAAGGAGAGTTTTTGAGTGTTTCCCATAAAATCAGATTTTAGTATTAGAAAAAGAAATAACTCGAATCATCATAAACAATAAACCATTATTCATAATAAAATACCATCAATAAGGAAAGATTGTTTTGATAAATACAATCCCAAAGTAATTGTTAAAAAATGAAAAAAACAAATAGATGATCTATTTTGTTTCAAAATAGAGACTAAACCGTATAATTTATCGACGAATCAGAAAAAACAATGGCTTTAGGAGGTGAAACAGAAAAAAAGGCCTACCCGACGATCGGATAGGCCTTCTATAGTAAGCATAAAGAGAGATCACGCCTCTTGTTTAGCCTTCATCTCAGCCAACTTACGAGAGTTCTCTTGGATCTTAGCCTCATCGATGTCATAGAAGAACAATGCTACAATAGCAACTGCCGCACCAAGCAATGGCAACAATGAGTAGATGTTCTTGATAGAAGAGATGATATCCTCACTCAATTGAGTATTTGCCACGAATCCGATAGCAGCCAATGCATACAAAGGAATTGAGTTAGCCAAAGAGGTACCCAACTTTTGAGCCATAGTCGCAGAAGAGTAGATCAATCCAGTTGCACGTCGACCAGTCTCCACCTCAGCGTTATCAGCTACATCAGCATACATACTCCACATGATGTAACCACATGGGCCGATTGACAAAGTGAACAACAAGTTCAACAAAAGGATAAGACCGATATTCTCTTTAGGAACGAAAAGTAAGCAAAGAGAAAGAACAGATGCAAGAACGAAGCAACCCAACCAAGTTGGCTTCTTACCAAACTTCTTTACAACTGTTTGGATCATGATAGTACCCACAATAGTAAGAATAGATCCCAAACCTAACAAGATGGTTGAAACGATCTCCCAGTTCAATTGGAAACCAAAAAGTGTTCCATTGACAACAAACTCAGTTTGTCCATCTACAATCACAGTGTCTGCCACATAATACTTAGCGTAGTATGCAACCAAGCCGTTGTGAACGAATACGAAGAACAAAAATGCAATACCTGCAACAGTCAAAGCAATCCAAGGCTTGTTCTTACCCAAGTCTTTCAAATCGTCTGACAACTTAGAAGTCTCTTTCTTCACTGGCTCTACACGTTCTCTAGTAAAGAAGAAAGTACAGAACAACAAGATACCGGCAGCAACTGCATAAAGCAATGCTGTTGTAGCAAACGCCTCTTGTCCTGTTTGGTGAAGGTGGTCTTGGATCCAACGAACGATGGTAAATACGAAACCATAACTAACAAGACATCCAGCTTGTGCCAAGATGTTTCTGTATGCGGAAACATCTGTTCTCTCTTGAGGATCAGCGGAGATGACACCCATCAATGCACCATAAGGCACATTTACCACTGAATACATCAAACGAAAAGCAAGGAAGGTCAAATAAGCGTAGATCAACTTACCAGTGTCACCCATGTCTGGTGTACGGAATGTCATATAACCGATGACACAGAATGGTACTAGACCGAACAAAATCCAAGGACGGAAACGTCCCCATCGAGAGTTCTTTCTATCCGCGATCGCTCCAATCACCACGTCAAACGCGATATCGATGAGGGAGATGATCAAAATCATGTTACCTGCAACCACTGCATCTAGACCAAAGTACTCAGTATAGAAAGCGGAAGCGATGCATATCAAACCCCAGAAGAAGTTGCATGCCATATCTCCCACACCGTAGGAGAATTTCTCTAAGAAAGAGAGCTTTTGATTGTTTTCCATGTTAAAAATTATTATTGATTTTACTTTAATTCATCACGATTCAACTTCACAGGAGAGACACCCTGGAAAGGAATCTCACCACAGATAGCCTTCACCACCGCCTTTTGCGTAAAGGTGTCGCAGCTATATGCGTTGATCTTGGTTGGAACGATCTCTTGGTACAGTTCGTTCATATAAGGGTTCGCATACGAGATCGCGATACGCTTATTAGGATCCAACGCATTGGCAGTCCAAACGGCATATGCCTCAAGGTCCTTCAACAAGCCCGTTCCGAATGGATAAAAGTAGCGGTAGTCAAAGCTGACAATACACTTGTCATAACTCTTGATGGAATCGATTCTCCCACCCCATTGGTACCAGTGAGGGTTCACGAAGAAATCGACATCGAAGCCACGCTTCTCCAACTCTCTTTTGGTCACTGCGAATTTTTCCGGGTTCATTTCCATACCCACTTGAATGATAGCGATACGCTTGCCATCCTCAGCCTTGATAGGGAGCAAATTGTTGCTATTCTCCACCAAAGTCACCGACTTTTCAGCGATGGCGTCACCTGTTTGCTTCACAAATTGTTTAGCCTCTTCAGTCAATGGAGTCTCCAAAGAATCAGTCTTCTCCAACAATCCAAAACGCTCACGCAATGCCCAAACGCGGGAAACTGCATCGTCCAAACGCTCCATTGGAATCTCGCCACGCAAGATACGTGCCTCGACAGAGTCCATATAAGCCAAGCTTGGCCAAAGAACGATGTCCGCACCAGCAGCGAAACATTGAATGGATACCTCCAACTCATCCTTATAATAACCCGCACAAGCACCCATGTTCAAGGCGTCTGTAACGATTACACCTTTGTAGTTAAGTTTGTTCTTCAACAAATCGACCATCAACTCCTTGGAAATAGTGGCAGGAGGGAATTGACCTTGAATCTTTTCGGTTTGGTAAGCTGGCATTCTGATGTGGCCCACCATGATGGTAGCCGCCTCGTTGTCGATCAAGTCCTTGAACAATTGTCCAAAACTTGCGTTCCATTCCTCTTGCGACAAAAAGTTAGTGGAGGTCACCAAGTGTTGGTTACGCATGCTGACACCGTCGCCAGGGAAGTGCTTCACGGTTGAAATCACACCTTGGCTATGCATACCGTTCATTTGTCCCTTCAAGATTGGCAAAGCTTTCTGAGCATCATCCGATACGGAACGTTCTACCACCAAGTCTTGAAGAGGATTCATGTTCAAATCGCAGACAGGGTGCAATAACCAGTTGAATCCCATCTCTTTTGCCTCCATCGCAATGGATTTACCAAGGTCGGAAGCCAAAGCGCTATCGCCAGCAGCACCCAAAGCCATACCGGTAGGCAACTGAGTATATTTGGAGTAGGTTTCACCTATACCTCTTTCGAAATCTTCACTGACAAGCAAAGGGAATTTAGACGCCGCATTGTACTCCTTCAAAGTCGCGGACATCAACGCCAATGGATCTTGGCCCTTCGCACGCGGCTTGAAATACCAATCACACATGAAGATGCTACCAACTGGATACTTCTCCATGAATGACTTGATGGTTCCATTACCTGCCGCTCTATGATCCTCAAACAAACATTGTACCATCATGGTTTGTCCAATCTTCTCGCGAAGACTCAAACTCTTCCAAGTCGTATCGGTTGCTTGGAACTCATAAGAGGCCTTCAAATCCACCTTAGGTTGCTCTTGCTTACAAGAGGCAAGGGCTAGAGTTGCCACAGCCACACAAAAAAAGCTTTTTACTTTACTCATCTGTCGTGTTTTTTAGAATATGTTTCTTATTTCTTGAACAAAGAAAAAGGAAAGAGCAAAGAATTGCATCCTTCCTTCTCCTAATCTTATTTTGTATACAAATTGCTTTCCTTCAATACAGTCGGGTCAACAACACCTGTATTTACAACTGAAAGAACCTTCTTAACATACTCACCAGCAGGAGTCATATCGTTCCAGTTCTTAGCAGCACAAGCACCAGGGTTCAAAGCAGAAGAAGATCTCTCGTTGTCTGAGAAACTCCAGTTACAGAAACTAACCATTTGGTTTCCTGCATTATGACCACTAAGCAATAACAACCACTTATCAGTACGATCATAGTGAAGCTTTCCATCTCCGTTTGCATCAGGCAAACCGAACTCTGAACAGAAAACAGGCAACTTGCCTAATACATCATAGATGTAAGAGTACATGTTGTAGTAATCAGGCTTTCCATCCTTTTCGAAACCTTCGTTGTGCTCACCTGAATAGAAGTGGAATGCATACATTACATTATCAAATTGAAGACGTGCATCGCGAGCAGGAAGAGAATCGCAAAGGTCCTTTCCGTTTCCTTGGCACATACCAACTTTCAAACAAGCATCAACCAATTGATCCCATTGAGGAGTACCAACAATAACAATTGGATGAGGAGTACCAACTGCATCGTACTCGTTATGGATTGCAGGGATGATTGTGTTTGCATATTCTGCAATCATATCCCATGTTACATTTGTATCTCTTGTACAGATCCAAGTTTTCTCCTTATCCTTCTCCAAACAATTATTAGGCTCGTTGCAGATCTCATAAAGCACGTGGTCTTTGTCTGCGTAACGATTTGCTATATAACGGAAGAACTCCTCAGCACCAGCGTACTTAGGATCCAATGGATTACCTGGAGTCAAAATATGCCAATCAACAATACAGTAAATACCAAATTCACCACAAATATCGATCAAGTCGCACATTTGCTGACGGAAAGATTCTGGGTCTGTGTTATAACCACCCTCTTCAACATACATTGCAAGACGAAGTACGCTGATGTTCCAATCGTTAACCAAAGTCTCAATAGACTCATATGTGTAACACTCGCCACACCATTGCCAACCCATGGTACTCATACCTGCCAATTGCACAGGATTGCCTTCTTCATCACATAGTTGTAAGTCTTTAACCTGTAATCTACCAAATTTAGCAACAGGAGAATTCTCAGGATACATAGAAGAAGCGTCTATGTTTTCTACAGATTCTGGCTTTGAAGATCTTCCACAAGAGAACAAGCAAAGAGCTGCAACTGCCATTAAACTGAATAAAATTTTCTTCATACTTTAATCTTTTTAGGTTAAAACAAACCAAGGAGACCCCGTTAAGAGCCTCCTTGATTTCTTTTTTTATATTATCCCATGATAACTTCTACAGTGTTCTTAGATCCAACTGGTTGCATAGGAACAACATTACCAGCGATCTCTTGACCGTTAAGGATCAACTTCTTGACACCTTTTTGTACACCGTTGTTAGTTACAGTGATGTTGTACTCAGCACCACGGAACTTACGATTAACAGAGTAACCCTTCATATCAGCCTCCAAGCATGGATCGATTTGCAATCCCTTGTAAGAAGGCTTGATACCCAACAAGTATTGGCTCACTGTCAACCACATCCAAGCAGCAGTACCTGTCAACCATGAGTTCTTACCCTCACCTGGCTTAGCAGCGTCCTTACCAGCTACCATTTGGCAGTTTACATATGGCTCTACCTTATGAAGAGCTTGATCTTTCAAGTATGCAGGGCTGATCTTCTTAAATAGCTCCCAAGCATCGTTACCACGTCCGGCAACTGTCTCTCCGATGATCACCCAAGGGTTGTTGTGGCAGAAGATACCAGCGTTCTCCTTGTAACCAGCAGGATAAGAAGAGATCTCACCCATCTCAACATGATATGTAGTGTAAGCAGGGTTGTTCAATACCATACCGTGCTCGCAATCCAAATACTTCTTACATGAGTCGATAGCCTTATCAACCATACCCTCTTCTAGACCGATACCAGCCATTGTACAGAAACCTTGGCTCTCGATGAAGATCTTTCCTTCCTCACACTCGTTAGAACCGATCTTGTTTCCGTAGAAGTCGTATGCACGAAGATACCACTCTCCGTCCCAACCGTGCTTCTTAACAGCCTCAACCATTGAGTCGATGCACTTCTGAGCGCGAGCAGCCTCATCGTTCTTGCCCATCTCCTTACACAACTCAACATAGTCCTTACCAGTTACTACGAACAAACCAGCGATCATCAAAGACTCTGCCTTTGAACCTACTGAGTTGTTCTCTGTAGTTTGGAATGACTCGTTTGGATCCCATGAGAAGCAGTTCAAGTTCAAGCAGTCGTTCCAGTCAGCACGTCCGATCAATGGCAACATGTGAGGACCAAGGTTCTCAACAACGTGGTTGAAAGAAATCTTCAAGTGCTCGAACAATGAAACCTCAGTACCAGGCTTGTTATCGAATGGAACTGGCTCATCCAAGATAGAGAAGTCACCTGTCTCCTTAACGTAAGCTGCAGTACCGAAAATCAACCAGCATGGATCATCGTTGAATCCACCACCGATATCATTGTTACCGTGCTTAGTCAATGGTTGGTATTGGTGGTAGCAACCACCGTCAGGGAATTGTGTAGATGCGATATCAATGATACGCTCGCGTGCACGAGAAGGAACTTGGTGAACAAATCCAACCAAGTCTTGGTTAGAATCACGGAATCCCATACCACGACCAACACCGCTCTCGAAGAATGATGCTGAACGAGAGAAGTTGAAGGTAATCATACATTGGTATTGGCTCCAGATGTTAACCATACGATTCAATTTCTCATCGTCTGACTTAACAGCGTAGCACTCAAGCAACTTGTCCCACATAGCAGCCAACTCTGCAAATGCAGCGTCAACAGCAGCAACTGAAGAGAAACGGTTGATAGTCTCTTGTGCCTTCTTCTTATTAACAAATGTAACATCAGAAGCTTGTGAAGTTACCAACTCACCGCTCTTCTTACGAGCCAAATCCTCTTTGCAGAACTTCTCCTCTTGCTTGTTCTCAACGTATCCTAGAACGAAGATGTAGTCCTTGCTCTCACCTGGTTGAAGCTCAACCTCGATATAATGAGATGCGATTGGAGACCATCCGTGTGCCAATGAGTTACCTGGCTTACCTGCCATAACACATTGAGGATCTGCGAACTCATTGTAAAGGCCGATGAATGACTCACGGTCTGTATCGTAACCGTCGATCTTAGCATTAGCTACTGCGTAGTATGCATAGTGATCACGACGCTCCTTATACTCTGTCTTGTGATAGATTACGCTTCCATCGATCTCAACCTCACCAGTTGACCAGTTACGTTGGAAGTTCTCCATATCTGTAGCAGCATTCCACAAACACCACTCAGCGAATGAGAACAACTTGATCTTCTTAGCGTAAGTAGTAGTATTCTTCAAAGTTACTTTTTGAACCTCAGCCCAAGTCTTCAATGGAACGAAGAAAAGAACTGATGCCTCGATACCGTTCTTAGAACCAGTGATGCGAGTGTAGTTCATACCGTGACGGCACTCGTATGAATCAAGCGGAGTCTTGCATGGCTTCCATCCTGGATTCCAAACTGTACCATTATCGTTGATATAGAAATAACGACCTCCGTTATCCATTGGCACACCGTTGTAACGGTAACGTGTGATACGACGGAACTTAGCGTCCTTATAGAAATTGTAACCTCCGGCTGTATTAGAGATTAGACCGAAGAAATCTTCGTTACCTAGGTAGTTGATCCAAGGGAACGGAGTTGCGGGATTGGTGATGACGAACTCACGGTTCGCATCGTCGTAATGTCCGAATTCCATATTAAATTAAATTTTAAAATTATTCTTCTCTTTCGAAAAAAGCGTATTTTACATACATCGCACAAATTTAACACAATATTCGGTCTTTACAACATTTTTTTACAATGAATGTGAAACTTTATCACGGTTCTTTCATTTGAAACAAGAATTTTCTTCTTTTATTTTTGCATACCTTGGGTATTATGCGATTTTTCCAAGGAAAAATCTTTACATTCGCACACAGCGGTGCCGAAGCACCGCTCATTAGTGTTTCTCCTTTGA
>JAZRXL010000007.1:0-29782 GCA_045600225.1 Paludibacteraceae bacterium
CATAGCCCTAAAATAGAAAAAATAGCCTTTTCTTGAAATGTCAACTTGTTGTGTTTCAATTATTTGAAAATCGCAGTTTCCCATTAATTATGGGTAGGGGGAGTTGTGCGCTTTATTATAGGGGTAAATGAAAGAGCCGTGGCGAAGTACGCTTTTCTCCGTCTAAAATGCCCATCTTTCCATACAATACCCTACCTTTGCAGAAAAAGATAAGTTATGACTCTTTCCGTCTGCATTCCTATATACAATTACAATGTTACGAAACTCATTCGTGACCTCGCAAGTCAAGCTGACTCTGCAGGACTTTCGTATGAGATCTTGCTGATGGATGATGGCTCTTCCTCCCATAAGGAAGAGAACCGCCAACTAACTTCTCTTACTCACGTCACCTACACGGAGTTGCCTCACAACATAGGAAGGTCTGCCATTCGTAACCAACTAGCGGCGGTTGCCCAATACGAATTCCTCCTCTTCATGGATTGCGACACAGAAGTCTACGACGAAAACTTCATTCAACGATACATAGACGCTGCCACTCAACAAAAGGCGGATGTCATCCTCGGCGGTTGTTGCTACAAAGAGGGACCACAATCAAAAGAGATGTTCCTTCGTTGGTTCTACGGAAAGGCACGAGAGGAACGATCAGCCGAGATTCGGAACCAAAACCCCTATCGATCTTTCTCTGCATTCAATTGTCTTATCAGAAAGGAGATTTTTGACATTGTAAACTTCGATAACACACTTACCCAATACGGACATGAAGACACTCTCTTCGGGTGGGAACTGAAAAAGAAACATATACCATTCCTACACATAGATAATCCCGCTTATCATCTTTCTTATGATGATACCGACTCTTTTATCATTAAAACCAATTCATCAATGCACAATCTATGGGTGATTTACGATAAGATAGAAGAGAAAGAGGAATTTCGGGAGGATATCAAGATTCTGAAATACCAAGATTGGTTGAAAAAGCATCATCTTATCTCTCCATTCGTTTTCTCTTTTGGATTAATGAAAAAGTTACTAATCTTCAACCTCAAATCATCAGCTCCAAGTCTATTTGTCTACGACCTCTATAAGTTGGGCATACTATGCACGGAGTCAATGGTTGTAAAATAAAATAAGATGGGTTCAATGAAACATTTTGTCACACTACTCCTCTTGCTAACTACGTTCGTTGCAAATGCACAACGCAGTCTGGGAGGTTTTCCTCTTCCTGCAGAATTAAAAGGAAGTTCTCTTCGTCACTCATTAGACAATCGCGTTGTCGAAATGCCTCCTTTTGATATGGATTCCCTAAAAAAAGATTCCCTGTCACTAAAAGTGGGTGGTTATCGTTTTGCCTATGGTTTCACAACGGATCTAACGCCAGCAAACAGTGGCGAGACGACCTATCTGCCTGACGGAACAAAAGTTTGGAGAGTGGAAATCCACTCTGAGGACGCACGTTCCATCAACCTTATTTTCAATAGATATAGATTGAGCAAAGGAGCGAGAGTATTCCTCTACTCTCCCGACAGACAACAAATATTAGGCGCATTCACCGAAGAAAACAACCACGAAAGCGGCATATTGGCAACCACTCCTATTGAAGGGGATCGTATTGTTGTAGAGTACATTGAACCAAAAGACTCTAAAGGCGACATCTCTATCGGAAAGGTGAACCATGGGTTCAAAGACCTTCGATCGCTTCCCTCTTTCAATGTTTCTGCAGAGTGCGAGGTAAATGTCAACTGCACCGATGCCCCATCCATAGCCAAACGAAGCAGCGTGCTCGTTACCATTTGCGGAGAGATCTTGTGTAGTGGTTCTCTTATCAACAACGCCTCTTTCGATGGAACACCCTATTTGCTTTCTGCAGCACACTGCCTCAACAACTATTCAAGCAGAATGAATGCCAACGAGATCGCTGCCACTTGCGTATTCTATTTTAACTACGAAGTACCTTACTGCAATATGAAGGATGTGCAAGGCTCTCTTGAAATGAGTCTATCCGGCGCCTCTGTAGTAGACATGGTGAAAGCATCCGACCTTCTGTTAATGCAACTTGACGAGATGCCTCCTGTTGAGTACAATCCTTACTTTGCAGGATGGAACATCAACAACAGTATCGACAAGCAAGTCTATACCATCCACCATCCAGAAGGCGATGTGGCTAAGTACAATCTCTCTAAATCTTCGCCCATAGCATCATCTTTCTTGTGCTGTGATGATTTCACCTTCGATTCTAACTCACATTGGGAGGTGGACGGTTGGGAAATAGGCATCACTGAAGGTGGTTCCTCTGGCGCACCTCTTTTCGATATAAACAACCGTATCATCGGAGCCTTATCAGGTGGTTACAATCCCTCTGGTTGCGAACACAATAACAGAGATCTTTTCTATCGCTTAAACAAGGTATGGAATAGTCGTAATAACAAAGTTGCACTCTCCACTTGGTTGGATCCTAATGGATCTAAGAAGAATGAGATTGACGGATGGGAACCTTACAAAACACCATGCGAGAGAGTATCCAACTATGATATCGAAGACCAACTTCACTCATCCATGAAAAAAGAGTACGCCGCAGGCACCAACTCACATCAAATCACAGAATATGCAGAGAAATTTGAGAAGACGGGCACAATCTATGGCGTTCATTTCATTCCAGAGGTTGGAACCTATCAAGAGAAAGATACTATTTGGATGAAGATATACGAGGGAGACCAATTCCCAGAGAAGCTAATTTACAAACAACGCATTAGGATTACCGATATATCTTACGAATATTCTAAGAGGAAGCACACTGTCGAAGAGCAAAACTTGTTTACGGCACGCGACAACTACCTTCACTTCGACCAACCCGTTGTGGTGAAAAATAACTTCTTCGTGGTTTACGAGATACCAAGTTCTTCCGATTATCCATTTGCTATCTATGCAGTAGACAGAAGCGAAACAGAGAAGAACACTGCGTACTTCAAGGCTAATGGCGAGTGGCAACCATTCGGCAAAAACCCAGTCTTTGCATCCAACACGAGCCTAATGCTCGAACCTAGAATGCAAGTGGGCATCTATTCTGGTGTGAAAGATGAAAAGTGCCACAACAATCAAACTACCATCTATCCAAACCCAACAAAGGGCGAGGTCTCTATCAGCGCCCCAGAGAGAATTGAAGAGGTAGCATTAATGAACACCAACGGACAACTTTACTCATCATACAAGGCAGCAGGCACATCTTACACCCTAAACCTTGCCAATTATCCTAAAGGTGTTTATCTACTGAAGGTAATCTACTCCAACAAAACAGAAGTGGTCAAACTTATCAAAGAGTAGTCGAATGGAATTGAAGAAAGAGATAAGGAAAGAGATCCGTGCCAAAGTTAAAGGCATGTATGGCTGGGAAAAGGACTACTATGGAAAAAAAGTCTTGCAAGCCGTAGAAGCAGAGAGCTCTTTCATTGAAGCAAAAACCGTACTACTCTTTTGGTCTCTACCTGATGAGGTAAACACACATGATTTCATTCTAAGATGGAGTAAAGAGAAGAAGATTCTCCTTCCCGTAGTGATTGGCGACGACTCAGAGGTGTGTGAATTTAAGGGCATTGAATCCATGAAGAGAGGCGCTTTCGACATAGACGAACCCGTAGGAGATCGTTTTACGGAATATGCTTCCATAGACTTGGTCATAGTGCCTGGTATGGGCTTCGACCGTTCGGGCAACCGCTTAGGCAGAGGCAAAGGTTACTACGACAAGTTGCTCAAACGTATGAATTGTCCTAAAATAGGCATCTGCTTTCCTTGCCAAATATTACCAGAAATCCCTCACGAAGAATGGGACGTAAAAATGGATAAAGTGATAATATTAAATTATTGATAAAAGCCTAACACAACAACACACTATACATACATTTATAAACAATTTATAGATCACATCAATTATATTTTATATTTTTTCAATATTATTCTATTTTCTAAAATAAAAATAATTATATTTGCAACATAAATTTACCAAATTGTTGTAATTAAGATGAAAAATAGAACCAATCTGTTAGTTTACCTCTTGTTGCTTGCTGGTTCGTTTATGTTTAGTTCTTTACAAGCACAAGATCTAACGCATGTAAAAGGTATTCATACCATAGGCTTGAGGGGAGGCATTGGTACCAAAAACAAATGCGATTTTGGGTTAACCTACAATTATCATTTCAATCCTAAGATAGCATTAAGTGTAGAAGCAGACCATGAAATGGCCACTTTTGGGCACTCTGATTTCACCAATATAATATTGGTTTCGCCAGGTGTCGATTACTCGCCAGTCAATCCTTGGGGATGGTCGTATATCACCCTAAACCTTGCAGCCAACATCGGTTGTGACAAATGGGAGTGCAAGGACCTTAATTTAGAAAAGAAAGGTTTCGTCTATGGAGCCAATGCAGGCTTCTGCTGGGAAGTATTTCCTTGGTCTTTTCTCTCTTTTGCCTTGAAAGCACAAGAATACATCGTGTTTGGAAACGATGATCAATATTTAAAACCACTATTCACATTAGGCGTTCGCTATAATTTCCATAATTGATTTTTATGAGACACAATAAATTTATCGTATTCCTCTTATTATGTGGAATCATTTCATCCTGCGACACTCGCGAAGATTATTTTTTCAATCATAGCGAGGAACCTATCATTACTCTCAACTCAACAGCCGACTCTACCATTGATGGGAAAAGATACATCTATGTGGAACTCTCTTGGGGTGACACTGTTGAGATCGACTACAATTTTGATGATCCTTACGGACAGATTACCGATTTCCACACAGAGATCAAAGCTCGCATCAACAACCGACCGGACGGATACTATTGGGGGGACAATGCTGTGGAGATCGTTTATGATGAGGATGGCTACCCAGATCATTGGGCAATAAATGACCACAAACCTGAGTTTGATTTCACTCATTTTGCCAATAAATTATCCGTTGAAATTGACACTAACAGAAACAAAATACTAATCATAGAAAAGACAACTAACTATAAGAAATATTATGACTTTCGAGACAGAACCCATGTAGGTCTCGATGAAGACAGCCTTGCTATCAATGCCATTATCACAATATCTGCCGCCAATGCGTTGGGGAAGTTCGGATCCAGCAATATTCTAATGTCTCTATATGGCAACCGTCCTCCCAAATCAGACTTTCATCTCTTGGAAGTAAATGGACATGAGTTGCATCGAGAGATTGTAACCGATTGTATCGATCCGGATGGAGATAAAATCATAGGTTACGAATATTGTATTGATGGGGTAATAATCAATAACCGAAGTGGTTATGCATACGAGGAGGGACCCGTAAAAGATGAAGGGAAGGGTGCTTATAACGGAACCTATATCACCTATACGAAACAATCTTCCATCAAACATGCTTTTCAAGAGAAAGGAGATCATACAATCCATGTACGATGCAAAGATCGCTGGGGAGATTGGAGCACATGGACAAGTAAAACTATTTATATCGAATAAAATTTACCTCTTATGAAAAAAACAAACATCATTCTACTACTAACTTTACTACTGCTTCCTTTGTTTAGCGCACAGGGAGAAATTCAAAACGAGATCGTCGAGATAAGACCTGGTAGCGTATCATCTCCTATTTCCTACTATCAAAAAAACGATCATCTGACAATTAATTACACAACTCCACTATTATCCCTAAATACCGGTGGTTACGGATGGTTCTCAGAGGACAAGGTGACAGAGGTAAAAACTCAATGCACCCTATACATTGAGTACGAAAAAGAGAGCATCTACATCAAAACTTTTGAGGTAGAGGATAGGAATATTACAGGACACGATGTATTACTAAATCCCCTAAACTACACGTATACAACCGTTGCCACAGTAGGTCAACTGTTAGGGTTGGATGAAAACGATAGCACCAAACATATTCAGTTTAGAGTGACCTTGTTATTTCATATCGACTGCAAATTCAAGAAAGGACACGACCACGGGAAAGACCTTCAATATCACACAAACTTCAACATGTACACCTGCAATGGAGGAGAGATAACTGTTGACGAGTCTATTATGCCAAACATAGCCCCAGAAAATGCTAGTCCCATATACGCCTTATACAATGCAAATAGCAACATACAATATGCAATCATCAGCAAAAAGAATCCTAACATATTCGATCTGTCCACCGACGAATGGTTAACTTGGAGCATCAATAGCGAAGCGGAAGAACTCACAAAAATGAGCACCATAGTCTCCAACAAGACTGCTGGTTATGACAAATATTTAAGATACTCACAATTCCTCGACAGAAATAACACCATCACAAGCAATAGCAATCGATATGTGTACAGGACCTACTCCAACAAAGAGTTTAGTTGTCACAGCAACACAATAAAAATTCAAGCTATTGACACGCTATCGTTGGAAGGATTTAACGATAATGAGTTGGTTCAATTCATCTGCCCTGAAATAGGGAAAAAAACAAATGATGAATATGATGAATATAAACCAGAAACATTTACCATCAAAGGAAAAGCCATTGACTGGGACAGAATAAAAACACCTAAATCGGTATACCAAATCGAATACGGATGGGAGCATCAGTCATCTGTCAACTCCACTTGGACATTAATCACTGACAACCTAAACAGCGACACAAACCTCCCCGACTTAATTTGGGAGAATTCCAAAATAAAACCTGGAACAGAGAGCCGATTCCGACAAGTTGTCTTTATCAGAAATTTCGGTAACAGAAAGGTCTATGCCAATGGAGACAACAACTATGTAACTATAAGACCTTATCAACCTATTTTTTCTGGCAATTTCGCAACAAGCGAGTATCCACAAATCTGTCAAAACACTTTAATAGCAGACTCCATCTCCATCTTTTTCGTACCATCAAACGGGAAGGTCTATAAAAGCATCGAAAATGGAGCTCTATACAACGACAAATACACTTTTAAATTTAGTGCCTCATCGGAAGAAGAATCATTCAACAAGACCATTGTTGACGACCACTTCTCCATTCCTTTCATCTTACAAGCAGAGAAAGATATCAACACGATAATCACTGTAGAAGACGGATGTAAGAACAAATTGGAATTCCCCATCACACTCAAAATTTCTGAACAGCCTCAACTAGCTAAAAACAGTATTGAAGTGGAGGGAGGTAGTGCAAATTACAACGGAGACAATAACATCCTTAGAATACAAGCACCAGAAGGCCAAAACATCACTATAAGAATCGGTGACAACGATCCTCAAAAGTCCTCTTGCCGCTACTTCATCACCTACAGAAGCAACCAAAAAGGCGAAGATGGAGAGTTTCTGTGGACAGAGCGATCTTCTATCAATGCCGTGTTCGGTCATACCATTCCAAGTTACATAACCACAAACGAGTGGTATAAATCGAAAGATGATTACATCAAAATTGAAAAGGAAAATATCATCACAGGATGTGTAAGCGAACCTGTTTATGTGGATATCAACTATTTGAGTGACATTTTTAACAATCGGATTGAATTCGAGCACAACCCTAATGTTGAGAGTATCTACTCATGTAGTTCAAACAGCAACCCTGCAATGGTGGGCGAATTTGTGTCTGGAGGATATGGAGACAGCACATATAGCTATGTCTGGCAATACTCCAACGATACTGTTAATTGGATAAATATGTGCAACCAAGCTGGTGCAACCCTATCAACCTCCTCTATCGAAGAAAACATTTGGAATCGGACCATTGGCAAAACATACTACTTCAGAAGAATGGCCACATCCATCAACAAAGGAGCTTCCGAAAGCAGTGCCATCAAATCGTTCAGCAACATTCTTTGCGTGAAACCATACACCAAGCCCATACTCAACATTCAAGCAGAAGATTCAACAGACGACTTCTTCGTTTGCCACAACACACCCGTACATCTATCCCAGTCGTACGAGAACGCTAATGTTCTTGAAGAGGAGGCATACAAATTCCACCCATTCTATGCCTACAAGAACACCCGTGGTGAGATACATCCTTTCGACAATGACAACCACAGCCTCAACATCACCAAAGACACCATCTTATATGCCGCCACAGAGTTCTGTGGAGACACTATCTACTCTGCCGAAGGAATAAAGATCACATCGGGAGAGAACCTCTCTTTCAGAAGTGAAGATGTCACCTATGGCAACTGTAAAGTAAGAGGTAGTATGGTTGAAATCAGGCTTAACACACAAGCAGACTATGAATATGGAATCATCATTGATCAAGACACATTAATGGGAAATGTGCACAAGGTGGAACTTCCTCTGATGGGTTCATTTTCATACCAAGTATTGAAACGAAAGGGGGATTGTCAGAAAACAACCAACTTGAAAATAAATCAAGAAGAGACGACAGAACCTTTGGCTCATTCGAAACTAGAGGCGACATCAGATGGCTTCTCTATCAAAGACAACACCTACCATGTTTGTTACGGAAATGTGGTGAACATCTTCTCATCAAATGAGAAAACCGATAACGATATTAGTTACGTATGGAGAGCAAACGGAACTACTCTAAATCCGAAATACACTGCTAATACACTATCCTCTTCCGATTTTAACCATCCGGACAATCTATATACTGTTGTACGTACAGCTAATCTATATGTGAATGGCAATTTCTGCCAAAGTGTAGACGATACCATTCTCATAAAAACCTACCCTATCATCTCTGTCGTCAAACTAAAAACCGACCGCGACTCCATCTGTTATGGAGAGAGTGTAAGTCTTCATTTCGACGAGAAAGAGGTCTATGGCGGAAGCGGTGAGTATAAATATTCGTGGAGTATGACACCCATCGACACAACCATAAACATCGGTGAGAGCAGCAAACCCAACTTTACGTCCCCCGCTTTAACAAAAACTGCATTTTTCAGCGTGTCCATTTCAGACAAAAACTGTACACACCACGCCTATACCAATACGTCAGTTTCCAAAAACGTATATGTAGAGAAAGATTTAACCTTCTCTTTATCAGCGTCCCCTTCCACAATCAACGCGCAAGAGTTAAATGATGGCAATAGTGTCGCAATCAATATCTTGTCAGAGGAGATTCTTATTTCCGACAAAATCAACTGTTGGCTGAACGGGAAAAAGGTAAAATCCAACGAGAACTTTCTCGGAGGAGTGAACTATTCCCTCACTTCAGATCTTTTCATAGATAATATTGCCACCTTCTCCATTGAACATATTGGACCCAAACTAAAGAGTTGCAAAAGCACCGAACAAATTGACATTCTTCTGAATGAAGGATTTGACGGTGTACCTATCATCCTCTCGTCTAGTTCAAGTAGCGACCAAACCACCTCATGCATCGGAGACAGCATCACTCTTTCTATTAACGAAGATCAGCTTCCGAAATATGACAACAAAACCATCCCTGCTTCGAAATTCACATACCAATGGTATAAAAAAGGTCGTGAAAGTTGGAGCACCTGCGGTTCTACATCATCCATCAAAGTGATTATAAACAATGACGAGACACAAGAGTATAGATGCAAACTCTCATTCACTCCCACTGGTGGAGTAAAACAATCAACCATTTCCGATATTCATGTCGTCCAAGGCATCAGTTCTGTAAAAGTAAACTCCATATCTTTTATGAACGAATCCAGCACTTCAAAGATCCTTTATGTATGTAAAGGCGAGAGCGGATTGGTCACACTCTCGGCAGATTCTGTTATCACGGGAGCTAAAGATTATCAATGGTTACAACGCGTAGGCGAAGGCGAGTGGGAACCCGTGCCTAGTCAAAGAGGAACAGTGGGAACAGATGCACCTCTCTGCTCTGTCGATTTAGAGAACTACAATAACAATACATCCTTCAAACTTGTATGTACTAACCATTGTGGTGTAGAAAGCGAATCCGACAATCAAATTCAACTGCTATTCAATGCAGGAGCGACATTGTCTGAAAACGACATTGTACTAACCAGCAATAACATATTCGATGAACTAACACTTCCTGACATTACACTATGCATACCCAAAGACTATAACAACACCTACTATTGGAGTTGCGATCCATCTTTCACATCTTCCAGCTGGACCCCCGGCAACCCTGTTACATTAAACAACTCAGGGAAAGGATTTGGTGCGGGTGAAAACACAGTTTACATCTATATGGTCTCTAACGGAAAAGGAAATTGCGCCTCCGACACGATTGCTTACCATTTCAATGTATTTGAAAAGTTAAAAGCAGGAACTATTGGTTTTACAAGGGTTGAAGATACTCTTTGTTCTAAAAATGGTATGATGACCATATCTGTTGGAGAAATTGCTGGAGGAGATGGAGACTATCAAGTAGATTGGATGTACAAGAGCGGTAAGATGACGAACTTCTCTGTTATCCATGAAGGTACCAATCTTCCTTTTGAATATCTGGATGTTGTGAACGGAACGAACGCAGCTGGTGGCTACTCACTACTAAATGTAAGAAACCTTACAGAAACCTGCGAATTTTACGCCATCATCTCATGTAAAGGGGAATATAACGGAAGGAGTTATTCCACCAACTCGAACCGAAAGAGTGTCTATTCACCACTGAAGTCTGGCCGCATCGATCAACAAACAAAACTTTTGTGTTATAACGATGCATTAGCGGTCATCAAAGGAGAGGATGCAGAAGGAGGAGATAGGCACTACTCATACCAATGGTACAGATCGTTCGACAAACAAAAATGGGAGGCGATCAACGAGCAATCGGAGGTCTCTTTCGTAGGTCAAATATCACAAGACATTTACAAACTGAAACAATCTGCCTATTTCTGTCGTGTGGTCACCGATGGATGTGGACAACGAGACACTTCCGAGATCAAAACTATACAGGTGAAAAGTGAGGTTTTAGCAGAAAATGACGATATCCTCTATACTCCACTTGTTCCAAGAGGTGACAAAGCAAAAATGTGGGGTGTTGTAAATGATTATAATTATGTTTGGTTCGATCGCAACCGACAAATTATTGATACTACAGAGGTGCGCGAAATATTTGCTACAGATAATGTAGATGAGTCGTCTCGTACCTACTATGCAAAGGTTTTGTACGATGGTTGCCTATCCTCCAACTACGACACCATAAAAATTGCTGCGTACGATATTGATGGAGGACACCTCTCCTTCGACAATTTCGTTCCTAACTCTATAGACGACAAATACTGGATTTGCAGCGGTGCCGACGCAGGAAAGATCAGTGCTGACGGAGGTGGCAACCTCTCTTATCGCTGGTTCTACACAATCAATGGAACCGAGAGTTCAAGAGCCTATACTCTTTATTCTGCCAATAATACAAGTCTGCCAGTCACATCAAGTAGCGTATTACTCGACACCTGCAACCTTAAAACTGTCTTAACCAATGCCACTGGCATTCAATTGGAGAAAAAAATCTCATTCTATAGAGTATCTTACTTTACCATCAATGACGAGGAACAAACAGAGACCTCTGATACCATATCCCTTTACATAACACCAACCTTAGGGCTATCTGCTTCCATTCTGTTAGACGGAAGTGAATCATTAGCTGGTACCATCAAAGCGGAAAAGGAAGTATACTGCGCCGGTGAATCAGGTGCATTAATTGACGGAACACTCTCTCCTTCCTCTGCACTATATGATTTATGGTCCAATAGTGCATTTGGTCCTTACCTTTACGATAAAGAGGCGGCCGACTTCCAAACCTGGTTCGAGTATGGTAAAAATGGGAAGTGGGAGAAAGCAGAAACTCACTATGGATTGGCCGACTATGCGCAATTTTTCAATCTTCCAGAGATAGACACTACCTACAATGTCAGAAGAGCCTTTAGTGATGGCTGCTCTACAACCTACTCCAACACCATCAAACAAAACCTTTCCGACAAAACGCCTTCTCTCAACAAGGTAGTCATTAAAGCAACTACACCTGAGGGAAAGAGCATCACAGAAGGTATTGAAATGGGTGATGTGTTAAGCATAAACTACACTGAATTAGGATATAACTGCTATTGGTTCGCTAACGAAAGTTGCACAGATACGATTGTTGCCAACAATCAGCTTGTCGTTTTTGATCCAATAACAGAAAAGACACCGACAACCATCTACCTAAAAAGGAGAGATAACAGCGAAAATGGATGTTTCTCATCTGCACTTGCCATACCTCTGAATTTTAGCACAAAAAGCAATGGTGGATTCATCTACAAGGATCAACTCACCTGTAGAAACGGAAACTTTAAGACCATTACAAGCGGTAAACCTGCGAGCGGCATATCGTTCGCTCCTACAAGTGGAGTTCCCCGTAACTTCTCGTACCAATGGCAAATCAGCATAGACGAGAATGCAAGCATCTGGACCAACATCTCTGATGCCACGTCCCCAGACTCATTAAGCGAAGTAGTCATCAACCAACTCATTAAGGAAGATGCTTCAACCTACAGAATCCGACGAACGGCTACAACAGAGAGCGGAAGGGAGTGCTACTCAGATACGGTAACCTTACTTCTATACAAGACACTCCAACCAGGAATTATTTCTTTGGAGAATATAGAAGCAGACAATGTCTCTTTCTGTCAATCCGACTCACTTCCGTTTGTCACTTCTACTCTTCCAACTGGAGGTTATTACGGACATGTAGGTATTGATGGTTACTCATACGGCTGGGAAATATCCATCAACAATGAAGAGTACAAACCTCTTTCTATTCCATCTCCTTTCAACAATAGGAGACTCGACTTGGAATATAGCGTTCACTACAATAGCGACTTAGGCATCGACATCACCAAAGACAACATTATCCACATCCGAGCCCACTATGTGGATGAGTGCGAAGAAGTATACAGTCAACCTATCTCATTTATGTTATGGGCAGAGACCAAGAACCCATCCTTGTATCAAGACAAGGATAGTTGTAACTCAGACGCTCTAACCATAAAAGCCTACGACACCCAACACTACACATACACATGGGTAGTCTTCGATGACAATCACCAGATAACCTGGTCATACACCCAAGACTCGCTTAAACTGCAACGCGTATCTGAACTTAGCGTCACAGAATATGGCGTGGTGGGTATTCATAAAAACAGTGGCTGCAGATCAAACTTCACTTACTTCAATATCGATTCTCTCCCTTCTCTGAAACAAGCACCATTAGTAGCACCCAAACCTATCTGTTACAACACCGCAATAGAGATTGCTGGAGGAACTATCAGCGGAGGTAACGGGCAGAAAAGGTTTCTGTGGGAATACTCTTACGACAATGAGACATTCTTCAAATTAGATACTACCGAGAATCTTTCAACTTCACCTTTGAAAAGATCCTTCTTTGTCAGAAGGATTGTCTTCGATGCCTGCGCTGCCGATACTAGCAACAGCGTACTTATCAAAGTACATAAAAAGTTAGAGACACACATCAGCGATTTTGCTATAAACAAAAAACCTTGCGAAGGTGAGATGTTCACCATCACCTTCAACCTTTTAAAACTGGATTCACTGCAAAATCTAGAATATACACTGGGAATGGAAGAGTGTTCTTGGCTCATCAAAGACCAATCGGTCGACTCCCTACGCATATATGCACACGATGACAGGAACACTTCCTATATGGCAGATGGTTTTGAGGGAACATTCAAGAACTACTCCATCCTATTTATGGCTAAGGATAGTTTCCAAAATTATTGCTACAGCGATGTTATCCTTTTCCCTGTCAGCAACATCTCTCCATTGGATTCCTCGCGCAACACAATCACATGCGACAACCTCCATCCTTGCAATGGATCTATTGTTACAATAGCGGGCTCCATCCCAAATAAAAATGAAGAGGATGGAAAAGACATCTCTTTCGAATGGTATCAATCTACCGATAATAAAGAGTGGATGAGACTATCTGGCCAAACCAATAGGGACTTGACTCTCATAGTTCAAGATACAATGTATGTAAAAAGAGTAGTAAGCAACCATTGTGAATCTAACGAGAGCAATATAATCCTACTACGAGGAAAAGAAACCAACCATTTAGATTATGCAAAGGCTTTGAATCTGAGCATAACCACCTATGTGGATGAAAAGAGCGATTCCGTAACACTAACCATTCGCGATCACAGCGTAGAGGATGATTACTCCATTTTAGGAGATGGAACCCTACCAACATTACAATATGGCACAACCCAGCTTCCTTACTCTGCAAGTAAGTACGAGAACAATGGTCTGTACATTCAAAACAATGCCGGTTGCTATGGCAGCTACTCCATAAAACCCATTCGAGGAGGTCGCATCTATAGCGAGGGGGAGATAACCATCTGTCAAGGAGCAGAAGTTCCAACCTTTAAAGTAACAGAAGTGGAAGGAGGAAATGAAGAATACGCTTTCCAGTGGCAGTATAGGGATGAATTCATAAAAGAGTATGTGAATATCGCAGGAGCCACAACGGCAAACTATACCCCCAACCCTGTCAATACCAAGACCTGGTTCAGACGCGTAACAACTTCTGATGAATACCAATCTTACAGCAACGAGGTTTCGTTATCCATTTCTGAACTACCTAAACTTGGCACCCTTCATTTTGCAGGAGATAGCAGTTTCTTCACTGAACGAGAACTTATACTTTCAAGTTCTCTAATAGAATGTACTCCCGACATGAAGATCAGATTGGCAGATTCTGTGTTTTACGCAAACAAAGTTAGTTGGGAGTATCATTCGGGAGACGAAAGGTGGAACACCTTAAAAGCATCGGTTTCGAATGATAGTGTCGGTCGCGATTTTAGTAATTTCGAACTAAATTACCACCTTCGCCTAATAGCAGAGAATGCCTGCGGTGCAGACACCAGCAATATTATCCAACTAACCACTATCGATGTGCCAGAGATTTTAGACGAGGAGATCTTTTTAAAGAATCTAACCTGCAAAGGAGATAGCTTGGATATTATTTGTCGATTTAAAACAGAGGATGGCTATTTCATCAATAGTGAATATGAATATGCTTATAGTAATGATGCAAATCTGTCAATGAGCTACAATACTATTTCTCACACCTCATATTATCAAAACGAAAGAACGAATAATCATATTCTCATTAAAAATGTGCAGGAACCGTTCAACATTACCATTACCAGATACTCCAAAAGGACGGATGCAAAAACAACAAAGACCATCCACATCCCTCTGAAAGAGGTAAAAGCAGACTTCACATTTACTGTGAACAAGCATACCTACGACACAAAAGAGGAGAGCGTGTTTATTGAACCTGGCGACCTTGTCGAGTTTAACAACACCTCTATCGGAGATGTTGCCTCTTTCCATTGGCACCTATTGGATGGTATGAACACTCCTAAACAAGTTCCTTCGTACGGTCTCGACTCCTATTTAGAAAATCCAGACTGTTACTTCTATAACAAGGGAACCTACAACATTACACTAACCATCACAGACTCCAATGGTTGCCAATCCTCCATTAGTTGCAATGCCATTACAATACCTAATGGATCAACCTACTCTTCTTTTACAAATCAAACCCATTTCCTAGGTCCGGAAGAAAAGGAGGTTATGAATCATCCTTTAAGACCGACCGTCTACCCAACTCATTTTTCTCATAGCATCCACATCCAATGGGAGAAACAGACGTTTATGTATTCACTAATGGATGAAACAGGACGATACTTACTTTCAGGCGAGGCTGAAGATGAAGCCATACTTCAAACAGAGAATATGCCTCACGGAAACTATCTTCTGATAGTGAATGGCTGGA
This sequence comes from Paludibacteraceae bacterium, assembly GCA_045600225.1. GTDB lineage: Bacteria > Bacteroidota > Bacteroidia > Bacteroidales > Paludibacteraceae > UBA1181. Next base: position 15,728 of record JAZRXL010000007.1, read on the forward strand.
GTATTAAACTAATAAAATAAAAACAATGTATAGTTTTCAGGAAGATTTTTTATATTATCTACGAGGAAGGAGATGTTGTGAAACATTTCCTTCTTTAATTTTATGACAATCGCTTTCTTTTAATAAAAAGGTCTAATCAGCTGTCTATCAACTACAAACATTATTTCATTGACAAATTTCCACACTATGATAGACAAATATCAACGCCAGTAACGCAAAAAAATTGAAAATATTTCATTAAATAGTTGCATTTTTTATGTTTTCTTGTATCTTTGTAAACAGAATAAAGATTTAGAGATATAAGCGACTCTTAATACACGCAACAATTTAACTTAGACAGATAACTATTGAAAAAAAGAACTACTGGAAATAACACTATAACAACCAATAAAAGCATGAGGTGACCTTCCGTTCACCTCTTTTTGTTTTTTATAACCTATATACACAAAAAAGGAGATACGAACCATCGCATCTCCTTTCCTTCATATCGTCGATAACTATTCGTTACTCTTCATCTTTCCTAAAACGACGTGGTCCCTTGTAATCTTTCTTCATGCCTCCGCGTTCTGAACGTCCACCCTTGTCGAATCTCTTTCCTTCGCCAGACTTGCCTCTGAAAGAATCTTTTCTTCCTGAGAACTCACGACGATCATCGCCTCTACCCTCTCTGCGTGAGAATTTACGATCACCTCTTTCTCCTCTCTCCTCTCTATCTTCACGACGAGGACCTCTATCCCTACTTGGTCTGCCCTCTTCTCTTCCACGACCAAACTCTCTCTTGCTGTCGCGGGCACGCTCCTCACGCTCCTTCTGTCTCTGCTCGTAAGACTCTCTCTTGGCAAACGATTCGTGACGACGGCGTTGATACTCGCTCAACTCATTCTCGTCTTTCGACTCACGCTGCCAACGATCTTCAAACGGACGCAAAAAGACTCCGTTTCTGTCGTTATAAGAAGGTGTCTCCTCTTGCTCTTGCTTTGCAGCCATCTCCTCCTTCTTATCGGCACGCTCCTTCAAATACTCATCGCGGCGACCCTTGAATAGGTCGTACTTGCGGAATTCGCACTCGATAGAGCCATTCAACAAGTGGTACTTTACTGATGGACGCAAACCAATACGATCTGTAGCCTCACAAGGAACAGTGATAATCCAAGCAGACATGTCTGTGAAGTCTTGCTTCAACTTAGCACCAATCTCCTCATATAACGTAACAAGGCTATTCACCTTCAAACGCTCTCCATATGGAGGATTGAACATAATCATTGTCTCTGTCTCAGGACGAGCCACACCTTGGAATGGTTGGTGAGACAACTCAATATACTTACTCAAACCTGCACTCTTCACATTACCCTCTGCAATGCGTAGAGCTGCTGATGAGATATCTGATGCATAAATCTTATGATTGAACTCGCGCTCCTCCGAATCATCCTCAAACAAAGCATCCAAAAGATCCTTGTTGAAATCAGGCCACTTCTCGAAAGCATAACTCTTACGATAGATTCCTGGGGCAATGTTCAAAGCCATCATGGCAGCCTCAATAGCTATGGTACCAGAACCACACATCGGATCCATAAAGTCCGTCTGACCGTCCCAACCTGCCAATTTCAACATACCTGCCGCCAATACCTCATTGATTGGAGCCTCAGTCTGCTCTGTCTTATATCCACGCAAGTGAAGCGACTCTCCAGAACTATCCAATGAAAGAGTACAAGTCTCCTGCGATACATGTATGTTCAACTGAATATCTGGATTGGTAATTCTAACAGAAGGTCTTTCGCCAAACTTCTCCATAAAATGGTCTGCAATGGCGTCCTTTACCTTATATGCTAAAAACTTGGAATGTTTGAATGTTTCAGAGAAAACAACAGAATCAATGGCAAATGTCTTCTTCGTGTCTAAGTATTGTGACCAATCATACGCCTTTACAATGTTATACACTTCCTCAGTGTCGTTCGCTTCGAACTTGAAGAAAGGCTTTAAAATTCGTAATGCCGTGCGACATCTGAAATTCGCCTTATACATCAACTCTTGGTCGCCGTAAAAACGCACTCCCCTTTTTATAATTTCAACTTGCTCGGCGCCTAACTCCTGCAATTCTTTAGCCAGCACCTCTTCCAACCCTTGGAAGGTCTTAGCAATCATTTCAAAACTGTTTGCCATCTCTTTTTGTATAAAATATGACGCAAAAATACAAAATAATAGTGAATTACAGATTACATAAATGAATTTTATTCATGAACAGAGCCCCAGAATTCGGCAATAGATTACTACCCCTTCTTCATCATTCCTTTACAAACTGCTGACATGACATTCCATTTTCCGTCTCAATCTTCATCACATAGATTCCTGACGGAATATCTCTTACATCCATCTGCATCGAACCATCCGACACCTGTTTCATCACACATCCGCGAAGGTCGTTGCATGTAACTCGTAATACCTTCTCCGAAGTCACTATATTCACATAATCATGTGCTGGATTCGGATAGAGTCGCACGCTCTGCACCTCTTGATCATCCACCGATGTGATGGCACTACTCTTCTCAAAAACCGCCACAATATTCTCCTCGCCCGAAAGTGTTCCTGAAAGGGAACCAGACAATCTATCGATACCTACCTCTTTCGTGGCCAATTTCATCTTTGCTTCGTCGGAGATATTCCAACCTACAAATCTATACCCTTCTGGCGCTGCTGCTTTTAGGTCGAAACCATAGCCTGAAATATACATACCATCAAATTGTGAAAACTCCTCCCCATTAAGTGTTAAGATGGCTCCCTCCACATTTGAGGTTACAGAAAGGCTGATCACGCCTCCTCCTTTTACATAAGAATTGATGTGTCCATAGATTTTAGCTGGTCTTGCCAAGGCAAAAGTACGCATATCCTTGGCTGCCCTTACTGCATCCGTACTCAAATAGGCGCAATACTCACCCGATACCAAATCAGTAATGCTATCAAACACTGCATTAATGTTCTCCTCCGTAAAACGGGTGGATAGCTCCATCAGATACTTGGTTACAAACTTGCGCTCGAAACTCTTGTTTTGCGATAATGGTTTGAAAATGTTTACCATCCAATCCTTCTTGTTCGCCCAAGAGGTGGTTCCAACTCCTTGGCACCACTCGATCATATTCCTACTGCTAGATCCACCCCAATCGGAACACAACTTAAATCCAAAGTCAGTGTCGAACACAATCCAACGGAAGACACCATCCTTTTTCTTCCTCCAAATCTTCGTGTTGTTACCTGGCCAATCGGCATTGGCAATAAACTGTTGGAAGATCTGATAGTCGATGTACTCATCCATATCCATTCGCTCGCAGGCTCCTTCGTAATATCCTTCTCCTGCAGGACTATTATGATTTAGATAATCGATCAACTCGTTGTAGGCCTCCATATCTCCACGAGAAGCCTTGATACCCAACTGATCCGAAACAGTAATCATATCAATCTTATCCTCGTCGATACCATAGTTCGCCTTCACATAATCTGCATTGGTACGCTCGTGTAGTGCCATCATTCCCACATACTTTCCATTCATATAGTAGGCTACTGGCTGATAGGCTTGGTAGTCGATGTTCATTCCATGCGCAAATGTTTGCATCAAACCATCACGGAATGGCACACAACTGTATCCACTACCTCCATTTCTTAAATGTAATGTCTGATGGATCAATTCTGGTTTAGACTGGAAGAAATGATAATCAAGCGAATCAACACCTGTCTTCTTTGAAGCCTTCAATGAAATTGACTTGATCTTCTCCAATCGGGAACATCCACCCACTATACCTGATTCTACCTCTTGCGACAAAACCTGTTCGCCATCCACGATATACTCAAAGTTCAACGGTCTCTCCCAATCTCGGTTCACATTCGAAACAGTCCTCTGACAATCCTTCTCGCCCGAGATTCCATTCTTACCTGTTTCAAACATACCCACCATCGGATCGTTGTAGTATAAGTTGTCGATGGTTATGGAGACAATCGGAACCGTAAAACCACCACACGCACTATGTTTCTGATCTTCGAAGATATAAGAACCTGTGGAGATCTTACTTGGCAACATATCGGAATGGACAGCGACAGCCCTTATGTTAGTATTCTCTTTCACTGAAATAGCCGTTGAATAAAGCAGTCCGTTGGTAACCGATGGTTCTGTTCCATCTAAGGTGTAATAGATTAGAGCACCACTTGTGGCACATGAGAGTCTCACATCCGCAGCACGGGAAAGAACACCGGGCGTTTCACTGAACTCAGGTGCCTCACATCTATTGTTAGAAGATAAGTCCGACACTACAAAAGTGTTATCCTTCAATGGAGAGGGTTGCATATATCCCTCCTCGCCACCAAATCTTCCGTACGATACATGTGCGTCGGTATATCCGTATGCAATCGAATCGATCAACACTCCATCGTAAGTAAGTGTAAGGTAACCTCCATCCGTATCCAACTTGTAAGGTGAATGGTTCTTGCCAGTCGACTCATCCATCCACACCATTGTATAACCCGATTTGCCAATCACAACATCCTTTTCGATTTGCCAAACCCACTTCTCCTTGAAGTTTCCTTTGGTTGTAAGTTTGAAATGGGTCAAAACACATTGTGACAAATCGATTTGATAATTCGCATTGTTCTTAAACTCGATGAAACCGGAGAAATTGTAGTTATCTGTATTAATAATGGTAGAGGTATTGCAAGGCATTATCTCACTGAAACGTACGTTTTTGAAATAGTCAGTTGCATCCAATTTTATTACATAACCATCCTTGAAACTATCCGTACATCTTGTACATTTATGCAGTGTGTAGCCATCCTCATGAATGGTTGGATCTATCACAGTCGTAGTGTAAGCGTGTCCCAACGCAGGCAACTCCTCCGTATATCCACTGCCACAGACTCTACACTTATATGCAATGTTACCCGTCGCAAGACAGGTAGCAGGCGTCTCTTTCGAATCATATTTATGAGCTTGTGGTTCGAGAAAGGATGTTACCTCCTTATCACACCGGCTGCAAACAGAGTGAATCACGCCACCCTCTTCACAGTTGGTTACTACATATTCATCTCGGTAATCATGACCAGCTGCAGGTACCACTTTTGCATAGGTGGAGTCGCACCTTCTACACTTATAGGTGGTATAACCCTCCTCTTCACAAAAAACGACAGTCTCTTTTGCTTGGAATTCGTGTCTGCAAACGCCCCCTGGTTGTTGCGGTGCAGCGTAGGACGCAACTGCAAAACATAACAATTGCACTACTATTATCAATGTGTTTTTCATGTGTAATATTATATGGTCTACAAAAATAGGAAAAAAAACGAATTATATTTATTCTCAAAGATTTATATAAAACAAAAACCACAACTAGCTCTTCACAGAGTGATTGTGGTTACTATTTTAAAGTATAAATGTTTCCTGAGAACGAAATTATTTTCTTTTCCGTTTACATTTGCAAATATACATGCTATGCCGAACCTACGAGGGATAATGATGTTTCATTTAGGGTGGAAACAGGTTTCATTTGCAAAAAAACCGATAAAACCGTTATTTTTTATCTCCTTTTCTGATTTTTTTTCTTGAATAAACCCCTATGTTTTTTCTATATTTTCTATTCCAAAATTCTTAAATCCATACAATTATCGTTATTTTTGTAAAATAATATAACTGGAAGGAAAATGAAAGATTTAGTTCTTGCCACAAACAATCCCCACAAGGTGGAGGAGATAAGGAACAAATTGGGCAATACGCTACAAATAAAGACACTTAACGAATTGGGGTGTTTCGATGACATACCCGAAACATCCAACACTTTGCAGGGTAATGCTAGTCAGAAATCCCACTACCTCTACGAGAAGTTCGGATGCAACTGTTTTGCCGACGACACCGGATTGGAAGTGGAGGCTCTCAACGGCGAGCCTGGCGTCCTTTCTGCTCGCTATGCAGGTATCGACAAGGATTCTGAAGCCAATATGAAAAAATTGTTGGAGAATCTTTGTGGCAAAGAGAACAGAAAAGCTCGTTTTAGAACTGTCATCTCCCTCATCTGGGAAGGCGAAGAGTATTTCTTCGAAGGCATCGTAGAAGGTAAAATCCTAACCGAAAAACATGGTTCGGAAGGGTTCGGATATGACCCAATCTTCCAACCTGACGGTTACTCTCAATCTTTCGCAGAACTCTCAATGGCCGAGAAAAACAGCATTAGCCACAGAGGAAGGGCCGTAGAGAAACTTCTTCAATTCCTTCATGCCAAAATTTGATAAGTTATGAAACACTCGTGTGCTCTTATCTCTCTACTTCTATGTTTCTCCTTCTCCTTTGCTGAGGAAATGGGAACCTGGAAGTCTTTCTTCTCCTACAACGACGTGGAGCATGTCATCCAATCCAAAGACAAGGTCTATGCCCTTGGCAACGGTGTCCTATTCTCTGTCGACAAGGAGTTTGAAAGCATCGAGACTTTGACAAAAGTGAACGGATTGTCCGACTGCTATATCAACCAAGTGGCTTACAACAGCCTATTGGATGCTCTTATTATCACCTACGATAATAGCAACATCGATATCCTCGGCAATCAAGGCATTGTCAACATCCCCGATTTCAAGAGGAAAGAGATCAACAGCAAACAGATCAATAGCATCACCATCTACAAAGAGTACGCATACCTCGCTTGCGGATTGGGTATCGTAGCTGTAGATATGCAAAAGGAGGAGATCGCAGACACTTACATCATCGGAGAAAAGGGAGATTATGTCTCTGTCAACAAGGTTGAGATCATCAACGACTCCATCTACGCCCTCACTCCTAAGGGTATTCGCCGCGCTCCTATGAAGAACAGCAACTTGGCAGACTACTCGCAATGGGAGGATGTGGAATATTTGAGTTACGTTCCTACTACCATAACCGCTTTCAATAACCAGCTCGTATTGGTCGGAAGCGACTCAATCTACAAAGTGGATAAGGGCATAACCACTGCTTTTATGGGAATTCAGAAATTCACTTCCATCTCACCCAACGGACAAAACCTGACAATCGCAGACAATGACACCGTCTACAACTTCGATGCCTCATACGCATTGAAAGAGTCTTTCTTCGTTGATTATGTGAGAGATGTGATCTATACCCCTGCCTCTAAATCCTACTGGATGGCAAAGGCAAAGACTTTTGCTGATTTCACCAATGGAAAGTTCAACCTCTTCAAATACAAAGATGGAATGTTCGCCAACCGCTTTATACCTAACGGTCCTCGTTCCCACTCTATCGCTTTTGTAAAATACCAATTCGGCAAATTGGTGACAGGTAGCGGTGGACCATTCGATATTCCTGGAATGGACAACTATGGAATCCTGCAAATCTACGAAGATGGTAAATGGACTAATATCGAAGAGTCTGATTTTGAGCCTGGCGTCTCAATCAATATAGGTTCCCGTTTCGTAGACATCTTGGATGCAGCTGTTGATCCTTCAGATCCGAAGAGAATCTATGTGGCCTCTTGGAGATCCCTATTTGAGATCTACGACAAGAAACCTGTGAAACAATATTGGACAGACAACTCTGCACTGGCAGGCTCCACTATGAGCGTGCTTGTAGATGGACTCTGCTTCGACAAGGATAACAACCTATGGATGACCAACATGATCACCACCAACGGTTTGGTTGTGAAGAAGAACGATGGCACTTGGGAATCGCTTTACTACAGCGACTTGGATAACATCGGAACCATCAAGGAGACCTTTATCAGTTCCAACGACTATATTTGGGTGCTTCGTCCTCGTCTGAGCGTAGGTACCGGGGTCTTGGTCATCAACCCAAATGGCACCCCATTCGAGCGCAGAGACGACCAAGTGAAATATTATAGTTCATTTATGGACAACGACGGTAATTCCGTCAGTCCCAACTCCTTCCGTTGCATTGCAGAGGATAAGAACAATGCTATCTGGATTGGAACAAGCGTTGGTCCGCTAATCGTCAACAGACAAGAGGACATCTTCAACAAGAACTTTACCATCAACCGCATCAAAATCACTCGAGAGGATAATCCAAACTATGCCGATTTTCTTCTTAGCAGCGACCAGATCAACGCCATCGTAGTGGATGGTGGAAACAGAAAGTGGATGGGATCGGCCACCTCTGGTGTTTACCTCCTTTCCGAAGATGGTAAGGAGACCATAAAGCACTTCACAACAGAGAACAGTCCGCTTACCTCCAATGCCATTATCGATATGGCTATGAACCAACAAACGGGTGAACTATTCATCGCCACCTCCAACGGTTTGTTCTCTTACATAACAGATGCGACAGAACCCGCAGAGGATTACACAGGTGCCTATGTCTATCCAAACCCTGTGACTCCTGATTTTGACGGAGAGATCACAGTCAATGGTCTTATAGAGAACAGCCTTGTACGCATCTCCGATGTGGAGGGCAATGTGATCTGTGAAGGCTACTCCAATGGTGGTACTTTCACATGGGATGGAAAGAACCTATCCAAGAAGCGTGTGGCAACAGGCATCTACTATGTCTTTGCAACTTTGGAGGATGGATCTACCAAGATGGTGACCAAGGTCGCCTTCATCCACTAACAGAACATTCATTTATTGAAGTCATGAAAATAGAGAGTTTAGAAAGCATTCATAAGACGGCTAAAGAGTTTATCGCCGCCATGGGAGACCACAAGGTTTTCTTGTTTTATGGATCAATGGGCGCTGGTAAAACCACCTTCATCCGTGCCATCTGCGAGGAGTTGGGCGTGAAAGAGAGCATCAACAGTCCTACCTTTGCCATCATCAACGAATATGCGGCTGGCAATGGAGACCCCATCTTCCATTTCGATTTCTACAGAATCAACAAAGAAGAGGAGGCTTTCGATTTTGGTTATGAAGACTACTTCTACAGCAACCATATCTGCTTCGTTGAATGGCCTGAAAAGATTATCAACCTACTTCCAGAAGATGCTGTCAAGGTCTCTATCCAAGAGTTGCCTGATGGCACCAGAGAGGTAACGCTAAACTAACAATGAAGATAGGATTCGACGCGAAAAGGGCATTCTTTAATTCACGGGGACTGGGTTATTACAGCAGGGATGTGATCCGACTTCTCTCTCAATACCAACCAGACCACCAGTACTTTTTGTATACGCCAAAAACAAAAGGTGCCATCGAATTCTCTCACAACACACAAAATTGTCAAACCATCACCCCTAGCGGTTGCTACTCCGTAGGTCCGCTTCCCTCCCTTTGGAGAACCAGGGGCATATGCTCTGACATCCGAAAGGAACAGTTGGATATTTACCACGGATTGAGCCACGAACTTCCGTACGGTATCGAAAAGACAGGTGCAAGATCGGTCGTTACTATGCACGACCTCATCTTTCTGAAAAACCCAGAACTATTCCCTCTTTTCGACCGCTACTCCTTCCGTAAGAAATATATACACGGCGCTCGCATAGCCAATCGCATCATCGCCATCAGTGAGGAGACCAAAAAGGATCTCATCAACTACTTGGGTGAAAAAGAGGAGAGAATAGATGTCGTTTACCAAGGATACAACGCAGTATTCCGTAACCCTGTGACAGAGGAGATGAAAGCTGCAGTGAAGTGCAAGTTCAACTTGCCAGACCACTTTATGCTTATCATCTGCGCCATCGAAAGAAGGAAAAACCACGAACTCATCCTTAAAGCGATGAGAAACCCACAAGTGGACCTTCCATTGGTTATTGCAGGAAACCCTTCAGAGTATAAGGAGACACTGCTATCGATCATCCACGAATACCATTTGGAGAAGAAGGTGCTTTTCATAGGTCACATCGATTCCGTAGACCTGCCACCCCTCTACCAATTGGCCGACCTATTCGTCTACCCTTCCCTCTTCGAAGGTTTTGGCAGACCGATCTTAGAATCCCTCGTGATGGGCACACCCGTCATCACCAGCAAGGGAAGCTGCTTCAAAGAGACAGGTGGAGAGGCTGCTCAATATGTATCGTGCGACGATGATGAAGAGATGGCTCACGCCATTATAAAAGTGATGACCGATACCAACTTCCGACAATCTTGCATCGAAGAGGGATATCGACATGCAGCCAAGTTTTCTGACGAGAACATCGCCTCGAAACTGATGGAAACCTATAAAAAACTAATTTGACAAATGATTGAAATAATCGAAAATACACTCCACGAGATTGGCATCGAAAACCTCAATGAGATGCAAGTCGCCTCACTCAAAGCCAATGAGTCGGGACGCGATGTCATACTACTCTCACCTACAGGTTCGGGCAAAACCCTCGCTTTCCTCCTACCGCTATTGCGACAGATGAAACAGGATATCCCAACCATCCAGGCTCTTGTTATTGCGCCCTCTCGTGAACTTGCCCTTCAAATCGAAGCGGTATTCAAATCCTTCAAATCCAACTTTAAAGTGTGCTGTTGCTGCGGTGGTCACTCTTCCGAACAGGAGAAACGCACCCTCACAGAGAACACTCCCGCCCTTTTGGTCGGAACACCCGGTAGAATATTAGACCACATCAACCAAGGAAACATCAACACAGAAAGCATCAAATTCCTTATCTTGGACGAGTTCGACAAGGCTTTGGAGTTGGGCTTCCAAGAGGAGATGGCTGATATCATCAACCACCTGACGGGTTTGAAGAAGAAAATGCTTCTCTCTGCCACCCGCGCAGAAGAGATACCTTCATTCGTGAAGATCCACAACCCAATGACACTGGAGTTTCTCGGTGAAAGCGGACAAAAGATAAACCTCTCTAAGTTTATCGTCCACTCTCCTGTCAAAGATAAATTGGAATCGTTGATGAAACTGATTTGTCAAATAGGAAACGAACCGACTCTCATCTTCGTCAACTACCGCGAGTCAGTAGAACGCGTCTGCACCTATTTGAAGAAGAAGGGTGCCGACTGCAAGATGTTCCATGGCGGAATGGAACAGGCAGACCGTGAGAAAGCCCTCTTCCAGTTCAAGAGTGGCAACTCTTATCTATTGGTATCCACCGACTTGGCAGCCCGTGGTCTCGACATTCTCGATGTGAAGCATGTTATCCACTACCACCTCCCTATCAACCAAGAGGCCTACACACACCGCAATGGTCGTACCGCCCGTATGTTCGCAGAAGGTAATGCCTATGTGATATTACATGGAGAAGAGCATCTCCCAGAATACCTTGCAGAAGACGAATTCAACGACTTCGAATTGCAAGACAACCCTCCAGCACTAAAACCTTCCGTATGGGCTTCGCTCTACATCGGTAAGGGTAAGAGAGACAAAATCAGCAAGGGAGACATCGCCGGCTTCTTGATGAAAAAAGGTTTGTTGGAGAAAAACCAAATCGGAGCTATTGAGGTACTCGACAAATGTGCCTACGCATCCATAACACGCACCGAACTCAACGCACTTCTCAAACGCATCCGCAACGAGAAGATCAAAGGATTAAAAACAATTTTTGAAGAAAGTAAATAATCAATTCTATGCAGAAAATTATCATATCCAATTCAGAGGCTCCTATCTTCGAGGAACTCAAAGGAATTAACCCTTCCTCTACTTTCGTGTTGACCGATACTAATACGATAGAACTTTGCTGGCCAATCCTTCGTAAGGGTATCAATATCCCAGAAGACCATGTCATCACCATCCAAGCAGGCGACGACAACAAAAACCTGGAGGCCATCTCTCATGTATGGCAACAACTAAGCGAAAAGGGCGCTACCCGTAAATCTCTACTCCTAAATGTAGGTGGAGGTATGGTAACCGACCTTGGAGGTTTCGCAGCCTCTACCTTCAAAAGAGGTATCGAATATATCAACATACCTACAACCCTTTTGGGTGCCGTAGACGCAGCCGTTGGTGGAAAAACAGGTATCAACTTCAATGGTTTGAAGAATGAGATCGGTGTGATCAACCCTGCACAAAGCGTGCTTATCAATGTCTGCTTCTTCAAAACCCTTTCTAAGGAGAATATCCTTTCTGGTTTTGCCGAGATGATCAAACATGGTCTTATCTCCAACGCAACCGTATGGAAGCATATCTGCGAGACCGATCTTGACAATATCGACTACGACCAACTTCCTGAACTTCTTCGCGAATCAATCAACGTAAAGGAAGAGGTAGTGAAGGTAGACCCTAACGAAAAGGGCATCCGCAAGGCTTTGAACTTCGGACACACCATCGGTCACGCTTTCGAAAGTCACGCCATAGATCGTGGCGAAACCAAGTTGCACGGTTACGCTGTTGCTTGGGGTATGATCTCTGAATTGTACCTAAGCCACAAAAAATGTGGATTCCCTAAAGAACCACTCTATCAAGCCATCCAGTTCATCAAAGAGAACTATGGCGCTTTCGTAGTAAACTGCAAAGAGTACGATCGCTTGTACGAACTAATGACCCACGACAAGAAGAACGACGACAAGAACTCTATCTTGTTCACCCTCCTTTCTAATATCGGTGAGGTGAAAATCAATACAGTAGTCGACAAGCAGGAGATCTTCGATGCACTCGATTTCTATCGTGATTCTGTAGGAATTTAAATATCTGACAATGAATATATTAAAAATAAATACAAATAATCAGCAGGTCTCTGAAACATCCATTCAGTTGCCTGCTTCCAAAAGTATCAGCAACAGAGCACTCATCCTAAATGCTCTTAGCACCAAGGCGGGCATCATCAACAACCTCGCACAGTGCGACGATACAGATGTGCTTGTCAAAGCCATCTCCTCTTCCGATCATCTTTTCGATATCGGTGCCGCTGGTACTGCCATGCGCTTTCTTACTGCCTACCAAGCAGGCAAGCCGGGTGAATGGACCATCACCGGTAGCGAGAGAATGAAACAACGCCCCATCGGCATCCTTGTAGAGGCTCTCAACTCTATCGGTGCCGAGATCGGATATGTCGAGAAAGAGGGCTTCCCTCCTTTAAAGATGAAGGGAAAGAAATTGGTTGGTGGGGAACTTCACCTCAATGGCGGCGTAAGTAGCCAATTCATCTCTGCCCTACTGATGATCGCCCCTACCATGCAGAAGGGACTCTCCCTACACTTGGAAGGAAACATCATCTCTCGTCCTTACATCGAGATGACACTTCAAATGATGAAGCAATATGGCATCTCCTCCGAATGGAACGGGAACGTGATCAACATTCAACCACAAGAATACAAGCCTATCCAATATACGGTAGAATCCGACTGGTCTGCCTCTTCCTACTGGTTCGAGATCGCAGCCCTTTCGCCCAACAAGGTGAGTTTCCGCCTCCCTCAGCTCTTCGAGGAGAGTCTGCAAGGCGATTCCATGGTCAGAAAGATTTTCGAGCCTCTTGGCATCCAAACAGTGTTTACAGGAGATGGTATCGTGATCAGTAACGCCAACACTCCGGTAAAGCATCTTGAATATGACTTTACCAACCAACCCGACCTTGCACAAACCGTAGTGGTTACTTGCTGCGCACTCGGCACCACCTTCAGTTTCTCAGGTTTGCAATCTCTAAAGATCAAGGAGACCGACCGCATCGAAGCACTGAAGAATGAGTGCAAGAAGCTAGGTTACATATTGAAAGAGAATGGTGTCGGCACTCTACTATGGGACGGTGAGCGTTGCGAGAAAGAGGCGACTCCAAGCATTGCCACCTACAAAGACCACCGCATGGCAATGGCTTTCGCTCCAAGTGTTCTCCGTTTGGGAGAGATCGATATCGAAGATCCCGGAGTCGTAAGCAAATCCTACCCTAAGTATTGGGAAGACCTTGAAAGCTGCAAAATGTTTGTGATGAAATAGGTCTTCAACTTCGCTCATCCAACGGGCTATAACGTTAATATATGGAGGGAGGTGCATCTGATATGCTGATGCACCTCCCTCCTTTTTTCATAAAACCATCGCGTCGGCAGAACGGCTTTTCAATAGATTGCCTTCAAGCCCCGTCATACAAAAGAAGCGGGTACAACCACAAAGGTGCACCCGCTTCCGTAAGTTTACTTATTATCTTATTACTTAATCATCAACTTCTCTACGTATACGTTACCTTGTGCTGTGCGTACGCGTACTAGGTAAGTACCCTTAGCCAAAGT
>JAZRXL010000008.1:0-3754 GCA_045600225.1 Paludibacteraceae bacterium
TCTGCTATGCTTCAGTCTGCGCGGCAAAGATAATCATATCTCTCGTCTCTTCTCAATTTGTTGATAACTTCAGCCCGCAAAATGACCTATAGAACAACTATGTCTTTTTTTCAGCCCGCATTTTGACCTATATGCCAAAAACATTTACCTTAGGGATTTTATTAGTCCTTGTAGCCGTTGCTTGTCAGAGCAAAAACGGCTATCTCAATCAATTTGAAAAATTCATTGCCACTGTAGAGCAGGAATGTACCAAATACTCCACCGAAGACTGGGCTGGAACGGATGCCCAGTTCCAGGCATTTACGACAACGGAATATCAAAAATACGAAAGGAAGCTCACTCCTGAAGATCAGAACCGTTTGGGACGTCTCGTGGCCCGCTACGCCAAAGTTCGCTATAGAAGTACCATGCAGCAAGCCGGCGATTATGTGGAAGATGTTATGGATGAGGTGGAAGGGTTTGTAGAGGAGATGGAGGAGGAGGGGAATGAATAATACATAATTCATTGATAAAAACAAAAATATTTACTAATTTTAAGCATACGAATATAAATGAGAAAGTATTTATCTGTTGTAAATAAAGCATTTGCTATATGTTTTGTTGTACTCTTCATTGTTGGATGTTCGCCTGTTAATACGGTAGACGATAAACATTTTGACAAAGATGGTTGTTTTATTCCCGACAGCATTGCTACTGATTTTTTTTCTCCTAAGCAACCTAGTAAGGTGAAATTCTACGTCGAAGTTTCTGGAAGTATGAATGGTTTTTTTCGGAAAGATATGCCGACAGATTTCAAAACTGATTTGTGGAAAATTCTTAGTTACTATTCTGAAATTGCACCAGAAGTATGTGTTTTGACTAATGATGGTTCTCAGTGTAATAAAATGAATCAAGAACGGTTCAATATTCTAATGAATACAGGGGCTTTTGTCAGTGAAGAGTCTACAAAGGTGCCAGAAATGCTCCAAACGATTATTGAAAATTTAGATGCAGAAGCAGGTGAAGTTGCGGTTCTCGTTTCTGATATGAAATATAGTCCGGTTGGAGATGCTGCTCCTGCAGTAAAAATGGCTCAATATAGTACTAATATTAGTAAAATTCTAGGAAAATATGGTAAGGCTGTCAGCCTTATTTGTGCTACTTCAAATTATTTGAATAAGTCTGGGAACATTATTACTACGGTTTCTCCTTATTACTATTTAATTATAGGTAATAGTGAGCAGGTCGCTGAAATGAGAAATGGTATTTCCGCATTACTTGAACACCAAGGACGCTTCGTTGATAATATTGAAAGCGGATTCAATTATGGAAGGCCCAAGCATTCTTTTGGGATACCAAACAAATGTGAGCAACTTGATGAAGAACCTACATTCGTAGCTTATGAAGATGAAGAGCCAGGAGATACTTGTACAATTCAATTGAAGGTGAATCTTGAGAATTATCGTTGGATAACTAGTGATGAACAAGTATTTAGAAAAGCATTCACCATCAAAGCACTCTATGGCTCATTAGTGAAAGTTGGTGATATTAAAATTGAAACAAAGAATGTTAATAAAGATAAGGAATTGAAACGAGAATCTACAGCTATTGTTGATATAAAAATATGCAATATGGCACTCGAATCAGAAGTCCTTGAATGGACACTCAAACTTCCCGATACAGATTATACCATGTTCAGTGCTTTTTTTGATAACGCTAATAATGAGGATGATCCAACGAAGTCTTTTTCTGTTCTGGATTTCGTAAAAGGGATGTTCTACGGAGGTGTCGTTAACGAATCACTTGAGCCAAATTACATCTTAATTTCAAAAAATAGATAAAATATATGAAAGGTCTTGATTTATACAAATGGATTGTTGGGTCAATGAATGACTTTGCAAAACCGTTCAGAGAAAACGAGGCTCTGTACAACCAAGCAAGAAGCTTTTGGAGACACCTCGAAAGTGCTTCGGCTATCATTATAGCAATCTTTGTTGTGTTGGGTTTAGCATTCGCAGTATGGTATTATACCGCATACAACAACAAACCAGGCAGACACTACCATCCAAAACACTGGCTGATTTTCTTGGCTTGCGTATTTGGTGCTACTTTTCTGCTTACTTGTGGTTTCGAATTCATTGCCGTAAAGCCCACGCTTGATGGGGCTAAAATGGTGCAACTTAAAATCGCACTTGGTAATGCGATTTATGCTTCCGGATTATACTTCTTAATGTCTTTAATCTGGTGCAACTTCTTACAAACTAACGCTTGTCGAATATTCAAAATTTAAGCCCGATATGAGAAAAGTATTTGTTTTCTGCATTGGAGGTACGGGCATCCGTGTGATGAAAAGCATCACTATGCTCATGGCTGGAGGAATGAGCACCAACGGCTACACCGTGGTTCCTGTCATTCTTGACCCTCACCTTGATTTGGAAGAGAAGAAAAACCTCCACACTTTGATAGAGAGTTACAAGAACATCTACGATCAATCAATCAATAATGGTTCATCTACGTTGAATCATTTGGATGGTTTTTTCAATTCGGAAATGGTAACGATTAACGAATTGAATAATCAGACAAACGATACACAGCAAGTAGCAGGTAGTAACGAGAAGTTCCGTTCATATATTAATGTTGCTAATCTCGGTGCTAATGACATCAATAACTATCTTGTTGAGACCCTTTTCTCTACCAAGAACCTTAACAACCCTTTGTCGGTCGGATTCAAGGGAAATCCTAACGTCGGTACTGTTGTTCTCGGTGAAATGATTGAGGGCGCAGATTGGTTCAGGGCATTTAAGCAACATTGCGAAAAAGATGACCGAGTGTTTATCATCAGTTCTATATTTGGTGGAACAGGAGCTTCTGGCTATCCACTTCTTGAGAAGAAAATCAAAGATGCGACTGACGAGCCTGCCGTAAAGAATGCTGTCATGGGTGCGGTTACCGTACTTCCGTATTATGGACTGAAAGATCCTGCAACCAGTGGCAGTGATATTGATTCTGCCAACTTCTATACAAAGACGAAAGCAGCCCTTGCCTATTACCAAGGCACTGTTAAGTCAGACTATCTGTATTACGTTGGCGAGAAGTCTTTGAAGCAAGTTTATGAAAACAACGAGAAAGTCCAGGATGACAAAGCAAACTTCATAGAACTTGTGGCTGCATCTGCACTTTTCGACTTCCTTCAAAGAGGCAAACCAGACACGCAACAATATCTTACTCGTGCCATCGATGATGACAAGGAATCGTTAGATCTCATTTCACTCGGATCAGGTTACAAAGATATTGTCAAGTCTGTGGCAGACTATATGGTTCTGCGCAGTCTCGTTCTTAATCTTCCTTCAGAGAAGTTTTTCCCATTGATTAAGAACAGAGGCTTTGATGAAAAGTTCTATAAAGATGGAGCGTTCCAATCTCTTATTAGGTTTACCGACATCTATTACAGGTGGTATTCGGAACTTGCACAAAACAAGCGTGCTTTTGCTCCTTTGCATTACGACAACCCTAAACAGATGGGTGGTTGGATAAAGAGCATGGAACTTGATGCGAAGGATGATTCATATTATCTTCTTGAAATGATTAAGGCAAGCAACGGAAGCAAAGACAAAGAACACAGCAACAAGTTCAGATACTTCCTTCAATTTGCATACGAAGCTATTGATAAATTCACAAAGAAAATAAACAAGTAACGATATGGCAAGAATTGATCTCAATATAGTTGACCGTGGTATTCAAGGTTCAACATGGATTGCTGAAGATGTTGGCTTAA
>JAZRXL010000009.1:0-2894 GCA_045600225.1 Paludibacteraceae bacterium
GCTGTCTTTTTTTATTTACTGTTTATTTGCTCCGTAAAGTTCTGCCATCTTAGCAGGTCCGTACCAATCAAAATTCAAATCGATAGGTGTTCCTGCAGGAATTGTAATCTCCTGCTTTACGTGGTTCCATTTATAATGGAATACGAATGTTACATTCTGTGCTGACTTATCTACCAACTTAGCCATAAAACTCTTCGGGAAAGAATTATATTCACCAAACTCAAATGTAATTGTCTGTCCCGGTTTTGCTGCATTGATTAATGAAGGTGCATAATCATTAAGCAGATATCCGAATACTGAAATAGGCTGTGTATTTCTAATTGCTCCACAGCTGCATACCTCACCTTCGAGACCATCTGCATCTTTGGTAGGTTCGGTTATTGTCTGCCAGATGAAACTGTGCTCATGAGCGGGAGTATTTGACGGATTATTTGACGGAGATTTGGGAATAAATCTGCAGCCACAATCAACTGGCATCAAATTATAATATTCACTAGAAGAATCCTTCGTTGCTTTATATACCTGATTCACTACAGGGGCATTCGGAACCTTATAATATTTAGAATCAACTACAAATATACCATCATCACCCGGTCTATAGACATCCTCAAATTCCCTACCCGTAAAATACAAATACCGGTTATTACCAATATAAACAAAAGTATATCTCTCCATTTCCCAGTGTCCATCACAAAATTCACGTGTTCCATACTCAGTATCCGTAGTGTAAGTCGCGGCA
Source organism: Paludibacteraceae bacterium (assembly GCA_045600225.1). GTDB lineage: Bacteria > Bacteroidota > Bacteroidia > Bacteroidales > Paludibacteraceae > UBA1181. The sequence goes on from JAZRXL010000009.1 coordinate 740, forward strand.
AACGCCGTCGTGCTCATTCCAAACACCATAGTTAATGACATTACTAATGCCAACAAACCTTTAATTCTCTTTTTCATTATTCTTCCTCCACGAAATCAATAATCTATTTTTTCTATTCACCGAATAAATTTTACTCTCTTGACCCCCCCAGTCAATGAAATTTGCATTTCTTTGGTGTGATTATTAAACCCGTTTTGCACTATCAACAAACGAAACGGTAACTTAACCACGAGAAAATTCACATGAATTTGTATTTTTTGTTAATGATTTCGGGATTTTACTTCTATAAAAACGGTACTGCTTTTTGCAATACCGTTTCTATATACAACCGATATGTAGACATTGAAAAGAACCCTCGGTATAACTCTTTTTATTGAATATTGGGGTAAATCCTATTCGCAATCATTTTTATATTTATCAAACAGTAACTTATAGTAAGCATATATACGCTGCTGTGATTCATTTTCTCTTTCAGACGGCACTTTTTTTATCACCTCAAGCTCATCTATTATATATCCTGCAATAGCATTCCTTATGGTGTTTTTATTGGGTGCATCACCTATCTGTTCAAGAAGTTTTCCCGCAGCAATAACACCATCAATAACTTCTCTGTTATCAATAAAGATATTATAGAATCCTATCGGATCAATCGGTAATGCTGACGTGTTTATAATGCACTGCTTATATTTTTCCTTTTCAGACTCTTTATGAATAATAGCTGTCTCTATTATTTCTTTTCCGTTCTCTTCATATATTTTTCCTTTAAGTACTCTGCCGGTAGACCTACGATTCTTTTGGCGAGTATACTTCCTTGCCGTTATTTTAACAGCTTCCGAGAATGCACTTAGAAATTCTTTGCATTCATCCTCCATAAATAAATTACTTAACGGAAAACCGCAATACAGACTAATTAGCTGTAAATTAGATATCTGAGTATCCGTAGTACCATTTTCTATTCGACTAATCATAGAACCATGCAGATTGAGGCATTTACCTAACGCATCCTGGGAAATATTTCTTTTCTCACGGTATGTTCGAATTCTTATTCCGATTTTCTCTAAAAAAGAAGTACGTATCTGTTGTTCGGTCTTTTCATCAATTTTTTCTACTTCATTCATTACTTTTACCAAATGTTTTGCATCACATGCAAAATTTTAATCACTTCCTACAAACTTTATCAGCGTTCATATCCTTTGTTATACAGATTTTATATAATAGACATAACTGTAAACAATAAAAAAGCACCAACCCTTTGATTTGACCGTCACTGGTTGATGCCTTCAGGTGTTCGTACACCATATATTTCTGTAAATCAAATGTAGCATAATTACGCTAAAAATACAATAGAAATTTATGGTTTTATTAAGTATACCCTGAAGACAGGTGCTTTAAGAAAGAACGAGGTATACTTAATGAACCAAAATCGAAAGCATCTTACACTCGATGACAGAGTAAGAATCCAACACTATCTCGAAGAAGGCTATTCTATTCGCTATATAGCGGATAGATTAGACAAATCTCCATCTACTATTTCCAGAGAATTGAAAAAACATAGCAAAATTTACATTCCTTCGCAATGCGATTGTCAGTACTTTTCGGAATGTATTGCGAAGCATGTATGTGGCAACAAGTCCTGCAACGGCCAATGTCGTAAATGTTCTAAAGCCAAGAAACATTGCAACGATTATGTGAAAATCTATTGTGACATCCTTCTTGAAAATCCTTCAAAATACTGCAATAAGTGCAAGAAATTTGGTTATTGCCATTATGAAAAAAGACGCTATTTATCTGCAGAGGCTCATGAAGCGTACACAACTACTCTTACAAACAGCAGAAATGGTTATGACTGTACCTACGAGGAGTTGTGCCGTATCGACGATATAGTATCTCCGTTAGTTAAACAAGGACAATCCATCTATCACATAATGCAAAATCACAGAGATGAACTTCCGGTTAGCGAATCAACCTTGCGACGTATGATACACGGATGTGAACTTGAGTGTAGAAACATTGATATGCGAAGTGTTGTTCAACGAAGAGTACGTGTAAAAAGAGCTACTAATGATTACAAAAAATCAAAGATATCCAAGCATGGTCATATGTATGAAGACTATTTGGCGTATATCAAAGATAATGAGGATATCTCCGTTGTGGA
>JAZRXL010000010.1:0-6256 GCA_045600225.1 Paludibacteraceae bacterium
ATACTTCCTTCAATTTGCATACGAAGCTATTGATAAATTCACAAAGAAAATAAACAAGTAACGATATGGCAAGAATTGATCTCAATATAGTTGACCGTGGTATTCAAGGTTCAACATGGATTGCTGAAGATGTTGGCTTAATTGCCGAACATCTTGACAAGGTCTTGGAACAGAAAACCGATAATAGTGGAGCATTGAACTCTTTGCCTACTCCATTCGCTCGTTTCTTTGTCGCACGTGAGGCTTTTCGTCGCGCACAAGAAGAACGTTTAAATGCGCAAAACGAAGCTGGTTTTGCTTATCGTCAACTTGTTTCCGACATCCTTGATGTCTACGAACTTCTTTTTAACCGCAAGTACCATGAAAATACTTGGGTTGGGAAAGATAGAAAGATTGAACTTCGCGAATGGAAGAGCAAGGAAAATCTCAAATACATTAAAGAGAAAATGCCTATCTTGTATAACTCGATAGACAACTATTATAAGTCTGATATTAAAGAAGACAATCTCTATTTCTTGGTATATACTGAATCAGGTCACGAAAAACTACTTGCTTGCACTTCACCATTAACTGGTTTTATTACTCCTCCTGACATGGATAAGACAGTTGTGAGGATAGATGGTACTGCAAATATCATCTTTGCAGGTGAACAGTACAATGACCTTCATATACGCAGAAAGTCCGGAGGTGAATACTTCCGTGAAATAAAGATGTTTGAAGAGCGTGATGAAGATTTCAAGAACTATATGTACAATGAATTGTTTGGTCCTGCTAATGTTGCCTCTGAATTTAAGGCAATCAAGGAATACATCCTTAGTTTCAGAAACGATGGCGATATTAGGAATGACTACAAACTGAAATTGGCTGATTTGAAAACAGACCAAAATGATTCACTTGTAGTAAACGGACTTTTGATGAGGTCTTCTGATGAAATAGACGTAAACAGCTATTTCACTAAAACTATGATCCGTTTGCCTTACCGCATCGCTCGAAATAGATTCAGAGCAGTTGAGTTCCAGAATGATTCGAAGGACCGCAATTATGATTTCTTGTTGCCGTTCAAACCAGAAATTATTGCAGACCTGTTCCCTGACATGAACATCGACGCAGACGTTCATATTAACAGACAATCTTACACAGTCACTCTGCGCTATAATGGTAAAGAGTATAAGAAAGAATATTCCATTGAACCTATATCTTCAGGCATAGGTAAGATTATTGACATGGAGCGTGATAGCCTCAATTTCAATATCGGACTGTTTCCAAATATTCTTTCTCACAACGAATCAGAGAACAATTACTTCAAGGTTCTTGTTGTTGCTGCTGATGAGGACCCAGAGGCTCCTCGTTTCAGCATAGATGAAATCAAATTAGCCTTCTTCAAAGACAAACAACAGATTCAAGAATCACAAGATGCTATTTATGGCGTACTTCCAGCAGTCGTGCGCTCTACACAACAAACTGAAAAGGCTGAAAGCGGAACAAAGTTCTATGAGCTTTTCAATACGTCATTTGATTTCATAGAAGTTAATGTAATTGGTGACACAGGTTTGCTTATCCCTGTTTGGGAAAAGAGTGAGCCAACAAATGACACATTCACTTATGCTATAGATCTTGGTACTTCCAACACATTCATGTCAAGATGCAAGAATGACGAAGACAACAAGCCTGAATTGTTCAAGATGGAACGTCCAATGGTTAGTTACATGCATGAGATACCACAAAACAATCAGGTTTCACTTGCAAAGTGCATTGAGGATTCAATCTTTAATATGGCAAGGAACAAAATCAAATCTGAATTTGTTCCTGCTGTTATCGACGGCACTGAATACAAGTTTCCTATTCGTACCGCTCTTTGTGGCATTAAGAAGAAAACTTCAAAGCCAAAGTTGTTCGATAACCACAACATTGCCTTCTTCTACGAAAGGATGATGTCCAATGATGACCAGAACATTCATACCGACATCAAATGGGAACAGAATGACGATATGTTGAGAGTGTTTGTCAGAGAACTCCTTCTCATCGTCAAATGTGATATTCTGCAAAGGAATGGCGACCTCGACCGCACAAATCTTGTATGGTTCCGTCCTTTGAGCTTCATGGGTAATACCAGAAGTGTATATCAGGACATTTGGACATCTGAACCAAAGAACATTCTCGGTGTTCAGGCAGATCAGATAAACTGCTATTCTGAATCTGAAGCACCATACTATTACTTCAAGAAGAAGGATTACATAGCAGATTCTGACGCTGTGACTGTAATAGATATTGGTGGTGGTTCTACGGACTTCGTTTACTTCAAAGACAACAAGCCTTTAATGGCTAACTCTGTTCACTTCGGATGTGATGTTCTTTGGGAAAACGGCTTTATAGAATTTGAAAACGAAAGACAGAATGGTATCTACCTCAAATATGCAGATACTATTCGCTTCGACCGCGATGACTTGAACGACTTGAATGTTTGTTTCAAGAACATTGATGATACAAAGACTAAAGACATCATCAATTTCTGGTTGAGCAATGCAAACCATTGTGACATCATGAAATGGCTTCGTGCTGATTTCAAACCCGTATTCGTTTATCACCTGACATCAATCTTGTTCTATATGGCTTGCATGTATTGTGATAACAAACTTCCCGCACCACGTTCAGTATTGTTCAGTGGTAACGGAAGTCGCTATATTGATAGCTTCATTTCACAGGATAAGAATGTTCTGAAGAAAATCATTGACTTGGTGTTATCAAAGGTGTTTGGTGGCGAACATAATGTAAGCTTGAAATTGCCAGAGGAACGAAAGGAAGCTACATGCTATGGTGGTCTGTATAGAGGAAATCAGCCGGATGTTCCTGGAAAAGTTTATCAGGGCGATGTGTCTGATAAGTTTGAAACTGTTGGCGACATCAACCAGAACTTTGCCACTCTCGAAAACGCTCTGATGGACAAGTACAAGCAATTCAATGCTTTGTATAAAGAGGTCCTCGATTTGTTGAAACATGAGCATGTCATTGACAATACTGCTGACACTGCCACTTATGTAAATGTTGCCCAGCAGGATATGGCTACTCCTCTCAACACCTACTACAAAACGCAGGTGAAAGAAGTGTATAGCGATGAAGTTACTCTCTATGATTCTGTGTTTTTCCTCCCAATTATTAATAGAATATTTGAAATGACAAAATTAGGAAATGAATAACAATAATATAACGTTTCAGGCTATACTATTTGGTGCTGCGATAACTATAGTCCTTGCAATATTTCAGTTTGTCTTCTTTGCTGTAGGAGTTGTATCGGCAATCATATCATTGGGTCTGACCCTACTATTTTCTTGTTTGCAGATGAAATACTTTCTGGAAACAAGATATTACAGAAATTTATTTCAAAATTTCTTCCAAAAGAAACAAGAGTTCAGTACCTATAAAAAACTGTTTGGAGAGGAAGAATTGACCCAACTATCTGAAGTCGGCAAGTCGGATTCCGACTTGAACAATTTGATACAAGAAATCAATCATTACGTTTCAAAAACGAAAGGTACCACTGATTTCTCTGTAATACAAAACAAAGTCGAACGCAAACTGAATATGCGTTACGACCTCTCTACCACACGACTCTCCTTTCCAACTTTCCTTGGGCTAATGGGTACTTTTGCCGGTGTTTTCGTGGGAATATTTATGTTCATCGCCAATTTTGATGGAGTAAATGGAGTCACCGATGAAGCCATCAAAAACTTGCTTCAAGGTGTCCTTGTCTCAATGTTTACAAGTCTTGTTGGTCTGCTTCTGACAACCATCAACAATGCCATGGCAGGCTCATCAAGAAAGCAAATTGAAGAAGATAAAAACATATTCTATGATTTCATTCAGACGGAACTAATGCCGTCACTTGATGTCAGTTTAGTTACTGCAATCAGTAAACTCCATGATACTGTGGACAAGTTTGAACCTGCATTCAGTACAATTATTTGGCAATTTCAAGAAGTATTTAAGGATTGTACTAAAGCATTTGGCGAAGATTTTAAAGAAAACGTAGATGCAGTCACTGATGCTGTTGGCATTATGGGTAAAAATATAGATAAGATTAACAACAATATTGAACTTCAAGAAAAACTTCTTGCCACATTCAAAAGCGGTGAACTTGTTCGTGGTATGGAAAAATATGTAGAAGCATCCAACCAGTTTGTCGGCATTACTCAATCTCTTAATAAATTTGAGGAGGCCCGCCGTATGATGCTTGCTGCAGCTCAAGAAGCAATTGCTATTCAAAATCAATACAATGAATCCTTAAAAATTCCTAGAGAAGTTGCTATACGTGTCAACCAAATTCTTGAGCGTATCAAAGATTTTGAAAAGAATGTCAATGAAGCAGGGCAGGCTCTTACCCAAAGAGATATTCTTGGCAATGATGTCATTGAAACAATTAAAGACCAAATTAGAGGTATTTCTAAGAAAGGAAAAATTGCAGATAAATATCTTGAAATTGCAGATGGAAAACTTGAAGATCTCTATAAGGAGCAGACTAAGGTTATAAGTGAAATGAACAGACGCTACAAAGAGGCTATCGTTGGACATATCGAAGGCTTTGAAACAATGTTGACTGCTCAGACAGAAGAACTAGAGAAAAGGCATAATGCATTCTTGCGAGCAGTTGAAGATAGATTTAATGTGGAAGATGTTCGTCAGGAATTCACAAATCTTCGTAAACTTGAACAGATTGAAAGAAAAGTAGGCGAAATCGCAAATTCTACCCTCAGTTCAGAAGATATTCACAAAGAAATAACGTGTATACAAAAAGAACTCCAGGGACTTAAAAGTGAAATTACTGCTATAAAGCAGAGCAAAAAAGAGAATGTCAAAAGTAAATTTTCAATCTTTGGCGGAAGAAAAAAGAAGTGAAAACTTATGGAAGGAAATAACAATGGCTCTTTTTGGCCCAGTTATGTGGATATAATGACAACACTGTTTGCCATTATGCTTGTCCTTTTCGTTGTATCGTTCAGCCGATTCAAGATAAAGGAAAAGCAACTACAGGTTCTCGTTGATGAATATGAGAATATTGTCAATGTCTATTCAACCGTTAATGAAATTGATCAATCAACACTTTTCGGATATGATTCTATCTATCTCAAACACTTAATGACGATAGATATTCAGTATCAACAAAAAGAGTATCGAATGGACAAACTTGCTCAGGATGTAACGGAACCTGAAAAAGCTAACAAAATTCGACAGGATATCAAAGCTGCAGGTGACACTATTATGTCTAAAATCATGAAACTTGAAACTTCTATTCCAGATAGTCTCAAAAAGAATATAAAATTCTTGGTTGTTATAGAAGGTCAATCTTCAAAAGTCGGTTTTAACGAAAACGATTGGAAAAACAATTACACACTATCATATCTTCGAGCTCAATATCTTAACGAATTTTGGAAAGGAGAAGGGATAGATTTTGAATCTATGCCAAGATGCGAACTTGTTATTTCGGGAAGTGGAGAAGGTGGTTATCCTCGTGTTAATGTTAATGAAGAAGAACTTCATAAAGCATATCCAGATCCTCAGGAATATTTGAAACATTGGGTTGAAGAAGAAGGTAAAAATCAAAGATTTTTGGTGCACATTGTCCCCGTTATTGGGAATATTGATGTTACGAAAGAAAAGATGGAGCAACTCAAAGGCACTCGCAAACTTAAAAGACAAACGAAATGATGATAGGAAATCTCGACATAAATAAAGAATATGAAAAGATATTTGGTGTTGAAACTCGCGAGTCGCTATATCGTGCAGACGATATGGAATATGTTGCATTTCGCCAGTCTATTCTTGAATCAAAAAGAGAATCTGATTTAAAAAAATCCTTGCCATTTGAAGGAGTGAAAATTCTTTCATATGAAGATTATAAACGAGATAAAATTGTCCGAGAGACTGAAAAAAAAGGTATTCGTATATTCTATATCAAAAGGTATGATGAGCATAAGCTTATTAAATATGCCGCGGGTTACTTCAATGCAAAAAATGCTCATTTTGTTGTATTAGATGGCGCATTTTTCCATAGTACTGATTACTTTATTCACTTGTTAGATCATTTTACAATATATGATAGGACGAAATTGTCACATAATTTCTTAGATGACAATGGGGTTCTGACTCAGAAAGAAAAATGGTCATATAAATCCGCATCTCTTGCTGCAAGTCTGATTTTGGGTGAAAAATCAACATTTAGAGAATGGAAAGATGAGAATGGCTTGACGTTAGATACCTATTT
>JAZRXL010000011.1:0-15298 GCA_045600225.1 Paludibacteraceae bacterium
CGGGGTTCCACCTCTTCCCATTCCGAACAGAGAAGTTAAGCCCGCTATCGCCGATGGTACTGCACACCAGTGGGAGAGTAGGTAGCCGCCATTTTTTCCGGGAGCGTTTTCCAGTTGGAGGACGCTCCCTTTTTTTGCGACTTTACCTTTGCTTTTTCGAAAGTTTTACTACCTTTGCATCTGAATTGAGATAATCACATTAAATTAAACGAATTATTATTAATGTTTCCGAACAGTATAATGAGCTCATTCATTAGGGGTATCTTTTTTTTTCTTTTTTGGAATTCAATAGTCTTTGTATTGAACGCTCAGTATTCTGTTAATACAGCAGGTGTTAATTCCGTTGCTAATGAAGAAGGTGAGGTCTCTTATTCTGTTGGTCAAATAGATCAATCGTTTGTTTTCAATTCTAGTTGGTCTGTTACAGAAGGAGTTCAACAACCGTTTGATTTTGTTGATGTTACTACAGTCGGTTATTCAGAGTTTGTAAAGGAGAATATTTCTATTATGGTTTCTCCTAATCCTACACATGATGTATTCTATGTACAGTTTTCTCTTCCTGAAGAACATTATACCTATTCGCTCGATGATATGTATGGTAAATTTCTTTTTGATGGAGATTTGATTGATGGAATTGGAATTTCTATATCAGCTTATCCTAATGGAGTCTATTTTTTTAGGGTAAAAAAATCTGGTAAAAATGATTTGGTAACGTTTAAAATTCTTAAATATTAATGGGTATGAAACGATTGTTTCTTTCATTATTATTCTCTTCGATTTTCCTTGGCTTGCATGCTGAAACACCACACACTATTGCTTATCAGGCTGTTGTGAGAGATGCAAAAGGTGAAGTTTTAAAAGAAAAAAATGTTTCTGTTAAAATTTTTATCTTGCATAATAGCGAGAGTGGAGAGATTGTCTATGAAGAAGAGCGTACAGTGAGTACAAATAAAAATGGTTTGGTTGCATTCTCAATTGGTGATGATTTTGCTAGAACCTATCAATCGCTTGATATTATTGATTGGTCCGATGGAATCTATTTCTTGAAGTGTGATTATGATTTAGATGGAGATGGATCTTTTTCGTTGACTTCTATTACTCAGTTGAAAAGTGTTCCTTACGCTTTTTATGCTGAGAAAGTTTCAAAAAATGCTTTTCCCGAATGGATGAGACAAGATGAGAAGCCTACATATTCTTATAGTGAAATTATAGATACTCCAACAATTCCTTCTAAGGTTAGTGAACTTGCCAATGATGCTAAGTATATTACTTCGGAAGAAGTACCTGTTGTGGTTGTTCCTACGAAGGTTAGCGAGTTAGAGAATGATGCGAAATATTTGACAGAACACCAATCGTTGGAAGGTTACGCAAAGAAGAGTGAATTACCAGCCAAAGACAGTTTGCTAAGTAAAGCCGAGGCAGAAAGCAAATACTTGACAGAACAATCGTTGTCAGAGTATGCGAAAACAAGCGAATTGCCAGATGTTTCAGAATTTGCTACAAAGAGTGAATTGCAAAATATCACAACTTCCTCATCATCCATGATCCATGATTCGTTGGTGAATTATGCGACCAAGAAAGATATACCAAGTTTGGAAGGTTACGCAAAGACTTCCGACATTCCTAATCTAGAAGGCTATGCAAAAACAGAGGAAATACCAAGTCTGGAAGGTTATGCAAAGACAACAGATCTTCCAACGGTTCCTACGAAAGTCAGTGAATTGGAGAATGATGCGAAATATTTGACAGAACACCAATCGTTGTCAGAGTATGCGAAGACAAGCGAATTGCCAGATGTTTCAGGATTTGCCACAAAGAGTGAATTGCAAAATATCACAACTTCCTCATCATCCATGATTCATGATTCCTTGGTGAATTATGCGACCAAGAAGGAAATACCAAGCCTGGAAGGTTATGCAAAGACAATAGATCTTCCAACGGTTCCTACGAAAGTCAGTGAGTTGGAGAATGATGCGAAATATTTGACAGAACACCAGTCATTAACAGATTATGCCAAGAAGAGTGACTTGCCGACAAAAGATAGTTTGTTGAGTAAGTCCGAGGCAGAAAGCAAATACTTGACGGAGCAATCGTTGTCAGAGTATGTGAAAACAAGCGACTTGCCAAACGTTTCAGAATTTGCCACAAAGAGTGAATTGCAAAATATCACGACTTCCTCATCATCCATGATCCATGATTCCTTGGCGAATTATGCGACCAAGAAGGAAATACCAAGTCTGGAAGGTTACGCAAAGACAACAGATCTCCCAACAGTTCCAACTAAGGCCAGTGAGTTGGAGAATGATGTGAAATATTTGACAGAACACCAATCGTTGGAAGATTACGCAAAGAAGAGTGAATTACCAGCCAAAGACAGTTTGCTAAGTAAAGCCGAGGCTGCAAGCAAATACTTGACGGAGCAATCGTTGTCAGAGTATGCGAAGACAAGCGAATTGCCAGATGTTTCAGAATTTGCCACAAAGAGTGAATTACAAAATATCACAACTTCCTCCTCATCCATGATTCATGATTCGTTGGTGAATTATGCGACCAAGAAAGATATACCAAGTTTGGAAGGTTACGCAAAGACTTCCGACATTCCTAATCTAGAAGGCTATGCAAAAACAGAGGAAATACCAAGTTTGGAAGGTTATGCAAAGACAACAGATCTTCCAACGGTTCCTACGAAAGTCAGTGAATTGGAGAATGATGCGAAGTATTTAACAGAACACCAATCGTTGGAAGGTTACGCAAAGAAGAGTGAATTGCCAGCCAAAGACAGTTTGCTAAGTAAAGCCGAGGCTGCAAGTAAATATTTGACGGAGCACCAGTCATTAGCAGATTATGTGAAGAAGAATGATTTGCCAAAGAAAGATAGTTTGTTGAGTAAGTCTGAGGCAGAAAGCAAATACTTGACAGAGCAATCGTTGTTAGAGTATGTGAAAACAAGCGACTTGCCAAACGTTTTAGAATTTGCCACAAAGAGTGAATTGCAAAATATCACGACTTCCTCATCATCCATGATTCATGATTCCTTGGTGAATTATGCGACCAAGAAGGAAATACCAAGTCTGGAAGGTTACGCAAGGACAACAGATATCCCAACAGTTCCAACTAAGGTCAGTGAGTTGGAGAATGATGTGAAATATTTGACAGAACACCAATCATTAGCAGATTATGCCAAGAAGAGCGACTTGCCAGCAAGGGACAGCTTATTGAGTAAAGTAGAGGCTGCAAGCAAATATCTAACAGAGCAATCATTAGCAGATTATGCTAAGAAGAGTGACTTGCCGGCAAAAGACAGTTTGTTGAGCAAGGCAGAAGCTGCAGAAACTTACCAACTCAAGGGTGCTTACTTAACCGAGCATCAATCGTTAGCTGACTATGCAACAAAAGCAGAGTTGAAGAGTTTATCAACAGCAATGATTCATGATTCATTGAAGTTGTATGTTACCAAAGATGAGATGATCACAGCTATTGATAATGCGAAGTTATCGGGGGATGCTAGTTCTATCGATATGTCAAATTATGCTACCAAAGAGTATGTAGATGGTAATTACGCCAAGAAGAGTGACTTGCCAAGCACTGCTGGCTTGCTAAGCGAATCCGATGCGGCAGCTACTTATCAGCCCAAAGGAGAGTACTTGACGGAACACCAATCATTAGCAGAATACGCTAAGAAGAACGAATTGCCAAGCGTTCCAACCAAAGTTTCAGAGTTGACCAACGATGCAAACTATGTGACAGAAGGCAATATTACAACCATTTTGAATACTACAAATGTCAGCGAGTTGGTAAACGATGCAAATTATGCGACCACAGCCAATGTACCAACAAAGGTTTCACAATTGACTAATGATAAAGGTTACATCACAGCAGAAGATGTTCCAACAGTCTCTGTGCCAACCAAGGTCAGCGAGTTGGAGAACGATGCGAACTATTTGACCGAGCACCAATCATTGAAGGAATATGCCAAGAAGAGCGAATTGCCAAAGAAAGATAGTTTGTTGAGCAAGGCAGAAGCTGCAGACTCTTATCAACCCAAGGGGGAATACCTAATTCAATCGGATTTGTCAGAATATGCAAGAAGTGCATCTGTTCCGACAAAGGTGGCCCAATTGGAAGACGCCACGGATTATGCCAAGAAAACTGATGTGCCGACAGTTCCAGGAAACGTCAGCGCCTTTACGAATGATGCGCAGTACATCACTCAAAATGATCTTATGGTTATTTTGTCGGATATCAGTGCAATGAAAAGTCAGTTGGCGAAGTTGACTTCACAAAATGATTCTCTGAAAACTACCGTGGATTCCCTCTCTTCCGTTATCAAGGAGATCCAAGATGCGATGATAAAGCGAATCACCACTTGGGAAGAGGATTTCTCTAATGGAATAGGGAATGTGACGAACAACAGCGTTGGGTGGTATGAGTTAAGTGCTAACAATCAGAGATTATGTGCAATCTTATATGAACCAGACGCTAGCCAACAAATGGCGACGGTAATCATCAGAGCTCCTCAACCCGTTGATTTGACAGAGGGTGCCTATTTAAGTATGGATGTTACTAGCATGACTAGCGGAACAGTGAGATATGGAACTTGGAATGAATATAACTCTTTTTCTTTACGTTTGAAAGATGCTTCTGGAAATTATTCAGATTGGATGACGATAGGAAGAAGTGGTTTTGCAGCTACAGATGGTTTTAATAATACTGTTAGTGTGAATAAACAAGATATAAGTGTTTATTTACCCTACCCAATTCGTTCGATCGCCGGAATGTTGTAGCGATAGAATTTACACTGATTGGTGCAGCCCCTATTTTTTCGTATAAACAACGTAGCAAAGGCGTCTATATTGATAATATCCGTCTATCTCGCAATACGTATGAAACTGCTGAGCAAGGTCAAGAAGAAACTATACCAACGGAAGACGGTGAGAATAACTCTGACGTCAAAGAATACAAACGAGTAGCTGCTACCTATTCCAATTTGAGCACCTCTGATTTCAACGATGCGGAGACTGTGTATAAGTCGGTGAAAACGGATCAAGGAGATCGCGTGATATTCATTGTCAGACACTCCGAGCGTAATTCTGCTACGGGTAGAGAATCTGGTATAAATGAAAATGGATTGGTATTAGTAAACAATGCTGGCGCTAAATTAACAGGAACACCATTCTCAGATGTTACTAATGATGCTTATTATTCTACGGATGTTAAGAGAACGGTAGAAACATCATATTTCATCGGTAGAGCTAGAAATCCAGAAAAGTTTACAAAATCAACTTTGTTTGGTTCTGATTGGGAAAGTGAAACATTGGTAAATCACTCTACCGAAACACCAGGTCCTAATTATTACTTTGAGAAAGGTATAGATAATCCAGATAGTTCTTGGCCACTCGCTAAGGATTATTATAAAAACAACAAGGAGAGATGTATTTCACATTACGAAAATGCAATTAACTGGCTTGTAAAAGACTCAGAGGGGCATCCATTTAATTTTTGTCTTCTCATGATTTGGTGATGGTCCCTGCTGTTTGCTGGGCAACAGGTAATGAAGATTTTTTCAGTAGTTGGAATAATACTTACGGACCTAAGTATTCTGGCTGGATATACTATATGGCAGGTGTGGCTGTGATTGTTCATCAGGATGGCACATGGGAAGTTTATCCAGTGAAGTGCTTGGATAAGGGAAAGTTTGATTAAAAATTCATAACTTTCCTCTAAATCACATATAGAGTTGCACGACCCTTTAAGAGATAAGGAAAGTGCGACTTTTTTCGTGTACAAGCATTCTAATCGACATTTGCATAAATGGAGGCGATTCTGCGTTCAATTCATGGAGCTTTTTCTCATGTACTCATCAGAAATTTCTACTAGTGTCTATATCTCGACTGTCTGAAAAAAGACGTTAGAAATTTAGGCTTTCTGAATTAGTGACACGATTTTTGTTATCCTTATAATATAAGAAATTTAACTTTAAACTATTTAATACACATGAAAAGCACAGGGTAAATCCACATTCTTCTATTACAGAAGCCTCTAAATTGGCAAACGACGGTCATGTTAAGGCCGAAATCAAAATGGGAGATGAATGGAGTGGCGATGGATGGCAGATCCTTATTGTGGTGTTGAAATATACTTAAATGAGGATAAGTCTTCTATGGACTTGACATTATGTTCTAAAATTACTTATAAGATTAAAGGTTCTTCCCATGAGTTTAGAGTGGAAATGTCTGCTGTGGATGATGAAGATTATCATAGTATTGTTGTTAGTGGCTCTGATGAATGGAAAGAAGTATCAATCAGTTGGGGTGGTTTGAAGCAAGCTTCTGATTGGGGTGTTGATATGGCTTTGGATAAGAGTGATATTCGTAAATTTAGTTGGCAGGTAAAGGGTGATGTAAACAAGAGTAAATCATTAGAAATCGATGATGTAACTTGCGTAGGTATGAATTATAAGATAGTTTGCCCTAAAATGATAAGGGTCCTGAAATCATTCGGTTTCAGGACCCTTTTTATGTAAAATAGTTTAGGCTTAGTCTAATATATGATAGGTTATACCTAATTTTCCTACTATGCCTGGTTGTGGAACATTACCATAATCATAGTATTCTTTATTCAAAAGATTGTTGATCTCTCCGAATATGTCAAACTTCTGAACTTTGTAGGATACTTTGAAATCCATGATTCCATAAGGATCGTAATTGACAAGTTCTCCTGTGCTTTTGCCATTTTCATATAATATATAACCTCCATTTCTGTTTACAAATCTATAACTTAGTTGTAGTTGCAGGTTGTTGACAGGTTCTATTAGGAACTGAGAAACAAACTTATGTTTTAAGTATTCCAATGCATAATTGGATTTGAATATTTCCGTATCGTCATGTCTCTCTTGGTGAATGAAATGGTATCCTAATGTTAGTTTTATAGGTATGCAATTGAAAAACTCATGGAAGAAGAATCCGTTGTTGATTTCGAATCCCATATTATCCAATTGAAAGTTTGCAGAGTGGAATATGTCATCTGATGTATACATTACCCAGTCAATCATATCTTTCCCGTGAGTATAATATCCGGTAAGTTCTGCAGAGATACCTTTCTTTCTGCATTTTACGGAAAGATTTGCTGTTGATGTGAATTCGGATTTTAAATCAGTGTTTCCTTCGTTAGTAGGACTTTTATAGAATAATTCCGTAAATGTAGGGGTTCTTCTCGCATTATTCCAAGATGCATATAGAGTCCAATTACGATTGATTTCCACCTTTGCATTGACGAATGGTAGGAAATGGATTCTGTCATCCTCATCGAAGTTGCGGTATGTTCGCACACCAAGATTTAGGTTCCAAGTTCGGAATAGGAAGTTGTGTTTTAAGTAAGCATTGAGAATATCTCTAGATTTATTTTTCTTGTAGAATTTTCCATCAGAATTAAAAACCCGAACAGAATCATTCTCCATAGGAACTCCCAAGTTCGTAGAAAGTATGGATTCGTGTCTGTATGTAGCACCAATGCTTGTTTTTCCACCTTTCCATCTATAGCTTAATTCTGGTGAAAAATTCAGAACGTCGTTTCTATGATAATTTTCCCCATAGGAACTGTCTCGAATTAGTTGGAAGTGGTCGTAGTTTCGCATCCAACTTAATGAAGTCGAGAATTTTACCGCTGTTTTAGTCTCTAAACGAATGGAGTTTAGAAGTCGGTTTGTTCGTTCCCATTGGTTGTCAAATGCAGCAGAGTAGAAGGTGTTTGCGCCAAAGGATTGACGACTATATCCACTTTGCCATTGTGCGAACAGTTTATTATTGTCTAATTGACCTAAGTAGAAGAATTTACCCTGTCTGAAATCTCCATTTTTTACAGCACCATCGCATCTGTTACCTGAAATATTTGCAATGTGAGAGGTTTTCTTCCCATTTAGATTTAGGAATAGATTGCCTTCTACCAAACCATATAGACCTGAGATGGCTTGAACATCAATGTGATTTAAACTGTCTGGTTCGATGGATATGTTTAGGGTTCCTGCAGTTCCTGTTCCTCCTTCACTAAGTTCGATCTTTGTGATGGCATCTGTTGAAATCGGAAAATCTGCGGATAAGTGTCCTGTTTGTGGTGAGGTAATGTCTATACCGTTAAGGAGTAGAGTAGTTTGATCGGCGGAAGCGCCTCTGATAGAAATGTCGGTTTGTACACCGTATCCACCTCGTTGTCTTACATCAATGGTGGACATTTGTTTGAATAGGTCGTTGACAGAGTGACTGGCGGCAGCCTTTACATCTTGTTGACTAATAACGGTAAAATGCTGTCCATCAACATTAAGGATGTTGGTTGAGCTATCTGCCGTGACTTCTATGTCTTCAAGCATAGTCTCTTGAAGAGATGTCTGGCTGAAATCTGTGTCGTGCTGATTTTTTGCTTTTGCATCTGCATTAGCAACCATGGCCACGGTTAGTACACCGATGTTTACCACTTTGTGCATGGAGCAGAATGCGGAGTAAGATGCACGACTGAATCTTCTCCATTTAATTGCTTTGTTTCCTTCCATAAATAAAAGGGTTTTGGTTAATAATTATTGTTTAATGTCTTAGAATAAGACCTTGCAAAGGTAATACTTTCTGTTCAAACAAAAAAAAGGCCCGTAGGAAACAATCCTACAGACCTCCTTCTTGTTGAACCAAATTTATGCTTTATTTTTCTGCATTTCCGAATGTTCTATCGTCGTATTCTGCAATCTCACGTAATCTGCCATAGTGTTCGTCGTGTTGGCTTCTATCCAAACCGATTTCCTCGCTCTTCTCAGAAACTCTCATGGTGATCATCTTATCTGTAATCCAATATAGGAAGTAAGACATTCCGAATGTATAGACGAATACAATACCAACAGCAATTAGGTGGTTGATGAAGAATTGCATATGGGTAACGCCTTCCTCTGCCAAACTTGGTTCGTATTTGTATACGAATATACCAGTAAGTAGTGTTCCTACGATACCACCTAAACCGTGAGTTGGGAATACATCCAATGCGTCATCAACAGCAGTTTTTTTGTTTTTGATGTAGCAAGCAAGGTTACAAATGATAGATGTGATAAAGGCAATGACCACACTTTCACTTGTGCTTACCCATCCGGCAGAAGGTGTGATGGCCACCAATCCGATAACGCCTCCGATGGCAGCTCCCATTGCAGAAGGCTTACGCCCCCTGATGCAATCGAAGAAAATCCAAGTCATCATTGCAGTTGCAGCGGCAGTGTTTGTGTTTAAGAATGCCTTAACTGCCATTCCGTCTGCGTGTAAGCTTGAACCCGCGTTGAACCCGAACCAACCTAACCACAATAGGGCAGCACCTAATACAACATAAGGGATGTTGGCAGGTTGTTGGTTGCCTTGGCTATGTCTTTTCCCTAAGAACAATGCACCTACAAGGGCAGCAATACCAGATGATGCGTGTACCACGATACCACCGGCGAAGTCTTTCACATGCATTTGTGTAAATAATCCATCAGGATGCCATGTGCAATGAGCCAAAGGACAGTAGATGAATATACAGAATAGAATCATAAATACTAGATAACTAGAGAAGTGTACGCGTTCTGCGAATGATCCAGTTATCAATGATGGCGTTATGATCGCAAATTTCATTTGGAACAAAGCATAAAGGGCAAGAGGAATTGTAAGTCCTAAGCTTTCTGAAAGATAGTCGCTTGCTTGTCCTCCTACGTTTTGCATGAAGAAGTATGTACTTGGGTTTCCTATGACACCACAAATATCTTCACCGAAGGAAAGACTAAAACCACAAAATACCCAAATGATGCTTATGATACCCATCGCAATGATACTTTGTAATATGGTTGAGATTATATTCTTCTTTCTAACCATACCTCCATAAAAGAATGACAAACCAGGAGTCATCATAAGAACGAAGATAGTGGCAGTCATCATCCATGCGATGTCTGTTTTACTAATGTTTTCACTCAATTCCCAAATTTCGGGTTGACCAGGAATAAACCAGCCTATTAACGCAATGAGCGTTAGGCATGCCATAAAAATAATCCAACGTTTTTTCATATTATTTATCTGTTAATTATTATTTTGCATCTTAAATCACTGCAAAATTAATCAAAATGATAGTAAAATAACCAAAATGCTTACAAAAAGATAGTTTGATAAATGTATTTTGACGGATTGAATAAATTAACAGGTGTTTACTTTTAAATTATTAGTTATTATATATAAATAGTTACAAAAAGAAAGTCCGCAAGTTTTTCTTGCGGACTTGATATATAAGTATGACAATTTTCGATCTTATCCTTCTTTTAGGATGACATCGTGAGCTCCACCTTCAATGATTGAAGTAGAAGATACCAATGTGATCTTTGCATCCTTTTGAAGTTGAGGAATTGTGATGGCACCACAACTACACATGGTAGAGATCATCTTTGCTAATGTTTGGTTTAGGTTGTCTTTTAGTTTACCAGCGTAAGGTACATAACTATCAACTCCCTCTTCAAATTTAAGATTTGCACTACCACCCATGTCATATCTTTGCCAGTTTTTAGCACGGTTAGATCCTTCTCCCCAGTACTCTTTAACAATGCGATTTCCGATAGTTAATTTCTTAGTAGGAGATTCGTCGAAACGAGCGAAATATCTACCCATCATCAAGAAGTCAGCTCCCATTGCAAGGGCAAGTGTCATGTGATAATCGTGAACTAAACCACCATCACTACAGATTGGAACATAGATGCCTGTTTTCTCAAAATATTGATCGCGCGCTCTTGCAACATCCATCAATGCAGTTGCTTGTCCACGACCGATACCTTTTTGCTCACGGGTGATACAGATAGATCCTCCACCGATACCTACTTTCACGAAGTCAGCACCTGCGTCAACAAGGTATTGGAAGCCTTCTGCATCAACAACATTACCAGCACCAATCTTTACGCTTTCTCCATATTTTGAACGAATCCAAGCGATAGTGTCTTTTTGCCATTCCGAGAAACCGTCAGATGAGTCCAAACACAACACGTCAACGCCAGCTTCTACCAAAGCAGGTACGCGTTTCTCGTAATCGCGAGAGTTGATACCAGCACCAACCAATAACTTCTTGTCTGCATCAGACAATTCGTTAGGATTTTCGTGATGGCTGTCGTAATCTTTTCTAAATACGAAATATTGTAGTTTTTGATCATCGTCGATGATGGGCAATGTATTAAGTTTATGATCCCAAATAATTGTATTAGCCTCACTCAAACTGATACCAATCTTTCCGACCGTAAGTTTAGAGAATGGAGTCATGTAATTTTTCACAGGAGCCGATAGGTCTGCTTTGTCAGCACGATAGTCACGGCTAGTTAAGATACCTTCTAGCTTTCCGTTAGGAGTTCCATCGGTTGTAACTCCGATAGTAGAGTGTCCTGTTGTTTGAATCAAGTCGATGGCATCAGCCAAAGTTGTCTCTGGAGTAACATTAGAGTCGCTGATGACGAAACCAGCCTTGAAGTTCTTTACTTTTCTTACCATCTCTGCTTGTGACTCAATTGGTTGTGAACCAAAGATGAAAGAGAGACCTCCATTGCGTGCTAGTTCAATTGCAAGACCAGAGTCTGAAACAGCTTGCATGATAGCAGACACGAATGGAATGTTTAAGTTAATTGCTGATTTTTCACCTTTTTTATACTTCACTAATGGAGTTTTTAAACAAACATTGCTTGGAATGCACTGCTTTGTTGTCAGACCTGGAATAAGTAGGTACTCTCCAAAAGTATGAGATACTTCGCTGATAATTTTTGCCATAACTCTATATCGTTTTTTATTATTTTCTCCTTTGAAAAATTGTGCAAATTTACAAAATTATTCGTTATAATGAAACTTATTAGTAAGCTATGATTCTTTTTTTGATGAATTTGTAATTTGTATGATGGCTATTTCTTTTTTTTGTGGAAAAAGTCTATTTTTACAATTCGGATATAGTTTGCGCACTTAGAGTGTAGTTTGAGTGTGTGTTTGATTGAATAAATTTGAAAACCATGTATAGTAAAAAAACTTTGAATCTAGTTAAGGTGTTTGTTGCAATGCTTGTAACCACCTTTGGAAGTCTTGTCTTGAATGCACAAGATTGCCCTAACCTCGTTGGATCTACTGATTTTTCTCCTTCAGCGGGGCATGAGTCTGATTATTATTATTCCTTAGGTAATATTTTAACGAAGGGACCAATGGGGAATTATCTTTCAACAGGAGCCTCATTAGCCGATTCGGCACACTGCTTTCGAACGGATTCGACCCGCTTTGTCTATGCTATTACCGATTCGGCCCCAAGGTTGAATAAGGAGTTTACAATGTTAGACGAGCCGGCTATTATCTTTACTACAGATTTGCCAAAGTCTACTGATAGCAATGCAAAAACCACATTGTTGTCATATACTGTAACAAATGTGAAGCCTGGTACAGTGATAAGGGTAAAAGGAAGTGCGCAGATTTTAACTCCTGATATTGATGATGGAGACCATTTCCAATGGAATTGGAATAAAACAGAAAAAAGTTATCAATCGTGGAATGCCCCAGTGTTGTCTATTGGTACTGCAGGTGATATGAGTGCGCTTTCGTTGAAATACGAAGGGGCTGTCGATATTGATTATGAATATACTCTTCCTGCAACTGTGGGTAGTTTCACGTTTTCTATTCAATCGGAAAGAAATTTTAATGGATCGGATGCAATTGCCATAACCTCGTTAGAGATAACAGGTTGCCTTAATCCTATTGTCACATCTTCTCAAGGGGCGACTGTATGTATGGGTGAACAGACGCTTTTCGCCCTTAATAAGGAATATAATGCTTCTTCGTATAAGTGGGAATGGAATGATGGTAGCGGGTGGACTACAATAGGAATGGGAAAGAACGTGCTAAAAGAGATAACTAAAAAAGGATCTGTCCGTTGTACTATGGATGGTATTGTAACGGATGTTTATGAGGTAGAACCTATGACATGCTGTATGGTTGGAGATCAGCCGGCATCTCGAAAGACGGTTTTCTGGGAAACCTTTGGATACTTTAAAGATGCGTTTTCTTACGTGGATAAGGATGGAAGTGAATCAACTGTTGATTTTAATTATCGTACGAATACTTCTTTCAATATTCCAATGCATGATTATGATGATGGTAGTAAAACTAAGGGTCCTGTTACTGGTAAGGAAAGGAATGGACAAATAAATGATGGAACATACGCAGTAATTGTTCCAACCAATAAGGGTTACTATACAGAGTCTTCAAAAACAGGTGGTTATATTAATCAGGCTTGTTGGATGTGTGGTGTCGTGGAAGATCACACTTCGGCTATAGATGGTCATGCAAACGGTGCTGCTCTTTTCATCAATGTGAATGATACTTATCAGAGTGAAACAAATACTGCGGGTTACTCAGGTCCTATATTCCAATCACAGATTGATGGGTTATGCGCTAATAAAGAATTGACATTCGAAACTTATATTGCTAATATGAGTGGCGGTAATAATTGTGGAGGAGAAGAGGGAAATCCCAATGGTGCCAATCCATATGTTTCAATTTACATATTGAGTACAGATCTTGCTACCATATATGGTCAATTGGAAAATGTTGAGGCGACTGCAGGCGCTGGTTGGATAAAAATGTCTATAGATGGATTGATTATACCTGATGCAACGTCTGTGGTTTTACAGGTTGTGGCAGATTGTGCTGCTCGTTGTAATGATGGTCAGTATTGGCAGAAAGGAAATGACTTGATTATTGATGATATCAAGTTTATGACTTGTGCTCCGCCATCTATTAATATCTATTCTGATTTGGAAAATTATACGCAAGACACAACAATATGCTCTGATGTGGTGATTAGAATGCAAGCTCCTACAAGTAAGTTGTTGGAAACCTATTTTGGTGGATTGCATAAGTTCCTTTATCAAGCAAGCGTTGATGGCGGTAAGACATGGTCGAATATTGATTATTCCAAGTCGTCTTATACGGATGTGAAAACATCGTTGTTCCCGAATGATAAGGAAATCAAAGTACGTGTTATAGTTGGCTCTGAATCTGCGTTGGACCAATTCTATGCCAATCCTAATGCAATTGTTACTGGTGATGATTGTAGTGACTATTCCATCTCTGATCCATTTGTCATAACAAGGGCTGGCGATGTTCAAATGGGTGCGGATTATACAGGTTCTGCTTGTAAGGGTGAGTCTGTAAATCTAAAAGGAGTGCTAAATCCCGATTTGGTTTCTTGGAAGTGGACAGATAAATTAGACAAGGATTTGGTAGTAGTATCTTCAGATGAAGCTGATCTAGATTATACATTCGATTTGTTAGAAGAATCCGTCTTCTATTTCTATGGTTATACGGCGGATGGTTGCGTCGGAAAGAGAAAATACACTATAACAGCAAATCCAACTGCTGAAATTGAATTGGAATTGCTTCCTAAATGTGATAATGCAGATGTTAAGGTGACGGTAACTCCTTCCTCTGCAACAATAGAGGCAACTTTTGCTGGGGAAGAAACATCACTTTCTTCTTTGACTAATTTTGAAGAGAAGGGATCTCTGATTGCAAAAGCTTCTGCTCCGGGTTATTGTGAAAGCTTGGTGAGTGAGTTGGAGATTGATTTCTTTGAGTCTCCGTCTGATTTGACCACTACATCTGTTCAGTATTTAAAAGGAGATGCTGATGCAGCAGGTACTTTGGATGTCTCAAAATTGTTGTTGGCTGTAACGGGCGAATCGGCAGATGCGACCACAATGTGGATTGGTCAGCAGTCTGTTCAGAGCCTTCCTTCGGATTATACGGGATTGGAACAACCGAATGCTCCAGTAGCAAATGTTGCTTCTACAGAAGATGAAACTATATACTATTATGTATATCAGCAAACTGATAACGCAGATGGATCTCACTGTTATAGTGATTTCCAGGAAATTGAGGTGTCTATCTTAGGTGCTCCTGCTCCAATCCCTCATGATACTGCTTTATGTGTTTCTGCTGATCTTCTAGATATATCATCACTTGCTGAAATAAATGGAGAAACTTCTGATTTTACTTTAAAATGGTACGATTCGGAAACCGCTGTTGCGGAGATGTCCTCAACTGATGTCTCTGCTTCATCAGCAGGTAGACATACTTATTATGTATCTCAAGTAAAAAAAGGAACTACCAACGAAAGTAAGCGAATGCCGTTCGACGTAGAGGTCTACGATGTAGCGACCTACACGACAGAGGAGACCATCGACTATTGTAAGAACGAGCAGGCAGTATCCTTGAGTGCCACATCATCGGCAACATCCGGA
>JAZRXL010000012.1:0-14937 GCA_045600225.1 Paludibacteraceae bacterium
TAATGAATCCTTTTCATTAAGAAACTTGTCCATCCATGAAAACAGCACCGAACGACTACTAATATGATACTTCTGTGTGATCTTCTCTGCGGAAAGACCACTTTCAAGGTATTCACGAACGATTAGAACACGGTCTTCATCCGTAAACACATAACCTTTTAATTCCACCTCGCGTGTCTCGTACCAACCTGTGGCTTCGTTGTACACACGTTCTGTCCTTGTCTTGTGTTTCATTGTCACTTCTTTCTTTGTTCCCAAAGTGACAACTTTTTCTAGTATAAGTCAAACAACTTATGGATGTGCGTATTAGTAGTCTAAGTGCATGATAGAGGTCCAGATATTATGCAGCGTGCGTAGTTGTATGCCGTTCTCCAGGGCGATCTGGATGGCCTCCTTCTTGATGAAGTTCTTGGGTAGGGCCTCCCTGAGAAGGCGTTGGGCTTTGTTGAGCAGGTCTGGGGAGTCGGGGTCATGCCCCACTTCGTCATCCACCACCCCGTTGCCTTTTTGGCCGTTGGAATTCTTTATCCCCTTATAGTACTGATGCGATAATTTATTTTCTAATTTCTCATACAGACTCATTGGTAAAAATTATCGCACCAGTACTATGCTATTGTCATAAGTTAACTTTACTTTTCTTCCAACCTCTTCAACTCTTCCATCAACCGTCCGAGCTCCGAGTATGTATAATCCCTGCCACTTACAGCCTTCTCGTCCATAGAGTGCTCTGCATTAGCGACAGCTGTTGCCAACGAGCCGCCATTACGTTCAAAGTACGAGTGCAAACCCTTGCATTTGATGAAGAACTCTGCCGTTTTGCGGTATTCTACACTCAGATTCAAATCCTTCAACAACGACTCTTGATCCGTGTACATACGCGATGTATAGCGGAAGTAGTAGAGGAAGAACAACTCCGTACAACGATGAGTTTCAAAGAACTTCACTACACAGTAGATGCCTTTCTTGGGTTTATTAATGGGCTGAGCGTACTTCTTTTTAAGACGATCATATTGTGAGCGTTCTGGCTCCTTATCCTTGGTGTCCATATCAATGATACAGAAGATATGGCTAAAGCCCATAGCCACACCTTCTGCTATCTTAGCATCCAAATCCTTGATATTCGTGTGCTTCGGATAGTCAGGTTTGATAGTCAACCCCTTGAACACATCGCACAACGACTTGAAATAGTAGAATTCCGTAGGACCTTCACCGAGAATTAATGCTGCGTTTCTAAGCTTTCCCATGTTATTCCTCCAGATTTACGAAGATAGAACCTAACTCTGGCTTAGCACCTAAACGTCCGATGCGATATGAATTGTAAAGCGACAGATTCTTATGCAGACCATACGAATCGCCACGGTTATACTCAGAACTTGCTGTTTCTCTGTTTTTCTCGACAAACCACACTACACCTCTGTTGTCATTTATCAGGTCTTGCTGCAACAATGCCGTTTCCTGACTCGTGATAATCAACTGTGATTTCTCCGAGTTAAACAAGAACACATTCAAGTAATAGAACAGGAGGTCATAATGCAGATCTTCACCCAACTCATCCAGATAATATACATGATCACCCGTAATCAAATCATACAGCACATCCAAGATTCTTATATACTTAAGCGTACCCTTTGATTGCCATCCCAAAGGCATGTCAAAGTTGCCAGAATCTGAGTGATTCACAAAATCAACGGAGTCGTTAGTCGGTCTCAATAAAGCTTCCTTCATATCATCCGGAATGTTTTCACGCAGAACACGCTCACGAAAATCCTGAGGAATGAATCTGTCTTCTTGAACAGGTTTGAAGTCAATGATATTCAAGTCTGCTTTCTGAAGCATTTGATTAAAGAACTTTCTCTTCTTATCATCTTTATAAGCATCCTTTAGAATTTCGACAAGTCCCTTTTCTTTGTTGCTATCGCCATCCACATCATGATAGTTCTCCATCACCCAGCCATGCAGCTTATTGAATGGCATAATATCTTCAGTCAGAGCCATCTTTCGGCATACAGACAACGCACTATGGTTGTTCAATGTGTTCTCACGGATAGTCTGCTGAGTCTTCTGTTGTAATTTCAATGTCGAACCGAACTTAATCTCTGCCTGCACATTCTCACTTACAAATGTACGTTCATAGAAAAGGGCCCTTGAATTGTTTGGATAGTAATTCAAAGTCTCCGCAAGGATAAAACGATTGTTGAATTTTACATCATAATCATATCTCACACCATGGGCATAGAATGATACATGCATTTCTGTAGGCTCCTCCTTGGTCAAGGCAAACGGCATAAATCCATTTATATGCTTGTTTGCATCAGACTTTGGCAATACCAAAAGACGGAACACTTCATTCAATGCAATCAGCATATTCGACTTGCCAGAAGCATTCGAACCGTAGAGAATACCCAGCTTATAGACAAAGACTCCTTCTGTAACCTCAGTCACCAGTTCTGATGCCGGACCTTTGGCTAGAAAATTTATTTCTTGTTTGTCTCGGATAGACAAATAATTCTTAACCCAAAATTCTCTTATCATGACTTGTATTGAAATTCTTATTGTACATTTATGTAAATTTGCTACAAAAATAAACTTTTAATTTTATACATACAAATAATATGGTGTATTTCTGTAGTAAATCTTCAATATTTAACGCTATTTTGCTCTGTGCGCAATATAAACATAACTTTTTGTGCTCCGTTTTCAATAAAAAATAAACAAACGCCTTATAGATTTGTGCCTAAATTTTTGTATGAAGAGTATTTAAAAGATATAGAAGAAGGACACTGCTATCATGCAGAATTTCTTAATCCTCGTTCTTTTTACCAATTGGGACTTTACCAAAAATATAATCTCGGATTGCCTTCTTCGGTTGATGAATTTAAAGAGTACAGGAAAAACCGAATGATTATTCATTGAGAATTCAATTAAGAATATTCAAAAGTACGTACCTTCAATTAGGAGAATTTCAAACAATGTAAAATAAGATAATTCAAGTTTTTCAAGTAAATGCTTCTTTTTACTATTACTATTGACAATCACTTAAGAAACTTGAAGAATTTAGTAAATATGAGTAGATATCTAAGAAACTTAGATGGAGCTAATCATACTATCTCAAGTTGGGAGGTTCGAATTCTCCTGTCATTCTTGCTACTCCTCCTTAGTTATCCATCCCACGCCATCACCTGGGAGGACCGCGGAGGCGAAGCCATCCGCCTGGGCGTGGTGACGGCTACGACAGCCACACCTTCGGGCACCTACTATTCGGTGACGGGTAACGGCGTGATAGCGGAGAGCCGTGACGGAGGGTGCGACATAAATCCGTATCAGTTTTTATCAGCAAGGTATGTTGGAATTTTTGGTGTAATTTTGTAGCGATACGTTAATTACTGAGGAAGTTTTTGTGAGAAAGATGGCTTTATGTCTTAATCATCTTAGGTTTATGATTTTTAACCGAAAATTCAAATAGTTATGTATTATACACTTGAAACAAGATGTGATGACGAAGTGGTAGGGCATGCAACTACCCAAATAGATTATCTTGATAGTTACTATGCATTTAAACTTTCACCGTTAGAATTCGTGACAATACCATTATTGAAGGCGAAATTGAACCGAAAGGCCAAGATGACGGATGTTATGACAGAGGGATGTATAAGTGTTTGTGGCCAAATGATAAGCGAAAAGATGAAGCTGCTTTTTGACCAGTTCAACATCATACCCCAGCACAAATATTATCCGATAGAGGTTTCTACAAAATCCGGCATCTTCTCTTATTATTTTCTGCAGTTGATAAACAAGGATTTTGTTAACAAAAGTATTGATTTTCAAAGGACAACCTTTTATTGGTCAAATATTAGCCTTACAAAAACATATGGCACTGTGAAGGTGAATTCAAGAGATGATATAATAAAACAAAAAAAAGCTTGTTCTGACATTAATAAATTTATAAAAGCAAAGCAAGTTGTTGCATCAAAAGATTTTGATGCAAACTTAGATATATTCAGTTTGGATTTAATAACGGCGAATGGAGGTATCATCATTTCCGAGCGTCTTAAAAACGCCATAGAGGCAAACGGTCTTACGGGAATGCACATCGTACCATTGCCAGACCTGTTTGCCAACGAAGACGAAATAAAGCCTGTTGAAGATATGCCAAAGGTGATTGAGTCGCAAACCGAAAGCAAGGTCATGGCTCCGAAGAAAGAACTGAAAACGTATGAGGTGCCGCCATGTGCCAACGGCGTTTTGGAATACGTCAGATGTGAAGATGCGGAAAGGGTGGTAGTTCCTGAAGGAATTGAGGAAATCGGGTCGAGTGCATTCCGATGGTGCAGTCGGCATCTGCGCGAGTTGGTCCTTCCCGACAGTGTGAAACGGATAGGTGATTACGCTTTTATAGGGTGCGATATGCTGGAAACGGTTCGTCTGCCAGAAGGAATGGAAGAGATTCCGGACAACCTAATCAGCAGTTGCAAGTCGTTGAAAAGAATCGTCTTGCCAAAGAATGTAAAGAAGATAGCCGCGCATGCCTTTGCCTATTGTATCTCTTTGGAAGAGATTGTCTTGAACGAAGGTCTGGAAACTATTGGAGACAATGCCTTTGAAGACTGCCAGTATTTAGATAAGGTTGTTCTGCCAACCACACTGAAAAGCATAGGCGATTATGCCTTCCTTAATTGCGCGT
Organism: Paludibacteraceae bacterium; assembly: GCA_045600225.1. Classification (GTDB taxonomy): domain Bacteria; phylum Bacteroidota; class Bacteroidia; order Bacteroidales; family Paludibacteraceae; genus UBA1181. Next base: position 4,682 of record JAZRXL010000012.1, read on the forward strand.
CATTGGGCGATTTCAATATACCTCAAGGAGTTGAAAGCATTGGCGAATCTGCCTTTTTCGGAAGTGAGGCATTTTCAGAAAAGTTTATCAGCGAGGTTACGGACCGTTTTGGTGAACTACCATTTGAAGAATATTACGATTGAAAATAGGCTTTATGCTGCAATTTCATAAAACTCGGTATATATTTGCATATAATATTTATAATTATGTATTCATTTTTAGGTGTCTATATACAAGTTAGCTAAAGACATATAATTGTATCGACAAAATTGTCTGATGAAAAATATGATAGACTTAAGAGACTTATCAATGAAAGCGATGAGAATGGTTTTAATCCCGAGCAACAAGAAGAAATTAGACAGCTTCGTCAAAAATGGGAAGAATCCAAAGATAATACTGAATGGCTTGATAATATTGATATGACAGACTAAAAGTATTTTATATGAAAATAAGTTGTGTAATAATTCTGTTACCCTTTCTGCTAACTTCTTGTGAATATAGATATAAAAGTGATCTTGAACAATCAGTTTGGAACCAATATGATAATAGTCAGGATAGTTGTAAAATCGACTTTACAGGATTTTTACCTAATCAATGGGATACAGTATGGTATTTCTCAAACAAGTATGAGTGGCGTGATATCTATCAAGAAATGGGCTATAATCCACATTGTTTTCAAGATGTTGGAGACAGAATTATTTTTGTGAAAAATCGTAGGGTCGTTTATTATCAAGAGTGGTTCCCTTATCATAAAATAAAGCAATGGGTTGGATTTAGTGAAGATAAATTATGCGTACCTAGAGATTCCGCTATTTTCTCCGCAAGAAAAATTAAATTTTATGGACATGACAGCAACGTTGGCATTATATTAAAACTTAAACGACATTAAATTTGAATACTTACGAAGAACAGAGGTCTTCCAACCTGCACGCAAGAAATCGTTTTGAAATCTGGGAAAACGATGTTTAAAGTGCTATGATTATGTTATCTTTGAAGGTAAAAATTCATTACATTACTATGAACAAGGCGGTGACGCAAATACAGAGTTAAATAAACAAATCAATAAAATCGTAAATGAAGCAACTGAAAATTTTGATGCAAGCGAAGAATAGTATAATAAAAACATGTATAGCATTATTCTTGGTGTTTTGTTTTGTCAATTGCAATGCCAAAGATATGAACATGCCGACTTTTGAATACAGAGGAATCACTTGTGAATTATTTCCTGTAAACCCAGATAATGGACGTTCGAGCAAGGTGGATGCATTAATCAGTTTGTTTGTTGAAGATTCTATTGGCATTCGTTTATATAGTTTAGAATGTGAAAGATATCACATTCTAGTGACTATTCGAGTAGATAGTTCAGGTAATGTTGTTGAGGTGACCAGCGAATCATATTTGGATGACATTTTTTGTGAGACAATGAAGAAAATCCATTTCAATGATGTGCAAACCGAATTTTCTTATAATTTATGTGTTAGGTTTGTATGCGATAAAGAGAAATCTTATTTGGAAAAATGGCTTAAACGAGAAAAGGATAAGATGAAAATAATAAAAGAACATTTGAAAGACAAAAAGTAATGAATAACGGATGAGTAAAAAATAGACTTTCTGCTTGAAATGTGTAATATTTGCAGATATAATAAATAAGTTAGACGTTTACGATACAATAGTAGTCAAAATGAAAAGATGAAAACATTTATATTATTATTTTTAGCTTGTAGTCTGATTTCATGTTCAGATTATGAACTTCGTGAAGTAAAATACGAAGATGAAACAATATACTCAATAAACAAACAAAAAAAAGGATGTGATACTGTATATTTCGAGTATTTTTATAAAAATGGAAATTTAAGGTCTCGTGGAAATTCTGTAAATTCAAAAATTGTAGGTCAATTTACAGAGTATTATCCCGATGGCAAATTGAAAAGTAATTCATTTTATAAAAATGGCAAACCTCAATTATCTGATTCTGATAAATATAATGTTGAAATACTATACGGAGAAAGAAAAGATACTTTAGGTAAGATAAAATTCTCGTTGAGAATTACTGTTGATGGAATTTCACCCTATTTCTATCAAGTGTTCTTAATGGATTCAACATACAATTATATTAAACCTAAAAAGTACGATGCGTTGTTGAAAAATTATAGGTGCAAGAATTCTAGTGGTGAAATGGGCGTTTTTGAGGTGGATGAAAGTATGTATAATTATACTATCGAAGATATAGAGTCATTGATTTTGCATGGAGATGAAGTAAATAATTGTTTTCTTGTCGCATTCTTTTACCCTAGTAAAGATGGAAAGTATAATTATGAACATCCTTCTGATATTAAACTTGTAGATGTGTCTAATCTTGATGAGTGGGTGGTGAAAGATGCAGAGTTTCAATATAGTAAGTGATATTAGTTCGTACTCGACGCCATCAATCTGGACGAGAGCAGGAGCAGATAGAAGGGTATAGGAGAGAGGGAAGATCTGGAAATGCAATAAATGGAATATCACCAACGAATCGAAATAGAGGATTATACTTTATCAACCTATAAAACAATTTTATGGCAAATAAAAGATATATTGAGGCATGCGATAACTTCGTAAAGGCTATCGATTTGGCAAATGATGTTCTTTTGCTTGCGGTGGTATCGGGCGAGAAGAAGGATGGTTCTGCCCAGATTCTTAGCATGACGGACTACTATCCGTTCGGCATGGAGATGGATGGGAGAAAGTATTCGAAGTTAACCGCAGATGGAGGGTACAGGTATGGATTCACTGGTCATGAGAAGGAATTCGACATGGCAAACGATGTTTACACTACCGATTATAGACTGTTGGACGCAAGAATCGGAAGATGGTTGAGTGTGGACCCGTTGGCTGATAAGTATGCTGGGATGAGTCCGTATAACTATTGTGATGGAAACCCGATTATTATGGCAGATTCCGATGGAAGGGAAAAAATTATTAGTTTTCCTTGCTTTTTCCCAACAAGACAAGAGTTGAATGATTTGTCAGGTTCTCAACAACGTAATCTTATAAGTGAAAGATTAAGTAATTATAATTATTTAATTCCATGGGCCAATCAATATACGAGAAATCGAGGAGTAATTCATACATTTCAACATGGTATCTCTGGAAGCACTGGTGTTACGTATAATACAAATTCCAATATTAAAGGATATATATATAGTGTACAAGAATTCGAAAGTGTTATATTAAATCAAAGTTTATAATAAAAACAAAGAAGCAGGAAAGACTTCTTTATTGGTAATGCATTCATGTCAAACTGGTATGAAGGGAGGGTTCGCTCAAAAATTGTCTAACGAACTTGATTTGGTTGTGGTTGCTCCTTCAGAAAATGTTCAAGTTACTCCATATTCAGATGGAACATTTACTGATAGAGTTGGTGATGGAGGAGTTTATAACATTTATTATAAGGGTGTTTTGATGGAAAGTTTTGATGGGAATACAAAACCATTATTTGACAACCCAGAAAAAACAATTGAAAAATACAAGACAATGTACGAAAATTGGTTGAATGAAAATACTTTAGATGAAATAAATGTTTCACCAGAAAACACATCAGATGAGATAATTGACACTCCAGAAAATTAATTTGGAATATGATTAAATTTGATTTTTTTATTATTTTGAGTTTTTTCTCTATTGCGGGATATGCTCAAAAAGAAATACCTCTTTCTCATCCATATTCGAAAGAATATGTCGATGCTTGTACTAAAAAAATGTTAGAGACTGGAAATTCGTACGATTATGAGATTTATTGTTGTCATGCTAATCAAAGAAATCTTCTTTATGATATGCTGATGGCTGATAAATACAATAATCCGTTAGCGTGTTATATGGTTTACTTTAATATTACAAATATGGGTAAAACTTATAATTATTCTATTGATAGAGAGTTATGGAATGTCGCTTTTTATTATTTACAAAAAGGTGCAGAGTATAACCAATCGAATTGTATTTTCGAGTTGATAAGAATATATGAAAAAGGAAACGCATTTGTATCTGCTGATATAATAAAAGCAAATTACTACAGAGAAAAACAAAAACTATTAAAGTAATGATATATTGATGGTCAGTTAGAAACGCTAAGAGAACGGAATAAAGTGATGAATGTTCTTAAAGTTTAAAAAACTATATATTATATATATTATAATTGAATATGCTGGTCAGAAAACATCATTTTTGTGTTCCACTACGGTTCCAAAACAGAAAGCGAGCCCCGAAAGTATTTCTACTCTCGGGGCTCGCCAATTTCTAAGTTTATAAAGCGTGGTTAGATTTCGATGCGACCATCCATTCCCGCAGTCACTTGGAGACTTGTCTTTGCACCGCATGCCAATCCAGATGTAAGACCTTTTTGTCTTTCTCCAAACACACCGGCCTTTGTGCCTGCCTTGGCATCCACATCCATACGACGAGCTAATTCTGCGCCTGCTTTTGCATCCACGTCCATACGGAAATCTACTCTTTTATCTACTTTGATATCCATCTCCGCACCGCTTGTAAACACAGATGCAAGGCCACTTAGTCTTGTTCCACACACACTTGTCTCCGCGCCGCATTCCAAAACTTTTAGACTTGTTCCCAACACAGAGGTCTCTGCGCCCGCCTTGGCGTCCATCTCTGCGCCGCATGCCCAAACAGATGTAAGACCTTTTTGTCCTGCTCCACACACACTGGTCTCTACGCCTGCCCTGGCATCTACATTTTCAACACTTGCAACCTCTACTCTTGGAGTGTTTCCACCTAACTTAAATGCTGCTGCGTTAGTTACTGTCGCGAATGCGATCATTGCTACTACTGGAAAAAAGAATCTTGTTTTCATATCTTTAAAATTTAATTGTTAATAATCTTTTTTGCTGTCGTCGGGGTTGTTGTTCGTTCCCGTTGACAATGCAAAGGTAGGGCAAGCTTCAGGGGTGCGACGGACAGAAAAGGAAAAGCGTGCGGACAGTTTGTGAACTTCACATTTTGTACGTTTTCACATTTCGTCCATTTTTGTAACTCTTTAATTTTCTTGTTGTTGGCTTTCTTGTTATGGGAGAATCCGGTTTCCAATCGGCTTCAAGTAATTTGTAAGTATCTAATTTGGGGGATCAATAAAAGCGACATCTATAACCTTTTAGGACGCAAGGTCAATCATATTACCAGATCCGGATTGTATCTGATTGGAAATAAGATACAATTTGTGAAACCGTAATAAGATACATGTGAGTATGTAATGGTTGAGGTCGAATACTTCTGTATTTTCAGTCAGACTAAATTTTAAAATAGGGAAAAGCCGTCCACATAATTGTAGACGGCTTTTTTCATCGAACATTATGGGAATAAGGTTTTATCCCTGCTTTCAATGGAGAAAATTTAGTTGCCCAAGTTTTGGTGTTTATATGTAAAATTTTATTTGTTTATTTCGCTTACTATCAATAGGATATACTTGGGATTTTACATAATGAGAATTTTTACATAATGTTAAATAGAATTAAATTCTTAGAAGTTAAAAATAATAAAACATGTTGATTGTTCCATATATTATTACTAACTTGCGCCCATGTATAAACAAATTAAAATATTAATGCAATGGAAAATAAAAAGAAGGTGTTAGATGCTATGAAAGCTACTGGCGAACCTCTTAATGCAGGTAAAATCGCGGAACTTACAGGACTTGATCGAAAGGAAGTTGACAAAGCAATGAAAGAGCTTAAAGAAGAAGGTGCAATTGTATCTCCAGTTCGTTGCAAGTGGGCTCCTGCAGAAAATCCCTGCAGTGTACGCTGAGATATGCGCCTCTGCTCAATCGTGGATAATTAGATCAACATGAACGACTCCTACTCTATCACAACCTTCCAACATTCACTATCCACTTTCACAATATAGACACCCTCAGTAGGAATGTTTATGTTCATTAGGTTTGAATTAGGTTTCTCATTTATAACCATATTGCCTAATAGGGAATAAATGCGAACCTCACTGCCTTTTGCATTCTCTACAAAGAGTCTATTGCCACGAGTATATACTCGCTTGTTACTATTGTTCACTATGGTATTCTCAGGTGTGTTTTCTCCTGAACATATTACAGTACCATTTGTTTTCATTGGTGTGGCTGTAATTACCTCATTTCCGTTTTCATCGGTACATTTGGAGAACAGGTCTGTCGTGATTGCTCCATCTTTTGTCCTTCCATATGACTCATCTACGTCGTGTGGAGTATATTCAATACGACTCAACTCTACTTCGCTATCACGGTAGTATATGCCAAGAACTATTTTCTCTGGTGCTGTGGCTCCAAGTTTGAAGTTTAGGTGTAAAGGACCTAATTCTGGGTTCTTATCGGCCCAAAGTAACTTATATCCGTGGGCAGGAACTACTGTCTCACTTGTACCCGATGGAATCAAACATTTAATACCTTTTGTTTCATTCTCAATGCTCATGCCGGCAATATCGATATCCCTGTCACTTCCGTTGTATAGTTCAATCCAATCGGATGACTCCCCGTTCTCATCCAAGGTAGAGGCATTGGAGGCACATATCTCGTTCAGACACAGATTGGTTGGTAACTCATATTTTGTGTCATAATCAAAATAGATGGTAACTTTTAAACCGCCTGATTTTGCCACTGTAGTTAAATACTCTTCCGTGTATCTTTGATTATCATTGGTTCTGACTGTAGTGTCGTTAATAGCCCACTTTTGGATTTTATAACCAAGAGGAACTTCGGCTTCCACTTTTACGCGTTCATTTGAATACGACCAGGTATTGTATTTAACCTCGTCATGTTTTCTTTTATTGAGAAGGAATTTGAAATAGGGTGTCTCTGAATTAGGGAAGACGCTTCTGATTCTAATGTTTACGGTATCATCTCCTAATCCAAACTCTTTTTTCAGCTGTTTTATAACGTAACTTTTTCTCTCTTTCGCAAAAGATCGCATCTTTTCAATCTCTTCATCGTATGCCGTTGGACTTCCAGGACAATCCAAGAACCCAGAGTTCTTGATTGTTGCACACATATCAAGTCTTGTCATATCCCAAAGGGAATCAATTTTTGTATCAATTCTCGCATCAGTAAAATGATTTTCTATTCTATCGAGATACTGATCCAAGAATCTCCAACGGAAATCTTCGTTTTTCATACAAGACTTCAGTAGTATCAACATCGCTTCAACGCTGGTCCTCATTGGTTTTGTTGCAAAGTCGAGCATACAGGTATCCAATTTTGTTGCCTTTGATAATCCAAAATCGGTGTCGTACACAATCCAACGGAATCGTCCACCATCGTGTTTCCTCCATAGTTTGATATTGTGAGTTACCCAGTCTGTGTTACCAACATATTGTTGCAGAATTTGGTAGTCCATATACTCTTCAATGTCCATATGGGTGTCGAGTTTCTCATAGAAGTCATCATTAGCATAATTTTCTCTCACATATTTAATCATCTGATCGTAGGCATCTCTGGTTCCACTCTCACAGGTATAACCACCAAAGTTAGCACTTAGCAGATCAATCTCATCCTCATCCAAACCATAGTTATGATATACATAATCTTCATCCGTTCTCTCTGTAAGTATCATCATGCCATAGAAGATGCCATTAAAATAGAATGCCACTGGTTGTGCCGATTGTCTATCCACATTCATCCTATCTGCAAGGCTTTGGATAAACATATCCCTCCAGCGTGGCTGAACATATGAATATCCATTTCCTCCATTACGTAAGGCAAGACTTTTAGTCTTCTTGTAAGAACGATCTGCAAAGAAAGAATTGTATGTCATCTTGTTCTTTCCAGAGCGTTTGTTTGCTTTAATCTTTAAACTCCTAGCATTGTGAATTCTGGTACAACCACCATATACACCAATTTCAACTTCTTGATTATCCACTACTTTCCCGTCGAGAATGTATTCAAAATTGGCTGATCGCATCCAATCTTGATTGTAGTTGGCTTTGGGAGTACATGAGTTTTCTATTCCATTTGTACCTTCCACATAGAGTCCTAGCATATTCCCGAAGACATCCTCGTGGTTCGCAACAAGGGAAACGATAGGAAGTCTCTCCCCTACACCTTTGCAAGCATTGTAGAATTTGTCCGGAAGTATGTAACTTCCAGTTAGTATCTCACTGAAAAGCATCCCTTCTTTATAAGCTCTTGCTCGTATAGAGGTTGTCTTATCTATGTCAATAGGACCATTATATACTTTACTATTTTCAGGCGTTGGAGCATCTCCGTTTAAGGTATAGTAGATTGTTGCCCCGCCTGTTGGACAAGAAAGCTCCACACTTAACCCTTCCTCATACAATCCAGGATTTCCTGTCGAGAATATTGGAGTTGCCACTCTATTGGAAAGATCAGTAACTAACTTGTCATTCACCTTTCCTGGGGTTGGCATCATATATCCGTCTTCGCAATAAGACAGGTGAGGTCGTTGAGCAGGATAAGCTATTGTTATTTTCATGCCATCTTTTTCGAAAGAAATAGCCCCCTCGTCTGTTGTTAGTTTATTACCTACCCTTCCTGTATAGTTTTGTTGCACCTTCGAGGCTGTTAGACTGCTTGTTTCGCTCTTGCCAAAAAACAAAAGAGAATATCCATTAGGTATTATATGTGTCGAGTCCAGTCTTATACTCCAATCCGTTTGTCCCTCTTTGATGTTCGTTACTGTCCATCCCTTCAGATCAATACTTTCACCATCGTTATAAAATTCCACATAACCATCGTAATTGTATTTGTCGCTAACAATTGTACATACATTGTTTGTCATAATCTCTGTGATGCGAATGGCTGCATTCACACTATAGAAACACGACATCAATAGCAATAATAGTAATATGTTTCCTGTTTTTCTCATCCCCAAATTAAACTAATTTTCTTGCAAATCTAATAAAATTCGTACTTATTATTTATTCTCCAGTAACAATATTTTCTCCTCTAGATTTCTCTTCCTTTTTTTGCTCATCCATCCCTCTTAAACAATGAGGGAGTTTGCCGTGTTCTCTGTGGTGTGCTACGCATAGGCAACATTTGCCATGTCTTGGGCACTCTTTGGGACAAGTACAGTTAATGCTTATGTTATGTTGACATGTTTTCATAAATACAATGGTATTTATTGATTATTATACTATTTTATCCTCTTTCCCTGAAATCTGCGGGAAGTATATTGGTTTGTCTTTTGAAAAATTTCACGAAATAAGAAACATCCTCAAAGCCAAGATCATTGGCTATTTCTTTAATCATTAATGGAGAGTGTAAGAGCATTCGTTTTGCTTCTATAGTCAATCGTTCATTAATAATATACAACGGATTTTTATCTGTAATCTGTTGAACACTGTTACTAAGGGTTTTAGTCGATAATCCTATCAAATCGGCATACTCTTTTACGGTATGCACCTTGCGAAAGTTTTTTTCTAATTCCCTACGAAATTTGATGTAGTTTAGGCTGGCTGCATTTCCAGTGTAGAGTTTATCGCCATTTCCTCTAACTCCCTCTCGAATAAGAGTAATAAGGAACATCTTCACTAGGTAACTCAGATAATTTGTATGACCAAATGTGTTTTCCAATTCTTCTTGTGCAATCATTCCATCGACTATGCGTTGTAATCGTTCTGAGGTTTTCTTATCCACATCGAAATAAGGTGGTTGATCGTATGTATTGAATGCATTATACTTCATTACCATCTCCTCATTGTTATTTTCGGTCGATAAAAAACTCTCGTTGAAATGAATGACATAACCAGATCCTCCTATAGTTTCCCCAACATTGTGAATTTGTCCTGGGGAAATTAAAAACACCCTACCTGGACGGATCTCTTCATTCTTATGATCAACAAAATGCGAACCTCTTCCCTCTTTATACCATACTATCTGATAAAAACTATGGGTATGAGGTTTTTCCAATGGTTTTCCACTATTGAAAATCTCATTGATATCTACCAAACCAAAAGGAATTGACTCGTAAGGGGCTGTACTGTCAAATGCATAGCGAGGAATACCTGCAGTGTCCTTATTTAGATGTTCCGATATGTATATTTCATGATTGTTCATACATTTCCAAAGATAGAGATTCTTTTGTAATAAAAGATGTTTTTTAGCAACATATTCTTAAATTTACCACGGTTCTTTCATTTGAAACAAGAATTTTCTTCTTTTATTTTTGCATACCTTGGGTATTATGCGATTTTTCCAAGGAAAAATCTTTACATTCGCACACAGCGGTGCCGAAGCACCGCTCATTAGTGTTTCTCCTTTGACA
>JAZRXL010000013.1:0-3672 GCA_045600225.1 Paludibacteraceae bacterium
AGACCGTTGGATAGGTGTTATTTGATGTAACGCTGTGATAGGTTGTATTCTCTAATTTTTTCTGGCGCATTTTGCAGATCTTTAGGAGGTTAGATAAATGTTGTTAGATGTCACACTCCCACAGATTGGACACCCTATTTCGTTTATCACCCCTCCCTTTAACATCATAGCACACTACGAAATGATTCTGATTCCAATGGAGCACACAAGGCAATGTCATCGCATCGGCCAGCTGATCCAACGTTATTCGTGCACCTAAAGTTTTGAAACCTATACACTCTGCAGCATCACTTAAGCCGAGCATGGTCACCCCTTCGCGAGAAATGAAACTATGTTCACGAAGGTATTGCAACGAGTAACTCTTTCCATAGTACTTCGCTAACATACGCAGACAGGTAGGACCGCAATCCACGCTATCTGGCTGTCGATAAACTGGGAATGAACGCATAAACAAAGTATCAAGTATGGTTAATGTACGTGGTCGTGCGAATGAGCGTGCTCTTCGGCGGGTTTTGAATTGATGCGCCAGATGAAATGAAGCATCACATAGCGGCCGAGATTGTTAATGTCATATTCTACACGAGAAAGCGTGGTAATATTTTGAGTCGTACTTTTTCGTTGGTTTAGTAAATCAAAGGCATCAAGTTGTAAAGTAATGTTGTTCTTGAATGCTTTCGTCAACGTAGCATTCCAAGTACATTCCCAGCCATTAATGGCTGTGTATGTATAACCCGTCCGATGTATTTCTGTTATATTGGATTGCAACCGCATATTATACGGCAATTCAAGATAGCCGCTCCATGTAAAGCCTATATCAAGCAAATTGACGGATGACAACTCATTTTGAATGTCAGACATCATAGTATAATGTGCCAAGGCTTCAAAAGTCATGCTGCGTTTGCTATTGCTGGAACGCATGACAAAAGAAAGATTCTCGTTGAAAATAGTGGAACGAATACTTCGAATCGTTCGGAAATCATCTCCCATGGAATCGAAATAAGATTCCATGTTATTGCTAATGAAAATGAATCGATTACAAATTTGTGAACTTTTTGTCTTACCTATATTATGATTGTCAAGTAACATGACCATTAACTGATCGGTCCAACTCGTATTCATAGGCATTAACTTGATAGCACCCGTATTCTTATCATAAATCACACCTTCTGTAATGTCTCTGTTCTTCAATAAGTAGGAGGCCGAATAACTGTGAAATTCATCGAATGATGGCATGGAGTAGTACGATGCCTCAAAAGTATGCTTCTGCGTAGCTTTCAGATTGGGATTTCCATAACTTGATAGCATTGGAACTGCATCATTCACAACATCAACAGTCTGCAGCAACGAAGGAAGTGCTTCGGCGTATGAATAAGAAATGCCTTGTCTCACCGTTGCTAGGTCTTTGCTTTTCTGATGCTGATAAGATAGGATGAATTCAGGCATGACCTTGTTCTGGGTTGCAACAGTATCCATTCGGTACTGGAAATATGAAAGTTCATTATGCTCGAACCGAATAGGTAATGACACAGAAATAGTTCTTTTATGAGTAATGGAATCTATTCTGTTTTGTCTTGTTGCATTATAGGAGATATTGCCTGTCTGCTTTGCGTTTCTCAACTTAAATTGGGATGAATTTCGTTCGTCGAATGCCTTTGACAGAATGTTTTCGCCTGAAAGGACTGCGATTGGGATGGCTGTTCCAGGCCCAAATCCATCGAGTTCATCCAACTTGTATATTGGAGACTCATTGGCTTCATCGCGATATTCAGTACCGAGGCTGGCAATGACACTGGATAAAGGAGATATGGAATACGTATAAGTCGCTCCGAACTTCACATCGCCCTCCGACGAGTTGGTTTTCTGATACAGATTGCTCCAAATAGCATCGTGAGGATTCATGATTTCAATGTCCTGCTGATTAAACAAGTCGGTCCTGCTTTTCTGATACATAACCTTGGCGTTTAGGGCAAAGACATCGCTGCAATGAGGAATATGTATTTTCTTTTCCAAGTCAATGGCCGCATTGCTTGATGTAACAAATAATTCAGTTTGATAAACATTTCTGTTGATCCCATACATAGACATTAGGGGACTTTCCTGGCGCGAAACGATGGTGTCAAGCCAGGAAACGCCTAACAATGTATCGACATCGGAGCAGAAGTTTCCCGTTGCGGATAGTGTTGTACTCTTCTTCTTGTCATACGATATGGAGGGTGAAATAGTGAACGAATAGGGCTTATTGTTGAAAAGAGCAAAGCGGTGTTTTGTTGCAAACGAAAGCGGTTTTTCAGTATTGTCTGTGAGTTGTCGTGCGTAATAGTCCCCCTCGATAAAAAACATCTGACTTTTGCTGTTCATCTCCGTCTTTGCTTCAACATACTGCAATGAGGTTTCTCCTTCCAATTCATATTTTCCTTGAGGATTGTCAAAATTATAATTGAAGCCAGCCTTGCTCGTTTCCTTGTCCCCATTATTTTCACCGCGATTATTAGCATCGCCACTCTCGCCGATTATGTCATCGTGGTTAACATTGTTGGAAGTGACATAGGCTGACACTCGATGATTGGGCGAATAATTGAGTCCGAAGAGCTTTCCATAATATCTGGAATCCGTGCCGTAGCCCACATCGATGCTTGCCAATGAGGATTCATCATACTGCTTTTTTAATTTAATGTCCATGGTCAGACCTTGCGTACTCTTCTCCCGTTCAATGACGGCATCAGGGTCTAGCGTTTTATCATACACCTTCACACTTTTCACCATGAATGCCGGAAGGTTTTCCAATATGGTTTTGCGGTCTTTGTTGAAGAAGTCCTTGCCATTCATCAGCAAGTAGGACACCTTCTTTCCATTCGACAAGATGGTTCCATCCTTTTGAATCTCTATGCCAGGCATCTTTTTCAGTATGTCATTAAGAACAAATCCCTCTTGCGTCACGAACTGCTCCGCATTGTATATCAGCGTGTCCTTATCAAAATAAAATTTCAGCTTTGTGGCCGTTACGGTCACTTCGCCTAACTCAATATTGTCCGTAAGTAACTTTCGTTTCATGTACAAGCGTATGCCATCTATATATTGCTCTCTTTTGTAAAACTTCACATCAATGGGATAGTAAAGCGGATGATAGAAGGGATTTAGAACCCGAATCAGGTACTTGCCCGGCTCATTAGCAAAGACATAAAACGAAGTGAACTCCTTGTTTCCAGCTTTATTCACGAACACCATGCCTTCTGTCACCATTGTGGTGCTGTCTGGATGCATCAAACAGATGGTCGATTCACCTATCAACGGCATCAGCGTGACTTGGTCGGCGATAGTACCCATAATGTATTTTGAGTTTTCATTTTGCGCCGTAGCAAAAGTAAGGAACAAGATACAAATAAATAAAGAGAATGCCTTTTTGTACATGATTAATAAATTGTTACTATGTCCATTAATAATAATTGAAGATGAATGTAAAGTACTGCCAATCAGTATCAATTTTTAAAAGCCACATTGCGTCTACGTAATGATGAATTTTATAAATGGTTTCACTACTGTCCGGAGAAAATCTCCGATTTGTTAATTAAATTATTAGCTATTAATTATTTATTGGCTATTTTATTTTTACTCGATTTGAATTTGTAGATTTGCATTCTCAAACAAAGGATGTCATTTCTGCTATGAATCAAG
>JAZRXL010000014.1:0-157714 GCA_045600225.1 Paludibacteraceae bacterium
AGGTTAGATTCAACACAAATGTTTTATCTTGGACAAAGGGTGCGACTGGCGATGAGACCAGCGTCTCAACCATCAGCAACCTAGCACTCGAAGTTTATGCCGACGACGAAACTATCCATGTCGCTAACGCACAGCCAAACACTAAGATTCAGGTGTTTGATATGAACGGCAAGGTAGTAGCTTCTGGTGTAACCGATGCTGAGGGAAGTGCGGAGATTAAGTTGGCCGTTTTGAAAGGTGTTTATGTGGTGAGTGATGGCAACCAGTCGACGAAGGTGGTGGTAAAATAGCATATAACACGTGATAACTTTAAAAAGAAAAAAATAACTGAATAGTGGCAGTTGACACCAAGCGTCTGTTAAGACGCTGCACCCGTAACCCCGTACAAGGAACGAAGAGACATCCTGTCATTGATAGTCCAGTATCCGCGATGGTTAGAGTAGCCTCCTTTTTTTTGTGAGACGTAGTGTGTTGGTTTTTTGGGGTCTACAGACAAGGCATGAGAGTTGTCTATATGAGTATCGTTTAGAAAAACGGATTGTTGTGAGTTCATTTCGAGCGATGATTTGAATATATTGCAGATTTGAAGAATTCTATATTGGATATATATCTTTGTTTCATAGTGTTTTACGATAAATATCGAAAATTTTTCAAAAAAAACGATGAAATAGTTTGGTGGTGTCGGAAATCAGTCTTACCTTTGCATCGCATTTGAGAAAACGAGGTGTAGCGCAGTCCGGTTAGCGCATCTGGTTTGGGACCAGAGGGTCGGGGGTTCGAATCCCTTCACCTCGACAAGGCTGAAAGATTCTTTCAGCCTTTTTTTGTTTGTTGCAAAAGAAAGTTTTGTGCGCTTAACGATTGTGCATTAAAAAATTTAAACTATTTTTGCACTCCAATAGAGACTATGCATTTAATAATATAAGAGAAATTTGTTGAGTCTCGTTTATGTAAAAATGATTATATGAAGAGAATAGCATTACTCATAGCTTCTGTATCTTTGTTTTGGGGTACTGTTTGGGCAGAAGATATACAAGAAAAGCAAGAGGTTATTAATTTTGGCGTTGAAGTAGGCGTTCATGTGCTTACCAAAGATGTTGTCCCTCCAGAAAATGTGCGCTTTTCTGATCGTGGTGCCCATGCGTACTATATTCCTTGGAATATTGGTGCCGTAGGAGAGTTCCTTTTTGGTAAAGGTATGTTCGGTGTGGGTACAGGTTTGCGCCTTACCAGTTACACTGCTTATTACGGTGGTAAAAAGAACACTAATGCGTTCGAATGGAATATGGATACGGAGAGTATCGATGGCGAATATGTAGGCTTGCGATATATTAGGCAGTCGAACAACTACTTGGGTTTCCCAGTGTTGTTTAGAATCTTCTTCGTTCCTAAAGAGAATATTGTAAGACCCTACTTCAAGTTGGATTTGGCATTAAACTTCCTTGTGGCTAACAAGAATGCTATCAAATTTATGGATGAGGATGCTCCACTTGCCTATATTGATAAAATCAACGAGGATTTGGGAGTGCCTGAGAAATTCAACTCTACACTTGATTTCGCATATGGTCTTCGTGTGGGAAAGGATCCATTCTATGTTAATGCAGAGGTTCACTATCCTTCTTTCTTGTTGACAGACAGTCCTGTTTCTTTCTTCAACTCGACTGATTTGACAATGATGAATTTTGGATTCAAATTGGCGCTTCAAGTGCCTATCCATTGGGACGAATATAAGAACACTGGTAAACCGAAAGGAGATGAGATTCAATCAGAGTATATTCCTGACGGAAATGAGATGGAACAGACTCCGGCAGAGAATGATGCTAACGGAATCTTTCGCCCTAGTGAAGATTGATATAGAATAAGGCAAGATTCTTTCTTGCCTTATTTTTTTACCTGTATTTATTATCTGACGAATTGATTTTTAAACACGGATTTGGTAAAGAAGATCGGTCATATTGTTCTAATCGTACTTGCGGTGCTTCTGCTGCTCAATGTCGTGTTACTTCTTTCCCTTAATACTTCCTATGTACAAGGGAAATTGGTAGACAAGGTGACTTCTGCTTTGTCTGAAAAAACAGGAACCAAGTTTGATATAGAGAGTGTTTATATCGATATCTTCGATGGTCTCTTTCTTCAAAAAGTGTATGTGGAGGATACGCGAAAAGATACTCTTCTTTTTGTGAACCGATTGAATGTAGATTATTCTCTAAAATCTATCTATCGCCATAAAACATTGACCCTAAAAAATGTTGCATTGGAAGATTTTGTCGTTCGTCTTTCTCAAGAAAACGACTCTTCTGATTATAACTTCCAGTTCTTGGTGGATGCTTTCTCGTCAAAAGAACCTGATACTACGGCTTCTTCTTCGTTCAAGATGGAGATAGGGCAGATATTACTGAAGAATGGTTCTTTCCGATTGGATGTGGATTCGAAAGAGGAGACCCCTGATCTCTTTAATGTCAGTCACTTGAAAGTGGATAGTATCAATGCTTTGCTCTCTCTCAATTTGGATTTGCCTAAGGAGATTCATAGTGAGGTGAGCTATATCTCGGCTAAGGAGAAGAGTGGACTCCGTGTTCGTAATGTGGAGACTGACTTCTCTCTTTACTTGGATTCTATTATTGCACTCCCTGAGTTGGATTTGATGGCTGATAAGACGCACTTGAAGGCAACGGATGCAGTGTATCGCTTTGATAATAATGCAGTGACTGCGAAGATTACTGAGTCGTCGTTGGTGGGATCTGATTTTCAATGCTTTGTTCCGATGTTGAAGAACCTTCAAGTCCCTGTTGAGTTGAGTGCCGATGCAAATGTTGTATTCCCTTCTGTGGATGTGAATTCATTGAAAATAGAGTGCGACAAACATCTGTCGGTAGATGCTCCTCATATCTATATCGAGGATTGCATGGAGTGGCAAGACTCCCGTTTGAATGTTGATATCGTGAAGTTAGATGCAATGCCAGCACTACCTAACTTGCTAAAAGAATTATTGCAAGTCGAGGTGCCATCTGTGGTGGACTCTCTGCTCCCATGTGCTGTGTCTCTGCGTGCCGACGGATCATTGCCTGCGCTAAAAGAGTCTCTCGAGTTGCAAGGTGCGGTTGGACATATAAAAGCAGATGGAGATCTCTCTTATTTAGCAGATCGAAACCGATTGTCTGCTAAAACAAATTGGAGATTGAATATCCCTACATTGGAACCTATTCTTCATTCTGATATGGTGGGAAAGGTGGTGGGAGAAATGAGTAGTGACGTAGATTGGGATTTGAAAAAACAGCCGAATGTTCGTCTTTCTGCCCTTATCTCTTCGGTTGCGTTGAAACATTATGATTACGACACTTTGCGTATCGATGGTTCTCTTTTGTCGGATGTGTTGAATGTGGATTTCTCTTCGCCTGATCCTAATTGTCGATTGGCTCTTTCTGCTAAGGCAACGCATTTCCTTACCGATAGCATGAAAACTACGCTTCATGCCAACATCGCTAATTTTGCTCCCCAAACCTTGCATTTGGCTGATTCCATAGGAGATTTGCAAATTAAAGGTTTGGTTAATCTTACAGGTACTGGCATGGATTACAATCAATGGGATGGAGAGATTCAACTGGATAGTTTTAGTGTGAGTAATGATTCGTCACGTTACTTTGTTCGCCACTTGAATGTGAAGCAATCTATTCAAGGAGATGAGAAGACGGTGAAAATAGATAGTCCTATCCTAAAAGGAGAGATGTCTGGTGCTTTTGATTACGCAGATATCTATGCATCCTTTGTTAGGGTGATGCATAAATATCTTCCCACCTTCTTCCAACCTGAGGAGAAAGAACTGCTGGCACAGTCTAACTTTAAGTTCAAGTTTAATGTCTCGTCTTTGGACTCTCTAATGAGTTATCTCGGAGTTGCCTACCATCAGTCTGATCCAATTACATTGAAAGGTGCTTTGGATGAACGCAACGGTAGGGTGGATGTAGAAGTGGGAACTCCTACTGTGAGGTTGAACGATTTGCTTTTTTCCCCGTCTGACATCTCATTCCATTCCTCCAAAAATGCAGGTTTTCTGGAAGGAGAGATAAATATGAATGTCAGACCCGACTACCAAGACAATTTTATGGCAATCCTGTCGAGCCGATTATCTATTCGAAATGATTCCATCTACAACTACTTGGATGTTGGGACTTTCCCCGATACCATGTTCTTGAAAGGAACCTTTTTCGATTGTGTCTCTTTCCATCCGTTAAATCAGGATGGAGAATATGAGGTGCGTCTTTTGTTGGATTCTTCAAAGGTGAATCTATACAATCAGGAATTGCGGACCAATTCGTCTCTCATTCAATTTTTACCTAATAGAATAAATATTTCAAATCTTGGTTTCTCTGCAGATCGAAAACCGCTTTTCTTTGTGGATGGAACGCTCTCGTCTTCCCTTTCAGATTCACTGAATGTGATTGTGGATGATTTGAGTTTGCAAACCATTTTCTCCCTCTTGTATATTAATGACCTTCCGATGGATTGTAAAATGAAAGGAAAACTGAAGGCCTTTGCAGTGTTGGGCGATAAGTTCCGATTTACAACTCGTGATTTCAAAATTAGTGACATTGTATATGGAGAAAATAAAATAGGCAATGGAGGGGTAACTGCTGTGTGGGATAATACTCGAAAGGGTGTCTTTGCCAAGGCCTATTTGGAGAATGAAGAGAAGCATTTGATGGATGTGATGGGTGTGATTGCTCCAGCTAGGAAATATATGAAGATGAAGGCGGTGTTAGACTCTGTACCTCTGCTTCTGGCAATGCCTTTTGCTAAGGAATATGTCTCAGATTTGAGTGGATGTATAGGGGCTAATGTTAATGCCGAGGGTGAATTTTCCGATTTGAAGATCAATGGGTGCGTTCATTTGAAAGATGCCAAGGCAAAGGTGAAATACACGGGTGTGACTTACTCCATCTCCGATAGCATGAAGATGGAAGGCAACCACTTTTATGTAAAGAGGTTTAAGATTAAGGATGATAATGACAATGCTTTGTATTTGAACGGAGACATCACTCACGAGAAGTTCCAAAAGTTCAACTATGAGGTTAAAATGAATATGAAGAACTTTGCGGTACTCAACAACCCTAAGAGTCGCTCGAATATGGTGTATGGAAACTTCTATGTGAATGGAAATAATTTGATATTGAAGGGTACGGAGTCGGAAGCAAGTATTACAGGTGAACTGAGAAACGCTGAGAAGTGCGTATTGAATGTCAATCTTCCAGAAACTGTATTGGAAGCCAATTCGTATGATAATATAGTCTATGTAAAGTCGGAAATAACTCAGAACGATTCTGCCTCTGCGAATGAAGCTCCATCTGTGAGTGAAAACAACTTCGATATGTATGCAAATCTGTCGGTGGAATTGTCGGATAAGGCCACTTTCAATGTCTCTTTGTCTGATGGCGCGATGGTTCGTGGTAATGGCAATCTGCGTTTGTTGTATGAAGACAAAGGGATCTATATCTACAATCGATATACAGTGAGTGAGGGATATCTGAAGTTGCGCCTTGCGGGTCTTCCGATGAAAAAATTTACTATCCAAAATGGAAGTTATGTGGATTTTGTGGGAGATCCAATGGATCTTCGCTTTAATGCAACAGCTACTTACGCTCTAACAGCCGATTTGTCTACACTGAGCTCATCCTTTTCGTCTATGGGACTGGCAACCACTCGTGTCCCTGTGAATTGTAACCTCCTTGCTTCTGGTAGTTTGAACGAGATGAATCTTTCGTACGATGTCTCTGTGCCGAAAGCAGATGAGGATGTGAAACAGATGGTAAATAGTATCATCAATACGGACAATGTGCGTATTAAAGAGTTTGCCTATCTGATCGGAGTGGGTATGTTTAATGATCCTTCTGGAGATGTGCAGGGTAATGCTTTGATGTCGTTTGCCTCTTCTTCTCTCTCTTCAACGCTTAATAATGTATTGGGAAATGTGTTGGGAGATAAGGTGACGCTCGGAACTGATTTTAGCTCTTCCGAAGATTTTTCCGATGTTGAAGTTGGAGTCTCAGCATCCACAAAGGTGGCTAATGATAAGTTGTTGTTAAGTGCCAATGTGGGTTATCAAAAAAATAGTACGAATCCGACCTCTTCCTCTGTTTTGACCGACTTCGATGCAGAATACCTTTTGGGTAAGACTGGTATGTTCCGTATAAAGGCCTACAACCATACGAACAATGACTTTTATCGAGCCAATAATACACAAGGTGTTGGATTCTCTTTTGTGCGAGAATCGCAGGAGTTGAACAAACTCTTTAAGATCAAAGATGAATTCCAAACGATAAAAAAGAGGGAGGAGTTTTTGAGAGATTCTACTCGTGCCCATGATAAAGAGAGAGTCGAACCAATGCCGGTAGAAAGGAGGAAGGATGATGAATAGATCTCTTTTGATTCTTATTACACTTCTGTGCTTTGTCTCCTCATGTTCAACAATCAAATATGTGGAGGATGGAGATTATTTGCTTAATAAAGCAAAGATAGTAGTGGAGAAAGATGAGGTTCCTACTGATCAATTAAAGGGGTATTTGAGACAAACACCTAATGTGGATGTGTTGTTTTTCCCTAAATTGAGTCTGCATATCTATTCCTTGTCGGGTAGAGATACGACAAAGAAAATAAATCGTTTGTTGAGGCGTATGGGTTCAGCTCCTGTCATCTACGACGAGGCGATGGTGGAGCCTTCTGAAAAACAACTGAAGAAACGTATGCAAAACTTAGGTTACTTGAATGCTCAGGTAAACCATTGTTGCGACACATCCTACAAAAAGATGAATGTAACCTATTGCATCCGCCCTAATGATAGATATTTCATCAATGATTTCAAAACGGATATTGAGTCGAGCGAGATGAATGCCTTGTTGAAAAGTAAACAGGCAAAGAAGGCGTTGAAACTAAAAGACAATGAGCCTTTTGTTTCCGAAAGATTCGATAATATGTCTTCGGAACTTACCAAAGCGTTTTGGAATATGGGATATTATAATCTTGCCAAAGAAAATTTCTATTTCTTGGTCGATACTGCGGTTGGAAATCATAAGGTCGATGTGACATTGAAGTACAGAAAGGTGGCAAAAGACTCATCCGATACAGACATTGCATTGAAACGGTATAAATTTGGATCGGTTGTGGTCTATAATGGTGTGGAAAAGGAGAATGCAAGCTTTTATGGAAAAAGAGGAAGAACGATAGCCCCTGTAAAAAAGGATACGATAGAGTATAAGGGGATGAAGATCGTGAATGGAAAGGAGCGATTAATACGTCCTTCTGTTTTGCACGATAATATATTTATCCGACCAGATAGATATTATAGCGATCAGTTATTGGATAATACTTATAACTCATTGAACTCGTTGAGTGCAGTAGGTCAGGTAGGTATTCAGTTGGAACCAACCTCTGAAGATTCGATAAATGCGGCAATTACACTTACTCCGGCCAATATATACCACTTCCAGTTTGGTATAGATGGAACCAATACGGCTGGGGATTTAGGAGTAGCAAGTTATGTCGCTTTCCAACAGAAAAACCTGTTTAAGGGATCAGAGGTGTTGAGCCTTAAATTGAACGGAGCCTACGAGCATATTCGAGGAAGCTCATACACAATGGGAGATAAGATTTATACGATAAAGAAAGGAAATTACTACGAGTATGGAGGAGACCTTTCGTTGACCGTTCCAAGGATAATGCTAAACATTTTGCCTAAAAAGTCTCGAAAACGCATTGGTGCCTCCACTATCTTCTCTATTGGTGCTAATTGGAGAAAGAGACCAGAGTATGATAGAATGGTCTTAGGATTGGATTGGAAGTACAATTGGTATACTAATCGAAAAAAAGTCAATCATACATTTGATTTGTTGAATATCAACTATGTGGTTTCTCCATCTACTTCCGAATGGTTTAAGGATTATTTGGAATCAACAGGTAATGAGTTGTTGAAAGAGAGTTATAAAAACCATTTCATCACAAGATCCTCTTATTCCATTGTTTATACAAGTGATCTTCCTAATGATTATGATAGGAAGAAGGGGTGGACTATCCGTGCTGGTGTAGATGTGGCGGGTACTTTCCCTTATCTTATTTGTAGCCTTCTTCCTATTGAGAAACAAGATGGGGCTTATCGAATTGTTAATACTCCGTTTGCCCAATATAGTAAGGTGACGTTTGATGTCTCCAAAACATTCTTTTTGAAGGAGAAGGTACAGTTGGTAGGACATGTGGGATTGGGCGTTGCCATTCCTTATGGAAACTCAGATGTGATTCCTTATGAACAGAGGTTCTTTGCAGGAGGTGCCAATACAGTCAGGGGTTGGAGTACGAGAACTCTGGGTCCTGGAGCTTACGACTCTCGTCAAGGAGCCAATTTTATTACACAAGCAGGAGATGTGAAGTTTGTGGCTAATTTGGAATACAGGCAACAAACCAATACTTTTTTAGATTTTGCAGCTTTCTTGGATGCAGGTAATGTGTGGACCATTGAAAACTATGAGAAGCAAAAGGGAGGTCAGTTTGGTTTCAACACTTTCTACAAAGAGTTGGGATTCTCTTGGGGTGTTGGTATACGACCTAATTTTAAGTTTATATTGATACGATTGGATGCAGGTATGCAGATTTATAATCCAGCCTATCCAGAGAGTGAACGATGGGTAATAACCTCACCTTCGTGGAACAAATGTGCATTGCACTTCGCTGTCGGATATCCTTTCTGATGTTTTTTATTGTCCCTCCACCACTGTAACGGAATCCTCTTTTGCTACTAACTGTCGTAGTTTGGCTGTTTCTCCAACCACCCAAACAAAGTCACCTTCAAGGAAGATGGTCTGTGATTCTGGGTTCATTGTAGGGATGCCGTTCCTCTCTATTCCAACAACCGTGCAGTTCGCATTTTCTCGAATGCCAGATTCCAGCAAAGTCTTGCCTAAGAATGGAGATTTGGCAGTGATTTCAAACTGCTCGATATTTACTCTGTGATACGAGTTTTCTGGAAATTCAGTCTCTAGTTTCACCTCTTCTTGGAATTTCTCCAACTGTTCATCTGTTCCTAAAACCAATATCTTGTCCAATGGGAAGATTTGCATGTCTCCTCCCGGAATGTTGATCCTCTGTTTGCCGCGAAGTATGGATACCACATGGATGCCAAACCTTTGCCTGTAGTTTAGCTCTTTCAGCTTCTTTCCTACGCAGATGGCATTTTGGGTTATGATATAATCAACCAAGTGAACATCGAAAGAGGATAACTGTGTGGCTAAGACTTGCTTGTATCCGGCCTCTTTCTTTTTCTTCTCTCCTTGTTCGTACTCTCTTGAGTTGAGGTTGTGTAAAAACTTTCTTTCTAGTTTGATGGACAGGTATTTTAGTCGCTTTGACACCAACATTAGCAATACCAGGATGGAAGCAATCAGTGCCAATAGACCTACCTTTGCATTGAAAATTCGTATGAGGATAAAGGATACAAAACTAAATGCCAATACGAAGCGAAGTATGGTTAGGGCAACCAAAGGTGTGCGATTGAACTTGTTGGCATACCAGAGGTATTTATATTCGATGGAATGGTTCTTTTTTGCTACCATTGCACGAAGCAAAGGAGAAACCAATAGGATGGTTAGCGTAGATGCCAATATCTTTCCCCATATGCCAGATACGTTTTCTACAATCATTGGGGTGATGTAGTTGAAAGAAAGGATAATGATGGCAACTGCAAGGATGGAGTATACAGCCACTATTTTTAGAATTTGAAGAAGTAGGTCTCTCCACATATTCTCGCTTCTTGCTGATTTCCCCGCTGAGGCTCTCTCTTCAATAAGACTTTTCCAATTTTCTGGTAATCGTTTGTCGATGTATGCGTAGGCTGGCTCCGACAGTCTCATCATGTATGGCGTGATGAAGATGGTAATTACGGAGACTGCTACAATAACCGGGTAGATGAAGTCGTCGATGATGCCTAAATTAGTTCCTAACATTGCAATGATGAAAGCAAACTCGCCAATTTGGGTAAGGCAAAATCCCGATTGAATGGCCACTTTTAATGATTGTCCTGATAAAATCAGTCCCATTGATGCAAAGGTAATCTGTCCAACCACTATGGTTGAAACTAAGATTAGAATAGGAACAATGTATTCGATAATGATGCTGAAATTGACCATCATACCTACTGATACGAAAAAGATGGCTCCGAAAAGGTCTTTTACTGGTCGGACGATCGATTCAACTCTCTCAGCCTCCAATGTTTCAGCTAAGACGGAACCCATGACAAAGGCACCTAAAGCAGATGAGAATCCCACTTTCATTGCAAATAGCACCATGCAAAAGCATAGACCTAAGGAGAAAACGAGTAGTGTCTCGTCGTTCAATACGCTTTTGGCTTTCTTTAAAATGATAGGCACGAAATAGATACCCGCAATCAGCCAAACAACTAGGAAGAATACCAATTTAAAAATAGCGTATAGTAACTCTTTCCCTTCGAATGATTTTCCTACGAAAATGGTGGATATCAACACCAAAAGTACAATCGCTATTAGATCTTCAAAAATAAGGATGCCAAATACTAGTTTGGTAAATTTCTGACTCCGCAGTCCCATGTCGTCGAAAGCCTTGAATATGATGGCGGTGGATGACATTGAGATCATACCTCCTAAAAGGATACTGTTGGTGATTCCCCAACCCATAATTAAGCCTACGAGGAAGCCTAGTATAATCATAAAAGAGACTATGACCAGAGCCGCTATGATAGCAGTTCTACCAACATTGATAAGTTTTTTGAAGCTGAAATCGAGACCTAAACTGAAAAGTAGGAATATAACACCGAGATCGGCCCAAGTACCGATGTCGGATGTGCCGGATACGCTTGGCACAAGATTGATCTGGGAACTAACAAGACAACCGGCTACGATATAACCGAGTACGACGGGTTGTTTGAGCCATTTGAAGATAATGGTTGTTAGCCCTGCACTGATAAGCATAAGTGCTAAATCGGATATTAAAGGAGGCACATTCATAACCAACTACTTTTAAGCGATTCCTATATGCAAATGTAATTCATTTAATTTCCATAAAAAAGAAAAAATTGCCCTAAAATAGAGGTGTTCTGTAAATTCTTGATTGAAAAAAACGATTGGAAAAACTTATTTTAACAACTATTACATATTGACCGCTTTAATTAATTTTTCTTCACTTTCAATTTTTGTTTTTCTTTCTATCTTTGCAACGAATGAAGAAATGGACAATGATACTCCTTCTCTCCGTCATGATTCTTTCGTTCTTTAGTCTGATGGGGTTGCAGGCTTACTATCTGAAGCTGAATGCAGAAATGCGTGAAGATCAGTTTAGTGAGGAGGTGAAGCGTGCCCTTTACGAAGTAGCTAGAGAGTTGGAGGAAGAGGAGACATTACAATACTTGAATAAGAACCTTACAACACCCTCTTCGAGGACTCGAATCACTGTGCAAGCGGCGACTTTTATCTCGGATGAAGAGAAGATGATGCAGAGATTGAAGTCTATAGAGGATTCTTCCAAAAATTATTCAACCGTAAGGGTAAAACCGACAGTGTTCATCTCTATGAAACATGGCTCTAACTCCATTCAGGAGTCTTCTCGAATCATGCAGAACAAGTTGAAGGAGAGATTCTTGCATAATCGTGCCTTATTGGATGATATCTTGATACGTTTGTTGAGTGAGTCGTATGTGCGACCTATTGAAGAGAGGGTTGACTTCCTCTTATTGGATGAACTATTGGATAGAGAGTTGGAGAGTACGGGTATAAATGCTTCTCACTATTTCTGTGTAATAGACAATAATGGAAAGGAGATATATCGAAGTTCCAATTATGAGGAGAATGAATCGGGAGTGCAAAGTTTCACCCAGTTGCTTTATCCTAATGATCCTGCACCGCAGTCAAATTATGTAAAAGTTTTCTTTCCGGTAAAACAAAAGTATATCACCTCGAATATACTCTTCGTTCCATCGGTTATCTTTACCATTCTGTTGCTGTTCACCTTTGGGTTTTCATTGGCAATTATTTCCCGACAGAAGAGGTTGTCGGAGATGAGAACCGATTTTATGAACAATATGACGCATGAGTTAAAGACGCCTGTCTCGACGATCTCGTTGGCTGCTCAGATGTTGAATGATGATTCGGTGCCAAAGACTCCGACGATGGTAGGTCATCTCTCGAAGACAATAAAGGACGAAACTAAGCGTTTGTCTCAACAGATAGAGAAGGTTCTGCAGATGTCCATCTTCGAGAAAGAGAGTAGTGCTCTTAAACTGCAGGATATGGATATCAATGAGATGATCCTTACGATTGCGGGAACGTTCGCTATCAAGGTGGAGAATACGGGTGGTGACATTCAAACGGAACTGGATGCTGAGGACTCGGTGGCACAGGTGGATGAAGTTCATTTCACAAATATTATCTATAATTTGATGGATAATGCGGTGAAATATTCCAAAGGACCGTTAATTTTGAAGTTGAAAACATGGAATGAAAAGAATAAATTACTAATTTCGGTGGAAGATAACGGAATCGGTATCAAGAAAAGTAATTTAAAGAGTATATTTGACAAGTTCTACCGAGTGCCAACAGGTAGCGTTCACAATGTGAAAGGATTCGGACTGGGTCTTGCTTACGTGAAAAAGGTGGTGATCGACCATGGAGGATCCATCAAGGTGGAGAGCGAGTTGGATAAGGGAACTAAATTTGTAATATCAATACCATTAAAAAAATAAAATTATGGACGAAAAGACAAGAATCTTATTATGTGAGGATGACGAGAATCTCGGCATGCTTCTTCGCGAGTATCTTCAGGCGAAGGGATATGAAACAGACCTAATGGTAGATGGCGAGGCTGGTTATAAGGCTTTTGTGAAGGAAAAATATGACCTTTGTGTGTTTGATGTGATGATGCCTAAGAAAGATGGTTTTACGTTGGCTCAAGAGATTAGACAGATAGATGCGGAGGTGCCTATTTTGTTCTTGACAGCAAAGACATTGAAAGAGGATATTTTGGAAGGTTTCCGAATAGGAGCCGACGATTATATGACTAAGCCGTTCAGTATGGAGGAGTTGTTGCTTCGTATTGAGGCTATTTTGCGTCGTGTGAAAGGGAAAAAGGTAAAAGAAGAGACTACCTACCAAATGGGTCGCTTCCTTTTTGATACTCAAAAGCAGCAGTTGTCTATCGATGATAAGGTGATTAAGTTGACAACGAAGGAGTCTGAGTTGTTGGCAATGCTTTGCAACCACGCTAACGATGTGTTGGAGAGAAATCATGCATTGCGTACAATCTGGGATGAAGACAACTACTTCAATGCAAGAAGTATGGATGTGTATATCACTAAGTTGAGAAAGATCTTGAAAGAGGATCCAGAGGTGGAGATCATGAATGTTCACGGAAAGGGATACAAGATCATCTATCCAAACTCAACAAACAATGGCGAAGCATAAGCCATGGGAATAAAAACAAAAAAACCGACAAGCATGCTTGCCGGTTTTTTTATTGCTTAAAATTAAAAGAATCTAGTTAATCATCAGTAAACTTTTTGTTGCAGATAACGTGTGCAACAACACCCGAAATCATAACAACAGCTGCTGCAACCAATGCAGAGTTTGAATTAAAGATTCCAAAATAATACAACATTAGGATAACAGCACCGATCAAGATGATGATAACTCCTAAATTTCTCATGAGCTCGCCCATTTTGCTATATGTTTTAAATGTTTATAATTCGAAATTTCTATTCTGCAAATAACGGACTTTTTTTTTGTTTTTGAAAATTTATTTGTGAAATTTTGGCTCTTCGTGTGGTTATTTGCTCCAAAAATGCTTAAATCAAAAATCCAAACTCTTATTTCTTGTTTCTTAATTCTTAATTCTTAGTTTCTTATGCCTCTATTTTACCAAAAAATGACTAACTTTGTCTTTTAATTCAAATAGAAGCGTAATTTAATAAATAAATACCGAATGGCTCAAAAACTATGGGATAAGGGAAAAGCGACAAATGAAGAGATTGAGCGCTTTACCGTTGGAAGAGATCGCGAAATGGACCTCTTTCTTGCTAAACACGATGTGTTAGGATCTATGGCTCACATTACAATGCTTGAGTCAGTGGGTTTGCTTGGTAAGGATGAACTTCCAGTTCTTTTGAAAGAGTTGAAATCCATATATAAACTTGCAGAAGAGGATAAATTTGTCATTGAAGAGGGCGTTGAGGATGTTCACTCTCAGGTTGAGTTGCTTTTGACTCGCAATTTGGGTGACTTGGGTAAGAAGATCCATAGCGGTAGATCTCGTAATGACCAAGTTCTTCTTGATATGAAGCTTTTCACGCGCGATCAAATCCGTTCAATCGCAGATGCTGTGAAGGAACTTTTTGATGTGTTGATTGAGCAAAGTAATAAGTACAAAAATGTCTTGCTCCCAGGTTATACTCACTTGCAGATCGCTATGCCATCCTCTTTTGGGTTGTGGTTTGGTGCTTATGCAGAGAGCTTGGTAGATGATATGGCTCTTTTGAATGCTGCTTGGAAAATGACAAACCGTAATCCATTAGGTTCGGCTGCAGGATATGGTTCTTCTTTTCCTTTGAATCGTCAGATGACAACCGATTTGCTTGGTTTCGATTCAATGGACTACAATGTGGTTTATGCTCAGATGGGTCGTGGTAAGATTGAGAAGACCGTTGCTTTCGCAATTGCTGGTATTGCCTCTACAATCTCTAAATTGGCATTCGACTCTTGTATGTTTACAAGTCAAAACTTTGGATTTATCAAGTTGCCAGATGAGTGTACTACTGGATCGAGCATTATGCCTCATAAGAAGAATCCTGATGTGTTTGAGTTGACTCGTGCTAAGTGCAACAAGATTCAGACTCTTCCTCAACAAATTATGATGATCATGAACAATCTTCCTTCGGGTTACTTCCGTGATCTTCAGATCATCAAGGAAATCTTTATCCCAGTGTTTGAGGAGTTGAGAGATTGCTTGAAAATGACAACCCATATTATGAGAGAAGTGAAGATTCGAGAAGACATTTTGGATGATTCTAAATATGATTTCATTTTCAGTGTAGAAGAGGTGAATCGTTTGGTGGTTGAAGGAATGCCTTTCCGTGATGCTTACAAGAAGGTTGGATTGGATATTGAAGCTGGTAAGTTTACTCCAAACAAGAATATCCATCACACTCATGAGGGAAGTATAGGAAATCTATGCAATGATAAGATACAAAAATTAATGGAGGAGTCTATGAAAGAGTTCACTTTCGATAAGGTAGATTCTGCAATTCAAAAACTTATGAAATAAACAGTTATGGCAAAAAAGAAAATTTTAGATGAAACAGCTTTGTTGGTAGATAAGATCGTGGAGGGTATCCAAGAGATCAAAGGGGAGAAAATTGTAGTTGTAGATATGTCAAATATAGACAATTATGTTTTTCGTAACTTTGTTATCTGCCAGGGACGTTCCAATACTCATGTGACTTCTATTGCTGATTCTGTAAAGGATTATGTTCGTGAGCAAATCAAAGTGAAACCTTTTGGAACGGATGGTTATGCTAATTCTCAGTGGATTGCGCTTGACTATGGAGAGGTAATCGTTCATGTGTTCCAACCTGAGTTGAGGGAGTTCTACAATATAGAGACACTATGGGAGGATGCTAAGATCACGGAGATTCCTGATGAGGCATGATTTTTTATTGAAATACAATAATTTAACTACTGA
Organism: Paludibacteraceae bacterium; assembly: GCA_045600225.1. GTDB lineage: Bacteria > Bacteroidota > Bacteroidia > Bacteroidales > Paludibacteraceae > UBA1181. Next base: position 15,739 of record JAZRXL010000014.1, read on the forward strand.
ATAATGGCAGATAATCAAAAACCAAAATTTCAAAAAGAGTTTAAGTTTAATTTTAACTTTAATTTCTTTTATATCCTTTTGGCTGCTTGTTTGATTGGAATATGGCTATCAAGCTCAAACCCTATAGGGAAGAAAGATTTTCCTTATAGTGATGTGAAGGGTTTGATTGAGAATTCTTCCATAGAGAGCATTAAAGTATATACGAATGAAAAGTCGGCTGAATTGACTATCGTACCTGAAAAGATTGCAGAGGTCTTTGGTCAAGAGGCTGCGAGCGAGATTAGGAATCCTATTGTTAAAATACAAATTCCTTCAGCTGATCAGTTCACGAAAGACTTGAACGATTGGCAAAAAGACATGAAGAAGTCAGTTAAGGTGACTTATGAGGAGACAACCGATTACTCTTACATAATGTGGGGTATAGGTCCTCTTATCTTAATGCTGATTTTCTGGAGTGTTATGATGCGTCGTATGGGCGGTGGTGGCGCTGGTGGAGGTATTTTCAGCGTCGGTCAGTCAAAGGCAAAGTTGTTTGATAAGAACAGCACCAACGAAAAGATCACATTCAAGGATGTTGCGGGTCTTTCTGAGGCAAAAGAGGAGGTCCAGGAGATTGTTCATTTCTTGAAGAATCCGGGAAAATATACGGAATTGGGTGGTAAGATTCCTAAGGGCGCTTTGCTGGTGGGCCCTCCGGGAACCGGTAAAACTCTTTTGGCAAAGGCTGTTGCCGGCGAGGCTGATGTGCCTTTCTTCTCAATGTCGGGTTCTGACTTTGTGGAGATGTTTGTAGGTGTGGGTGCCTCTCGTGTACGCGATCTGTTTAGACAAGCTAAAGAGAAGTCTCCTTGTATCGTTTTCATCGATGAGATTGATGCGGTGGGTCGTGCTAGGGGACGTAATCCTAATATGAGTTCGAACGACGAGCGTGAGAATACATTGAACCAGTTGTTGACCGAGATGGATGGTTTCGGTTCTAATAGTGGAGTCATTATTTTGGCGGCAACCAACCGTGCTGATATATTGGATAAGGCGCTTCTTCGTCCTGGTCGTTTCGATCGTCAAATCTCAGTCGATCTTCCAGATGTTCACGATAGAAAGGAGATCTTTAACGTTCATCTTCGCAATGTGAAGATTGATAAGAGTGTAGATGTTGATTTCTTGTCGCGCCAGACTCCAGGTTTCTCTGGTGCTGATATCGCCAATGTATGTAATGAGGCGGCTTTGATTGCAGCGCGTAAAGAGAAGAAGATGGTTGAGAAGCAAGATTTCTTGGATGCTGTAGATCGTATTATTGGTGGTTTGGAGAAGAAGAACGCCATTATGACCAAGGCAGAGAAGGAGTCTACTGCCATTCACGAGGCGGGTCATGCAACAGTCAGTTGGATGTTACAGTACGCTAATCCTTTAGTGAAGGTGACAATCGTTCCTCGTGGTCGTGCTTTGGGTGCGGCTTGGTATTTGCCTGAGGAGCATCAGCATGTTACAACCAAGCATCTGTTGGATGAGATTTGTGCTACATTGGCGGGTCGTGCAGCTGAGGAACTTGTTTATGGAGAAGTTTCTACGGGTGCTCTCAACGATTTGGAGAATACGACGAAGAAGGCATATGCAATGATTGTCTATTACGGATTTAGCGAGAAACTTGCCAACCTTTCTTTCTACGATTCAAGTGGAGCTTCTGATTATTCATTCTCTAAACCATACAGTGAGGAGACCTCTAAGTTGATTGATGCAGAGGTGAAGGCATTGATAGCAGAACAGTACGAGCGTGCTAAAACTATCTTGCAACAAAATATGGAAGGAATGAAGCAGTTGGCTTCTATTCTAACCGAGAAAGAGGTGATTTTTGCCGATGACGTGGAGCAGATCTTTGGTAAACGTCCTTGGAAATCAAGAGCAGATGAATTGAACGAGGAGAGCGAGTCTAAGAAGAAGGGTGAGATTCAAAAGGGTGATAATAAGGATGGCATTGTTGAGACTACAGAGGCTCCGCAATCAGAGGTTCACAGCGAAACGGTAGCTTCGGAGGATGCAAATTTGGCAACAGACTCTCCCTCGGAATCGTAATTTAATCGGAAACACAATAGGCTATGAGAACGAAGATTTTATATTCAATATTATTTCTGTTTGGATTCCTTGCTGCTAATGCAGTAGAATATAGAATATCAGGTGTCGTGGTAGATGCGGAGGGTCAACCCCTCCCTTCTGCCACTGTCCTGCTTTATAAAGGGAATGACTCAACACATGTAAAGGGTGAGGCCGCAGATTTTGATGGCAAGTTTGAAATGAATTCACTTTCGAAGGGCACTTATCGCTTGGAGATTAGTTTTATGGGTTATAGAACTAAGAAGATGAATGTGGAGTTGACAGATGAGAAGCCTGCTAGAAGATTTAGCAAGATTATACTACAGGAGGATGCTGCTTTGTTGACAGCTGTGGAGGTGAGTGCACAAAGAGCTTCATTGCAAGTTGATATCGATAAAAAGACTTTCCTTGTAAACGAGAGTGCTGTGTCGGATGGTATGTCTGCCAGCGAAGTGTTGAAGGAGATTCCATCTGTCGATGTGGATGTGGAGGGAAATGTTACAATGCGTAATAGCGGTAACGTGGAGATTTACATTAATGGAAAACCTTCTGGATTAACCGAGGAGAATCGAGGCGACATCTTGGAGCAATTACCTGCTGGTAGCATAGAAAAGGTGGAGGTGATTTCTAATCCATCATCCAAGTTCGATGCTGAGGGTTCTGCCGGTATCATCAATATTGTAATGAAGAAGAGTTACGACAAGGCTTCTTATTATGGTTCTGTCTCTGCTGGTATCTCTTACCCTTGGGGTGGACGACCAGGAGGTAATGTGGGTGCTAATATCAATTTCTCAAAAGGAAAATGGTCTTCGTTTGCCAATATTGGTTACAATAATCGAAAATCGATTGGTGGTAGTTTGAATAATCGTCAATCTTTTAAGGGTGATACGATTTTGATGAATCAGAGTAGTGAGACTGATTTTGAGATGAACACAGGTTTCTTACGTATGGGAACAGGCTGCCAGATTGATTCTTCGAATAGTATCAATATCTCTGGTATGATCTCTTTCGGAGGTAGAAACAGAGATCAGTTCATTGATTATGATAGAGGCTATATGAGAATGGGTGAGGAGATTTTTAACTCTTTCCAAGAGAGAAATTCATTTGCTGATAATAAACGATTGATGGGTAATGCCGTGATTGACTACTCTCATATCTTCTCGGAAGGTCATACTTTGTCAACCTCGTTCAGCTTCTCGGCTAATAAGAGTGATGATGATAAACGATACGAACAGTATAATTACGATTCGTTGAGAGCCTCAATCGAGGAGTTGGATTATGTTCAAAACCAAAGCTCATTCAATAAAAACCGTAATTTTGATGGTCAGATAGACTATGTGAATCCTATAACTCCAACCTCTAAAATTGAGGCTGGTGTGAAATTAAGTTTCCAAAATCAGTATAGTGACGTAGAGTCGTCCATCAAAAGATTAGGAATGGATGATTTTGTTGCTCAGCACGAGTTGGACAATGATTTTGAATTGCATCAAAATGTCTATGCTGGGTACGTTTCGTATGGGAATAAGATACGTCGCTTTGCTATGCAACTTGGTTTGAGGGGTGAGTTGACGGATGTGGATTGGACATTGAATACCACTGGCGAGGAGAGCACAAAGAAGCCTTATTTTGATGTCTTCCCAACAGCCTTCTTCTCTTATCAGGTTTCGGAGAATGATGAGTTGCAGTTGAGTTATACTAGAAGAATAAGTAGACCACGCCGCTATTGGTTGAACCCTTACGTGAACGTGTCCGATTCTACTAATATCTCATTCGGTAATCCTGATTTGGACCCTGAGTTCGCTAACTCATTCGAATTCAATTATGTAAAGAATTTCAAGCGACACACCTTTATGGCATCCCTTTACTATAAGCTAACGCAGGATGTGATTCAACGATATAGTTGGTTGTCGGGTGAGGCAATGATCAGCACCTTCGCGAATATCACTACTTCTCATTCTACGGGATTGGAGTTGATTTTAAAGAACCGTTGGAATGTGGTGGGACTTACTTCAAATGTGAATCTTTACTACTATAAGTTGAATGGAGGAATATTTGATGTGACTACTAATTTCGGTGGTAATCTTGCGGATGTGGAAGTGGAAATAGATGATAGACAAAGCTTTAGTTGGAGTGCTCAAATGAGTGCTGATTTCTCTTTGCCAAAGGATTTTAGTCTACAGGTAACTGGTAACTATCAGTCACCTCGTGCTACTGCGCAAGGAAAATCGTTGAGCACCTATTATGTGAATATGGGATTGAAGAAACCATTCTTGCAAAAGAAATTGGTGGCAACCCTTTCTGTTCGCGACTTGTTGAATTCTCGTAAAAGAAAATCAGAGACCTGGGCAGACGATTTCTATCAGTACTCTGAGTCTTTCTGGAGTGGTAGAATGATTAACTTTAATCTAACCTACAACTTCGGCAATATGTCTTCTAAGAAAAAAGGAAATAAGGATGCATCCAACAACCGAACTTCTTCGGACGAGGATGTCTTTGAAGATTTTTAATAACTAAAACAATGGCAGAACCTGAAGAAAAATTGTGGAATAGGAACTATGTGAAAACATTGGTAGCCAATTTTATGATTTTCTTCTCTTTTATGCTTTTGATGCCATTGTTGCCCATTTATTTAAGAGACCGGTTTGGTGTCAGCAATGATGTGACAGGTGTTGTCCTATCTGGCTATGTGATTATGACCCTTCTGTCTCGTATGTTTAGTGGGTTTATTGTGGATAGTTTTCCACGAAAAAGAGTTCTTTTAATTAGTTATTTCCTATTCTTTCTTTTCTTTACTGGATATTTAGTGGCAGGAACCCTGCTTCTCTTTGCATTGGTTAGAACCTTTCATGGAGCACCTTTCGGTTCTGTTACGGTATCAAATAGTACAGTGGCTATTGATGTTTTATATCCTAGTAGGAGGGCAGAAGGAATAGGTTTCTATGGATTGAGCAATAACATTGCAACTGCCATCAGTCCCTCTGTTGCCTTGTGGATCTATCACTCCACAAGCAATTATGATCTGATATTCCTAACAGCTGTTGGAACCTCCTTTATTGGTTTCTTGGTAAGTTCGACGGTTGAGATCCCTCACAGGGAGTTGGTGAAGGAGAAGAAGCCTATCTCGTTAGATCGTTTTTTCTTGTCCTCAGCATGGAGAGTCTCTGCCAGTTTCTTATGTCTGGCTTTCTCATATGGCGTCATATCCACTTATGTGGCTATTTATGGACAGGAGGAGTTGGGTATAACAGGTGGTACAGGATTCTTCTTTATGCTTTTGGCAATAGGATTGATGTTATCCCGTTTTTTAGGCTCTCGTTCGCTTCGAGAGGGTAGGATTGTGCATAATGCGGGATTAGGGTGTTTGGTTTCACTCTTTGGCTTTTTCCTTTTCGCAGCAGTCCATAATGAATGGGGCTATTACGGTGCAGCGTTGATTATTGGTCTTGGTAACGGACATATGTTCCCAGCCTTCCAAACGATGTACTTGAATTTGGCAACGCATTCGCAACGAGGTACGGCCAACTCGTCTCATCTTGTCTCTTGGGATGTAGGTGTTGGATTGGGTATTTTGTCAGGAGGGTTCATCTCTCGACATTTAGGTTACCATGAAGCATTCTGGGCTTCTTGGTTAGTGAATTTAGTAGGAGTTGTATGCTTCTTTCTAGTGGTAAAAAAATATTATTTAACGCATAAATTAAGATAATTATGGTAAAGCACGTTATTCTTTGGCAATTGAAGGATGAACTTTCAGCTGAGCAAAAGGCTTTGGTTAAAAAACAAATAAAGGAGGGATTGGAAGGCCTTGCGGGTCGTATCCCTGGTTTGTTGGATATAAAGGTTAATATCAATGGTTTGGAAACATCTAATGCAGATGTCATGTTGGATTCTTCATTCCAAGATTTTGCTTCTTTGAAGGGATATGCAGTGCATCCAGAACATGTGGCAGTTGCAGACGGAGCTGTTCGTCCAAATACTAAACTTCGTGTTTGTATGGACTACGAAGCATAATATAGAGACTGTTATTTTATTTTAAGTATATATGTTGAAGAAAGTTAGAATTGGTTTAGCGATTGTCTTTTTTTCTCTGATAACGCTTTTGTTTTTAGATTTCACTGGTTCCATCCATACCTATTTCTCATGGATGGCTAAAGTGCAGTTCTTTCCAGCCATATTGGCGCTCAATGTTGGGGTAATTGCCTTTCTTGTCTTGCTAACATTGTTGTTGGGTAGAGCTTATTGTTCGGTTATCTGTCCTTTGGGAGTGATGCAAGATCTTTTTGCCTGGATGGGAAAAAAGGCGAAGAAGAACAGGTATAGTTATTCTCCAGCCAAGAAGTGGTTGAGATATGGTGTTTTGGCTGTTTTCATAGTATTGTTTATTATTCCTGGTACAAGTGTTATTGCTAATTTTATCGAACCTTATAGTGCATACGGACGCATCGCCAACACTTTGTTGGCTCCTGTTTATGCTGGTGCGAATAACCTATTGGCTTCCCTTGCACAAAGAATGGAGAGCTATGCATTCTATGAGACTGAGATTTGGGTAAAGGGTGTAGTGACATTGGTGGTTGCTATTGCCACTTTGGTAGTTGTAGGGTTCCTTGCTTGGAAGAACGGAAGAACCTGGTGTAATACTATTTGCCCGGTAGGAACTATTTTAGGCTTCTTATCTAAGTTCTCTTTGTTCAAGGTGATGATTGATACGGATAAGTGTAATTCATGCGGTCTGTGCGCAAGAAATTGCAAGGCTGCTTGTATCAATAGTAAGGAGCATAAAATCGATCATAGCAGATGTGTGGTTTGTATGGACTGCGTTGAGAAGTGTAAGCAAGGTGCTCTTCGCTATGTGCCTCGATACGCGAAGACGGCGGAGAAGGCGCAATGTGTGGATGAGTCTCGTCGCCAGTTCCTAACAGTAGGAGCAATGGTGGTTGCGGGTGCCACATTGGATGCACAAGCAAAGAAAGTGGATGGAGGTTTGGCTGCTGTTCAAGACAAGCAGATCCCAGAGAGAAAGGTTTCTCCAAAGCCAGCAGGTGCATTGAGTGTTCAGCATTTCTCACAACATTGTACTGCTTGTCAGTTGTGTGTCTCTGCCTGTCCTAATGGCGTGTTGCGTCCATCTACAAATATTGAGCACTTGATGCAACCAGAGATGTCTTACGAAAGAGGTTTCTGTCGTCCTGAGTGTAATCGTTGTTCTCAGGTTTGTCCTACGGGAGCCATCAAACCGATAACGATAGAGGAAAAGTCTTCTGTTCAGATAGGACGTGCCGTATGGATAAAAGCCAATTGTGTGGTGGAGACCGATGGTGTTAAGTGCGGTAGTTGTGCTCGTCACTGTCCTGTTGGAGCCATTCAAATGGTACCAAAGGATGCTAATGATCCGGATGGATTGAAGATACCAGTGGTGAACGAGTCTCGTTGCATTGGTTGTGGTGCTTGTGAGAATTTATGTCCTTCACGACCTCTAAGTGCCATCTATGTTGAGGGCTATGAGGTGCATCATAATGAGTGATTCACATTTGGTTATAGGTAAAAAGATAGTGTATCATTTGTCAATTGAATCTGAAAGTTGAAGAGCTTTCGGATTCAATTGTTTAATGTAGTAGCTTAAGGCTGGTAAGTCCCTTTTTCCTTCCTATTTCGTAGGTCTTAATCAACTCATCTTTTGATTGTAGATCAAATATGTAGAGTGGTTCGTTGAGAATAAAGTGTGGACAGGTGAAATGGTCACCTAATTCAATTTTAGAATTTTCCACATGGATTACTTCGAATCTGTTATCGTTTAGATATTTTACAATACATCTTCTATCTGGATTCCATGTAAATTCAATCTTTTGTCCAACTTTAATTCTGTTTGTAAAAACACAGTCCTCTAAAATTGCGTCGGATTCAATCGCCACCGCTTGTGCTAAACTCTCAACAAATGAATAAAAGTCGCTGTGACCTAGAAATCGGGCAAGAATATTTAATGTGGTGATACGCGTTTTGCTATCCTCTTTTACATAACCCCATACACGCATCAAGGTTGTCGGGCTAATGTTCTCTCTTGTTCGGTCAAATATACATCTTGATATGTATATATAATCGGTTGGCGTATGAGGTACTCTGATTTGTTCCTCAATTTGTTGTTTTAGTGAGTCGATATGTTCGGGATTGGAACTCTTATTCATTGTTTCTAACTATTTCGCTATTGCTATTGATTTTTTAGTGCAAAGTAAGTGAAAATATCAATCCATTAAAATTTCATTTTATTCCAAATATGCCAAATTATTCCTTTTTGATAGATTTTCGGGTGGCTACTGTTTGGATAATTGTTTTTTGGGGGGCACCATTTTTCGAGTGGAATATTTGTTCTATCTTTGTTTGCATTAATCCTTATAGAATATGATGGATGAATCTTCTTCTGGTGTAGTGGAGTCGTTAGATGGTCATATTGACACGACCTTTACGAATCTCTCTTTGCTTTACAGCTCATCACATAGTGAGTTGCGGGTGGCGCAACGCTATGGGAGAAGGTTTATCCTGAAATCTCTTCCACAAAGTTATAGAGATATTCCTATCTATGAGGCACAGTTGGAGAAAGAGTTCAATATCTCCATTTTAATGAATCATCCCAATGTCGTTCAGACGATTGGATTTGAGTCGATTCCTGGATTGGGTAACACTATAATAATGGAATATGTGGACGGTTTCGCCTTAAATGAGTGGCTTGGTGATAATCCATCCGAACAAGAGCGTTTTGATGTCTTGCTGCAATTATTGGATGGTGTCGCCTATATACATTCCCATCAAGTTATCCATAGAGATTTGAAACCTCGTAACATTCTCGTCACCCGTAACGGGCAACATGTGAAGGTGATTGATTTTGGATTATCGGACACTGATTCATATACCATATTCAAACAGCCTGCCGGTACAAAACGCTACGTTTCTCCAGAACAGTTACAATCCGGATCGTATGTTGATTTACGGTCGGACATCTATTCTATAGGTGTTATTATTTCAGACATGTTCCCTCGCAAATATGGTTCTGTTGCAAAAAGATGTTGTGAGCAGGACCCTTCGAAGCGTTTTGCGAGTGTGGCGCAACTCAAAGAATCATTAGGGAAGTCTCGCTATTCTTGGTGGCTTGTCTCTTTGTTATTACTCTTGGTGGCTGTGTTAGTGGGCGTTCTATTCTATTTGAATGAGAATTCTCAACCGGAAGAACCGAAGATTGATGTGGTGGATACGGAGGAAGGTCGGTCATCTTCAGACTCTTTTGATTTGGTCTCTTCGGTTGAAGACAGGGTGATTTTGGAGAGGGAGGAGAAGCAGATCAAGGATGAGAGCAAGGTGAAAGTTCTCCCTTCAACGAAGGAATCAGCTCGTGTGGATAGATTTGAGATGATAAGGCGAGAGCATGATTCTATTATTGATCAGCAAAAGAAGAAATATGAGGCAGTGAAAAGATCTGCTATTTGCAGTGAGGAGTTCTATCAGAAGTCATCTGTTGTCTATTCCCAATTTGTTTTGTGGTTTGATAGACGTTTGGTATCTTTTGATTCTAATAGTCCCGGTCCCGAAATTTTCAGTGATATGAGCTTTGTTAACGATCGTTTGTATCGTGAAACTCTTGTTTATGGGGATAGTTTGCCACCCTTGCGTCGCTTATATAAAGATAGTATGATTACGGAGAAAGAAATGGATTCTGTGATGCTTATTATTAAGAATGAATCAGAGTTGCTGGAAGTGTTGGGCGATTCCTTTTCTTATTGGAATTCGAGAATGGTCGAGTGGTCCGACCAAAGGCTGAAATACCTGTTAGGTTATTAATAGTGAATCTTCTGTTCCCGATGGAACAATCCCCGAAAATCGCATGACTTTCGGGGATTGTTTTTTTTCAATATGTCACCTTTACAAAAGAGTACGCAGAATATGAATTTCGATATCTATGTTCTGCAACAATGTTCTTCTTGCATCATTGTTTTCAAATAGTAGAAAAAGATGGGTCTGAACAAAAAAGGAATGAAATGGAATTTTATTTTTTGTTTGTAGAGTAGAAATTTGTTTGTGAAAACGAATTCAAACAGAGAATCTGATTGATTTTTATTGGAGAATTTAATAAGAGCAAATCAGTTTCTGACATTTTGAAAGTTATAAAAATTTCGTTTGTGTTATATATGTATGTAGAAGCACCATGGAAAACAAGACAAACGGTGTTTGGTTATATTTTAATTTAGAATTGAAATAATTAGAATTGAAAGCTTATGAGTAGAATGGTTGAGAAAATGAGTAGCATGGCTACTGATGTGGAGGTGATAAGCCTTAAGGAGAGAATTTCGGAGTCGTCCGTTTTCGAGGTGATGGGTAAGGAACGTAGTGAAACCGTTCATACATCTTTTTTAGCATGGTTGTTTGCTGGAAAAAGTATTTCGACAACAGAGGCATTCCCGGTAAACCTTCTTCTTCATACACTAGTCCAAAGGGGAACACAGCAAATCATAGATTGTGTACAACATAGAAGAATAGATGATGATTTGGCTCAAGCGGTATGCAGTGGACAATTAAGGGTAAACCAAGTTAAGGTGGAAACAGAGGTGCCAGTAAAGAAACTTGCTCGCGAAGCCTTGATGGACGATCCTAAGAATGAAATGCTAAAAGCATTGGTTAGTGCTACAGATAAAAAAGGTAGCGACCGAATAGATATGGTTATCGATTTGGACGTTGAGGGAATTGAGAAGGTCAACAAAATTCAAATCATCCTTGAAAATAAGATAGATAGTAAAGAGGGTGGGGAAAAAGCGAATAAGGATGAGATCCCTGGCTATTCCGATAAGAAACAGACGGAACGTTATTACGCTGCCACAAAGAGAAATAATGATCAGATAAAACAAATCTATGTTTTCCTTGATTCTACTACAGGAGCAGAATTGGATGATGTGGAGTGTTTCTATAATGATATTGTATGGAATTGCTCTTGTGACAAATACATTATGATTTGTTATCAGGATATTCTAGACAAGGTGATTATTCCTCTGTTATCGTCTGCAACATTATCAGCCAAGGCGAGAACATTGATAGAAGATTATCGCAACGAACTCTCTTTCCCTTCTCTCAATCAGTCGGGCAAGGTGTTGGCATTGGATCGTTCCTGCGAGGACAAGGTTATGAGCGTTTGGAACAAGTACAAGGATTTGATTTCAAAGGCCGTATTCGCCGTGTCGGATGATAAATATTATGTAATAGGTGGCATTTTCACAAACGATGTGCTAGAAGCAAAGAAAATGATCGTGGAAAGACTCTTAGACCCGTCCGATGCAGATGAAATGGTTGCTAAAGGGTGGATTTCCAACGCGCCACAAACAGGATTTGTGGATTTAAGAAACGGCTACTATCTAAAAACCTCAACAAGGTATTCTAAAATCAAAGAGTACGGAATGGAGAAGGGTATGGAAATCTCTGAAATCGATCATGTTGAAGATGCCGATTCATTGGCTGCTTTTTGGACGAACAATCAGGATTTCCTGTCAAGATTGTTGCAGATGGTGAAATATATCGCTTATGTGAAAGATGATGGAGTGAACTATAAAGCGTCAGGTTTACTCAGTGAGGTTCTTAAAGAAAGAGATACGACCAAGTATTTAGTCGAATTTGATGGAAGTTACCGCAGAGACGGCTCCTCATTGGGTAAGGGAGAAGCAGCCTTAGAAATTGTCAGATGTTTTGTAGAGTCTGGGTCCATCCAAGATTTGCAAGCCCTAAGAGATGCGTTGCCTATTGATTGCAACGACTATTATAAAACTGGCAGATATTTCCAGCATCTGTTCTATGAGTATGCAGCGACTTACGAATACGACGGCAAGGAAGCAAGTGGTATCGTGACAGGCAATTGGGATTTCTATCGTGACGACAAACATTATCTTGACTTGAAGAATGGACAGAAGGTTGTCATGTTGCGAATGTGGAGAAAATCGACCATAGAAGGGTTGATAAAGTATCTGGAAAAGAACCATAACGCGTTCTGGAAAAGACTGAAGATTGTGGAGGCATAAACGCAATTCAAGTGATAAGAATTTCTATAAAAACGGAGATGCCGAAAACCGTAAATCGAGTAGGCGAGAATTTTATAATAATGTAGATTATGGCAACTTATTGGTATCAAGGAGACACGACAGCATCTTCTAAGAGAATGTACACATGGGATGGTAAGTATCTATATCAAGGAGACACGACTGCATCTTCTAAGAGAATGTACACTTTTGATGGCCCATTCCCTGCTTACTTGATTCCAGTCTTGATATAATTGTTAGAAGCTGTTTAAATTTTTTTATTGGAGATTTTTAAGAGAGGCTTTTTAGGGTGTTTTAATTATTTCCGATAGGAGCAATGGGGGGCCATTGTGACTGAGGAAATGATTAAAACAGACAAAAAGAATCCTTAAAAAGCCCAATAAGAAACTTTTTCGTAAATTCTTAAACAGCTTCTTAATCTGAACGAATTATTTCTTACAACTGGTTTCGAAATCATTAAACTTAAGTAAGTAAAAACTAACGGTAAAAGAGGCTGCTCAGTATTGAGAGTAGCCTCTTTGCTAAAACAGTTTTAGAGCTAACTCATTTAATGGCTAGACAACCAATCTTCTATACAACAATTTTATAAACACTAAATAAAATTTTGAAATCATGAAAGAAATTATAAAAAAGATTTCCGTTGACACAACGTCTGATGGACGTGATATGTCAAAATATTCAATCAACGAGAATGGAGCTTTCAACAAAACAGAACTTGTGATTGAATGCGTTAAAATGGTCGTGAAGGATCTTGTAGAAAACAAAGACTCATCCATCGACGAAGCTGTTGATTGTATCAATGAAATTAAAATACATCCCCAAGTTGTGTCTACGTCAAAGGACGCATTTCGAGAGAATAGATGTAAGCCAGTCGAAATGGATGTCGATGGTGAAGATGTAATCCTTTATGTCAATAACCAGTGGAGTACCAGTAATATTGATGTCTTTATAAATGGAATCACTGAACTTCTCGAAAATATTAAGGAAATTAATAAAGGGATTCAAACTGGTGCAAAGAAAATAGAATCTATTGACATAGTCGATTTTGGCATCTGTTTGGCTAGTTTTGATTATGAGGTCGAGGAGGCGTTGATGAATGCCATAAAAGAAATTCCAGAGGAAGAGCGAGAGGATGTTGTTAATAGGAAATGGGCAGAAAAAGTAGTAGCTAATTTGGATGGTGGCTTTGACTCGGAAACAGTTGATACGTTTATTGATTTCTATTCTATGTGTAATTCGCCAGAAATGTTAGTTGTGAATTATGAGAATGGTGATGATGAATTATATGGTAAATATTTCGAAGGTGAGTGGGTAGAACAATTCAATGAAATTGAAGGTGAAACATACGAACGAAGCACAGCTAATAATTTGATGAGGTTTGCATCTTATGGTACGGTGCGAATTAGATATGTTCCGGGTCGAAGTGTACTGACTCCAGAAGACGAAAAGAAACTAATGGAACCGTTTGATATCAAGAAGGTGTCTTATAAAGTGGATAACGTTACAATAGACATAAATAAGGAAGAATACAGAGTTGTAACATCTATTTTTTACGATGGTATTCCGTTTGTTCCAGAGGAGCTGCTGGATTTGTCTGATTGGAAAGAAATGATGTATTACATCAGTGTGGAGGGTGAAGTGTACTCTTTCTTGGGATAAACAGAATGCAGCACTAATTTAAGTCAATTATAAGACATGAAAGAAGTTGTTGAAATAGATGGATGGGTTGCCACAGATCCTAGTGGAGATACTTATCTGTATGATAAGAAGCCTTTTAAGGATGAAAAGTGGTGGACTGGACCTGGGACATCTATCCGTATCGATATAAGCCAAGAGCTTAAAGATATTACTAAAAAGAATCCTGTCGAAGCGAAAATCGTTATTTCTATAAATGTGTAATCCATAACTGTTTTCCTTTGAAGCATCTAAAAAGAATTTGTTATTATGAGTGAACCTAAAATTTTCACAAAAGAAAATCGTCCTGCAGAAATAGCAGGTGAATTTGTTATTCCAGAAGGATATACAAAGATTGGGGAAAATGCATTTCGCGGCTGTACAGACTTAACCAGCATCGAAATACCTAACAGTATCACTGAAATAGGAGGGGCTGCGTTTTATGATTGTACAGGCCTAACCAGCATCAAAATTCCTGATTCTGTCACTAAATTTGGGGCTGAGGCCTTTAGAAATTGCACAAGTCTAACCAGCATCGAAATACCTAACAGTGTCACTTTTATTGGACAAAGTGCATTTTATGGTTGTACAGGCCTAACCAGCATCAAAATTCCTGATTCTGTCACTGTTATAGATCATTCTGTCTTCCATGGATGTGCCAGTTTGACCAGCATCAAACTTCCTACTTCTGTTAATTCCTGGAATATTGCTGATGCATTCTCTGATTGTACTAGTTTGACCAGTATCGAAATTCCTAATGGTGTCACTGAAATTAGGGATAAAGCCTTTAGGAGATGCACAAGTCTTGCCAGTATTATTATTCCTAATTCGGTGAAAGTGATCGGGTATTGTGCATTCGAATATTGCACAGGATTGTCCTGCATCGAGTTCCCCGATTCTGTGTATCAAATAGGAGACTGTGCTTTTGGTGACTGCACAGGTCTTACCAACGTCGAACTACATTCTGTGTCGAGTATAAATCGTTTGGCGTTCTGTGGTTGTACAGGCCTAACGAGTGTTGTTATACCAGCCTCAGTAAGAAATATACATTCCACCGCCTTCGCATGCTGTACGGGTCTTACGCATATCGTTGTTGACGAAAATAATCCATCGTACACATTATTAGATGGATTCTTATTGACGAAGGATAAGAAAACTTTGGTGAAAGAGATGTGTTTGTCTCGTGGAAATGTCGTTATTCCAGACTCGGTAGAAACAATTTGGGATTATGCCTTTTATAACTGTACGGGTCTAACCAGCATCGAAATACCTAACAGTGTCACTTATATTGGTTCTTGTGCCTTTAGAGACTGCACAGGACTAACCAGCATCGAAATTCCTAACAGTGTCACTGAAATTGGTGATCTCGCTTTTAAAGATTGTAACTCATTGACTTTGTTTACGCATCCAAAGGATCTGAAATTCAAGAAAAAAGATATCTTTGGAGATAGCGATTATAAGGGCATTAAGTTTGCGAAATCGGGAACAAAAACACCAGAGAAAGTTGCAGATGCTAATACCGATACCGTAAGAGGCGGTATACAAGGTGAGGTGGTGTGTGTGAGTGGAAAATTCAAAGATCACACACAAGAGGAAATGGAAGCTTTGGTAGTCGGCAATGGGGCAACAATATCAACTTCAGTCACAAAAAAAACAACTATATTGGTGACTGGAGATAAGGTCGGTGCGACTAAGCTTACGAAGGCTCAAGAACTTGGAATCAGAATTATACCTCAGGATGAGTTTTTCAAGATGGTGGCTGGTGATTCTACAACTTCATCCGAAAATTTGACAAAACAGGAGGTTCATGTTCGTTTTGAAATAACCGCTTATAGTCGCTGGAATCTTCATTCGATAAGCAAGGATGAACTCGAAGAATTTATCTCGGAATATTCTGATGAAGAGATAAATTTGGATGAAGAAGAAGGTGTAGAACGTGCTTCGGAAATCCTCGAAGAAAACATGGCGGATTTTTGGGATGCATTTGAATGCTGGCCAGAAAATATTCATATTTGGCAGGAAGGTTTGACTCTAACAGTGACAGGAGAAGATGATGAATTGAAATTTTCAGAAGAGGAACTAGATGGCGTTCCAGTTAAAGAAGAGAGAGTCAAATCAGAAAAAGGCGATGGATTTACAGTAATTAGTGAGACCACAGCCAAGTATCCGACTTATGAAGCAGACATCGAAATAGAAGGCGATTTTGATATAAATAAATTGTCTGTAGTCAATCATATTGTTGAGTATGATGGAGATTCCTATTGTTGGCAGGATATCCTATACAATGGGGAAAAGATCGACTTGGAGTTGACTTATGATAGAGTAATTAGTGATGAAATTTCTTTGAAGAAGGATTAAAGGAATTTTGCCCCAATAGTCTAAACAAGTTATTTCTTACAACTGGTTTCGAAATCATTAAACTTAAGTAAGTAAAAACTAACGGTAAAAGAGGCTGCTCAGTATTGAGAGTAGCCTCTTTGCTAAAACAGTTTTATTGCTAACTCGTATTATAAATAAATGGGAAAAATATTGTAAAAACAAATTAATATGATTACGAGAGACGATTCCATTATTTTTGAAAATGATGCTGAGCTTGAAGCTTTCGCAATAGCACCAACAATTATCTCGCACAATGACGAGAATGGATTCTGGTACGATTGGGATTTCACTCAGATGTTTAAAGATGCATGTAATAAAGGCAAGACAATTTATATTGAAGACCCCAATTCTTTAATACTTAAACGTCAAGCAATAACTTACAAGTGCATAACAAAAAATGTAGAGGTAGAAGAGTATTATGGACAATTTGATGATTCTGAAATCATGAAAGAAATTATAAAAACGATTTCTAGCGACACTACCTCTGATGGACGTGATATGTCAAAATATTCAATCAACGGGAAGGGATCTTTCAACAAAACAGAACTTGTGATTGAATGCGTTAAAATGGTCGTGAAGGATCTTGTCGAAAACAAAGACTCATCCATCGACGAGGCTGTTGATTGTATCAATGAAATCAAAATTCATCCCCAAGTTGTATCTACGTCAAAGGACGCATTTCGAGAGAATAGATGTAAGCCAGTCAAAATGGATGTCGATGGTGAAGATGTAATCCTTTATGTCAATAACCAATGGAGTACCAGTAATATTGATGTCTTTATAAATGGAATCACTGAACTTCTCGAAAATGTTGACGGGTTGAGCGATATGAATCAGACTATAATAGATATTACATGCGATGAAATCTATGCAGATTTCTCGGAAATAAAGAGGTCCGGGGATTTCCCTTATGATCCTATTGATGTACAGAGAAATCGCTTTATCTATCATTGCGAGGAAGAGGACGTTATATCTATGATCTACGAGATTATAAAAAGACACCTTCCTGACGATGTTGATGTGGATGGTGTTGCTGAAATTGAGTTGGCAGAGTGTGACGATTATGCTACGCTAGAAATGTTAGACTACAGTATTATGTCAGCAAAATGCTTTGTAAACCCCGTTCCGGATTCTAAGTATGTCATAAATTTCTTCTCAGACTATCTTGATGAAGACGAGGACGAATACTAAAATAAAAACCTACAACCTCTGGCAATGATAGTGCCAGAGGTTGTTTTTGGAAGGACGCGATATGTCAAAATATGTTACTGAAAATTTAATTCCTTTCCGAAACCGTCGTTTCGGAAACGGCTATTTCGCAACAAAGCTGTACAGTAGAATCTATTGAATCGACCGAATCCAATGGGTGTCAATATTCTTTTTCATTAGAATATACTCTTTCTCCTTGCGAATGGATTCTGTTGCTAACCAATTGAGGAAATCCTCTCTGCTGTTTTCTTTGATGGACTTTTCGAATGAACTGTCGCGAAAGGGTACGCCGACATTAAACCAGTCGCTTATCAAATGAATGTTTTCGACGTAATAACTCAATAAATCATGACTCATCGTCGGTTTGCAATATCGTTTGATGCATCCGATTGTGAAACAATAATCTGGACTGCTGGACGAAAAAATAGACTCTGCCTGTAGCTTTTTTACAAAGTTTGATAAACGATCATTCCTCTCATTCAATTCCATCAGCCAATTTTGTCGAATCTCTTTTCCTGCCGGAATTTCATGATACATCTTGCGTATGAATGTTTCGTAAGGTTTGTATCGAAGCCTATCTGTTCGGGTGAGCGATTCAATGCAATCGGCTTCGTCCCATTCCCCTTGATTTATATATTTTTGAGATAAAGCTTTCAGTAGATCGTTCGTTCTCCTTTTTACCTGTTCGTTATAATACTTAATATCAAGTCTAGTCTGTACAGATTCTTTCTGTAGCTTGATTGATTGTTCGAGGATCGACTGGATAGTTTCAAAATCTTCGTCCGTGAATTTTTCTCGCATTGCGGAATCATTCCTCAATAGAATCATGTATGTTTCTAGTTTCATGACAATTCGTATTAGTTCACTATCGGTTTAAGCTTTTTCTATACAAATAGGGAGAAAGACCGACTCCCATTATTGTAAACTCTATGATTTGTTGGTTTGTAGATGATGCGTTGGGGAACTTTTTGTGATACAAGTTTAGATAATACTCCAATGATCCATTCACCTCATCAAAGTATTTAAGATCTATGGTAAACTTAAACTTTCGACCCGTTATTGTGAAATGATCTTTGTTGTCTGCTGCTGATTCCCAATTGCTTGAAGTCTCGGTCAAGACGTATGATTTTTTCTTAAAGGGTAGTCGGGGATCTTCCTTTTCCCAATATTGGCATATTATTTCTCCGTTTTCAGGGAAACAAAACACAAAAGAGGGTTGCTCGCATCCCGCGCAAGTATACTTTAGTTCATCTAATCCGATATTGAAAATTAGAATGTTTTTTTCATCTACTCCCAATTCTCCATCTCCTTCAACAACAACATATTTGTAACCAAAAGATTTAAGACGGTTTCTTAATCCATCAGGGCTTTTCATGTCCGATCCTGAGTCTTGCAGTGTCACTATTGCAAAATTTGCAATGTTTCCATAAGACTTCCCGTTGTTGAACATTTTTTCAATGAATTCTACATCTTTTCTTTTGTCTCGTGTCGAACTATCTACAATACTATTTCCCCTCATCATAATTATCAAGTTTTGTTTCGTTTAGGATACTCAATAAAACGCTCACATCTCTATTCTTTCTCTAACATATATAAAAGATAAAACAAATATTATAACTCGATTTCATGCTTTTCTTGCAATAACGCTTCGGACATAGAAAATATACCCCCAAAAAAAGATCCGGAAAGATGCCAAGTTCATCCACATGTGCAGTTGGATTTTGCGGCCGACCTGAATTTGGGTAAGTTAGGGAAATACTATGCGTTGAGTTTTGGTGAGGCTTGGTTGATTAATTGATAGATAGATGTCAGTGTGAAGCATGAAAAAGGAAGAGGTTATCTCTTCCTTTTTTTTGTGAATAGTCCTATCATCGCTTTGATAGAATAGAAGCCAAGCATGAGGATTGATTGGACTACAATTCCAAGACCACTTTCTTCCTTGTATCTTTTGTCAATCGTTCCTTTCTTTGTTAAGCGTGCCATGTGGTGATTGAAGTTTGTTTGTGAAATAATATGGTTAAAACCGTTTTTTTTCAATAATCTCCTTGACGAAATCTAGACAATTCCGCAGTTCGTCGAATTTGGTGTATTCGTCTGCATGGTGCGCATTGTAGTAACCGCAACTGATGTTGCATACAGGAATATCCAATCCTCTTATTTTTAGTTCCACTACATCCGTCTTCCCTCCGTTGGTGGGTTGGTAATGGTAGGTATCCAGGATGTCTTGGGGAATGAAACTTGCATCGCAGAGGGGAACATCCTTCCCTTGTATGATCAAGTCGCTGGCCCCTTTCCTGTCACATTCCAAAATATATTTGCAGTTGTGAAAGAAGGATAGATCCGCAACATGGGCCCCCCTGCATCCGCTTAAATCGCCTTTTTTTTCCTCTTCCACGAAGAAGACCACTTTTAGGTTTTCAATTCGGTGAAGTAGCTGTATGGCTATCCAGATACCGTTCTTGTCGTCGGCGCCAGTTCCTACTTGCTCTCCATTCTCGTTTACTGCGATGATTACGCCACCAGCCTCTATGATGGTGCGTTGGCAAGGCGTATGGATCTCGTCTATATGGGCGGCGATGCATGGATAACAATCTGCCTTCCCTTTGGTGATATAGAGGTTGCCGATGAAATCGACCTGAATATCTAGTTCAACGTCTGCGAGCATATCCTTGATGAGGGATCGAATCTCCACTTCATTGCCTGACTTACAGTTGGTCTTGTATAGTTGAAATAACTGTTCCATGGGTTTTAGGAAATTGATGTTTCGGGTTGAGTTGCCTCAATTTCACTGATAATGGTGTTGAGGGCTGTCTCAATGGCGGTTGTCATGTCTTGTAGTGACATGCTTGGCTTCTTCTCCTTCAATACCGCTTGTTGAGGCAGATAGGGTACATGGATGAACCCTGCCATTGCGGAGCGTTGATAGCTCTTGATACAATGGAGTGCGGTATACATCACATTGTTGCAGACGTATAATCCAGCAGAGTTGGAAAGAAGAGCGGGGATGCCCATCTCCCTGATATTGCGAACGATCTCCTTGGTGGAAATGGATGCGAAATAGACATTCTCTCCATCTTCGTAAATCTTACGTTCAAAAGGTGTATCTCCGTCATTATCTGGTTTGGTCGCATCGTTGAGGTTGATGGCGAATCGTTCTACTTTAACTTCGCTGCAGCCTCCGCTTTGCCCAATGGAAAGGATGGCGTCTGGTTCAATCTCAGTGATCAAATCCTCCATAATCTTTTTGGATTGGAGAAATGACACAGGGAGTATTGCCTTGTGTAGATCCACGTCTGGGCGTTGTAGTTCCAATGTCTCCACAATCAGCTGGGCGGGATTGACTGTCTCGCCGCCAAAGGGGACGAACCCAGTTAGTAATATTTTAATCTTTCCGCTATTTGTCATAATGGGCAAATCTATTTATCAATCAAACTGATGTTCCTCTATTTCATCGTAAAATAGATATCCATAATCGTGATCCAGGTTTCTTGTGGTCAAGCATTCTGGCATTGCGGTCAAATCTCCTCCGGCGAAATGCTTTTTGAATGATTGCGCCATGTTGAAGGCTGCTTCGTAGCTTTTGTAATCGAAGCAAGTGATGCTCCATGCGATTCTAACGGTGAAAGCGTTCTTGGCTGTGATGTGACGGGCGATATTCTTTGGAGAAGTTCCTGTATGATACTTTTGGATATCAGAGTCCCATTGGTTGAGTTGGAATTTCTGGTTTATCTCCTCGTAAGCTTTTTGGAATGAAGCGGTATCCTTAATAGTCAAATTTGGATCCTCGTAATTGACTTCTCCCTTTTTACCACCAATGATATAGTGGAACAATGTTGGATAAACCGGCTCTTGACCGCCACTTGCGGATAGAAGGAATATCACCCAACTATTTTTCCTATTGGCTAATTTGTTGATGTCAGCCAAGAATGGTTTTAGGTTAGGACATCGGTTTTCGTCGTTTATGTTGTAATAAGAAACGCCTTTCCCCTGTGGGTGTTCAACCTCTTTGCTGATGTAGTTGAATCCGCCCATTTTAGCAAGGTAAAACGAGAAGGAGCCGATGGCGGCTTCCGCATGGTTGGAGGTGTTGACAATTGTGACATTGGAACCTCTGTCTATGAAGCATCCGTAGTCGCAGTTTTTAGGGAAGGTCTCCACGACCATCTTATCCTCTGGCCTCTCTTCTATGGGACGTGCTGAGGCAATGTTCCGAAGTCGTAGGTCGTCTGCTGATGATACTGCGTCAATGATGTCTGCTTCGCTTAGATATTGTTTGGATTTTATATCTACTAAGGAAACAAACTTTGGTACATATAGCATTTTCGTATATCTGCATTGTACTTGCTTGAAGGCTTTGTGAATCTTGTGGATGTTCTCTTCTTTTGTTTTTTCTTTCTCATCCTCTTCCATCGCCTCTGTAAATCCAGCACCAATCAAACCGGCAGGTACTGCGAAGATAGCGATGCCGAGCACACCGATGCCGCAGGCGATGATACGACCAGCCACGGTGACGGGCGGATAATCTCCGAATCCACCAGGGTCGCCGATATATTGCATGAAAGCCCAGAGAACAGGCGTCATGCCGTTGTCGTACACTTCTGGTTGAGCCTCATGTTCCGCAAAGAAAAGGACGAACGAGAGTATGACGGTGATGATGACCAAAAACTGCATGGATACGAGCAGCTCCTTCCCTTTGCTGCTGAAGGCAGTTGTGAGCAGGCGGAAAGACTTCATGAATCGGAAGATGCGCAAGAGCCTTGCCACACGGATCGCTTTCAGAACGGTCAGTGGTAGAGGAATGAAGAAATTGATGTAGTAGGAGTAGGTGGAGACGAAATCAATCAATCCGTAGAATGAAAGACAATACTTCACACGTCCCCAGAATCCACTGTACTTAGGTTCGAGAATATCAATCGTCCAAATGCGAAGAGAGACCTCGATGGTGAAGAGTATGGTTGTGATTATGTCTATCACGTTTAGAATGGCTCCGTACTTTTCGTGGATGTCGCTATAAGTGGAGAGGAAAATTGCGACCGTACTGATGAGGATGATGGCCCAAATGGCGTAGTCCACATAGTTTTTCCAGACGACAGTCTCTGTGTTGTCGTCGAATAAGAGAGAGAGTTTTTTCTTGAAATCTTGTAGTGTCATAATTTTTATATAGCTTTTTTCATCCTTGAAAGGACGTGGTTCTGAAACATTCCGCTTCTTGAAACGAAATGTTTATGCTAAAGACATATCAAAAAAATTACGGCACTAAATTAAGCGTTGTTGTGATTATGTGGAATTCCAATTTATTCCAATTTGACATCTCCTCCTCATCCCCAACCTTCCCAAACTCACCCCGCAAGCCACCAGTGCCACCACCGCACCAAAGGACTCCGTCGTCAAGCGGAGGTGTGGTTAGTAAATCATGCGACTAACCAAATCGGCAGTTTTCTCCCTATAGGGTATTCGATGGAGTCTGCTGAATTGTAGGAGTTGGGAACGTCAGCGACTGATCGGGTTTTGAATGAATTGATTGTTCCGTTTCCTCGTGAAGTTAACTAGTAAATCAATAGGATAAATTCATAAGGTCATAATACATGGCGATGGTATTCCCTTTCCCCTCTATATATCTTTTTCGTTCTGCATTACCCATGAATAAGAACCCGTTCTTTTCGTAAAAGGGGACAGCTTGGCGGTATGCATCCACAGTGATAAATCGACATCCAGTCTTGTTATCTGTGATCATCCAGTGTTTGATATAGTCCAATACCATGGATCCCCAATTTTCTCCTGTGTTTTGGTATGAAGAATCAACACCAAGTCTACCAATTTTTACGGCAGGATAGTCGCGACGATGTTTGCTGTGAGGAAATAATGCCTTTATCTTTCGCCAAAATCCATTGCTATACTCAATTGATGTAATCTTATCGTTTGATAAACAGAAATACAAAACGGTTCTACCTGCTGATTCAACAAGATACGTTACTGCAAGTAGTTTATCTTGGTAAACGCAAGCGTCATTGATAAGAAAATCGTTTAAATCGATGTCTCCGCAATCAAAAGGTAGAATTTTGTGTTCTAGAGTGAGTCTGATGATTCCCGAATTCTGACTCATGTCATTTAGGCAAATTAGCTAACATGTTTTTAAATTTGTTTACATTGTCTTCTATACGAATTCGTTCTGTCTTTCGATTCGCTTTTGAAGGTACTGTGGATACTGCGTTAATAAAGTTTGTAGCGTCTTTCCCAGTAAGGATGGGGGTGTTTCTTATAGGTCTTGCCATATTTTAATTGTTTATGTTATTATTGTTCGCCTGTTTGTTTGAAACAAGTAGAAATATTTTTCACAAAGGTAATAAGTTTGAATTAATTGTACAAGCGCTATACGATTCTTATTGTACCTTTGTAATGATTTGATAATGAAATAATTAAAGTTGATTTTTCAAATAAGCACATTTAAATGTGCTTATTTTTACAACCCAAATGATTCTTTGGCTTGCTTCAATGTGTTTTCTCCTACGATATAAGCATAACAAGCAGAAGGTATAAATATTAGGTTTACTTTGTCTAATTCTTTTTTCCCTTCGGTGTCAATACTTGTGACTATGGCATCTGTTAGATTATTCTTCTCCATGAAATAAAGCAAAGAGTCTAATTCTCCGGGCTTGTCGTAGTATCTGTTTGTCCATTTTACTTCAACAGCCCAATTAGGTTTCTGCTTGGATATGCTGAGTCCGACGATATCAACTTCGCCCTGTTTTTTTGCGTTTATTCTCCAATTTGCATAATGTATATCTGTGCTTTGTCGCGGAATCCATTGTGCATAAATTGCGGTTTCAACCATATTGCCAATTATCTCATCTGTTTCTGATATTGGTTGAAAGAGAGCGCATCTTAAAGACGGATTTGTCAGATATATCTTGAACTGTGTTTCTCTAACATACCTCTTTGCCGTGTCATCTGTTCTTCTGATTACTTTGATGAGGAAGGCTGCTTCAAGATAATTGATGTATTTTTTTAGGGTCTCTTTCTTTACTCCGGATTCCTTTGAAAGCGTTTCGTATGAAAACTGTTCGCCAGAATGGTAGGCAATCATGGTAAATAAGGAATTAAGTTCCTGTACATCGGAAATGCCATACAAACTTGGCAAATCGCGTAGGAGCACCTTGTCTATAATATCATGCCTGATAAATTGTTGCGGGTTTTCTCGTATTGGTTGAGAGAATACGACTTCTGGGTATCCTCCATAGTTTATATAGTCAATAAACAACTTATTGAGTGTTGCCATATCAAAAGATCTATATATGCGCGATTTATATGCAGTAGTTTCCAATGTGTATGGAATCATAATTTGAGAGTACTTACAAAGATGAATATACTCATAGAATGTGAGAGGAGGCAAATTGAAATCGGTAAATCTACCCGCACCGCTTTCGTTACTCCTTTTTTTTAATTCAGCAGCAGCGGAACCAGATGCAACGAATTTGGCGTTTCTATAAGTGTCAACCATTGATTTTAGTTCGACTTCCCATTCTTTTAGATACTGAATCTCATCATAGAATACGTACATTTGATCTTTAGTTGAGGATTTACCCAGTGTATGGCAAGCTAAATTATACAACTGCTCCAATAATATTTTGTTGTATATTGGAGTTTCTACAGATATATAAATAATGTTCTGGGCTGGTACACCATCATCTATTAGTCTCTGAATGGTATGGTACATCATTACGGTTTTCCCTACACGCCTTGGTCCCATTAGAATTGTTGCTCTACGTGTTACTGTATCTTTGACCAATGGGTAAAAGATATCAAGATATAATCGAGGTGACATGTTCCTGAAATATTCGGAAGTCTCACCGTCTGTCCACCATGGATTATCAACCTTAAGCCTACCGATTATTTGCTTCTTTAATAGTTCCGTATATTCCATATAAATATCATTCGTTTGTACAAAGATAGTGGTTTTTGTTTCAAATAAGCATATTTGAATATGCTTATTTTTACCTTTTCATGAAATTTGGACGAAATTTAAGTAAAATAGTGCATTCCTACCTTGTTTTTATAGAAACACTTTTCTTATTGTACCTTTGTAAAAAATTGATAGTAAATGAATTATGAGTAATTTTTCAAATAAGCATGTTTGAATGTGCTTATTTTTACTGTGATATGACAGTACTCATTCAGGAGAAAGAACAAAAGAGAAAAATATTGGAAGTTAGAAGCTGTTTAAATTATTAAACAGCTTCTTATATCGTTTGTATCAGTTTGTTTACAAAACTTAGGCAGTTTTGTAGTTCGTCGAATTTGGTATACTCGTCTGCATGGTGCGCATTGTAGTAACCGCAGCTGATGTTGCCTTCTCCGACAAAATATTTGGCACTGAATTAAGTTTATGTGGAATACCAAATTATTCCAATTTCTTTTCCGTATTCAACTGTTTGTTTGGTGAATAATTGGTTGACTACGAAACATTCTCTTTCTGTCCCGATTTGTGCATTTATTGCAAGTGCATTCAAAACATTGGTGAATCTTGTCTGGTTTCTGTATTTTGCTGACAGACTTGTTGTCTGTATATAAAAGATTGGGAAGTTCTGCTTTCTGCATAGATGCGAGATAAGACAAAACAGTTGCTTCGTTGAGCTCTAACTAGGCTGCTAATTTTGATATGTTGACTTTTTTATCCCCTCTGCTTCCAATAGTAATGAAGTAGTCCCTCTATGTGTTTTTGTGTGGCTTTTGAAAATAGTTTTTTTTGTGAGGCTCTGTTGTAGTGGTGGATGATTTGTAGGTTGGGTAAAACCACCACCTTTTTCCCTTGTCGGGATATGCGTTGGCAAAAATCGGCATCTTCTGGTCCGTAGAAAATCTTCTCATCTAAATAACCTACTTCGCCCAAAATCTCTCGCTTAAACATCTGACATGCTCCGATGGTATACTCCACAGCGAAAGGTTCTGCTGATGATAACTCTTTGTGATAAAACTGCTCTTCGTTGGTGGACTTGATGCGATTGAACAGATTGTCGGGTAACCTCTTCTTAAATTTATCTGAACTCAGAAAGTTCATCACCTTATATTTAGGCCAAGGCAGTTTTCGACAACTATCTTGTACGTTTCCTTCCAGGTCGGTTAGTTTGCAGGCGCAAAGCCCACACTCGTCGTGTTGCAGCAGATAATCCATCATTCCTCTGATGGCTGGTGCGTTGACTGTAGTGTCAATGTCTAGTATCCATACAAGATCGTTATGGCACTGTTTTAAGGCTATGTTCCTTGCTACGGCTACTCCTTTATTCTCCTGTAGTTGGGTAAGATTGATGCGATCCCCGTATTGGGTTAGCTCTTTTATCGTGTTATCTGAAGAACCATTGTCTACAACTATGATCTCCGTTTGAATATCGGATGTGGACTCCAATAGGGAATCGAGACAGGGATGGACATCCTTCTCTGAATTCCAGGTTAGGAGAATTACAGACAGTGAGGCTTGCATCATTTGTGGAATAGTTTTCTTCGTACGGCTGTAAGTGCAATCTTGAAATCGGTCCAGGACCCAAATTTCTTAATGTTTTTCCAAATGAAAGAGGGACGAAGGAAAAAGCCTACATTGTTCCAAAAGAGTAGTCTCTCCATCTCTTCACTAGAAAGGTTTGGATAACTGATGATGGAGTTGTGTTGCACATCCGTAGGGGTGTATTCTCCCCCTTTTATCCAGTTGTTTGCTTTGGCTAATTCGTAGAATTCAGTACCAGGGAATGGCGCAACAATGTTGAACATGACTTGTGAAACATTCAATTCCTTTGATTTTTTCAAAGTGTCCTTGATCGTTTCTTTGGTTTCCAACGGACTGGTTCCAATCAGTATGTTTAGTTTTACCGGCACATCGTATTTTTTCAACAACTCAATGCCCTCGAATATTTGCTTGGAAGTGATTCCCTTTTTGATGTATTGAAGAATGTTGTCGTTGAAACTTTCCACACCCAAATCGACAAATTGACATCCGGAATTACCTAAGATTTCTGCAATCTCCTCAGTGATGGCATCCACTCGGGCTTGACACCCCCATGCGATCTTGTGTCTCTTCAAACATTCGCAGATCGGGCGGAGACGTTTGGTGGTTGTGATAAAATTGTCATCGATAAAACAGATCGCCTTGTAACCTTTGCTGGCCAACATCTCCACCTCTTCGATTACCTTCTCCACTGAACGGAAGGAGATGAAAGGTTTTTTCCCAGTCACTCTCTTGTTCTCTATCTCGCGGGCGAAAGTAAGAGAACTTGGCACGCAGTAGATGCAGTGGAATGGACAGTTGCGACTTGTAAGAACTGTCGTATAAGGGTGTGTCTTAAGTTTTGGATTTGTGTAGGTGTATTGCTCGATGAAGTGACGCGCAGGAACGGGAAGCTCATCTAAATCTTTCAGTAGTTCTCTGGATGGATTGTGCTTTTTCTCTCCGTTGCATAGGTAGGTAATACCTTTCACCTCGGCAATGTCTTCTGATCTCTCTATGGTTAGTAGGACCTCCGAAACGGTCATTTCTGGCTCGCCTCGCACAATGATAATGTGATCATCTGCAAGAAGCTCTTTTGTGTAGTATGTCACGCCAGGTCCCATGACGACAATCCAAGTATCCATGCCTCTCTTTTCTCGGATCTTGCGGATTACCTCCTTGTCTGTTTTGAGCGATAGGTTGACGCTCCACAATGCGTAGCAATCACTTTTATCCTTTTGAAAGAATTCATCCAAATCGTCTTCTTTCCTTTCACTTATGACAAAGTCTTCGTAGTGAACTTCATGGCCATCCCTTTCTAAAAGGGCAGCTACCGTTAGTTCATAGATGTTGGGCATAGGGTAAACTATGCGTGTGCATCCAGCAGTGCGTTCTGCTGGCAACTCTCCGTCAAGTGAAGGGGGCACGATGAATGTGATAACCATAAATCAGAATTTTGTTACGAACAGCAAATTTAACTATGTCTGACTATATAACCAAGAACCATAACATTTATTGTCTTTCCCGCACTCTTGTTGAATGGGCGAAAAATAGACTATGTTTTCAAAAAAAATGATATTGTTCTTTTTTTTGGCATTGTTTTTGCATTTGAGATAATGATATGTGTGTGAGGAGGTAAAGGCTCTAACTTTTCACCGAAAAATTATAAAAAGGGCCTCTAATAAAAATTTAATAAAAATGAAGAAATTATTTTTGATGGTGTCTACAGTGATGCTTTCTCTTGGATTCGCATCATGTGGAGGAGATGAATCTAACGAAACTTATGATGAAAATGAGTATCAAAACAGTGTAGACATGGGTACTTCTGTTAGATGGTATAAGTACAACTTAGGTGCTACTACAGAGACTGAACCTGGCGACTATTTTCAATGGAGTATCACAGCTCCAAGCGATTATCATGGATCAGTTAATATGATTAATCGTTATTCAGAGGATGGCACTCTTAGTGCTCAATATGATGCTGCAAGTGTCATTTTAGAAAAAGGATGGAGAATGCCAACACCAGAAGAAATGCAGAGCTTGGAGAATGCTTGTGATGTGGAGTTTACATCTAAGAATGGTGTTAATGGTTTGGAGTTCAAAAGTAAAACAACTGGAAATACTCTTTTCTTCCCTGCAGCAGGATATATGACAAAAACTCTTTTTACTGAGAAAGAGATGAAGAATGAAGGTGTTGCGGGATACTATTGGACTTCTTATTATAGTAAAGAAGATGGAAAGGCTAAACGTTATGAGTTTAGTGCAAGTTCTAATGGATTAAAGAACGCAAGTGTTATGGATGGATGTTTCATCCGCCCTGTAAAACTAAAGGGTGAATAATACTTTCTTTGACCTCTTTAAATACAAAAGTGGGATGTTCATTCCTGAACCAGCCCACTTTCTATTTGATACAGAATGTTATGCCTTCTTTACTCCGATGTTTACTTTGAAGTCATCGAAATCTAATTCTGTAGGGTTTGCTACTTTGTCAACCAAAGAGATACTGTTTGCTAATACTTGAGAAGCAATATACTCTTTGAACTCTTCAACTGCAGCGTTTACATTCTCTGATTTCTCGATTTCAATCAAAATCTTATCGGTGATCTCAAAACCGCTTGACTTACGAATGTTTTGGATACGATTGACGAACTCGCGAGCAATACCCTCTTTCTGAAGTTCTGGAGTGATCGTTACATCCAATGCGATGGTAATAGTACCATTGTTGGCTACCAACCATCCAGGAATATCCTCTGAAAGAATCTCAACATCGCTCTTCTCAATGACAACCGTATTGCCTTCGATAGCCATTTCGTAAGTTCCAGTCTTCTCCAATTTAGAAATCTCCTCTTGTGGTAAACTTTGCAATTGGGCTGCAACTGCCTTCATATTCTTGCCACACTTAGGCCCCAACTTCTTGAAGTCTGGTTTGATCTTCTTTACCAAGATTCCTGCTGAATCGTCTACGAAGTTGATCTCTTTCACATTTACTTCGTTCATGATGAGGTCTTTGACTGCCTCTACATTTTCTTGTTCGTGTTCAGCAAGGATTGGAACCATAATCTGTTTCAATGGTTGACGAACCTTGATGTTCTCTTTTTTACGCAAAGACAATGTCATTGAGGAGATGTCTTGTGCCAATTGCATACGCTCTTCCAAAGTCTTGTCGATCAATTTCTCGTCGTACTTAGGGAAGTCTGCCAAGTGGACTGATTCGCTCTTGTCGCAACCTGTTGCGTTATTCAAATCCAAGAATAATTGGTCTGAATAGAATGGAGAAATAGGGGCCATCAAACGAGCGATGGTGTCCAAACAAGTGTAAAGTGTTTGGTAAGCAGCCAACTTGTCTTCTGTTAATGTTCCTCCCCAGAAACGCTTACGGTTCAAGCGCACATACCAGTTACTCAAGTGATCGTTAACGAAGTTGGAAATAGCACGACCTGCCTTAGTTGGCTCGTAGTCGTTGTAGCTTTCGTCAACCTCTTTGATAAGCGAGTTAAGTAAAGAGATGATCCAACGGTCGATCTCAGGACGCTTCTCCATAGGCACTTGAGGTTGGCTATTGGTGAAGTTGTCCACATTCGCATACAATGCGAAGAATGAATAAGTATTGTATAGGGTTCCGAAGAACTTACGACGTACTTCCTCGACACCCTCTGTGTCAAATTTCAAGTTGTCCCAAGGAGACGCATTAGTGATCATATACCAACGAAGTGGGTCTGATCCATATTTCTCGATGGCTCCGAATGGGTCTACAGCGTTGCCTAAACGTTTAGACATCTTGTTTCCGTTCTTGTCAAGTACCAAACCATTAGAGATTACGGCCTTGAAAGCCACGCTATCCTTGATCATGGTAGAGATGGCGTGCAATGTGAAGAACCAACCACGAGTTTGGTCAACACCCTCTGCAATGAAATCAGCAGGATAGAACTCGCCATTGTCAACTACCTCTTTGTTCTCGAATGGATAGTGTTGTTGAGCGAATGGCATAGCTCCTGAATCGAACCATACATCAATCAAGTCGGTCTCTCTCTTCATTGGCTTGCCACTATCAGATACCAAGATGACGTTGTCGATATAAGGACGGTGAAGGTCGATGTTCTTAGGATCGTAGTTCTCTTTCGAGTAGTCACCTACCTTGAAGTTCTTCCAAGGGTTCTCCTTCATAAATCCAGCTTTGATAGATTTGTCGATTTCCTCGAATAATTCAGCGATAGATCCGATACATTTCTCTTCTGTACCTTCTTCATTGCGCCAGATTGGAAGAGGGGTTCCCCAGTAACGAGAACGAGACAAGTTCCAGTCGTTCAAGTTTTCCAACCATTTTCCGAAACGACCTGTTCCTGTCGATTCTGGTTTCCAAAGTATGGTTTTGTTCAACTCCATCATGCGCTCGCGTGCTTGTGTAGAGCGGATGAACCAGCTATCCAATGGATAGTAAAGTACGGGCTTGTCGGTACGCCAGCAGTGAGGGTAGTTGTGTACATGTTTCTCGATCTTGAATGCTTGGTCGTTCATCTTCATATCCATACAGATAGAGATGTCGAGAGTCTCGTCTTTGTCTGTCAAAGTTGCATCGTATGCATTCTTTACAAAACGACCTTCATATTTCTTGTAAGCCTCTACATTGATGTGCGACTTCACATACTCTGTGTCCAAGTCTGCCAACAAGTAGAATTTACCTGTCAAGTCAACAGAAGGACGAAGGTTCCCGAATTTGTCAACCAATTGCAATGGAGGGATACCAGCAGCTTTTGCCACTTTGGCATCATCCGCACCAAACGTAGGAGCGATGTGAACAATACCGGTACCATCTTCAGTGGTAACATAGTCACCTGGAATCACACGAAATGCTTGATCTGCATTTTCTGGTTTGATCCAGTTCAATAGTTGTTCGTACTTCATGCCTACAAGGTCTGTACCTTTGTATTCGCCAACAACTTTGAAAGGAACAAGCTTGTCACCCTCTTTGTATTCCTCAAGAGCCAACTCGGCAGCTTTTGGATTGAAGTGGGCGTTCACCAAATCTTTTGCAACTACATAAGTGGCAGGTTTGCCAGTGTATGGGTTGTATGATTGAACTGCAACGTAAGTGATGTTTGGACCTACGCAAAGTGCAGTGTTTGAAGACAAAGTCCAAGGAGTAGTTGTCCAAGCCAAGAAGTAAGGAGTTCCCCATTGTGCCATTTCTGGCTTAGGGTCTAACATCTTAAATTGAGCAACAACAGTAGTATCCTTTACATCACGGTAGCATCCAGGTTGGTTCAACTCATGAGAACTAAGACCAGTACCAGCAGCAGGTGAGTAAGGTTGAATTGTGTAGCCTTTGTATAGGTAACCTTTCTTATAAAGCTCTTTCAAAAGGTACCAAAGTGTTTCGATGAATTTATTGTCGTAAGTGATGTAAGGATTCTCCAAATCCACCCAATAACCCATCTTTTTTGTAAGGTCGGTCCACTCTTTAGTGAACTTCATCACATTTGTACGACAAGCGTTATTGTATTCGTCAACAGAGATTTTCTTTCCGATATCTTCTTTTGTGATGCCGAGTTCTTTCTCCACACCCAATTCAACAGGAAGACCATGAGTATCCCATCCGGCTTTACGCTTTACGTGGAATCCCTTCATTGTTTTATAACGGCAGAAAATATCCTTGATAGAACGCGCCATCACGTGGTGGATACCAGGCATACCGTTTGCAGAGGGAGGACCTTCGAAGAATACGAAAGAAGGCGCGCCTTCTCTTGTTTGAATACTCTTGTGAAATAAATCTTTCTCTTCCCATTGTTTCAATACCTCTTTGTTGATCTCAGAGAGGTTGAAATTGGAATGTTCAGCGAATTTCTTTGCCATTTTATATTATTGTTACTATTTTTCTTTCGATGGGTGTTACCCATTATTACTGAATGATTTGCAAAATTACTGCAAATCCATAAAAAAACAAAAAGAAATAGGAATTAACAATCATCCCATCCGTCGTATCTTCGCTCAATAATGTTGGCGAATAAATTCTTCCTATGATGCAACCATTCGCTGATTGGTTGGTATGCATTCTCACACTCTCATTCCCATGTTTTCGAGGTGTCGCTATTCGCTACCGCTTCTGTCTGTGGCTAAACGAAGGCCGATGATGTTGGATGCGAAATCTGGTTTGCTCTTGTTTCTACAAGAGGTACGACAGAATAGGGCGGGTCCTTCGAAGTATCCACCACGAACCACGCGTTCTGTACCCGATGGAGCACCTTCAGGATTGATGAGCTCTGTTTCGGTGTCTTCTGGGTAGGGACCGTACCAGTCAGAACACCATTCCCATACGTTACCACTCATGTCGTATAATCCCAATTCGTTTTCTTTTCTCTTTCCTGTTGGGTGGGTGAGTCCCTCTGAGTTGTCTTTGTACCAACCCAAAGAGTACATGTCGTTACCGCCACTGTATTTCATGTTCTCTGACATCACACCGCCACGGGCTGCATATTCCCATTCAGCCTCGGTTGGTAGTCTGTATTCTGTGCCTAAGAACGCATTCAGCTTGTCTAAGAACTTTTGCACATCATTCCATGACACATTGGTGACAGGAGCGTCATCATTTCTGTTGTCGCTTGGGTTCTTGCCCATCACCTCTCTCCATTGTCGTTGGGTTACGGTATACTTGCAGATGGCGTAACTTCTTACAAAAACAGGATGTGCTGGCTTTTCTGGTAACAAGCACTCGTCCTCTTGCTCTGCGGTGCAACCCATGGTGAATGATCCTCCTTCTACGAACACCATTTTGAAGTTTAAAATGGCCTTCTTGCGGGCAATTTGGTCTTCGCTAAGTGCAGAAGGACGATGTTGAGGTTGTGCTGCCGGTGCTGCTTTCTCATCCTTCTTTGCAGAGGTGAGCGTTAGCGTTAAAGCGGCCAATAGGCTGATAAGAAAAACGTATTTTTTCATATTAATCTAAGTTATCGCTTGCTTTTGATTCAATGCTCAAGAATTCACCAGTCTTAGAGAAGGTGAGTTCTACATTGTTGGGTTTGTTTAGTTTTACGCGATATCCGTAGCTCTTCTTCTCGATGCGACGGATATATTGTTCTGGATAATCCTTTTCGATGTATTTGTTCAAAGTGTTGGGCAATAGTTGGAGAATTGATTCTGGAAACTTTTGCTTCTTTGAATTCTTAATGTAAAACCAATTGCCTTTGCGGTCGAAATCTATTTCAGTGTTTCCTTCGATAGTTACATTGTAATCTCCATCCACATCGTTTACAAGAGAGAGTATGATTTGGTCAGGGTAGTGCTTGTTGATGAAAGCGGAGGCATTGGAAGGAAGTCTTTTGCCTGCAGGATCATCACTTATGATCTCTCCATCTTTTGTAAAATTCAACTCGATATCATTAGGCTTTCTGAAAGAGATTCTGTAAATGAGATTGTTTCTTCCGAATGTTTTTTTCTCCACTTTGTGGATGGCCTCTGATGCGTAGTTCTCTTGAATGTATTGGGTTATGCCCTCGGGAAGTGATTCGAGAAGTGACTTTGGAATGTCATTTCCTTTTGTGTTTATTACTTCCCATTGACCAGTGTTGGTGAAGTCTATTTCGGTGCCATCTTCTAATGTTACCTCATAGTCCATCATGTTTTTGGTCTCTTCCACATTGCTTATCCCATTCTCATGATAGTGGGTTGAAAGAAAAGAAACAGCATCTTTGGGTAGTTTGTTCGTGTCTTTGTTCGTGTTACTGCAAGAGCACAAACCTACGACTGAGGCTGCTACCATAAACATTGCAAGTGATTTCTTTGTTCTCATACTACTTTTTATTTGAAGTTCGGATGTTAGTTTTGATACATCCTCACAAATGTAGATAATTTTTATTATTTATTCTCAATCGAAGCCAATTAAATCTTAAATGACTTCGTTGGACGAACGTTTCTTAAATCTTAATTCTTAAATCTTAATTATATATGGTAACTTTGCAAAAAAAATATAAACTTAGAAATTATGGACGAGGTTCGTAGAGCACAAGAGGATGCTATTGATTTGTTGAAAAGTTTGATAAATATGCCTTCTTATAGTAGGGAAGAGAAATCTGTGGCAGATCATTTACAAACATTTATTGCATCAAGAGGGTTTGAACCCCATAGGTTGCAGAATAATGTATGGGCGATTGCACCAGGATATGATCCAAACAAACCTACCTTAATGTTGAATTCACATTTGGATACTGTACATCCGACAGCTGGATGGACAAAGGAACCTCATCAGGCTACTTTGGAGGGTGAACGACTATTTGGGTTAGGAAGTAATGATGCTGGTGCTTCTTTGGTATCTCTGCTACATGCTTTCGTTTTGTTGTCAAAGAAAAAACAACATTACAATTTGATATTTGCCGCTTCTTCTGAAGAGGAGGTTTCTGGTAAGAATGGAATGGAGTTGCTATTGACTGAATTGCCCCATTTGGATTTTGCAGTTGTGGGTGAGCCTACTGGTATGCAGATGGCCATTGCCGAAAAAGGCTTGATGGTGGTCGATTGCGTGGCAAAAGGCAAGTCCGGTCACGCTGCCCGAAACGAGGGCGTCAATGCAATTTACAAGGCATTGAAGGATATCGATTGGATACAAAACACGCAGTTGCCCAAGGTTTCTCCTTCTTTGGGTCCTGTTAAGATGACAGTCACGATGGTTCACGCAGGTACGCAGCATAATGTTATTCCTGATGAGTGCTCTTTTGTGATTGATGTTCGTTCTAACGAGTGTTATTCAAATCAGGAGATATTCTCCATTTTGGATGTCAATTTGGAGTCGGAAATAAAAGCGCGTTCTTATCGATTGACCTCTTCTGGTGTCTCAATCGATTTGCCGATTGTTAGAAGAGGTTTGGAGTTGGGAATGTCAACATTCGGTTCACCAACCTTGTCTGATCAAGCCTTTTTGCATTTTCCAAGTTTAAAGATTGGTCCTGGTGATTCAGCTCGTTCTCATACGGCAGATGAGTACATCGATTTGGACGAGATCCGCAATGCAATCACAACTTATGTCGCATTGTTGGATGGTATGACATTCGAAAAGTTTGTATAGCAGTATGGCAGAAAAGAAACAAAAGTTTTATGTGGTTTGGGTGGGTAGAAAGCCTGGTATCTACTCGTCGTGGGACGAGTGTGTGGATCAGGTACATACTTTCCCAGGTGCAAAGTTTAAAGCTTTTGAGAAATATGAAGAGGCGGAGGCTGCATATGTTCGGGGATATGAAAACTTTATCTCGTCAGGTAAGACCCGACGAGTGTCAGATTTGTTGAGTTCTTGCATCAGTGATGTGCCTCACCTCAAACCAGAAATGGAGGCTATTGCAGTGGATGCCGCATGTAGTGGCAATCCTGGTAAGATGGAGTATCGAGGTGTCTATGTGAGAAGTGGACAGCAGCTGTTTCATGTTGGTCCGTATGAAAAAGGGACTAACAATGTGGGTGAGTTCTTAGCCATAGTGCATGGATTAGCCTTTCTGAAACAAAAGAAATCGAACCTGCCTATTTATTCAGATAGCGCAAATGCCATCTCGTGGGTGCAACAAAAGAAATGTAAAACGAAGTTGGAGCCTTCGGCGGAAAACAAGGTGCTGTTCGAGTTGATTCAGCGTGCTGAGAAGTGGTTGGCAGAAAATGAATACTCGAATATGATAATGAAATGGAATACTAAATTCTGGGGTGAGATACCTGCAGATTTTGGTAGAAAATAAATAAACGGGTGTATGTCTATATTAGTTGAACATCTATTTAAAAGTTATGGCAAACAATTGGTTTTGAACGATATCAATTTTTCAATTGGTACGGGCGAGATTGTAGCCTTTTTGGGTAATAATGGTGCTGGAAAGTCCACTACAATGAAGATCATTACCGGGTATCTCTCTCCTGATAGTGGGAATGTGGAGGTTTGTGGCATCAATGTGCAGAAGAACCCGCTGGAGTCCAATCGAAGGATTGGTTATTTGCCAGAACATAACCCTATTTATCCTGACATGTACGTTAAGGAGTATTTGATGTTTATTGCTGGCGTGTATAAGTTGGGTAAGGCATCGGAGGAGAGAGTAGACGAGATGATTGAAAAAACGGGACTAACACGCGAATACAAGAAAAAGATTGGTATGCTTTCCAAGGGATATCGTCAACGTGTGGGATTGGCACAGGCCTTAATTCCTAACCCGGATGTGTTGATATTGGATGAGCCGACTACAGGTTTGGATCCAAACCAGATTGTGGGAGTGCGTGATTTGATCAAGGAGGTGGGTAAGGAGAAGACGGTTATGCTTTCTACTCATATTATGCAAGAGGTTTCTGCCATTTGCGATCGCGTTATTATCATTAATAAGGGAAAGGTGGCAGTGGATGACAAAGAGAGTATGGTAGTGTCAACTTCGGATGATTCATTGTCTATCTTTCTGGAGTTCTTGCAACCAACAGATGCCCAGTTCTTAAAAGATATACCAGGAGTCGATGAGATTACTCAAACAACGGCTTCTTCGTTTATTCTTTCTTGCCAAAACGATGTGCGTGAACAAATCTTCAATGCTTCGGTGGCGAATCATCGCGTTTTGTTGACTATGAAGCTACAAGAACGCTCTATGGAAGAGGTGTTTAGAACGGTTACGAAATAAAAAAATGAGAAAATAAAATCCTATGCCCTAATTTGGCACACTCTGGTTCTATATTTGCAATATGAATTTACAAATATGGAGAATTTAACCCGGTGATGCAATTTAGGGACGAAAGTGAAAAGGAATGTTTCTGTCGACAACATTCCTTTTTTTGTTCTGATCTAATCTTACAAAATGCTTCTTTGTGAAATGAATTTTTTGTGCTTCTTTATGCTTTTTGTGTTTTGAAATGATATATTTTATGTATTTTTGCGCAAAAATTTAATAACAATCAATTATATGAAAAAGAAACTTTTCATTGCATTGGCGATAGCCTTTGCTGGATTAAGCTCTTGTACGGATAAAGAAGTTTCGGAGATTCAAGGGCAAACAGATAGTAATGAGCCTACTTTCACCGTAATTAATGAGTCGCAGGTTACTGAACAGGAACTCTACGATATGACTGTTGGAGATATGAAGAAGAGTGTAGACTCTGATATCTTCGAGGGCGTAGATGGTGCATATAAGGAAGTGAACAATCGTCAGCTCTCAGAACAAGGTGCCAGCACAAAGGCTTTTGCTCCACTTTTGTATAATGTGGTACGCATCGAATACCAAACACTCGACCAAGATATGGTTCCGGTAAATGCGTCTGCTCTTATCGTATATCCTCTTTTGCGTAAGATGGATAAGGTGATGTTGATCAATCACGGTACTCAAATTGGATTTGCAATGGTTCCTACTCAATACACATCAGTTGAGGCTATTATGGCTGCTACAGGCGCTCTTTGCATCCTCCCTGATTACATTGGTCTTGGTTCTACCTCAAAGCATCCTGATTTGTACCTTAACCACGAGGTTCATGGTCGTACAAGTGTAGATGCTCTTCTTGCACTTTTAGATTATGCTAAGGCAAAGAGACTTCCTCTTGAGAAGACCTACAAGTCATATATCGTAGGTTACTCACAAGGTGGATCAGTTTCTTTGGCATCTCTTCGTAGAGTTCAACAATTGGATGAGGCTACACAAAAACGAATCAATCTTGACAAAGTATATTGTGGTGATGGTCCATATGATCTTCGTCGTACATTCGAGACCTATTTGGAAGACTATGAGAATGGTAAGAAGTTAGGCCTTGGTTCTGTAATTCCACTTGTAATCAATAGTATGTTCAACAGTTATCCTTCTGAGGTGACTGATATGAAATACGAAGATTTCTTTACAAAATGGGCTCTATCAACAGGTGTTCCACAAGCCATCAAGAACAACAAAGAGAATATAATTGATATGATGTTGAAGTTTAATGGAAAGTCTCTTGGCGATATACTTAATATGGATTATATCACAGAGCATCCAGATCACTTGGCAAAACTTCTTGAATTGATGGATCGTCAGAATCTATGTCACGGATGGCAACCAGAGTATAAGTTGAAGCTTCTTCATGGTAATCCGGATGGTGTTGTTCCGTTCTCTAATTTCGAAGAGGCTGTAGAAGGTCTTAGCAATAAGAATGTAGAGACAAAGGTTCTTAACAACAATTCAATATTACTTACAGAACCGCTTCTTCAACATATCTATGGAATGACAGTGATGTTGGAGGAAATTCTTTCAGGAAGGTTCTAAAAAAAAATCGGGGTTAGAGATCGATTATAACAAAGCGTGACGGACAGTTACTGTTCGCCACGCTTTTTGTTTTTCAGTTTTTCACTGATTTGCAAAACTTATTCGCCCCTTTCCTATTTTTTTGGAAAGTCTCGAAAAATTGAAAATTTGGATACTCATCTTTATAACTCTGCAGAATCTTATTTAACCTCGTAACTTACAAATGCAAATTGTTTGCTGTCGGGCGACCATGAATTTACATTGATGGTTCCTTGTCCTCCGAATAACTCTACTATTGTCTTTGGTTTACCACCCTCGGCTGGCATCATTCGCAGAACCACATTTTTATTTGGCAGGTGTTCGTCTGGTTTCAAGTCGCCTTTGTGGTAGGCGATGTAAACCACTTGCTTTCCATCTGGTGATACATGCGCAAACCATGAGTTGAGGTCTTCGTCGAAAGTCATTTGTGTTTGCTCGCTTCCGTCTCTTCTCATTCTCCATATTTGCATAAGTCCTGTCTTAACCCAGTTAAACCAGATGTATTCTCCACACGGGCTGTATTCGGGTCCGTCGCTCAATCCGTCTTCTCCCTTTGTGTGTGCAACTTCAATGCCTGTACTTAGATCCATTGTGTGAACTACGTGCGCATCACCACGGAAGGCGCAGTATGCCATCTCTTTCATGTTGGGACTCCATCCGTGAAGATAACTTGGTCCGTTAGGTGTCACGCATTTAGCTTCTCCACCTTCGAAAGGTAGTATGTAAATTCTAGAATTACCATCCTCTGCGGTGTGATGACTAACTGCGATCTGCTTTCCGTTGGAAGAGATGACATGGTCGTTGTTGCATTTTTGCGCAATGCCAGACTCTATGAGTTGAGGCTCTCCCTCTCCTGTTGCTGGTAGTTTGTATAGTCTTCCGTTTGAGTTGAATACCAACCATTTCCCGTCGGGCGACCAGTTGGGAGCCTCGATTAGATAGGGGAATGACTTAATCATCTTTCGAGAACCATCGGTTACATCGAAAATCTCCAAATTACTAATTGTCTTTTCCATTGTGAAACATTTATCTTTTATGAATTATTAATTTATGACTTAATAATGGCACTGAACTTCTTTGTTGCCGTCAGTGTTAACTTATGCATTGCACGGGTACATGCGATGTAGAGCATGCTTCTGTCCATCTCGTTGGCATACTCTTTCTCTGTAACAAAAGGAACCAACACCTCATCAAACTCCAAACCTTTTGCTGTATGGGCTGTCGTTACGATAATTCCGTTGGAGAATGCGGCACTCTCGCTGGATAGTAGACAGACCTGGTCGGTCCGCTCTGATAGTTGGGCATGTAGTTGTTCTGCTATTTTCTCTGTCTTGCAGATGATGCCTAACGAATTGTTTCCTCCTTCGCATTCTTTTACGTATTGATGGATATAATCCATCTCCTCTTGTGGCGTTTTGAAGAGTAATGTTTGGGGCTCCTCTCCGTGTCGCTCGATGGCAATCAAGTCGGGACTTTGAGATATCTTTTGTGCAAAATTGGTAATCTCGAAAGAGGAACGGTAACTTTTACAAAGTTTCATCACCTCGGAACCTGAAAGCACCTTCTGTATCTCCATGTAGTTAGTCGAACTATATGGATTGACCGATTGCAATGCATCACCTAGGATGGTTTTATTACAAGTAAATAGCAAAGAGAGAACCTTGTATTGAATAGGGGTGTAGTCTTGCATTTCATCCACCAAAAGATGCTTTACGGGACTCTTCTCTTTGATTCCCTCCATTTTCAATTTTAGGTAAAGTAGTGGTGCCACATCCGCATATTCAAGTTGCCTGTTTTTTCCTCGCTTGAATAGTTCTGGTTTGCCTAACCACTCGTAGAATGATTGGTAGAGGGCAATGTCGTTGTTGCCAGAGAACATCTTTTTAACCTCTGCCTTGATGTTGTTCTTGTCGGCTGTGGATAGCTCGATGTGCGGAGCCGCTATTTGTAACTCTCTGATGATGTCTTTGGCAATAGGTTCGAATCGGCTACGCATCGGTATGCGGTGGTAGGCCTTAAAACGCTCCTCAATGTACTCTTTTGGAACAGGAATGCGTCCTACTTTCAGGTCGACAGGTTGGAAACAAGTGTTCTCTACATGAAGGAAGAACTTGTCCATCTTGTCAATGAAATCCACAGACGACTTAAATCTTATGCGCTCTATGTAGTTTTCGTCGCGCTTCTCAAGCACTTCTGTTACTTGATCGAAGAAGGTTTGAAACTTATACTTCTCATTGAGTTGCTTGTTCATCAACTCTTCGAAGCCGCACTCTTCTATAGTCTCCTCGCCCAATTCGGGTAGGACATTGGATATGTAGTCTGCAAAAACCTTGTTAGGGGAGATGATGAGTATGTCTTTGGAAGTGATCTCGCCCTTGAATCTATACAATATATATGCCACACGGTGAAGGGCTATGGATGTTTTCCCTGAACCAGCCACTCCTTGTATGATCAAGGTCTTGGCCTCCTCGTTACGAATAATCTGGTTTTGCTCTCGCTGAATGGTGGCAACGATGTTTTTCATTCGTTCGTCGGAGGTGCTGCTCAACTCCTTTTGTAGGATATCGTCTTGTATGTTGATGGAACTCTCGAGCATAAACTCCATCACGGAGCGTCTAATCCTATATTGACGTTTTAGAAGAATGGAACCTTTTACAATGCCTAGTGGAGATTCATATTGAGCATCGCCCGTTTCGTAGTCGTAAAACATTGTAGATATGGGTGCGCGCCAGTCGTGTATCACATTCTCGTTCTTCTCCGCATCGAAATAGGAGTGGATGCCTACATATATAGGTAGGGCACTCTTTTGACTTTTCTCTTGGAAATCAATGCGACCGAAATAGGGGATTTCGATCATTTTGCGAATTCTTTTCTTTCGTTCAATAATGGCTTCGCTTGACAATACGGCTTGCGTAACATTATGACGAACGGCGCTCTTTTCTGCGCGATCCAGTTCGGATTGGTTCTCCCACAAGTGATTTTTGTATTCGCGAAGGTCTTTAACATTATTGTTAATCACCTCATCCAACTTGGTGATGATCTTTTCCAGCCTCTGGATGACACCTTTCATATAGGCGACTTCCTCTTTCTCTGTTTTATTGAAAATAGACATGGATATATTAATTAAGAATTCTGTTAATGTCATCATTTATATATACAAAGTTAGGGAAAACTTATAATTTTGCAATTAGATCATTTGAACAAATTTGAATTATGGCACAGAAAATACAAAAGACAAACGCTGCTCGTTTGTTAGATGGTAAGAAGATACCTTATGAGTTGGTTCCATACGAAGTGGATGAGAACGATCTTAGTGCGGTGCATGTGGCTGCTCAATTGAACGAGCCTATTGAGTTGGTCTTTAAGACCTTGGTACTTCGTGGGGATAAAACTGGTGTCTTTGTATGTGTAATTCCTGGAGCGGAGGAGGTGGATTTGAAGAAAGCAGCCAAAGCCTCTGGTAATAAAAATTGTGCTATGGTTCCTATGAAAGACTTGTTGGGACTAACAGGCTATATCCGAGGCGGATGCTCTCCATTGGGAATGAAGAAACCTTATCCGACCTATATTCATGAGACCTCTACACAGTATGAATTTATTTATATCAGTGCAGGTCAACGTGGATTGCAGATTAAAATGGACCCCAATCAGTTGATCGATTTGTGTGGTATTGAAGTGACAGACTTGATTATATGATTTAAAGTATTGATATCTGCTAAAAACTTTTCTATAACTTACCACTGATTATCAGTGAGGTTGGTTGGGTTAACCTATTTATGATAATGCCCCATCTTG
Organism: Paludibacteraceae bacterium; assembly: GCA_045600225.1. Taxonomy (GTDB): domain Bacteria; phylum Bacteroidota; class Bacteroidia; order Bacteroidales; family Paludibacteraceae; genus UBA1181. The sequence goes on from JAZRXL010000014.1 coordinate 58,656, forward strand.
TTTCTTGAGGCAAAGGATGCAAAAAAAACGCAACTTGTAAATGAATTACGAGTTGCGTTTTCCCGTCTGTTAGTCCGGCTTATCGTAAGCAGCTTCCCTGAGGTTCGCTGATTTCTCTGTCGGTTAAGAAGGATTGTATGTGTCTTAATTTCTTTTGTTCGAAAATTTCTTCGATTGTAATCATCAAACCTGTTTCTATCACATCTCCAAACTCGTCGTTGATGCACGATCCGAATATTTTAAGTGTAGGCGAAAGAGACATATATGCATTGATAAGCGGAGGTATGTTGTTCCCTCTTTGCTTTACAAAACTCTTTAGTAGGGTATAGTCTTCCTTGAAATCAGAACCAGTAAGAACGGGCTTCATCTTCTCTACAGCCTCTTCTATTGAGATAGGAATGTGTGGGAAAACTAGTTTCTCTTTGTCTTCGAAGTACTTACGCATAAATGCAAATATGCAGTTGCGCGATTCCTGATCGAACGATGGGTAGATGGTAGCTTTCCCGAAAAAATATTTCGTGTTAGGAATTGTAAGGGTTAGTGCACCGAGTCCATCCCATAGGTTGTCTAGCGCGAAAAGACTCTTCGCTCCCATTTTAGAAGATTGGTATTCTGGACGAACGAACGACCTTCCCAATTCGATGGTGTAAGGAAGATACTCTTTGATGAATTTCTCCGAGTAGCCAAATAAGTGGGAAGAGGTGATTCTAGGCTGACCTTTATCATCGAGGTCTACCTCGCAACCATGAAGGTAGCGGTATCCGCCAATAATTTCCTTTTCTTCTGGATTCCAGACGATTAACTGATGGTAAGGCTTCTCCATTGTGTCATACTCGTCAATGTCGCAATCGACTCCGGCGCCACCGCCAGCAGCCCTGAAGGCCACCTCTCTTAATCTTCCTATTTCGCGAAGTGTGTTAGGTGCATTCTTGTGATTGACGATATATATTTCGTTACCAGCCTTGTTGGTGTTCCGTAGAAACACATCACGGGTCAACTCGGCTTCTATCAATTCTGTCTTTATTGGGTCTATAATCTTTTCCATACTTACTTGTTGCTTGTTAATTTGTATGAAATCTCCTTTATCTCATTTGCCCACTCTTTGTCGCTTTTACTGTTGTCCAATTGAGTGTAAGAAATAGGTTTTCCTATTGTTATGGTAAATGTGCTCCCTTTCTGCTTGAAAAACTCGTCGGCCAGATACAACATTTCGATATTAGCCTTGATACCTATTTTATTTCTATAATAAGATAGGTTGTAGAAGAAGTTCGAATTTCTTCCTTCGAAGTGTAGAGGAATGATATCTCGTTGATACTCTTTTGCTTTTGAGATAAACGTTTTTTTCCATTCATTGTCTCTGATGGCGCCATCAGGTTGTCTTCTGGAACATTGGCCAGAGGGGAAAAATAGCACTGGCGCTTCGGATGCGCAAGCTTGGTTGATAAGTTCAGAGGTGTTCCTTGCTTGTCCTCTTCCTTGTATCTTATTGATGGGAATGAAATTCTCTTGAAGATTTTCGATGTACATCAAGATGTCATTCACTGGAATTTTCAATCCATCATATTTTTTACCCAGAACGCTGATCAGAGCTACTCCGTCCATGCCACCTAAGGGGTGGTTGCATGCAAAAATAACATTCCCGTTTTCTGGAAGGTTCTCTTCTCCGTTCACTTGAATGCTGATATTGAAGTGCTCGTTCATTAAAGTGTCGGCGAATTCGGGACCGAATATAGGTCCACATTCGTTAAAAATGCGGTTGACCTCCTTTTCGTGAACAATCCTTTGAAGAAAGGAGATGAGAAATCTCGGTAACTTTTTCTTGATTGAAGGAAGTTTGTTGTCCAATATTCCTTCTACATCAATTTGGACGCATTTGAACGCTTTTTCTTGGGTTTCACTATCCATATTTACGCTATTTCAACGCAAAAATAGTTAAAAAGATTAAAAGGGAAAATAAATCCATGAAAATGTTGCATGTTAATAAACTGTTGATAACTCGTTCGTAACCTATATTATGATGGTTGATAACATTGAAAAATAAGTTAATAAAAAGTAAAGTGGGGGATAGTGGGGGATAGAAAATTATTTTTTATCTTTGCCAATGTGAAAATTTAAAATGCGCATGTATAAGTTTTTAAGTAAAATAGAAGCCAAGGTAGACAACAAGGGACGCATATTCGTTCCTGCGGCATACCGTCGAATGCTGGAAGCAGCAGGCGAGACTTCTCTTTGCTTAAGAGTGGATCCGATTACGAAGTGTGTGAAATTGTATCCTGCTTCGGAATGGGAGAAGATAGATGCGGAGTTCACATCCAAACTAAATATGTGGAATAAGGACGACCAACGTTTGTATCGTCAGTTTGCATCCAGTGTGGAGCAGTTGGAGATTGATTCGAGTGGTAGGGTGCTGATACAAAAGAAGCATTTGGATATTATTGGTGTTGATGCGGAGGCTCTTTTCGTAGGTATGGGAAGTTATTTTGAGATTTGGAAGAATGAGAACCTTGAGGATGGTATGATGTCTGATGAAGATTTTGCTGCTGCATTACAAGCGAAGATGGGTAGTATAATGTCCTTCTAATTTGAGATTTGTTAACTGAAATAATATGGCGAATGTTTATCACACTCCGGCATTGCTCGTTCCTTGTATGGAAGGGTTGCAGATAGAAAAGGATGGCACCTATGTGGATGTTACCTTTGGTGGGGGTGGCCATTCGCGAGAGATCTTAAACAGATTGGGAGAAAATGGAAGATTGATATCTTTCGATCAGGATTTGGATGCATTGCAGAATGTTATTCCAGACGAGAGGTTCACCTTTGTAAGAAGCAACTTTCGCTTCTTGTCCAATTTCCTAAAATACCATGATGCAGAACAAGTGGATGGTATCTTGGCAGACTTGGGCGTCTCTTTTCATCATTTTGATGAAGCAGAGCGTGGTTTCTCTTTCCGCTTTGACGGTGCATTGGATATGCGAATGAATCAGAAGGCGGATCTGACGGCAGCTGATGTCTTAAACACCTATTCGGAGGAGCAACTATCTGATATCTTCTTTTATTATGGAGAATTGTCTCAGGCAAGAAAGATAGCTTCGGTCATTGTGAAGTCTCGTGCTCAAAAAGGGTTTAGCCAAATATCTGATTTGGTTGCTGTTACAGAACCATTCTTGGGTAAGGACAAGCAAAAGAAGGATATGGCTCGTTTGTTTCAGGCAATACGAATTGAGGTTAATCACGAGATGGATGCTTTGAAATCGATGTTGGAGCAGTCGTTGAAGGCATTGAAGCCTGGTGGTAGATTGGTGATTTTGACCTACCATTCATTGGAAGACCGTTTGGTAAAAAACTTTATGAAGGCGGGTAACTTCGAAGGTAAGGTTGAGCAAGATTTCTTCGGAAATAGAAAATCTCCATTTAAGTTAGTTAACAATAAGGTGATAGTGCCAGATGAGGCAGAGATCGAAGCGAATCCTCGTTCGAGAAGTGCAAAGTTGAGAATCGCAGAGAAGATCACAGAGTAAGACAAACAATTATTATTAGATAGATAAGTTCAATGGGCTTTTTAGACGAAAGATTGCGGAGTGTAAAGGAATTCACTGATTTTACGAGTGGATCCTTGAAAGATATCTTTACCGGAAATGTGTTCCGGAAAGATTTCTTCAGACAGCAGATTCCTCTCTGCCTGCTCTTGGTCTTCTTCCTTTTTTGCCACATCGGACTACGTTACAGTTGTGAAGGGGAAATTTTAGAGATATCAAAGGCGAATATAGTCTTGGAGGATGTGAAACACGATGCCAATACTCGTTCTGCCGAATTATTGGGATTGAGCAAACAATCCCGAATTCAGCAAATGGTGGAGCAGAAAGATGGATCTTTGCGTCCATCCCAAACACCTCCAATAGTCATTAAAGAATAAAACAACAACTTAAAAATTATAATAATGGGAACAGTCAAAAAGGACATCTTAACTCGTTTTACCATAGTCTACTTGATTATGGTAATACTGCTTGTCCCTGTGTTGTGGAAGATATACCACACTATGGTGACAGAGGGTGACTTTTGGCGCAATTTGGGGGCAAACAAAAGCAAAATTCAGCAAGTTGATTCTCACAGAGGAAACATCTTGGCGAGCGATGGCAAGTTGCTTGCTACAAGTATTCCGTCTTATGTCCTTCACATGGATTTTAAGGCTGCGGGATTAACCCCTGCTTTGTTTGATTCTTGTTTGCCTGCTCTTTCGGATTCTTTGGCTCAATTTTATGGAGTCTCTCCATCCGAAATGAAAGAGCACCTCAGAAAGGGCTACAAAAGTGGATCTAGGTATTACAAACTTAATTCGAAAAAGGTTTCGTATGTGGGTTTGAAGAGGGTAAAAACATTCCCTCTCTTTGATAGAAGCAAAAAGGTTTATGCTTTGTCTCCAAAAGAGCAGGTGAGTCGAAAATTTCCATTCGGATCCACTTCTATGTGTGCAAGAACGATTGGCGGTTTGTATGCAGAAAAAGACAAGGGAGGAAAGAGTGGTATTGAACACTTTTGCGACTCATTGCTAAAGGGTGAACCGGGCCTGGCACAAGAAGTGTATGTTGGAAACAAAAAACGCTCTTTGATGATAGAGAACCCTGTTGAGGGTAAGGACGTGATGACCACTTTGGATGTGAACATTATGGATATCACTGATAATGCGTTGCGTCGTACCATGAGCCGAGTTGAGGCTGTAAAGGGTTGTGCTGTGGTTATGGAAGTGAAGACGGGCGAGATAAAGGCTATGTGTAATCTGAAAAGAGCTTCCGATGGTTCTTATATAGAGGGTGAGAATTATGCGGTAAGTTCCAAAACAGAGCCTGGCTCAACATTCAAAATAGCCTCTGCCATCGTCGCATTGGAAAATGGTGTGGATACTTCAAAAATAGTTGATACTGGAAATGGAGTGTGGAAGTATTACAACAAGGAGATGCACGACTGGAATTACAATAAAGGAGGTTATGGAAAGATCTCTCTAAACAGAGGTATTCAGGTCTCTTCCAACATTGTAATTGCAAAGATTATAGATGAGATGTTTGGTGATGATCCGGATAAATATACAGAGGCTCTTTACAAGATGGGATTGAATACTCCATTGAATATTGAGTTGAGTGGTGTGGCAAAACCTTATATCAAAAACAAAAACGACAAGTCTTGGTCTAAATTGTCTTTGCCTTGGATGGCTCATGGTTATGAGCTTCAGATTCCTCCTATCAATATGCTAACCTTCTACAACGGATTGGCTAACGATGGTAAGATGATTCAACCTTCATTGGTAAAAGGTGTTTATTATAATGGTAATTGCGTTGAGAACAAAGAACGGGTTACGGTTATAAATGATAAGTTGGCCAGCCAAAAGACCTTGGATAAGGTTCGTCAAATGATGATTGATGTGGTCGAAAAGGGAACTGCTACAAGTGTTCGATCACAGTATTTTAAGATTGCGGGAAAAACTGGTACCGCCGTTCAAAAGTATGAAGGTCAGCGTAAGCACCAACTTACTTTCTGTGGCTATTTCCCTGCAGATGATCCCAAATATTCTGCCATTGTGGTGGTATGGTATCCTATGGCACAGATCTATCCGAGTGCAGGTCTTATCTCTGGTGAAGTCTTCAAAAATATCGCAGAGCGTGTCTATGCACAAAGTTCTCTAACCAGAACCTATTTGGCTGATGTGCCAGTGAATTCGGCAAAGATCTATTCTCCTGCCAATAAGGATGGAAACTATAAGGATTTGACCAACTCGTTGGATGCTTTGGGCGTGAAATACAGAGTGAAAGGAAAGGTGACGTCTCCTTGGTGCCGAACTCACTCTTCCGAATCGGGTGTGGAAATAGAAAATCAAAATGTCTACGACAACTTTATTCCTAATGTAGTGGGAATGGGTGCGAGAGATGCAGTATACTTGCTTGAAAACAGAGGACTGAAAGTGCAACTAAATGGATTAGGATCCGTTGAGAGTCAATCAGTCCCTGCTGGTGGTGCTGCGATAAAAGGTCAATTGGTAGTTTTAAATTTAAAGTAATATGAAAAGATTAAACGACATACTGACAAGTGTTAAGGTATTAGAGTTGCTCGGAAATCCTGAAATAGAGATTTCTGAAGTTCAGTCTGATTCAAGAAAAATCGCTGAAGGTGCACTCTTCGTAGCCACCAGAGGTGTGAATATTGACGGACACTCTTTTATCGCTTCTTCTATTGAGAAGGGTGCCAAGGCAATCGTATGTGAGGAATTCCCAACTGACTTAGTTGATGGAGTTACTTATGTGAAAGTGGCTAATGCGAGTGCCGCTTTGGGACAGATTGCTTGTGCTTGGTACGACTATCCATCATCTTCTTTGCGTCTCGTTGGTGTTACGGGTACAAATGGAAAAACTACGATAGCAACCTTGCTTTATCAGTTATTCACTCGTTTGGGTTACAAGTGTGGACTTTTGTCTACTGTGTGTAATTATGTCGTAGACGAAGCTATTCCGGCAACTCATACCACACCAGACTCTTTGTCATTGAACAAACTGTTGGCTCGTATGGTTGAGGCTGGATGTACTTTCGCTTTCATGGAGGTAAGTTCTCACTCGGTAGATCAACATCGTATTGAAGGTTTGGTTTTCGAAGGGGCTATCTTTACCAACTTGACTCGTGATCATTTGGATTATCATAAAACATTTGCCAATTACTTGAATGCAAAAAAGCAATTCTTCGATTCGCTTTCAGAAGAGGCTTTCGCTCTTACAAATGAGGATGACAAGAATGGAAGAGTGATGCTTCAAAATACAAAGGCAAAGAAGTTGGGTTATTCTTTGCAGACATTGACAGATTTCAAAACAACTGTCTTGGAAGATGGTTTTGATGGAATGAAGTTGATGATGAATGGAGTAGAAGTATTCGTTCCTTTCATCGGACGATTTAATGCTTCTAACTTGTCGGCAGTTTTCGGTGCTGCGGTTTCTTTAGGATTCTCGAAAGAGGAGGTGCTTGTGCAGTTAAGCACATTGCGTCCTGTCTCAGGTAGATTTGAACCTATTGCAGCACCTTCAGGTTATAAGACTATTGTGGATTATGCACATACACCAGATGCATTGAAGAATGTGATTGATACGATAAATGAGGTTCGTTGTGGAAATGGAAGGCTTATCACAGTTGTTGGGTGTGGTGGTAATAGAGATAAGGGTAAGCGTCCTATGATGGCTCACGAAGCAGTAATGGGAAGTGACCAGGTAATTATCACATCAGACAATCCGAGAGATGAGGAGCCACAAGACATTATTAATGATATGTTGCAAGGATTAGATCCTTCAGAGATGACAAAGGTGATTTCTATTCCAGATCGATATCAGGCTATCAAAACAGCTGCTCTTTTAGCTCAGCCTTCGGATGTGATCTTGATTGCAGGAAAAGGTCACGAAAACTATCAAGAGATAAAAGGAGTAAAGCATCACTTTGATGATCACGAAGTGATAAAAGAAGTGATGAGATAATATGAATTAACCGGTTAAATTAAGATATAAGATGTTTTATTATTTGTTCAATTATTTGTCCCAAATGGGAGTGCCAGGAGCAGGTGTTTTCAAGTACATTTCGTTCCGTTCTGCAATGGTATTCATTTTTGCCTTGCTTATTGCTACATTCATAGGTAAAAAGATTATTGAGTTTTTGCAAAAGAAACAAATCGGAGAGACGATCCGTGATTTGGATTTGGCAGGACAGATGGCTAAGAAAGGAACACCAACAATGGGTGGTGTGATTATCATCATTTCCATTTTGATACCAGTGTTACTTTTCGCTAAATTGGACAATGTGTATATCATCTTGATGATTATAACTACTCTTTGGCTTGGTGGTATGGGCTTTTGGGATGACTATATCAAGGTCTTCAAAAAGGACAAAGAGGGTATGAAGGGAAGATACAAGATCATTGGTCAGGTGGGTATCGGCTTTATTGTGGCAATGACCCTATATATGAGTGATGATGTTGTGATTCGTGAGAATACAACAACTATTCGTGAGAATACGGAGGTGGTTGAGTATGTGAAAAAATCGGAGAAATCAACTAAGACGACTATCCCATTTGTTAAGAACAATAACTTTGATTATTCGAAGATCTTTGCTTGGGCAGGTGATAATGCACAGGTGTTAGGATGGATTTTCTTTATGTTGATGGTCATCTTTGTTGTAACTGCCGTTTCAAACGGAGCCAATTTGACAGATGGATTGGATGGATTGTCTACTGGAGTCTCTGCCATTATAGGTGTTACTTTGGGTATATTGGCCTATTTGTCCAGCCATGTGGAGTTCGCCAGCTATTTGAACATTATGTATATCCCGAACTCAGAAGAACTTGTTATCTTCATCTGTGCTTTTGTGGGTGCTTTGATCGGTTTCTTATGGTATAATGCCTATCCGGCACAAGTGTTTATGGGAGATACGGGAAGTTTGATGATTGGTGGTGTGATTGCAGTGAGCGCTATCATCATCCGTAAGGAGTTATTGCTCCCTATTTTGTGTGGTATCTTCTTTGTTGAGAGCTTGTCGGTTATTATTCAAACATCTTATTTCAAATATACAAAGAAGAAGTTTGGTGAAGGGAAGAGAGTATTCTTGATGGCTCCTTTGCACCATCACTATCAGAAGAAGAACATTCCAGAGTCAAAGATTGTGGCTCGCTTCTGGATTATCACCATGTTGTTGGCTATGTTGGCAATTATTACATTGAAGATTCGTTAAACGGTTATTATAGTAGAGAAGGTATGAAAAAAATTGTTGTATTAGGTGCAGGAGAGAGTGGCGTAGGTGCTGCTATTTTGGCTAAGGCAAAAGGTTTTGAAGTATTCGTTTCTGATAAATCAAGTATCAAGGAACAATACAAAAAGGAGTTGGACGAGTACCAGATTCCTTGGGAAGAGGGCACTCATACAGAAGAAAAAGTGCTTGCTGCCGATGAGGTAGTAAAGAGTCCTGGTGTGCCAGAAAATGCACCTATGGTGATGGCTTTGAAGCAACGCAACATCTCTATTATTTCAGAGATTGAATTTGCTAACCGTTATACTGATGCTAAGATGATCTGCATTACTGGTAGTAATGGAAAAACTACTACAACGATGTTGATCCATCATCTATTAAAAGAAGCTGGACTAAATGTGGGTTTGGCTGGTAATATCGGTTTCAGCTTGGCTCGTCAAGTGGCATTGAACGATAAAGATTACTATGTGATTGAGTTGAGTAGTTTCCAATTGGATGGTATGTATGAGTTCAAAGCAGATGTTGCCATTCTGTTGAATATTACACCAGACCACTTAGACCGTTACGAATATAAGTTCCAAAACTATATCAACTCTAAATTTAGAATTGTACAGAACATGAAAGCGTCAGACTATTTCATTTATTGGAATGATGACCCTGTCATTCAAAAGGAGTTGGAGATTCGTCACATCGAAGCAAAGAAGATGCCTTTCGCTCTTCATAAGGCGGCAGGTATTGCTGCATATATCGAGAATGAGTTGATGAAGATTAATACTCAAGACCGTACATTCGAGATGCCTGCATCTTCTCTTCCTATTAGAGGTACTCATAACATGTACAACTCTATGGCAGCAAGTATCACTGCTTGTTTGTGCAATATCTCGGACGAGAAACTTCGTGCTTCTTTGCAATCATTCAAAGGCGCTGAGCATCGTTTGGAAGAGGTTGCCAAGGTGGGTGGTATCCGTTTTATCAACGACTCGAAGGCTACAAATGTCAACTCATGCTGGTATGCTCTTCAATGTATGACAGAACCTGTGGTCTTGATCCTAGGCGGAAAAGATAAAGGTAACGACTATACTGAGATTGAAGAGTTGGTAAAGGAGAAGGTGAAGGCTATCGTATGCTTAGGTGTGGATAACACTAAATTGCACGCATTCTTCGAAGGAAAGGTGCCAACAATGGTAGATGCCTCTTCTATGAAGGAAGCTGTCGACAAATGCTATGGTTTGGCAAAGAAAGGTGATACGGTTTTGTTGTCTCCTTGTTGCGCAAGTTTCGATTTGTTCAAGAGTTATGAGGATAGAGGAACTCAATTCAAACAATATGTAAAACAATTATAATAAAGTTAGGTTATTGTAGATGAACCAATTTTTTTCAACATATATTAAGGGTGACAGGATTATATGGGCTGTCTTCATCATATTGCTTGTGGTGTCGGCAGTTACTATGTATAGTGCTTCAAGTTCGCTTGCCTATAAGGCAGTAGCGAAAGGAGGTTCTTTTTATACTCCTGTATGGCAACATATAGTCTTCTTGTTGGGAGGCTTAGCCGTGGCTTTTATGGTGCATAGAATACCATTTAAATTTATTATGGCAGCCGTCAGACCAGGCTATTTCGGTTCTTTGTTATTGTTGCTTGCAACTCCTTTTTTAGGTGTTTCGGTGAATGGTGCAACTCGTTGGATCTCCTTGTTTGGAATTTTGTTCCAACCATCTGAGTTGGTGAAGGTCTTTACGGTACTTTATTTAGCAACTATCTTGTCTCAGTATCAAAACAAGAAGGATAAAACCCCAGACGATGGATTGCTTCGGTATTTGGCCTATTTGATGCTACCTGCGGCTATCATCGCCTTGGAAAACCTCTCCACATGTCTGTTGCTTCTGATGGTTGGTTTCTTGATGTTGTTTTTTGCAAGATTGTCGTGGAAGCTATTGCTCAAAATGGTTGGTTGTGGTGTCTTGGCAATAGGTCTTGGAATAGGTGCCTTGCTTTTAGTGCCAGAGGAGACAGCACCTTCGGTTAATTCTACAGAACAGGTAGTGGCAAGGAAGGGTGTGTTTCATAGAGCCCTTACTTGGAAGCATAGAATTCTGCACTTCTTCGACGAGTCGAGACCTCACGATGAGAATTATCAGTTGACTGACGAAACTTACCAAGAGGATCGCGCAAAGATAGCGGTGGCGAATGGTAAATGGCTAGGTTTGGGAATTGGTAATAGTATTCAAAGAGATTTTTTACCGTTGGCATTTGCCGATTTCATATTCTCTTTGATGATAGAGGAGATGGGATTGGGTGCGTTGCTGGTGGTTATCCTGTACCTGATATTTATGTATAGGGTAGGTGTGCTTATTCGTGAATATTGCAACTCTGTGGTACAGTCTTTGATTGCCTTGGGTCTCTCATCTATGATAATGATTCAAACCTATATCAATGTCTTTATTGCAGTAGGTTTATTCCCAGTCTCTGGACAACCTCTTCCTCTTTTGAGTAGAGGTGGAACTTCAATCTTGATTACAAGTTTCTACTTTGGTGTAATCTTGTGTATTAGTGCGAATGCGATGGAGTGTCCGCAAGGGAAAAATAAGAAGGAGAAGTCGTCCACTCCGGTTGAGAAGGAAGATGAGAAACCATCGAAGGAGAAGGATGAGTTGAATGTTAGTATGGCGTAAAAATAGTGTTACTAAAAATATATCGATATGGCAAAATTAAAATTTATCGTTAGTGGTGGAGGTACAGGTGGTCACATATTCCCTGCCATCTCTATTGCCAATGCATTAAAAAAGAAAAGACCAGATGCTGAGTTCCTTTTTGTAGGTGCAGATGGTCGTATGGAGATGGAAAAAGTTCCTAATGCTGGTTACGAAATCAAAGGTTTGCCAGTCGCGGGTTTCAATAGAAGCAATCCATTCAAGAATATTAAGGTGCTCTGCCAGTTGTTTAAGAGCATCCGAATGGCAAAGCAGATTGTAAAGGATTTCAAGCCTAATGCTGTTGTTGGTGTGGGAGGATATGCGAGTGGTCCTACTCTTTATGCGGCAAATAAGTTAGGTATCCCTACATTGTTACAAGAACAAAACTCATACGCAGGTGTCACAAATAAACTTTTGGCAAAGAAAGCTGCCAAAATTTGTGTGGCTTATGATCATATGGATCGTTTCTTCCCTGCTGAATCGATCATTCTAACAGGAAACCCTGTTCGTCAAGATTTCTTGGAGGTGGCTCCGAAAGCAGATGAGGCATTCGATTTCTTCCATTTCTCAAAGGATAAGAAGACTTTGTTGATCATCGGAGGAAGTCTTGGCGCAAGAACCATCAACCAAAGTGTGTTGGCTGGTTTAGACAAATTGAATGAGTCGGGTATTCAAGTCATTTGGCAAACTGGAAAGTTCTACTTCGAGAACATAAAGAAGGCGGTTGAAGGTAAAGAGTTGCCAAACATTATTATTACAGATTTCGTAAAGAGAATGGATTACGCTTATGCAGTTGCAGACTTGGTTGTTTCTCGTGCAGGTGCAAGTTCCATTTCTGAGTTGTGTTTGTTAGGCAAGCCTTCTATCTTGATCCCTTCTCCTAATGTGGCAGAAGATCATCAGACAAAGAATGCACAGGCTCTTGCAAATGTGGGTGCTGCTATTATGATTGCTGATGTGGAAGCAAAAGATAAGATGGTGGATGAAACACTTGGTTTGATCCAAGATGAATCCAGATTGTTATCGTTAGGAGCAGGTGCTAAAGGCTTGGCTCAATTAGATTCGGCAGATCGTATTGCCGATGAGGTTTTAAAATTAGTGAAGGAATGATTTTAAAGAAAAACATATTTTTCTTGGGTATTGGAGGTATTGGCATGAGTGCCTTGGCTCGCTATTTTAAGGCGAAAGGTTTCTCGGTGGCTGGATACGACAAAACACCTTCTGCACTGACCAAAGAGTTGGAACAAGAGGGTATCTCCATACATTATGTGGATGATGTGACAATGATCCCAGCATCCTTCCGTAAACCAGATGAAACCATTGTGGTATTTACCCCTGCGGTTCCTCCTACAATGTCGGAGATGATATGGTTCCAAGAAAATCAGTTTATTATACAAAAGCGTTCTCAGATTTTGGGTGAGATCACTCGAATGCAAAAGGGATTGTGTGTCTCTGGTACTCACGGAAAGACAACTACATCTACTATGCTAACTCACCTTCTACATAACTCTTCTGTGGATTGTAATGCTTTTTTAGGAGGTATCTCTAAAAACTTCTCTAAAAACCTTTTACTTTCGGATAAGAGTGACTTGGTGGTGATTGAGGCGGATGAGTATGATCGTTCCTTTTTGACGCTGTCTCCGTATATGGCTGTGGTAACGGCTGTGGATGCAGACCATTTGGATATTTATGGAACAGAGGAGGCTTACCGTGCTGGTTTCGAAGAGTTCACCTCCCTGATTTCAAAAGATGGTGTTTTGCTGATGAAGAAGGGGTTGCCTATCCAACCGAAGTTGCAAGAGGGTGTGAAGTTCTACACCTATTCGGTGAATGAAGGCGATTTCCACGCAGAAAATATTCGAATTGGAAATGGAGAGATCATATTCGACTTTGTTACACCAAAAGAGATAGTTCGAAACATTCAGTTGGGTGTTCCGGTATATGTGAACATCGAGAATGGAGTGGCAGCTATGGCTATTGCTTCGTTGAATGGAGTCAAAGCAGATGAGTTGCGCAGTGGAATGGCTTCCTTCGCTGGTGTAAAGCGAAGATTTGATTTTCATATCAAATCGGATAAGGTTGTGTTCTTAGACGATTACGCTCATCATCCGAATGAGTTGAAGTCAAGTATAGAGTCTGTTCGCAAACTATATAGTGATCGTAATCTTACAGTGGTCTTCCAACCTCACTTATATACTCGTACTCGTGATTTCGCAGATGAATTCGCTGCGGCATTGTCGAAGGCGGACGAGTTGATTTTGTTGGACATTTATCCTGCAAGAGAGAAACCAATTCCAGGAGTGGATTCAAAGATGCTTTTGGATAAGGTGACACTGGGTAATAAGCGTTTGATGACCAAGGAAGAGTTGGTGAAATCGACTCTTTCCAACGATTATGATTTGTTATTGATGGTGGGTGCTGGTGATATGGATTTGTTGATTCCTGAAATGGAGAGCAATTTGAGAAAGAGAATTTAAAGGTATAATTTAAAATAGCAATAGGTATGGCAGAGAAATTTAATTGGAGAAGATTTGGTAAGATTTCAGTAGTCGTTTTGATTATTGGTTATATCTCTTTTGCCATATCTGCCTTTGCCTATCGTTCGGAGGAGCAGATTTGTTCCACTTGCAAGGTTGCTATTTTAGATAGCGCCACACTTCGATTTGTGTCACCCAAAGAGGTGATGACATTCTTGGACCAGGAAGATAGAAGTCCGTTGGGTGTTCGTGCAGAGTTTATTAATAAGAAAAAGATAGAGGATGTTTTAGAGTCTAAGTCTCGTATCAAGAAGGCAGAGTGCTATCTCACTCCTTCAGGTTCGATGGTGATCGATATTACACAACGAGAGCCTATTTTCCGTGTGATGACATCTCAATCGAATTTCTACATAGATAGTGATGGTGGTGTGATGCGTGTGGCAGACAACTTTGCTGCGTATGTTCCTATTGTAACAGGATCGGTTCCTGAGAAGTTCGCTAAAGGAGATCTTTACGAATTTGTTATGTATTTGAAGAACGATAAGTTGTGGAGTTCTTTGATTGAACAAATTGATGTAAACGAAAAGCAAGAACTAACTTTGGTGCCTCGCGTGGGAAATCAGTTGATACGCTTGGGCAAGGTGGACGGATATGAGACAAAAATGAAAAAGCTATTGTCCGTCTATAAGAATGGCTTTAATCAGTTGGGTTGGAACTGTTACAAGGAGATCAACCTAATGTATGAAGGTCAAGTGGTATGTACAAAAAAATAACAAGATAATTAAACAAAGAATTAACATGGCAGGTTTTGATTTAAGTAAATTATCCGTTGCGATAGATATAGGAAGTTCAGTGGTAAAGGGAGCCATTGGATTTGTGGGTAATGATGGAAAGTTTGTATGCGTGACAACCGACAAGGTGGAGTCGCAAGGAAGCATTACTCACGGAAATGTAAAGAACATCAGTGGTGCAGCGTCTTGTGTGAAAAGTTTAATGCAACTTTTGACCAATCGTTTGTCGAATATTTTAAAGAAAGAACAACTCTTCCCGGAAGATCACCATTTGTCTTTTGAGAAGATTTATGTGTGTGTTTCTGGTTCTTACACACAGGGTGTATTTAAGAGAATAGAGAGAAACTTGCCTCGAATTGAAGTGACAGAAGATTTAATCCGTGAAATGAGAGAGGAGAACGAGAATTTTGCTCGTTCTGAAAAATACGGTAAGTCGTTGGATTTCTTGATGACTATTCCTCAAAGATATTTCTTGGATGGCTTTGAAGAGGAAAAACCAGTAGGTTGCATTTGCAGTCATCTAATTGCAGAATTCCAGAATATCTTGGTGCAACACGATTTGATTTCTAATGTGAAACTTTGTTTTGAGCGTGCGGGTTATCCAAATATTGAAATATGCTTTGCCCCTTTAATGATGGCTAATTCAGTTTTGTCAGACCAAGAGCGTTATGAAGGAACTGCATTGGTGGATTTTGGTGCGGAGACGTCTTCTGTTTCCGTTTTCAAGGATGGGATTATGAAGTATGTATTTGTGCTTCATAAGGGAAGTGAAAGGATTACTGACGATTTGAAGGAATTGAAGATCCCTGCTGATTCTGCAAAAATTATTAAACACCATGCTTCTGCCATGGCTGGTGTTGATGATCCTGTATTCTTTGATCTTCAAATCTACAATGAGAAACGAACTTTCGAATCAGAAATGATTGCTCAAATTGTTGGTCATAGAATGGATAAAATTCTCCAACAAGTAGATGAGATTATTCAGTTGACTCCTGCTGGTCGTGCTATCAACCAAATTGTTTTGGTGGGTGGAGGTTCAAACCTAAAATATATGAGAGAGAAGGTGGAGGAGTATACAGGTGTGCCAACTCGCATGGGTTCTTTCATCGATCTTAAAGAGTCAAAACAAATATTGCCTTTCACAGCGGTCTTGGGTACTCTTTATAATGCAAATGGTTGCTCGGTTTCGTTTGTTAAGAACGAAGTGAAGGTGGAAGAGCCAGTTGTAACCCCAACGGCAAAACCAGCAAAGAAAAACGGAAGACTTACAGACCGTTTGAAAAATAAAATGGGTAGCTTTATGGAGAATATGTTCTCCGACCCAAGTGCAAATGAAAATGATAGAATGGAATAATTTAATAAATACGAAAAGATATGGAAGAGTATCAACCAATAATATTGCCAAGTAATGGAAATGCGGGGGAAATCTCCGAAGACAAATCAGTGATCAAGGTCATTGGTGTTGGTGGTGGTGGAACTAACGCTGCCAATCATATGTTCGAATTGGGTATCAACAATGTGGATTTCATTGTATGTAATACGGATAATCAATCTTTGTTGCACTCTCCAATTCCTGTTAAGATCCAATTGGGTCCGGAAGGACATGGCGCAGGAAATGATCCGGAGAAGGGACGTATCGCTGCAGATTACTCATTGGGTAAGATCAAGGAGTTGTTGGAAGATTCTACCAAGATGGTTTTCGTTACTGCCGGAATGGGTGGAGGAACAGGTACAGGTGCCGCTCCTTTGATTGCTAAGACTGCAAAGGATATGGGTATCCTTACTGTTGGTATTGTTACTATTCCATTTAAGTTTGAAGGAAAAAGAAGAATCACACAGGCTTTGAAGGGTGTAGAGGCAATGCGTGAAAGCGTGGATTCAATCTTGGTGATTAGCACAGAGCGTATCGCTAAGATCTATTCTGACTTTACGTTGGAAAAGGCATTCGCTTGTGCGGACGACATTTTGGCTACAGCAGCAAAGGGTATTGCGGAGATTATCACTTTACCAGGTTATATTAATGTAGACTTGGAGGATGTGAAAACCGTTATGACTAATAGTGGTTCTGCAGTGATGGGTGCTGCCAAAGCTTCTGGCAAGGATAGGGCATTGACTGCAATTCAGAACTCATTGGATTCTCCGTTGTTGCTTTCAACTAACCTACAAGGAGCAAAAGATATCTTGTTGAACATCGCATACGGAGAGGATGGTATCCTAGTAGATGAATTGACAACGATTACTGAATATCTTCAAAGTGAGGTTCAGTGTGATGAGAATCAGATTATCTGGGGTGCGACAAAGGATAGTAAGTTGGCTGCAAACGAACTTAACATCACCATTGTGGCAACAGGATTCTCTAACGAAGAGATAGACAAGTCGATCTTGGGCGCTCCTGCTCCAAGAAGAGCAGAACCAACTCGCATCACTTTGACTGCACAGGAACCAGTTCAGGAACCTGTACAACAGCCAATGGGTGCTCCTACATGGTCAAACCCACGAACTACAACTAATGAAGGGAATGCTTTATATGACCAATACTATGGTGGAGAAACGAAAAAAGGTGGCGTGTCTGTCCACTCTAATGTGACTCCTGTAACAGATACTTTGCCTACCTCTCCATTGTCGTTTAACGATGAAGATGAAGACAAACCAATCTCTAACTTTGGAGGCTCGTTTGATGTTTCTCCTCGTTTGTCGTTTAATGATAGTGACGATGTGGTGGATGACAGAAATGGCTTCTTATCTAACAATGTGGATTAATGTTTAATATTTAAAGATATGGCTTTATTTGATAAAATTAACGAAGATATTAAAAAGGCAATGTTGGCTAGAGAGAAAGTGGCACTAGAGGCATTGCGTGGTGTTAAAAAAGAGTTCTTGGAGGCTAAGACTGCAAAAGGTGCAGGAGATGAGCTTTCTGATGAGACTGCCATCAAAATCCTTCAAAAAATGGTAAAGCAAAGAAAAGAATCCGCTGCTATTTTTACAGAACAAGGACGTCCTGAATTGGCAGAAGGTGAGTTGGCTGAGGCTGCAGTGATTGAGAAATACCTTCCTGCACAAATGACAGACGAGGAGTTGACAGCTGCCATCAAGGAGATCATCGCAGAGGTAGGCGCTACATCTGCAAAAGAGATGGGTAAGGTGATGGGTGTTGCCTCTAAGAAATTGGCTGGTAAGGCAGAAGGAAAGGCTATTTCCGATAAGGTAAAATCGCTTTTAGCATAAGTTTATAGAAGGGTGGCAAGTTGCTTGTTGCCCTTTTGAACAAATATTTAAAATAGATATTATGGCAGCAAAGAAATGTGTAATGCCTGCTTTCCTTCGTCCGAAGGATAAGGTAGTGATAGTATCTCCTTCCGGAGCAGTAGATCCCTCTTTGATAGATGGTGCTTGTGCTACTCTTATTTCGTGGGGATTGGTTCCTGTTGTGGGTGCGTATGCAAAAGGAAAGAGAGATCGTTTCTCAGGAACGGATGAGGAGCGTTTGTTCGATTTACAACAGGCCTTGGATGATCCTTCTGTTGCTGCTATCTTATGTGGTCGAGGGGGTTACGGAGCTCTTCGTATTGTTGATAAACTTGACTTTACAAAGTTTAAGCAAAATCCTAAATGGATCATTGGATTCAGTGATATCACAGCTTTGCATGCGCGTGTGGCTAAAGAGGGTTTTGCCTCGTTGCACGGGGTAATGGCGAAGGCCTTAGCTTGTTGGGAAGAGAGCGAATCGGCAGTTGAACTATTACGCAACACATTGATGGGAAACAGACCAACCTATTGCATTGAGTCGCATAAGAAAAATCAAAAGGGAAGTGCCATAGGACAGTTGGTGGGAGGTAACCTTTCTTTGCTATATGCATTGCAGGGTACGCCTTATGCAATAGATCCAAAAGGTAAAATACTCTTCATCGAGGATTTGTCTGAGCGTATGTATCATATCGATCGTATGATCCAAAATCTGCGTTTGGCGGGTGTGTTCCAGAAAATTGAGGGATTGATTGTTGGTCAGTTTACAGATATAGACGAGGATACCTCTTTTGGATCGGTAGAGAACATTGTTCTGAGTGCATTAGAGGGAAGAAAGATCCCTGTTGCATTTAATTTCCCCGTAGGTCATGTGGATAATAATTTTCCTTTGATGCACGGAGCAGATGTGGCTTTGGAAGTGAACAAGGAGGAGGCAACTCTACGCTTTGCTCTACCCATTCAATCCAAACCTTTACTATAGCATTGTATTAGTGATGAAACAATGTGTCGTGAACAACAAGTATTGTATAATATGAAACAATATTGTATAAAAAATTGAAACATCGTGTTGTATGGGGGAAGAAGGATGCTATGAGGCATCCTTCTTTTGTTTATTAGGCATCTAGTCCGATTATTTGTTCTCTTCCATGATCTTCATCTGCTGGCGTACAGATTCGGCGTGTATGGCCTCGAAAATGGCTGTCATGAACTCATTAGACATGCCAAGACTCTCTCCTTGTTGTGCACGCTTGCTGATGACCTCGTCATAACGGTTGGTTTGGAGCACCGTCATGTCGTGCTCCTTCTTGTAGGTTCCAATCTCGCGTGATATGCGCATACGCTTTGATAATGTCTCGATGATGTTGATGTCAATCTCATCAATTTGCTTACGCAGGTCTGCTAAGTTCTCTGTTGTTTGATTGGTGTCACGAATCACTAGGTTGTTGATGATCAGACTCAAAACCTCTGGCGTTACTTGTTGTGAGGCATCGCTCCAAGCATTGTCTGGATCGATGTGCGACTCTATAATCAAACCATTGAATTGAAGGTCCATCGCTTGTTGCGACAAGGAAGCGATAAGATCTCTGCGTCCTGCAATGTGACTTGGATCGCAAATGATTGGCAATTCAGGAATTCTTCTGTGTAATTCGATAGGAATATGCCATTGAGGAAGGTTCCTATATAGTTTCTTCTCATATGTACTGAATCCTCTGTGAATAGCGCCTAATCGTGTAATGCCCGCATTGTTGATGCGTTGCAAGGCTCCAATCCACAACTCCAAATCGGGGTTGACAGGGTTCTTTACTAACACAGGAACATCTACACCCTTCAAGGTGTCGGCTATCTCCTGTACTGCAAATGGATCAGCAGTAGTTCGTGCACCAATCCAAAGTACATCGACGCCATATTTCAAAGCCTCCTCTACATGTTTTGCGGTAGCAACTTCCGTAGCGGTAAGCATGCCTGTCTCTTTCTTTACTGTTTGCATCCAAGGCAAAGCTTTTACTCCATTGCCTTCGAAACCTCCTGGCTTGGTGCGGGGCTTCCAGATGCCTGCGCGGAAAACTTTCACACCATTATTGGACAACTGCTTGGCTGTCTCCAATGTCTGCTCTTCTGTTTCGGCACTACAAGGTCCGGCAATGACCAAAGGTCTCTTGTCGTCTGCGCCGTTTAGATTTAATTTCTTTAATTCCACAGTATTCTTCTTTTTTTATTTCTAATTAGATAGTTTGTCTGCCGATTTCATATTCTCCAAGAATGCGTAATTCATTGGTTAGTGGAGCAATTGCGGCAAGGGCTCCTTGGTACTTCTGGTACTTGTCAAATTCCAAATCAATGTAGAATTGATACTCCCATTCTCTTCCGATAATAGGTGTGGATTGAATTCTGGTTAGGTTCATCTTGTAGTAAGAGAGAATGGAAAGGATTTGTGCCAAACATCCTTCTTCATGTGATAGGGTGATTAAAAGAGATGCCTTGTTAGGGTGTTTGTCCTTAGCCAACTCTTCTGTCTTTTCTTCATTGGCAATGATAAGGAAACGGGTGAAGTTTCTCTTATTGGTCTCAATGCCTTTGGCAAGTATGTTTAGCCCGTAGATCTCGGCTGCTAATTCTCCACAGATGGCAGCTTTCCCTTTCTCTCCCAACTCTGCGATCATCTTTGCACTGGATGCAGTGTCATCATACTCGATGGCTCTTTGAATCTGTTTGTTCTGCTTTAGAAAATCTTGGCATTGCATAAGGGCAATAGGATGAGAATAGACTTCTCGAATGTCTGACAGATCTTGTCCTGGAGTAGCTACTAGATTGTGCTTGATGCGCAATTTTTGTTCTCCGAAGATTTTTAATTTACTATCAGCCAATAGAGTGTGGTTTTGTAGTAGGCTACCAGCTATGGTGTTTTCAATAGCGACAATGCCAATCAAATCTTTGTCTGCTTTAACTGCAGCGAATAGCTGATCGAAATGTTGACAAGGCACAATTTCAATCTCCTCGTCTCTAAAATATTCGTGAGCAGCGATGTCGTGGAAACATCCTGCAATACCTTGTATGGCAACTCTTTTCTTACTCATATATGAAACAAAAAAAAGTCCCACATTTCTGCGGGACTCATATTTAAAAAAGTTTATTATCAATTGCAAATCAGAATCCCGCTCTTACTGTTTAAAGTAAAAGTAAAAAAAGAAATAATATGAATAAACTATACTTCTCATCGTTTTTCTGAACTTTCTGCAAAGTTATACATTGTTTTTCAAAAAGTAATTATTGAATTGTGAATTTTTTTGAAGAAATTTCCTTCCAAACGCTTCCGATATTATCTATTATATCGCTTGCTATAAGACTTTCTTCTGAATTTTTCATGCTAGCTATATCTCCAGCTTTCCCGTGCATCCAAGTGCCCAATATGGCGGCTCCTTCGGGTTCGTATCCTTGTGCCAACAGAGATGTGAAAATACCCGTAAGCGTATCCCCGCTTCCCGCAGTGGCCATCCCCGGATTGCCTGTCGGGTTGATATGAAGTGATCCGTCAGGGAGTGAAACACTGCTATATGCTCCTTTGAGTACGATGATAACATTGTATCGGACGGAGAGCTCAATCTGCTTTTCCCAATTTCTATATCCTTTGGTTTTCTCGCCACTGATCCTTTCAAATTCTTTTGGATGGGGAGTGAGTATGCTTCCTTTAGGAAGTGATGTCCACCAGTCTGGGTTTTGAGAGAGCAGGTTGAGTGCATCTGCATCCATCACAATAGGCTTTGGGTATGTTTTTAAGAGTTCTTGAATAGCAGTAGCACTCTTTGGAGATGTGCCAAGTCCAGGACCTATTCCTATGGCG
This sequence comes from Paludibacteraceae bacterium, assembly GCA_045600225.1. GTDB lineage: Bacteria > Bacteroidota > Bacteroidia > Bacteroidales > Paludibacteraceae > UBA1181. The sequence continues at coordinate 80,465 of JAZRXL010000014.1, forward strand.
TTGTATTTGTTTGTGTCGGGTAGGACACTGAATCGTTCTTCGGATTTGTCTAACGACACGATAGCCTCAGGAACGGAAATCTGCATTATGTCATATCCCTTGCTTGGAATATGGGCGGTTACAAGTCCGCAACCACTTCTTAGAGCAGCTTTTGTTGATAAAACGGCTGCTCCCATCATTCCGTAAGAGCCTGTAATGAGCAGTGCGTGACCGAAGGTGCCTTTGTGAGAGAATTTTTCCCTTGCTTTGTATAGTTGGATAATCTCTTTCTCTTCTGTGAGATAAAATGGGGTTGGAGTCTCTTCCAACGCAAGTGGATGTAACTTAATGTCCAAAACCTTCCATCCTCCTAGATGATGTGCATTCTCTGCAAAAAAGAATGCAGGTTTGGGAGTCTGAAAAGTGAATGTATAGGTCGCATTTATGATGTGCTCCCGGTTATTCTCTTGATTGTCTTCGCCGAATAATCCCGAAGGAATGTCTATTGAGAAAATCTTACTTCCATTACGATTGATTTTCTTTATTAGTTCTCCGTAAAAATTGTCTAGGGGTCGGTTTAAACCAGAACCGAATAATCCGTCAATGATGATGTTCGAATTCTCAATGGATAGCTCTTCTGCAGAGAGAACACTCTTTATGTCTGTGTAAAAGGCTCTTAACTCATTATAGGCGGACTGACAATCATCGGATAATTTGTTTTTAGGGTTGACGAGGAAGACTTGACAAGATTGACCAATTAGTAAAAGTAGTTTGGCAATTACCAATGCGTCTCCTCCGTTGTTACCACTTCCTGCTATGATAGAGATGGTATCTCCTTGATTTATGTGTGGAAGTAATTCTTCGAAAAAGAGATGTGAAGCCCTCTTCATCAAATCAAATGAATGGATGGGCTCTTCCTGAATGGTTCTTGCGTCAATTTGACGAATATGACTGGTCTTGAATATCTTCATTTTTGTCTATGTTGTAGAATCTTACATCTTCTTCCTCCTCTTCATTCAACTCTTCTTTTTTGCCTCCCTTTAAGAGAAGTGAGGCCTTGCCTTTCAGCTGAACATTTGGCACTATGTGCAAGAAATCATCTTCTGTGATGACTTCATTGTGCAGTAGTTTCTCTCCGACAATTTTGAAATACTCTGCTAAATAAGGTCGAAGGTTTTGTTCTTCATCGAAACACCACATGAATTTCTTTGGTCTTGGAATAATGCTTGTCATAAACAAAGCTTCCTCAATCGTTAGGTCGGCAGGTTCTTTGCTGAAATAGTAGTGACTAGCGTTCCTTGCTCCGTAGATGTTGGGACCCCATTCGATAATATTGAGATAAATCTCGAACATACGGTCCTTGGATACGATCCTTTTGTTCTCAACCAACCAAACAATCATCGCTTCTTCTAACTTTCTGGCTAAAGTCTTTTCTTTGCTTAACCATAGGTTTTTAACCAGTTGCATAGAGATGGTACTGCCTCCGCGAGCAAATCTTTTCTCCTTGATGTTTTTAACGAGTGATGATTTTATAGCAGTGTCATAAAATCCTTTGTGAGCAAAGAAAAAACCATCTTCTGAATAGAGAATGGAGTGGGTTAGGTATGTGGATACTTTGTTGACAGGGATGAAATTAGGATTCTCTTCCCCTACAATGAAATTTCCAATCTCTTGTCCCTCTTCGTAGATGTGGTAAATGAACGATTGGTTCACCTCTCTAAAATCGGTTTCTCCAAATTTTAGGATGTTGAAATTGTATGGCGTTAGGGCGGATTCGAATTCTAAACTATCGATTTCATTTGTGTCTATTTTAAAATGTAGTCTATAGGACAGATCTCCTTCTGTCTCCATTCCTTTTAGGTGCGAGCATAAACCTTTGGGTATGGATTGGAATAGTTTGTTGGACTCAAACCTGTCGCTATGTAGATTAAACACAATATGTTTTATAGTGTCCTCCTTCTCCCAAGATAGATAAGGGTGTATCTCAAATTGGTTGATTCTGATTGTGCTGGAACTGTCTATTTCAATTTTGTTTGCTCCAATGGATGCTGTCATCTGAAATTGTGCATTGTCACAAACTATAGTTTCACTGGTTATTCTCTTCTGGTAGAGATTCAGGTTTGAAAAATCAAAGTCGCCTATTAATGCGATTTCGTCATTGCCCGATTTCTCTGCTTTTATGAGAATGTTTAATGAATCGAAGGACAAGATTGTCTCGAACTTTTGCTGGATGAAAGGAATGGTTATTGTACTGTCATTGACAGAATAAAGAGCCATTTGACTTGTCTCGGAATGACTTTTACCCAATGCTCCTTTTAGGATGCAGTATCCGTTTTGTGGTGTGTTCAAATGGGTTAGTTCTGCTCCCTCCTTGAAAAGTATCTGGCTATAAAAGTTTCCCTCTTCCAATTTTGCTTCGGGTAGGTAAATCTGCAACTGGTGTTTCTCCTTTTGTAGATTGATGTTCATCTCGTTAATAGTGAGATGGTTGGGTATGTTACTTGTAATGAGACTATATAAATTAGCTACGTTGTCAATTTTTTCATGAAGCTTGTTTTGAGTTTCCTCCTCTTTGCTCTCTTCCCTTTGTTTAGACAAGAATCCATAATTCTTGTATCCATCAATTTGTGTGAGTGACAGTTTTATTTGATTGATGTTTGCTTCTTCTATTTGTCTCGAACCTCTAATCACTCGAAAAGGATTGATTCTTACTTGTGCAGAGGATATGTGAAGGATGGTGTCGTTTTGAGGGGATTGAAGTGTTAAATCTTTGAAGTTGATGAGTTTCAGTCCCTTCATAGAGATTTTCCCTAATCCGATTTTAACATCCTGTTTCTCTTCGAATTGCGCAATTTTGTTTTTGACGAAGGCTTCCACAATGACGCTGCGTTTCACATAAGTGCTACATAAGGTTGTAACAAATATGACAAATACGAGGCCAGTGATGTATATCCTTCGGTTACTAATCATACCCTTCTCTGTTATGAGGTAAATATATGAATAAACAAGGTCTTTGTAAAGAATTGGTTATTCCTCATACCAACTTGCATACATTCTGTAGTTGTTTGAGATTTTATTAATGAGCTCCTTTGTTTGCTCAGGAGATACATCTTTGATCTTTTTGGCTGGTACTCCTGCATACAAACTTCCTGGTTCTACAATAGTATTGCTTGTGATGAGCGCATTGGCCGCAATGATGGAATTCTCTCCAATAACAGCCCCGTCAAGAATTGTAGAGCCCATGCCTACCAATACGTTGTCACAGATCTTTGCTCCGTGGATGGTGGCGTTATGGCCTACGGATACATTGTCGCCTATCTCAATTGTTGATTTCTGATATAGGGTATGAAGTACGCTTCCGTCTTGTATATTGACATTCTTGCCGATCTTGATGCCGTTGACATCCCCTCTCAATACTGTATTGAACCAGATACTGCTGTTTTCTCCGATTTCAACCTCTCCGATAACGGTTGCATTGTCTGCTAAAAATACGTTGTCTGCTATTTTGGGAGTAAATCCTCTTACTGATTTTATTAATGCCATATTCGTTAGATTATTATTAAAAACAGAGCCGATGAAACGCATCGGCTCTAATCTTGTTTTATTTGTTTTTGTTTTTTGCTTTCCTTTTCACTAACTCTTCATCCAAAATCATATCCAAGGTGCTCATGTCGATCTTTTTGGCTATAATCTTTCGGTCTTTATTTAGCAAGTAAACTCCTGGAGTGGCAGAGGTATCGTAGTATTCCCAGAACCAAGATTCACGGTATGGATCCCAAACATTCACCCAGTCTTGCATATGGTTCTTATTGATGAATTCCATCCACTCGTTTCTGTCTGTTTGAGTGTAGCATGCAAATACCTCAAATCCCTTGTCTTTCCATTTTGTGTAGACAGAGTCGTGAAGAACAGGTGTGGTCTTCTTGCAATGACCGCAGGTTGGCTCGAAGAAGTATACAAGTACGCACTCACTCTTGATATCGCTCAACTTCACTTTCCTGTCCATGGAGTCTCGCATGTTCAACTCTCTTGCTTGCATTCCTACAAGATTGTAACGGATCTTCTTTGCCTCCTTGCGTAGTGAGTTAACCCAGGCAGTGTCGGCCCAAGTTGCTTCTCCATTGAAGTAGTATCTCTCTGCAATCTTGTACCAAAGTGCATCCATTCCCATCATCTTGCTTGATATTCCATAGTTGATCATCTTACTGGTCATTACTTGGAATGTTATTGAGTCTCCCCGGCTTTTTTCAATCAATTCAAAAGCTGTTGCTGCAAGAGTGTCAGGGTCTTGTAGAATGTGCTTACTGAAATAATTGTCCACCATTGGTGGAAAATACGGAGTCCTCAAAAAACGAGGATCGCTCAAATTGATATTGTCAAAGAAGTGATGCTTGAAGTATTGATATCTTGCACGATTTCTGATAGAATCTGGCAACTCTTTCATCTCTGGAGTCTCTACAGGAATTGTTCCTTTGATGTATGTTCCCAAAAAATCATTCTTGTGGGTTTCAATAATGTCTTTCTGGAAACCTTGTACCTTTTCTGTCATCATATCAATTGTGTTGACATATTTCGTAGAATCGATTTTCTTATCCTTGTAAGACTTTACAAGTTCACCCCTCTCCTTGTTCATTGAGGTTAGAAAGTTCATATATCTTTGAAAATCAGTGCTCTCAATTGCTCCTCCAATCTTTGCATCTCTTAGGTTGGCAGTGTCAACCGATATGGTGATGTTCTGATCTTTTCCAACAAGAATGTCAAAATACTTTTCTGAATTGAAATATACGATATATATACCTTCATCCAGTTTCTTATTCTTTGAGAAAACGCCGTAGCCCTTTGAGTTCAACTGAACCGTGTCTGCTGAGTATGTTTTGCCATTCATGTAGTAAGCAAGGTATGCAGAGTCTTTCTTTGCTTCGGTGCTCTTCATTCCTTTTACTGTTAGTTCAATCTTATATGAACCTTTTGCAGGTGATTTCCCTTGGGCTGGAGCACTTGCGGCAAAAGCGCTCGATATGAATAGCAAGGCTGCTAATGTATAAAATATCCTTTTCATTATCTTATAGTTTATATTTGTTCGGAAAATTTGCGCTAATTTATATAAAACTAATCTATTATAGTTCATTTGTAACATTTTTTAACCACATAATCTCGTTTGGATCCTTCAAATGAACGGATATCTTCTCGTATACCTCTCTGTGATATTGGTTGATCCATTTTATCTCATCGGAGGAAAGTAGGGATTTGTTGATCAGTTTTCTTTCGTAAGGGAATAAGGTAATTGTATTGAATTGGAGGAAATCGCCGAATTCGTTTTTCTTGAATGGCGCAACGGATACCATGTTCTCAATTCTTATTCCGTATTCACCTGTTCTGTAAAGTCCTGGTTCATCCGATAAGATCATTCCTTCTTTCAAAGTCACACCAGTAAAGCGTTGGTTGATGCGCTGTGGACCTTCGTGAACGCAGAGGGAATAGCCAATGCCGTGACCTGTCCCATGTCCGTAATCCAAACCTTCTCTCCAAAGATATTGATGGGCAAGAGCATTTAGGTGCGCACCCTCAGTCCCTTTGGGAAATTTACACATACATATGGCCAAGTGACCTTTTAATACGTGGGTGTAGTCATCCATCTGTTTCTGAGAGGGTTGCCCGTAACAAAACACACGGGTTATGTCGGTGGTGCCATCCAAGTAGTTGCCCCCAGAATCTACCAATAGTAAACTGTCAGTTCCTATTTGAGAACATTGGTTGGATGCTGCGTTATAATGAACGATTGCGCCATTCGCTCCGTAGCCGGCGATGGTAGCAAAACTTTCGCAGAAGAAATCTTTCTGTTCGCTTCTTCTCTTCCTCAGTATGTCGGCTATGTCGGTCTCTGATGTGGGAGTCCCATTTTTGATTCTGTTCTCGATTTCATAAAAGGCCTGAACTAGTGCCACACCATCTTTCACGGAGGCGTTGTTGATGCATTGGATCTCCTTTCCTGTTTTGATGCATTTCAAACTTTCTATGGGAGAAGTCTCTCTAACGAGATTTTTAGATTCTATTTTATTATATAAGGTGTGGTTTGTCTTTGTAGGGTCTGCAGATATAGATCCCTTTTTAGATATTGTTTTTATTGCCTCAAAAATACTTTCATAAGAGAAAAGACAGATAATGTTGTTGCCGTTGAGGTATTGTTGAACCTCATTGTCCAGTTTCTGGTTGTCTACAAATAGGTAAGACTCGTCTTTGCCAACGACTGCGTACGACAAGAACACGGGATTGTAAGAAGTGTCACCTCCCCGCAGATTAAATGTCCATGCTATCTCGTCAAGAGAACAAAGAAGTAGGTAATCTGCTTTGCATTTCTCTAAGATGAGACTCTTTTTTTCTTGGAATGACAAACCGACAAAGTTTGATTGGTGAATGAAGATTTTTGAATCTGGTAGATCCGGTAACTCTGTCGATATGGGAAGTGTTACGTCGCTTTTGTATGTCAATCCACAGGTGTCACAAAGTCGAATGATCTCTTCTGCTCTCTCTTGGGAGAAAAGTAGACCGTTGAATCCTATTGTTGCCTTTTTTGTGGCATTGCGTTCTATCCAATTTTTCCAATTGGAGTCGCTACCATCCTCCTTATACATTTTGATGCCCGTTCCTTCCAACTCTTTTTCTGCTTGAAGATAGTATCTTGAATCGGTCCAAAGAATATCCTCTTTGTTGGAAAGTAATAGGAACCCGTTAGATCCTGTGAATCCAGAAACATATTCTCTGATTTTCCAATGTTCGGCAGGATATTCGCTAAGATGAGGGTCTTCAGAAGGAATGAGCAAAATGTCGATTCCTTCCTCCTGCATAAAATTTTTTATAAGGTCTAATCTTCCCATATTATATGCTGCGAATTTAATTTGGATGCAAAAATAATAAAAAGAATAAGGAGTGAGGTTTGAGTCTGTACAAAAAGAATAACGAGCGAAGGCTTCTATTACTATATTCTTGATTGTTAGTAAAAAAATAACAAAAAATGAAGGTTGTAAATTTTGTGCATTCAAAAACAATCACTATTTTTGCGGTCGCTTTTATAAAGCATGCTAAGAATGCAAATTAAAAAATTAAAAAATTAAATATTAAAAACTAATTATGATCGTAGTTCCAGTAAAAGAAGGCGAGAATATTGAAAAAGCCTTGAAGAAATTTAAGAGAAAGTTTGAGAAGACAGGTGTTATCAAGGAGTTGAGAAACAGACAACAATTTGAAAAGCCTTCAGTTGTTAAGCGTCAACAAAAGATTCACGCAATCTATGTTCAACAATTGAAGAGAACAGAAGAATAATAGGTTTTTGCTATTATAAAAAGGGTGTAAGGATCGAAAATCCTTGCACCCTTTCTTTTTTTATGAAAAAAACTACACTTTTCTTGTTTTTTCTTGCCGAATGTTATATATTCGTGGTGTGCTTATTACAATAATTCTTTATGTTGATTGAGCGTTTCCTACAATATATTAAGTATGAAAGAGGATATTCTGAACATACTTATACATCTTACGAAACTGATTTGTTGCAGTTCAAGGATTTTGTAGAAAAGAAGAGTCGAAAGGAGTTTGACTCTTTGTCAATTGAAACGAATGATGTAAGAGAGTGGGTAGTTTCCTTGATGAAACAAGAAGAGAAGGCGAGTAGCGTAAATCGAAAGTTGTCGGCGTTAAAGTCGTATTTTAAGTTTCTTAGGCGAAGTGGTCTAATGGAGACGGATCCCATGAGACAGATCATTGCTCCAAAGAGGGAAAAAAGATTGCCGACGTTCCTAAGGGAGTCGGAGATTGAGAATCTCTTGGATGGGATTGATGATGAGTTTGGTTCTGATTTCGAAGGGGTGAGAAACAGGCTGATTGTTGAAACCTTTTACACATTGGGAATTCGATTGTCTGAATTGATTGGTATGAAGGATCCAGATGTGGATTTCTCTGGTCGATCGGTGAAAGTGACGGGAAAGGGAAACAAACAAAGGATAATACCTTTTGGAGAAAAGCTGAAGCTATCGATGCAAGAGTATCTTCGTTTGAGAAACGAGACAGTACAAAGGGTGGGGGATTCGTTCTTTGTTAGGGAAAATGGAGAACCCATGTATCCAGTAATGGTTTATCGTATTGTACATGAGCATTTGGAAAGAGTAAGTTCGTTAAAGAAAAAGAGTCCACACGTCTTGCGTCACACATTTGCGACTGCGATGTTGAATAATGGAGCGGAGATAAATGCGGTGAAGGAGTTGTTGGGGCATGCGAATTTAGCAGCAACGGAGGTTTATACGCATACAACCTTCGAACAGTTACAAAAAATTTATAAACAAGCTCATCCTCGAGCGTAAAATTATGGAGGGAAAGATTATGAATGTTACAGTTAAGGCTATTCATTTTGATGTAAAAGCAAGTTTGGAGGAGTTTATTCAAAAAAAGATCGCAAAATTAGAGCAATATTCTGATAAGATCACGAGTGCAGATGTTACTTTGCAAGTTGTAAAGCCAGAGGTTTCTGAAAACAAAGAAGTGATGTTGAAGGTTTTGATGCCAAGTAATGAATTGGTTGTGACAAAGACAGCAGATTCTTTCGAGGAGGCTTTTGACAATGCTATGGATGCGATGATTCGCTCTATTAAAAAAGCAAAGGAAAAAGCAAGTGATTTAAAAAAATAAGCAAAAATATTTGTGGGATAAAAAATAAATGTCTACATTTGCAAGCCGTTTCGGGAGAGCGCTTTCGGGACGGCTTTTAAATCGCCTCTTTAGCTCAGTTGGCCAGAGCACGTGATTTGTAATCTCGGGGTCGTTGGTTCGAATCCGACAAGAGGCTCAAAAGAAGAAGTTCTTTGAGGATTTAAGGATTGGGTAGTTACCAGAGTGGCCAAATGGGGCAGACTGTAAATCTGCTGGCTCTTGCCTTCGGTGGTTCGAATCCATCACTACCCACAATTTGAATTATCGCGGAAGTAGCTCAGTTGGTAGAGCATCAGCCTTCCAAGCTGAGGGTCGCGGGTTCGAACCCCGTTTTCCGCTCTATTGCCAATGTAGCTCAGCGGTAGAGCACTTCCTTGGTAAGGAAGAGGTCACGGGTTCAAGTCCCGTCATCGGCTCATCAGTGTAAATTGAAAAAATATTGATTAATTAAAATAAAATATTAGAAATTATGGCAAAAGAACAATTCGACCGTTCCAAACCGCACGTAAATATCGGAACTATTGGTCACGTTGACCACGGTAAAACTACTTTGACTGCTGCTATCACTACAGTATTGTCTAAGAAAGGTCTTTCTGAGTTGCGTTCATTCGATTCTATCGATAACGCTCCAGAAGAGAAAGAGCGTGGTATTACAATCAATACTGCACACGTTGAGTACCAAACTGCTAACCGTCACTACGCACACGTTGACTGTCCAGGTCACGCCGACTACGTAAAGAACATGGTTACTGGTGCTGCTCAAATGGATGGTGCTATCATCGTGGTTGCTGCTACTGATGGACCAATGCCTCAAACTCGTGAGCACATTCTTTTGGCTCGTCAGGTAAACGTACCTCGCTTGGTTGTATTCATGAACAAGTGTGATATGGTTGATGACGCTGAGATGTTGGATTTGGTTGAGATGGAAATGCGTGAATTGCTAGGATTCTATGAGTTCGACGCTGACAACACTCCATTTGTACGTGGTTCTGCTCTAGGTGCTCTTAACGGTGAGCCTGAGTGGGAAGAGAAGATCATGGAGTTGATGGACGCTGTTGATACATGGATTGAATTGCCTAAGCGTGATATCGATAAGCCATTCTTGATGCCAGTTGAGGACGTATTCTCTATCACTGGTCGTGGTACAGTTGCAACAGGTCGTGTTGAGACAGGTATCATCAAGGTTGGTGAGGAAGTTGAAATCATCGGTCTAGGTGCTGAGAAAATGAAGTCAACTGTAACAGGTGTCGAGATGTTCCGCAAATTGTTGGATCAAGGAGAGGCTGGTGATAACGTAGGTTTGTTGCTTCGTGGTATCGATAAGGATCAAATCAAGCGTGGTATGGTTCTTTGTAAGCCAGGTCAAGTAACTCCTCACACTGAGTTCAAGGCTTCTGTATATATCTTGAAGAAGGAAGAGGGTGGACGTCACACTCCATTCCACAACCACTACCGTCCTCAATTCTACATCCGTACTTTGGATGTTACTGGTGAGATCACTTTGCCAGAAGGAACTGAAATGGTAATGCCAGGTGATAACTTGGAGATTCAAGTTAAGTTGATTTATCCAGTTGCTTGTAGCGAGGGTCTACGTTTCGCTATCCGTGAGGGTGGTAGAACAGTAGGTTCAGGACAAATCACTTCAATTCTTGACTAATTAATTTAGTTCAATATTGGTTCCTCCTTGTGAGGAACCATCTTACGGGAGTAGCTCAGTTGGTAGAGCACTGGTCTCCAAAACCAGGTGTCGGGAGTTCGAGCCTCTCCTTCCGTGCCAATATCTACGATTATGAATAATTCGATAGTTAATTATATAAAAGATTCATACGACGAACTTGTAAACAAAGTATCTTGGCCTTCAAAAAGTGAATTAGCTAATAGTGCAATTGTTGTTCTTGTAGCTTCCCTTCTAATTGCATTGGTTGTATTCCTTATGGACAAGTCGTTTCAAACTCTGATGGAGTTTATCTATGGTTTGTTGTACTAAAAGAAAGGGAAAGCATGGCAGAGACTGGAAAAAAATGGTATGTACTACGTGCCATTAGTGGTAAAGAGAACAAGGTTCGTGAGCATGTTGAGAATGAAATTAACACTACGGATCTTGGTCAGTATGTTTCTCAAGTGTTGATTCCAACTGAGAGAGTTTATCAAGTTAGCAAGTCTGGAAAAAAGATTTCAAAAGAAAGAACTTACCTTCCTGGTTACGTATTAGTTGAGGCAAATTTAGTAGGCGAGGTTCAACATCGTCTATCTCAAATGCCTAATGTAATTGGATTTTTGGGAGATGGCTCCAAGAAGTCCAATGAACCTGTACCTTTACGTCAAAGTGAGGTGCTTCGTATTTTAGGTAAGGTTGATGAGCTACAAGATTCAGAGGAAGAGGTTTCAATCTCTTTTATCGAAGGAGAGACTGTCAAAGTTACTTTTGGTCCTTTCAGTGGTTTCAGAGGAACTATTGAGGAGGTAAACAACGAACGAAAGAAACTAAAGGTTAAAGTAAAAATCTTTGGTCGTGAGACCCCTTTGGAATTAGGATTCTTACAAGTTGAGAAAGAATAATCTGAGATTATTTTCGTATTATAATTATTTTTTTAATCAAAAACAAAATGGCTAAAGAAGTTGCTGGATTTATCAAATTACAGATAAAGGGAGGCGCTGCAAATCCATCACCTCCAGTAGGACCTGCATTAGGTTCTAAGGGTATCAATATCATGGATTTTTGTAAGCAGTTCAACGCCAGAACCCAGGATAAGGCAGGTAAGGTATTACCAGTTGTTATCACGTATTATGCTGATAAGTCTTTTGATTTTGTCGTAAAGACTCCTCCAGTTGCCGTTCAATTGCTTGAAGTTACTAAGCAAAAGAGTGGATCTGCAGAGCCTAATCGTAAAAAAGTTGCTGAGATTACTTGGGACCAAGTAAAGACTATCGCAGAGGACAAGATGCAAGATTTGAATTGCTTCACAGTTGAGTCTGCTATGACAATGGTTGCAGGTACGGCAAGAAGTATGGGTATCACCGTTAAAGGAGAATTCCCTGGTAATAAATAATTAACACTTCAATTGAAATGGGTAAACTTACAAAAAATCAAAAGTTAGCTTTAGAGAAGATTGAAGCAGGGAAATCTTACTCTTTGAAGGAAGCTTCAGCATTGGTTAAGGAATTGACCACTACTAAGTTTGATGCTTCTGTGGATATTGATGTTCGTTTAGGTGTTGATCCTCGTAAGGCAAACCAAATGGTTCGTGGAGTTGTTTCTTTACCTAATGGTACAGGAAAGACTGTTCGCGTTTTGGCTTTGTGTACTCCTGATGCTGAGGCTGATGCTAAGGCTGCAGGTGCTGACTATGTAGGTCTTGATGAGTATATCGAAAAGATCAAGGGTGGTTGGACTGACGTGGATGTAATCATTACAATGCCTTCAATCATGGGTAAAATTGGTGCTCTAGGACGTGTATTGGGTCCTCGTGGTTTGATGCCAAATCCAAAGAGTGGTACAGTTACTAATGAAGTAGGTAAAGCTGTAAGAGAAGTAAAGCAAGGTAAAATTGATTTTAAGGTAGATAAGTTTGGTATTGTTCACACATCTATTGGAAAGGTTTCTTTCACTCCAGATGCAATTTGTGAGAATGCTAAGACATTCATCGACACTTTGATCAAGTTGAAACCTACTACCTCTAAAGGTGAGTATGTGAAGAGTATTTATCTTTCTAGTACTATGAGTCCGGGTATTAAAATTGACCCTAAATTAGTTGATTAATTTAATATTTAGAGAAACATGAAAAAGGAAGATAAAAACCTTGTTATAGATCAGGTACTTGCTAGCTTGAATGATTATAGTCATTTCTATGTTGCTGATGCATCTGGCTTGACTGCTAGTATGACAAGCGATATCAGACGTGCTTGCTTCAAGAAAGATATTAAGTTGGTAGTCGTAAAGAACACATTGTTGAAGAAAGCCTTAGACAAGAAAGAAGGTGATTTTTCAGAACTATATAGTGCTCTTGAAGGCCCTACCGCTCTTATGCTATCTAATACAGGAAATGCTCCTGCTAAGTTGATCAAAGAATTTAGTAAGGGTAACAAGTTAGGTAAGCCAACATTGAAAGCCGCTTATGTAGAAGAAGGTTTTTATGTAGGAGCTGATCAACTTGATGTATTAGCTGCATTCAAGAGCAAGAACGAACTTATTGGAGATATCATTACTTTGTTACAATCTCCTATGAGAAATATTATTTCTGCTCTCCAAGCTAGAGAAGAGAACACAAACAACGAATAATTAAAAGATTATAAACATTAAAGCATTAAATAAAATGGCAGATTTGAAAGCTTTCGCAGAACAATTAGTTAACTTGACTGTTAAAGAAGTTAATGAACTTGCTGAAATATTGAAAAACGAGTACGGTATTGAGCCTGCTGCTGTAGCTGTAGCTGTTGCTGCAGGTCCTGCTGCTGCTGCCGCTGAGGAAAAATCATCATTTGATGTAGTTTTGAAGTCAGCTGGTGCAAACAAACTTGCTATCGTAAAATTAGTTAAGGAATTGACTGGTCTTGGTTTGAAAGAGGCTAAAGACATGGTTGACGGAGCTCCTAGTACAATTAAAGAAGGTCTTGCTAAGGCTGACGCAGAAGGTCTTAAGAAGCAACTTGAAGAAGCTGGAGCTGAAGTTGAACTTAAATAGTACTGCACAGTTCTGATTCGTTCAGAAACTATGGTTTAGAACCTATATATAGGTTCTAAACCTTTTTGTCTGTTATCTTTTTTAAGTTCTTATAAATTCTTAGATAAATGTCTTCTAATAATAAAAATCAAAGAGTAACATTCGCATCTGTCAAGAACCAGATGGAATATCCGGATTTCCTTGAGGTGCAATTAAAATCTTTTAGAGATTTTTTCCAACTCGACACTCCACCAGAGCTTCGTAAGGACGATGGTATGTTTAAGGTGTTCGCAGAGAATTTCCCTATTGCGGATACTCGTAATAATTTTGTTCTTGAGTTCTTAGATTATTATATAGATCCTTCTAAATACACTATCGATGAGTGTATTGAGAGAGGTTTAACTTATAGTGTGCCTCTAAAGGCCAAGTTAAAATTATATTGTACGGATCCGGATCATGAGGATTTTGAGACAATTATCCAAGATGTCTATTTGGGTACTATCCCGTATATGACAGACAAGGGAACTTTTGTTATTAATGGTGCTGAGCGTGTTATCGTTTCTCAGTTGCATAGATCTCCAGGTGTATTCTTCGGACAAAGTATGCATGCTAATGGAACAAAACTTTACTCTGCTCGTATCATTCCTTTCAAGGGTTCTTGGATCGAGTTCGCTACTGACATTAGTAATGTTATGTATGCTTACATCGATCGTAAAAAGAAATTACCGGTAACTACTTTGTTACGTGCTATCGGGTTCGAAAGCGATAAAGATATTCTTGAAATCTTTGGCTTGTCAGAAGAAGTAAAAGTTACTAAGGCAGGCTTGAAGAAAGTAGAGGGACGCAAATTGGCTGCTCGTGTTTTGAAAACATGGGTGGAGGATTTCGTTGATGAAGATACAGGTGAGGTTGTTTCTATTGAGCGTACTGAGGTTATTATTGACCGTGAAACAGTTCTTGATAAAGACAACATTCAAGATATTTTGGATTCAGGCGTACAGACTATCCTTCTTCATAAAGAGGATGCAAATCTTTCTGATTATAGCATTATCTATAATACATTGCAGAAAGACCCTACAAACTCAGAAAAGGAAGCTGTATACTATATATATCGTCAAATGCGTAGCGCAGACCCTGCAGATGAGAATGCTGCTCGTGAAGTCATTTCAGGTTTGTTCTTCTCTGAAAAACGTTATGACTTGGGTGATGTAGGTCGTTATAGAATCAACAAGAAGTTGAATCTATCGACTGATATGGATGTTCGCGTATTGACAAAAGAGGATATTATCGAGATTATCAAGTACTTGATTGAATTGATCAATTCAAAGGCAGATGTTGATGATATCGACCACTTAAGTAACCGTCGTGTTCGTACTGTTGGAGAACAATTGTACAACCAATTTGGTGTTGGTTTGGCTCGTATGGCTCGTACTATCCGTGAACGTATGAACATTAGAGATAATGAGGTGTTCTCTCCAACTGAGTTGATTAATGCAAAGACTATATCTTCTGTTATTAACTCATTCTTTGGAACGAATGCTTTGTCACAGTTTATGGATCAGACCAACCCATTGGCTGAGATTACTCATAAACGTCGTTTGTCTGCCCTAGGTCCTGGTGGTTTGTCTCGTGAGAGAGCCGGATTTGAGGTGCGTGACGTACACTACACTCACTATGGACGTCTATGTCCTATTGAGACTCCAGAAGGTCCAAACATCGGTTTGATTTCTTCTCTTTGTGTATATGCTAAGATTAATGATCTTGGATTCATCGAGACTCCTTATCGTATTGTAAAAGATGGTAAGGTTGATGTGTCTGAAGAGGGTCTTAAGTATATGACTGCTGAGGAGGAAGAAGGAAAGATCATTGCACAAGGAAATGCTCCATTGGATGACAATGGTAATTTCTTGGTAGAGAAGGTTAAGGCTCGTAAAGAGGCAGACTTCCCTAATGTTGATCCTAAGGAGTTGGATTTGATGGATGTGGCCCCTCAACAGATTGCATCTATCGCTGCTTCTTTGATTCCTTTCTTGGAGCATGACGATGCTAACCGTGCGTTGATGGGATCTAACATGATGCGCCAGGCAGTTCCTTTGTTGAGATGTGAATCTCCAATCGTTGGTACAGGTATCGAGCGTCAATTGGTTCGTGACTCTCGTACTCAAATCGCTGCTGAGGGTGATGGTGTTATTGAATTCGTTGATGCAAGTGTTATTAAGGTTAGATACGATAGAACTGAGGATGAGGAGTATGTAAGCTTTGAGTCTTCTTTGAAGGAGTATATCATTCCTAAGTTTAGAAAGACTAACCAAAGTACAACTATAGACCTTCGTCCAATCGTGGTTTCTGGTCAACGTGTAACAAAGGGTCAAATCTTGACAGAGGGTTACTCTACACAAGACGGTGAGTTGGCAATTGGAAAGAACTTGTTGGTAGCATTCATGCCTTGGAAGGGTTACAACTATGAGGATGCTATTGTTATCAATGAGAAGGTTTGTAAGTATGATATCTTTACTTCTGTGCATGTTGACGAATACCAATTGGAGGTTCGTGAGACTAAGCGTGGTATGGAGGAGTTGACTTCTGATATACCTAATGTAAGTGAAGAGGCAACAAGAAACTTGGATGATAATGGTGTTATCCGTGTAGGTGCTCCAGTTGAACCAGGTGATATTTTGATCGGTAAGATCACTCCTAAGGGAGAATCTGATCCTTCTCCAGAAGAGAAGTTGTTGAGAGCTATCTTCGGTGATAAGGCTGGAGATGTTAAGGATGCTTCTTTGAAGGCTAATCCTTCTTTGAGAGGTATCGTTGTTGGTAAGAGATTGTTCTCTAAGGCGATGAAGACTCGCAAGTCTCGTTTGTCAGACAAGGCTATCTTGGAGAAATTAGATGCTGAGTTTGAAGAAAAAGAGATGGCATTGAAGACTATCTTGATCGAGAAGTTGCAAGTTCTTACTAACGGAAAGACTTCACAGGGAGTTAAGGATTTCTTAGGTACAGATGTTATTGCCAAAGGTGCTAAGTTTACAAAGAAAGCATTGGAGGAGATTAACTATATGGAAGTTCAATTGACTAAGTGGACCTCTGATGCTCACAAGAATGATATGATCCATGACTTGATCATGAATTACATCAGAAAGTACAAGGAGTACGATGCAGAGTTGAAGAGAAAGAAGTTCAACATTACAATTGGAGATGAGCTTCCTTCAGGAATTGTTCAATTAGTTAAGGTTTACATCGCTAAGAAGCGTAAGATCCGTGTAGGAGATAAGATGGCAGGACGTCACGGAAACAAGGGTATTGTATCTCGTATCGTTCGTCAAGAGGATATGCCATTCTTGGAAGATGGAACTCCAGTTGATATTGTATTGAATCCGTTGGGTGTGCCTTCTCGTATGAACTTGGGTCAGATTTTTGAGACTGTATTAGGACATGCGGGTATGAAGTTAGGTGTTAAGTTCGCTACTCCTATCTTTGATGGTGCATCATTGGATGATTTGAATGAATGGACAGACAAGGCAGGTCTTCCTCGTTACGGAAAGACATACTTGTGTGATGGTGGAACAGGAGAGCGTTTCGACCAACCTGCAACAGTAGGTGTTATCTATATGTTGAAGTTGGGTCACATGGTTGATGATAAGATGCATGCTCGTTCTATCGGTCCATACTCATTGATCACACAACAACCATTAGGTGGTAAGGCACAA
This sequence comes from Paludibacteraceae bacterium, assembly GCA_045600225.1. Lineage (GTDB taxonomy): Bacteria > Bacteroidota > Bacteroidia > Bacteroidales > Paludibacteraceae > UBA1181. The sequence continues at coordinate 97,512 of JAZRXL010000014.1, forward strand.
TTCGGAGGTCAACGTTTCGGAGAGATGGAGGTTTGGGCATTGGAAGCATTCGGTGCATCTCACATTCTTCAAGAGATCTTGACAGTTAAGTCTGATGATGTGATGGGTCGTGCTCGTGCATACGAGGCAATTGTTAAGGGCGAACCAATGCCGCCTGCAGGTATCCCTGAATCTTTGAATGTGTTGTTACACGAGTTGAGAGGTTTAGGTTTAAGTGTTAAACTCGATTAATGTTCATTTTTATTCCGTACAAAAATGGGTTTTAGAAACGATAATAAAACAAAGAGCGCTTTCACGAAGATTTCTATTGGTTTGGCTTCTCCTGAAGAAATTTTGGAGATGTCAAGCGGAGAAGTTTTGAAGCCAGAGACTATCAATTATAGAACATATAAGCCAGAGCGTGATGGTTTGTTCTGTGAGCGTATCTTCGGTCCAGTAAAGGATTACGAGTGCCATTGCGGTAAGTACAAGAGAATTCGTTATAAGAATATCGTCTGTGACCGTTGTGGTGTTGAAGTAACAGAGAAGAAGGTACGTCGTGAGCGTATGGGTCACATTCAGTTGGTGGTTCCTGTTGCTCATATCTGGTATTTCCGTTCTTTGCCTAACAAAATAGGATATTTGTTAGGTATGCCAACAAAGAAATTGGATGCTGTTATCTATTACGAAAGATATGTGGTTATTCAACCAGGTATCAAGGCTGAGGATGGTATCGCAGAACAAGATTTGTTGACTGAAGAGGAATATTTGGACATTATTGATACTCTTCCAAAAGAGAATCAATTGTTAGATGATTCTGATCCAAACAAGTTCATCGCTAAGATGGGTGCTGAGGCTGTTTATGATATGCTTCAGAGAATTGATTTGGACTCGTTGTCATATGAATTGCGTAATAGAGCAGGACAGGAGTCTTCTCAACAACGCAAAACAGAAGCATTAAAACGTTTGCAAGTAGTAGAAGCATTTAGAGCTTCTAACGGAAGAAATAAACCAGAATGGTTGATTGTAAAGATCGTTCCGGTTATTCCTCCTGAATTGCGTCCATTGGTTCCATTGGATGGTGGTCGTTTCGCTACTTCTGACTTGAACGATTTGTATCGTCGTGTTATCATCAGAAACAATCGTTTGAAGAGATTGATCGAGATTAAGGCTCCTGAAGTTATCTTGCGTAACGAAAAACGTATGTTGCAAGAGGCTGTGGATTCATTGTTCGACAACTCTCGTAAGTCAAGTGCAGTAAAGACTGACGCTAACCGTCCATTGAAGTCATTGTCTGACTCATTGAAAGGTAAGCAAGGTCGTTTCCGTCAAAACTTGCTTGGTAAACGTGTTGACTATTCTGCTCGTTCTGTAATCGTCGTTGGTCCTGAGTTGAAGATGCACGAGTGCGGTCTTCCAAAGGATATGGCAGCAGAGCTTTACAAACCATTTGTTATTCGTAAATTGATCGAGCGTGGTATTGTTAAGACAGTTAAGTCAGCAAAGAAAATTGTAGATAGAAAAGATCCTGTAGTTTGGGACATCTTGGAATATGTGATGAAGGGTCATCCAGTTCTTTTGAACCGTGCTCCTACTTTGCACCGTTTGGGTATCCAAGCATTCCAACCTAAGATGATAGAAGGTAAGGCTATTCAACTTCACCCATTGGCTTGTACTGCGTTCAACGCCGACTTCGATGGTGACCAGATGGCCGTTCACTTGCCGTTAGGAAATGAGGCTGTATTGGAAGCTCAAATGTTGATGTTGGCTTCTCATAACATCCTTAACCCAGCAAATGGATCTCCAATCACAGTTCCTTCTCAGGACATGGTTCTTGGTCTTTATTACATCACAAAACCTCGTAAGGGTGCCCTTGGTGAAGGTTTGGTATTCTATGGTGTAGAAGAGGCTGAGATTGCATACAATGAAAAGAAAGTTGATTTGCACGCACCAATCAAGGTGATTGTAAAAGACTTGAATGATAAGGGCGAATTGGTTGACACTATGGTTGAGACAACTGTAGGTCGTTTGAAGTTCAACCAAAACGTTCCTCAAGAGGTTGGTTACGTAAACACTTTGATTACTAAGAAATCTCTTCGTGAGATCATCAGTAATGTAATTAAGGTTTGTGGAGTTGCTCGTACAGCTCAGTTCCTTGATGATATCAAGAACTTAGGATATTATATGGCGTTCCGTGGATGCTTGTCATTTAACTTGGAGAACGTGATTATCCCTAAGGAGAAAGAGGAATTGGTACAAAAGGGTTACGCTGAGGTAGAAGAGGTGATGAATAACTATAACATGGGATTCATTACATACAACGAGCGTTACAACCAAATTATCGATATCTGGACGCATATTAATGCTGATTTGGCTAACATCTTGATGAAGACTATTTCTTCTGATGACCAAGGATTTAACTCTGTATACATGATGTTGGATTCTGGAGCCCGTGGATCTAAAGAGCAGATTCGTCAGTTGTCTGGTATGCGTGGTTTGATGGCTAAGCCTCAAAAGTCTGGAGCTGAAGGTGGTCAGATTATTGAGAACCCAATTCTTTCTAACTTTAAGGAAGGTTTGTCTGTGTTGGAGTACTTTATTTCTACTCACGGTGCTCGTAAAGGTTTGGCCGATACCGCTTTGAAGACTGCCGATGCAGGATATTTGACTCGTCGTTTGGTTGACGTTTCTCATGACGTGATTATCAACGAGGAAGATTGTGGAACTCTTCGTGGTCTAGTATGTACAGAGTTGAAGAATAACGAGGAAGTTGTTGCTTCTTTGTATGAAAGAATATTAGGACGTGTATCTGTTCACGATATTCAACATCCTTTGACAGGCGAGATCATCGTTCGTTCTGGTGAAGAGATTCGTGAGGATGCAGCACAAAAGATTCAAGATTCTCCAATCGAGAGAGTTGAGATCCGTTCTGTGTTGACTTGTGAATCTAAGAAGGGTGTTTGTGCAAAATGTTACGGACGTAACTTGGCTACAAGCCGTTTGGTTCAAAAAGGTGAGGCTGTTGGAGTCATCGCTGCACAGTCAATCGGTGAGCCAGGAACTCAGTTGACATTGCGTACGTTCCACGTCGGTGGTGTTGCAGGTAATATCGCTGCTAACTCAGGTATCACTTCTAAGTATGATGGATTCATTGAAATCGATGAGTTGCGTACAATTGATTCTGTTGATGAAGACAACAAACCAATCAAGGTGGTTGTAGGTCGTTTGGCAGAGTTGAAAATCATCGATCCAAATACAAAGATTACTTTGTCAAATGCTAACATTCCTTACGGTGCTAAATTGTTCGTTGATCCGGGATCAAATGTTAAGAAAGGCGATCGTATTTGTGAATGGGACCCATTCAACGCTGTAATCGTAATCGAAGTTGGTGGTAAGATTAAGTTTGAAAATGTTATCGAAAATGTAACATACAAGACAGAGTCTGATGAAACCACTGGTTTGCGTGAAAAGATTATCATCGAATCAAAGGATAAGACTAAGGTTCCTGAAGCTCACATTGTTGATAAGAAGGGTAATGTGGTTAAGACTTACAGTTTGCCAGTAGGCGCTCACGTTACAGTTGATGATAATGATGAGGTTCGTCCAGGTCAATTGTTGGTTAAGATCCCTCGTGCTGTTGGTAGTGCAGGTGATATCACCGGAGGTCTTCCTCGTGTAACCGAATTGTTCGAGGCAAGAAATCCTTCTAATCCAGCAGTTGTTTCAGAAATCGATGGTGAGGTTACTTTTGGTAAGGTAAAACGTGGTAATCGTGAAATCGCTATCACTTCGAAGACAGGAGATGTTAAGAAGTACTTAGTTCCATTGTCAAAACAAATATTGGTACAAGAGAACGATTATGTTCGTGCTGGTACTCCTCTTTCTGATGGTGCAATCACTCCATCTGATATTTTGGCAATCATGGGACCTACAGCGGTTCAAGAGTATATCGTAAACGAGGTTCAAGATGTGTATCGTCTGCAAGGTGTAAAGATCAACGATAAGCACTTTGAGGTAATCGTACGTCAAATGATGCGTAAGGTTGAGATTGAGGATGCTGGAGATACTCGCTTCTTGGAGAAAGAAATGGTTGATAAGTTGGAATTTATGGAAGAGAATGACCGTATCTATGGTAAAAAGGTCGTTGTTGATGCCGGAGATTCTGAGAATTTGAAACCAGGACAAATCGTTACAGCTCGTAAGTTGAGAGATGAGAACAGTGCTTTGAAGCGTAAGGACTTGAAATTGGTAGAGACGAGAGATGCAGTTCCTGCAATTTCTTCGCAAGTTCTTCAAGGTATCACTCGCGCTGCATTGCAAACATCAAGCTTTATGTCGGCAGCTTCCTTCCAGGAGACTCCAAAGGTGTTGAACGACGCTGCTATTCGTGGAAAGGTAGACAACTTGGAAGGTATGAAGGAAAATGTGATCTGTGGTCACTTGATTCCTGCAGGTACTGGACAAAGAGAGTTCGACAGATTGATTGTTGGTTCTAAAGACGATATGGAGGGTATTATCAATGCTCGCACAATGTCTGAAAATTAATTAAGAGTTGAATATATTGATAAAGGAAACTGGTGTAAACTGGTTTCCTTTGTCGTTTAAAGTTTTTAAGTTATGCAAGATAATAATGAGGATGTAAAAGTTGAGAAAAACCAAATTTCAGTTGAAATTAGTGAAGAGGTGGCAGAGGGTATTTATACGAATATGGCTGTAATCTCTCATTCCTCATCTGAGTTCGTATTGGATTTCTTACGTATTATGCCTAATTCAAATAAAGCAAAGGTAAAATCGAGAATCATATTGACTCCGGAACATGCAAAGCGTTTGTTGAGAGCATTGGATGAAAACATGAAGAAGTATGAAAGCCAGTTTGGTACTGTTCAGCGTTCGGATTCTGGTTTTAACCCTCCATTCCCCATTAATTTGTCAGGTTCCGGGGAGGCTTGATGTATATCTTGCTTAGAAATTTTCTTAAAACATTGTTTCAAAACAAAAAATAGTTATATTTGCAGAATAACTAAAAAATGAATAAAATGAGAAAAATATTATTGTCTATACTTTTGGGGTCATTCGCATTATCTGCATTTCCGGCAGAGTATATGAAAGTTTCTCCAGATCGTCCTGTAGAAGACGGTCAGAGAGTTTATAAGATTCGTAAGGGTTATTCTCGTCGTGATAAGATCGAGTGGGTAACTTTCAAAGGCGAATTTGATAACTTCTTCTATGAGTTGGGCTATGAGTATACAATGTATGTAAAAGAATATAATCCTCAAGCAGATACTATTTATGTTATCAAAACTATTGCCCGTGATAATAGTGAGGCTTATATGAAGCAATTGGAGGCTCAAAAGAAACGTGAAGAGAGAGCTGCTGCTAAAGCTGCTGCGGCTGCTGCACAAGGAAAATAAATTTAGTTATGAGCCACTTGATTGCCCCTTCAATGCTTTCTGCTGATTTTGCCAATTTGCAGAGAGATGTTGAAATGGTTAATAATAGCGAGGCTGACTGGTTCCATTTGGATATAATGGATGGCGTTTTTGTGCCGAATTTATCTTTTGGAATTCCTGTTGTCGAGGCTATTAATAAATACGCCCAGAAGCCTTTGGATGTTCATCTTATGATAGTTGAGCCTACAAAGTATGTGGATGCTTTCTATAAAGCAGGTGCTAAGGTGATAAATGTGCACTACGAGGCTTGCTTGCATTTGCATTCTACAATACAAAAGATTAAATCTTTGGGGGTTATGGCTGGTGTTACATTAAATCCTCATACTCCAGTTTCTGTCTTGGAAGAGATTATTCCGGATTTAGATTTGGTTATGTTGATGTCTGTAAATCCAGGCTTTGGTGGACAAAAGTTCATCGAAAACACAATCGATAAAACGAAAAGGTTAAAGGAGCTTATCTTGAAAAGAGGTTCTAGGGCTTTGATAGAAATCGATGGTGGCGTAAATTACGATACAGGTAAACGTTTGATTCAGGCGGGTGCCGATGTATTGGTCGCTGGAAGTTTTGTGTTCGGTGCAGAAAATCCAACGGAAACTATTTCGAATTTGAAGAATTTGAAGTGATTATATTAGAAGGGATGTTTTTTTGAATGTCCCTTCTTTCTTTTTTATAACAATCTGTTTTGTGTGATTGTTCTGTCTGTTTTTGATTTACCTAATGATAATTTTTGCTGAAATACCTTTCCTAAGGCCTCTTCTGTTTTTGGTTTTGGGGATCTTGTTGACCCCATATTTGTCGATGACTATAATTGCCATTGCCTTGTTACTCTCTTTGTTCGTGTGGATTATATGGATCATGAAAAGGAAGTCTTATGCTTATGCCTTTTTGTATGGTGTCGTTGTGATGTTGTTTTTCTTTTCATTGGGTTCTGTCCGGACTATGGAAGAGAATAGTAACATTATAAACTCCGACCAATTCCCCGATGTGATTTGTTGTAGGATTGTGAATGTGCCGGTGGAGAAGGATAAAACAATTTTTTTGCAGGTGAAGGTTTTGATGGATAGCCCTCGTGATGTAATGTTACAGTTGTATGTGAAGAAAGATGATTGGTCTCTTTCTCTGCAGGAAGGAGATTGGATTTCTGTGAAAAAGGAAACTTTGGTTAATACGAGAATAAATACTAACTCGGATTACCAGGGTTATTTGAGATCAAAAGGTTTTTCTGGATCTTACTATGTGAAATCTGTTCAATGGATGTTTGTTGCTCATTCGACTTCCTTTTCTTTGAAGGTACTATCTCACAGAATTCAGAAGAAATTAGTATCGATATTGGAGGAGTCTGGCATGAGTGGTCTGGAACTCGGCGTTGTTTCTGCGCTTTCAATCGGAGATAAAAGTTTGTTGGATAAGGATTTGAAGAATAGTTACTCCGTGACGGGTGCAAGTCATATATTGGCAGTGAGTGGTTTGCATGTTGGGGTGGTGTTTTTCGTGTTTTCGAAAATACTTTCTCTATTTATGAGATCTGCTTCGTTGGGAAAACTGCGGGTCTTATTCTCTTTGGTAGTATTGTGGATTTTTACTTTTGTGACAGGTTTGTCTCCTTCAGTGATACGAGCTGCTATTATGTTAACGCTTGCTTCGTTGGCAATTTTGATAAATCGTAAGTCTCAGATATACAACACTGTGTTTGCTGCTGCTTTTTTTATGTTGTTATACTCTCCAAGATATTTGTTTGATGTCGGCTTTCAGTTGAGCTTTGCAGCAGTATTGTCAATTTTGTTCTTTCAAAAACCTATCTACAATGCATTGGTTCCGCGAAATATTGTTCAGGAAAAGATTTGGTCCGTACTCTCTGTTACATTTGCAGCTCAAATAGGGACTTTGTTCTTTACTTTGTATTATTTCCATCAAGTCAGTAATGTGTTTTGGTTGTCTTGCTTTGTCGTTATTCCTGTCTCCTCTTTGGTGATTTATTTGTCTATTTTGCTGTGGTGCTTCCATTCTGTTCCTTTCGTTGGGGGTGGTTTGTCGTATGTTTTGACAAAGATCGTTTATGGAATGAATTGCGTGGTTCAAGGGATGGAGGGTTGGGACTGGACTGTTTGCCAAAATGTGGCTTTTGGTAAGATAGATCTGTTGTTTGGTTGCCTTTTCCTTTTGTTACTTGTTTTGGTTGTGAAGAAACAATCTTTTCGGAGAATTATGGCTTTTTTGATGCATGTGTTTCTTTGGTCAATATACCAAACCATAACCATTTTTTTTGTATCTTAGCACCCAAAATTGACACATATGATTTCAAAGATTATCAAGGAAGATTTGATTCAAGAAACGAAGAGTGAGATTGAATCGGTAAATGACATTGTTATTGTTTCTCATATATCTCCAGATGGTGATGCAATAGGATCTTCGTTAGGATTTGCTAATTTTTTGGCAGGTTTGGATAAGCGTGTGACTGTTATTGTTCCAACAGCATTCCCTAATTACTTTAATTGGATGCCTGGTGCTTCTGATATCTTGGTTTATGAAGAGTCTAAGGAGAAATCTGATGAGGTAATTAAGTCGGCAGAATTGATATTCGCTTTGGACTTTAATGAGTTGAAAAGAATAGGGGATATGGCTTTTCTTGTGGCTGATTCTCCTGCAAAAAAGATTTTAGTGGACCATCATATCAATCCTGGTAGTTTTGCCGATATTGTAATATCCTATCCAGATATGTCATCTACGGCAGAAATGATATTCCGTTTAATCTGTCGTATGGGATATTTCACTGATATGACTTTGGAGTGTGCTCAATGTATTTTTGTGGGAATGATGACTGACACAGGATCATTCTCGTATAACTCAAATCAACCTGAAATCTATTCCATAATTTCTGAACTTATCAAGAAAGGCGTTGATAAGGATGAGATTCATCGTCGCGTGTTTGACAATTATTCGGAATCAAGATTCCGTATGATGGGTTACATGTTGTCGAATAAAATGAAAATTTATGAGGAATATGGAGCTGCCTTGATGTGCTTGACAAAGGAGGAATTGGCACAGTTCAATTATCAGCCTGGAGATGCAGAAGGTTTTGTAAACATGCCTTTGTCAATAAAAGGAATTGTGTTTACTGCGTTCTTTAAGGAAGATGAAGAGAAGATTAGAATTTCTTTCAGATCGCAAGGAGATATTCCGGTAAATGAGTTCTCTGCAAGTTATTTTGCTGGTGGAGGTCATAAAAATGCGGCGGGTGGACAGTTGTTCCTTTCGATGGATGAGGCTATCCGTCTGTTTGAAGAGAAATTGCCTACGATGTCTGAGTGTTTGAAAGCGGAGAGAGAGCGTCAATTAAGTATTTAATGGGTAAAGCGTTGAAATATATCTCATTTTTGTTGTTGGTTTTGTGCTCTTGCTCAAATCCAGAACCGCAAGTGCCCTATAACAAGATTGAGAAACCTAGAACGACAGACTACTTGATAGAGATGAATAAGGAATTTGTTGCGATTGAAGATAGTTTGATCAACGCGTACATAGATTCTTTGGGAATAAAGTTCACAACATCTAAAAGTGGTCTTCGTTATTGTATTACGAATGTTGGTGTTGGACCATCTGTTTCAATGACCGATAATGTTACATTCAAATATAGTGTTCGACAATTGACTGGAGATCGATGTGATAAGCTGCAGAATGTGACAAAGACCATAAATCTGGAGAAGGGAGATTTGGAGCGTGGATTCAGAGAGTCGTTGAAAATGCTTAAAGTGTCAGGGTCTGGTATTTTTATTATGCCTTCATTCTTGGCTTATGGAGTGTTGGGTGTCCCTAATTGTATTCCAGCATGGACTCCAGTAGAGTGTCAGATAACATTGGTTGATATAGAAAAATAGTGTTTTTTATGAATAAAGATAAATTTGGTAAACTATTTGGTTTGATAAGTTTTTTGGTGCTTATCTCCATGTTTTCGTGTAAAAAAGGTAATACCTACGCAGATCATGTAGAGGCAGAGGACGATGCAATAGACGAGTATGTGGCAAAAAATAATATATCTATTGTGGGGAAAATGCCGGAGGGTGATTCTGAGTGGATGGATGGAGACCAAAAGGTGTATTATTTATACGGGTCAGGTAGAGCAGATGGTTTGTATTATCATCAGGTAAGTTTGGGTGATGGTGATGTGAAACCTCAAGAGAATTGGACTGCTTATGTTCGTTACCAAGGGTACACATTGAGTGGAGAGTTAGTTTACGATTGCACCGCTTCGGTTAGTCCAGACCCGTTGTCTTTCATTGTGCTTTCCAATGCTGCGGGAGCTTCTTATGGCGTTGGATTTCAGCAAGCGGTGAAGAACCTTCGTGTTGGAGGTCATTGTCAGGTGATCATTCCATTTAAATTAGCCAATAATAATTTGGTTACTATTTCCGGGACCAGACGATCTGATGCCAGCAATTATCAGCCTATGTTCTATGATATTTGGCTAGTGGCTTTGGAATAAGGATTGATTGATGGAGGTGTTGAGTAAAAATATCATAAAGCAAGTCGTTTCTTTATCAAAAAAGAAGGAGCGAGATGAACTGGATTCTTTCTTCGCAGAAGGCCCGAAATTGGTGAACGACCTGATGTCTGTTTTCCCTTGTTCTATGATTATTGCAACTTCGGATTATATTGAGAAGTATAAAGGAGCCTTCCATGCCGATGTCGTAAAGGAAGTTTCGAAGGAGGATTTGAAAAAGGTTTCTTCTTTGTGTGCCCCCCAATCTGTGTTGGCTGTATTTAGAAAGCCCAAATATCAGATTGATTACGCTACCATCTCTTCAAAATTGACGCTGATGTTAGACACGGTTCAGGATCCGGGCAATTTGGGTACTATTATCCGTATTGCTGATTGGTATGGAATTGAAGACATCATTTGTTCGCGAGAGACTGTGGATGTTTATAATCCGAAAGTGGTACAAGCTACAATGGGAGCTTTGGCTCGCGTTAAAATACATTATGCCGATTTGTGTGAGGTGCTTTCAAGATTGGAAAATGTGCCAGTTTATGGTACTTTCTTAGAAGGAAATGATATCTACAAAGAAACGCTTACACAAGCAGGTATTGTCGTGATGGGAAATGAAGGAAACGGAATCTCTCAGAGCGTCGGAAAATTTGTAAATAAAAAATTGTATATACCTAATTTCCCTGAAAATAGGGAAACTTCGGAGTCTTTGAATGTGGCGGTAGCAACAGCAATTACATGTTCAGAGTTTAGAAGAAGATTAAATAATTAGAGTATGGGAAAGAAATCGAATGGTAAATCATTATTGCAGCGTTTACGATTTAAGTATAAGTTGGCAATTTTGAATGAAAATACACTGGAGGAGATTTGGAGAATCCGACTCTCCAAATTGTCTGTTATCTCTTTGGGCTTTTCTATTGCGGTAATCTATTTCTTTTTGATTGCTATCCTAATTATAAAGACACCATTGCGTGGTTTCTTGCCAGGCTATACTGAGAATATAAACTTGAAGAAACAGTTGACGCTTAATTCACTGGTTGTTGATTCTGTTTCTGAAAAGGTGAGATTGCAATCTCAATATGTGCAGTTGATGCATGCTGTTGTGAAAGGTGATATCTTGGTTGATTCAACCACAAGTGTTGAATCATTAAAGCGTTTCTCTTCTGAAGAACTAACCAATGCTTCTGAAAAGGAGATGGCTTTTAGAGACTCTTTCGAGGCCCAAGAGATTGTCGTGTCGACAAAGATGTCGGATTTGGAAGAGGGACGTAATTATCTTATGCAAGCGCCGGCTAAAGGTCGTATTTTGGAAGCCTTTAATCCTCGTTTGCACTCTTATGGTGTTACATTGTCTGTAGATCAACAGTCGAGTGTGTGTGCAGTCTTGGATGGCGTGATTGTATCTTCTGAATACTCTTTGAATAACATCTATGTGCTTACTGTGCAACATCCAGACAATATGATGTCTATTTATAAAATTCGCCAACCTTATTTGAAAAAGGTTGGGGAGAAAGTACATGCAGGAGAGATCATTTCAACGTTCCATAATGGGGCTGACTCCTATTTTGAGTTCCAATTATGGAAAGACGGAACACCTTTGGATCCTCAAACATTTATTACATTTTAGTAATGGAAATGAAAAAGAAACAGATTGCCATCTTGGGTTCTACAGGTTCCATAGGAACTCAGGCATTGGAAGTGATAGAGGAGAATCCCTCTTTGTTTGAAGTTTATGCTTTAACAGCAAATAATAATACAACTCTTTTAATTGAACAGGCTAGGAAATTTTTCCCTGATGTCGTGGTTGTTGCTAATGAGTCTAAGTACCAAGAGGTTAAAGATGCATTGGACGATCTTCCTATCAAAGTATATGCTGGAGCGCAATCTATTGCAGATATGGTAGAGTCGGAACCGATAGACATCGTTCTGACTGCTATGGTGGGTTATGCAGGCTTGTATCCTACAATTAAGGCGATTAAGGCTCATAAGACTATCGCTTTAGCAAATAAGGAGACTTTGGTTGTCGCAGGAGATTTGATTTGCAGATTGGCTACAGAGAATAATGTGGCAATCCTTCCTGTTGATTCTGAACATTCTGCAGTATTCCAGTGTTTGGCTGGAGAGATATCTCCAATAGAGAAAATCTTATTGACTGCATCTGGAGGTCCTTTTAGAGGAAAAGACAGAGCATTCTTGGAGAACGTCACTCCTGCGGCTGCTTTGAAACATCCAAACTGGTCTATGGGTGCTAAAATCACTATAGACTCGGCTTCTATGATGAACAAAGGTTTTGAAGTGATAGAGGCTAAGTGGTTGTTTAATGTGAAAGGTTCACAAATCGAGGCAGTGGTGCATCCTCAGTCGTTGATCCATTCGATGGTACAATTCCAGGATGGTTCTATCAAGGCTCAGCTTGGTTTGCCTGATATGAAGCTGCCTATTCAATACGCGTTCGGATATCCGGTCAGATTAAAGAATGATTATCCACGATTGGATTTCTTTACACACCAAACGATGACGTTTGAGAAGCCTGATTTGAATGTTTTCCGAAATCTTGCTTTTGCATATGATGCAATGGAGAAAGGTGGTAATGTTCCATGTGTGTTGAATGCGGCGAATGAGATTGTTGTGGCGAAGTTCTTGCACGAAGAGATTGGTTTCCTTCAAATGTCGGATGTGATTGAAGAGACAATGTCTGCAATTCCATTTATTGCAAAGCCAACCTACGAGGATTATGTGAATACGGATGCAATGGCGAGAAAAAAGGCGGAGGAACTCTCACTAAAATATAAATTATAACATCTATTGGTTAAGTATGAAATTATTAATCATTCTGATACAATTCTTTGCAAGTCTATCTTTGTTGGTCATCATTCATGAATTTGGCCACTTTCTTATGGCTAAGATTTTCAAGGTTAGGGTGGAGAAATTTTATCTTTTCTTCAATCCTTTCTTAACTCTGTTTAAGTGGAAGCCAAAGAAAAGTGAAACGGAATATGGTGTTGGATGGCTCCCTTTGGGTGGTTATGTCAAACTTGCGGGAATGATAGATGAATCTCTTGATGAGGAGCAGATGAAAAAGGAACCACAACCTTGGGAATTTAGGACAAAGCCAGCTTGGCAACGATTGTTGATAATGATTATGGGTGTTGTTTTCAATTTTCTGTTGGCTCTTTTTATCTACTCAATGATTGCGTTCCATTATGGAGACTCTTATATCTCTTTTAAAGACATGAGTTATGGAATGGAGTTCAGTAAATGTGCGAAGAATGCAGGCTTTCGGGATGGTGATATCTTATTGAGGGCAGATTCGGAAGATTTGAAAAAGTTGGATGATGCATCTGTCCATGCGCTTTTACAGGCAGATAAGGTATGGGTGTTGAGAGATGGGAAAGAGGTTATGATAGATTTGCCCGACGATTTTGCCACTCAGATTATAGGAGAGAATCAGTCGTTCTTTGGTTGCAGATTCCCGTTTGTCGTTGATTCTGTAATGCCTGGCTCTCGTGCAGAAAGAGCAGGAATGCAGAGAGGCGATAGCTTGATATCAATGGCAAGCACCTTGAATCCTGATTCGTGTGACGCGTATGTCTCTTCCGGTATCGAGATGTTTGGCATGAATAAAAATGTGCCAGTAAAGATCAATGCATTAAGAAACGGAGAAATTGTTTCTCTTTTGGTTACACCTGATGCTGATGGACGAATAGGGGTTTTTATGAAACCAGTGGCTGCTTTCTTCCCAATCACAACAGAGTCTTATGGGTTACTTGAATCGTTCTCTGTGGGTGTTAAACGAGGATTTGGAAGATTGTTCAATTATGCAGGTGATATGAAGTATGTGTTCTCGTCTGCAGGTGTGAAACAAATGGGTGGATTTATGAGTATTGGTAACTTGTTTCAGTATCCATTCAATGCTCATGCATTTTGGGAGATTACGGCGTTCTTGTCTGTTATATTGGCATTTATGAATATCTTACCAATTCCTGCTTTGGATGGAGGACATGTGTTGTTCTTACTTATTGAAGTTGTTACGAGAAAACGTCCAAGCCAGGAGGTGTTGGTAAAGGCACAAATGATCGGAATGGCATTGTTGTTTGCATTGATGATCTATGCTAATATCAATGATATTTTCCGATTCTTCTAGTGTAATGGAATTGAGGGACAGGTAGATTTTCTTTATGGAGTTCTCTGTGTTTATAATATTGGCGTTGTTCTTTTCCTCTACAATTGCTTCCTTTATTCAAAGAGTAAGTGGTTTTGGCTTTGGAATATGTATAATGACTATTCTTCCGATTCTACTGCAGGGTAAATACGGAGAGGCGACTACATTGTCTGGCATGTTGGCATTGACGCAATCGTTTTATGTAGCATGTAAACTTCGCAAATACATCGTTTGGAAGCGTGTTTTACCAATGTTGGGTGTGTTTTTGGTAATTTCCTATGTTTGTATAGGATGTATTGCCAAATTTGAGAATCGTATGTTGATGCACATCTTGGGGGTGACTTTGATTCTGTTGAGTTTGTATTTTCTGTTTTTTTCCTCTAAAATCAAAATTCGCCAATCGGTTCCAATGCAAATGGGGTTGGGCGTTGTGAGTGGAGTTTTAGGTGGTTTCTTTGGAATGCAAGGACCTCCAGCGGTGCTTTACTACGTACAGACAGAACCTGATAAGTATTATTATGCGGCGCAAACTCAGGTCTTTTTTGTTTCCGGTAATGTCTTTATGACTTGTATTCGTGCTCAAAATGGCTATTTGACAATGGATGTGTGTAAGTCGTGGTTGATTGCGATTGTGGGTGTGATTATAGGAACAATAGTTGGAACATATGTTTTTGATAAAATATCTTCTGATAAATTGAAGAAAGTGATCTATGGTTATATGATAATTAGTGGAATTGTATTCATTTGCAAATAAGGATATTTAACCACCATTATTTTGTTATCATAAAAATAAGTCCTACATTTACGGCGTGAAAACCACAAAGGGAATAGACATGGAAAAAAGCACAAAGAAAGAAAACTCAGTGATAAAAAATGTGGAACTCTTGATTCGTAGCGTTCAGTCAACCTACGATTGTTTGTCGTTTGATTCGAAACGAATTAAACCATGTGTGGAGTTGTTGCAAAATATGCCTTTGTCTGATTCTCCAGGGGCTGCTAATGCAACGAAGGATTTGGTGAATAGATTGACTGTTGCTGATGAGAAATTGTCGGAGGCGATGTGTTTGATTCAAGATGCTCTTTCTTCGGTTTCTATTGGAAGTAAAAACTATAAGGAGTGTGTTAAGAAGAAAGATTAGAGTCCTCTTCTTCGCTTGTTTCGTCTGCGTAATCTAATTGTTCTGCTCTCTTTTTCCACAGAGCCTTGGCAAAAGCCTGCATGTCTGTCTGATTGTCCAATTCGTCTGTGATTTCCAAGCCCAATATGGTCTCTATCACATCTTCAAGGGTGATGATACCATCCATTCCTCCGTATTCATCTATGACGAGGGCGATTTGCTCTTTGCGTGCAACCATTAGGTCATAGAATTTTGTGATGGATGTGTTTTCGTAACATACCATTATGTCCCTTTTTATCTCTTTTAACTGAATTTTGTTTTCTCCATTTGCCAAATGGAAAAGGATGTCTGTTTTTAGAACAAAACCTGTGATGTCGTCAATGTCTTCTGTATAAATAGGAATTCTTGAATAAGACAAAAACTTCTTGTCTTTGAAAAACTCCTCTAATGTCATGTCTTCTTGTGCGGCCAAAACCACAGTTCTTGGTGTCATAATGGAGTGGACCTTCACCTTCTCCATTTTGACAAGGTTGTTGATGATGATACTTTCGTTTTTCTTGAAAACACCTTCTCTTTCTCCGATATTTGTAAGGGCAACCACCTCTTCTCGACTCACTGTTTGTGTCTGCTTGCGTGTGAATAGTTGCGTTAAGAATCTGGACATGACCACCAATGGGTAGCATAAGTAATATATACCTCTAATTATGTATCCTGAAGGAATGCATAGCTCCCTCCAAAAGTTTGATCCGATAGTTTTGGGTATTATCTCGGAACAGATTAGAACAAGTACAGTGAGTGCAGCCGAGCATACTCCAAAATAAGCGCTTCCGAAAACCTCAACAGCTTGTGCTCCTACTGCAGCGGCACCTGCGGTGTTGGCTATAGTATTGAGCGAAAGTATTGCCGCAATGGGTTTTTCGATGTTTTTTTTTAAATCTTTTAGATTGTAAACTCCCTTTTTGTCTTCGGGTAGCGATTCTATATAGGATGTTGTGGTAGAGTAGAGTGTTGCCTCTAACAAAGAACACAAGAAAGAAATTCCTATGGTAGCGGATAATGCTAATATTAAAAGTCCCATAAATTACTGAGTTTTACTTTGCAAAGATAGATAATTTGAGTGATGAAGGTGGCATGTCGGCATAAAAAAAGCGACCAGAAATTTTCTGATCGCTTTGGTGAGCCAGTTGGGGCTCGAACCCAAGACCCCATCCTTAAAAGGGATGTGCTCTACCTGCTGAGCTACTAGCTCTCCCTCAATTGCTTTATTTCTCAAAAGCGTTGCAAAGTTACGCTTATTTTCGTTACAACCAAACTTTTTATCCTATTTTTTCGAAAAAAGCTTAACTTTGCATTCTAAATCTGAATTTATGGTAGGACTATTAGAATTATTCGCTATCTTTTTTCAAATAGGTGCTTTTACATTGGGCGGAGGCTATGCAATGCTTACAATGGTGGAGAGTGCTATCGTGGATAAGAAACATTATCTTGCTAAAGATGATTTTTGGGATTTGATTGCTATTGTGCAAGCTTTGCCGGGTGTCTTTGCTGTCAATACGGCCTTGTATGTTGGGTACAAATTGAGGGGAAAGATGGGAGCTTTCTGGGCATCTTTGGGTGCTGCGTTACCATCCTTCTTGGTAATCCTGTTGGTTGCTACTTTTTTTGATAAAATCAAGGATTTTGAGATGGTAGAAAGGATATTCAAGGGCATTAGACCTTGTGTGGTTGCTTTGATCTTAGTGCCTGCTGTTAATTTGATAAAGAAAAATTCGACAATTAAGACAGTTTGGATTCCTCTTTTGGCGGCGGCTGTCATTTGGTGGTGGAAGATTTCCCCAATATTAATCGTCCTTTCTGTCTTCTTATTCGTTGTGGGACAATCATTGTGCTCCTATTTTAAAATTGTAAAGAAATAAGGCTATGATATTTTTGGAATTGTTTTATGTGTTTTTTAAAATAGGCTTGTTTGGCTTTGGCGGAGGTTATGCGATGCTTTCTTTGATTCAATTTGAGGTGGTGGATCATTTCGCATGGATGAGTATAACCGAATTCTCGGATATGTTGGCTGTTTCTCAAATGACCCCAGGCCCCGTTTCTATTAATACTGCCACCTATGTTGGGTTTATGGTTGCTGGTATTCCTGGAGCGGTAGTGGCAACGGTATCATTATGTCTTCCTTCTGTCGCCATGATGTATCTAGTGATACGATTTATGATGAACAATTCGGAGAATAAGTTTGTCCAACGCATTATGTCGTATTTGCGACCTGTTTTGGGAGGACTTATTTTAGCTGCGGCACTGATGCTGGTCAACAAAGAGAGTTTTTGTGATTTCGGTATAGGAGAACGAAATATATCAGTCCTTATTTTTATAGCATCTTTTGTGGCGTTGTTCTTCTATAAGGTGAATGCAATGCTACTCCTGCTCTTATCTGGAATTATTGGTTTGTTGGTAATGTAGGTAAACAACTAGTCGTTATGCTTAGAATTGACTAATAAGGAACTATCCCCGTAACTTAAGAATCTGAATCCGTTTTTCATTGCATAATCATACATTCTCTTCCAATCGTCTCCCACAAATGCAGATATTAAAAGCAAAAGTGTGCTTTGAGGTTGATGGAAGTTGGTGATGATGGATTTTACCAGATGAAATTTGTATCCAGGGGCAATGATTATTTGTGTGTTTGCATTGATCACTTCCAATTCGTGCTTCTCCATGTAGAGAAGTATGGCTTTGAGCGACTCTTCTGTTGTTAGGTTGTAGTTGCTCTCATAAGGCATCCATTGAGAAACTCTAAGTTCAGATTCTTGTAGATTCGGATTCTCTGCAAGCTGACATCCTATGTAATACAAGCTTTCAAGCGTGCGGACAGAAGTGGTGCCCACCGCGATTACCTTGCCTGTTTTTAGAATCTTCTCGATGACACTTTTGCGTATGGAGATCCACTCGGTATGCATTTCGTGCTCTCCAATTTTTTCTGATTTAACTGGTTGGAAGGTGCCTGCCCCTACATGAAGGGTTACTTCTTCGCAGTTTATGTTCTTTTTGTTCAAAGATTCGAATACTTCCGGAGTAAAATGCAAGCCTGCAGTTGGTGCTGCAACAGACCCTTTTATCTTCGAATAGACAGTTTGGTAAGTTATTTTGTCCTTCTCTTCTGTTTCCCTGTGTAAATAGGGTGGAATTGGCAAAATGCCAAAAGCATCAAGGATGGCTGCAAAGTTTATGGTCTCATCATCCCAAAAGAAACGAACATGGTGGGCATTGCCAACTGTTTCTTCTCTTTCTGCCTGAAACACGATTGTTTTGCCATTTACAGAAATCTCTTTTCTTAGAATGGTGTCGTGTTTCCATTTGCTGGCATTGCCTATCATACATTTCCAAGTACACTCCTTTGTTGCTTGGAATGTCAGAATGTAATCGTGGGGTTGGATGGGTTCCAAACAGAATACTTCGATACGGGCACCCGTCTCTTTTTGAAAAAGAAGACGCGCTTGAATTACCTTAGTGTTATTGCAGACAAGCAAATCACCTTCGTTCAGTTGCTGAGAGATGTTTTTAAAGATCGTGTGACTGATCTCTCCATCTTTGTAGAGTAGTAATTTAGACTCATCTCTTTTCTCCAAAGGAAATTTTGCAATACGCTCGTCTGGAAGGTCGTAGTTGAAGTTTTCTATGGCAATGTCTTGCGGTCTGTGCATAATAAATCGTATATGTTTGGGTTGCAAAATTACATTTTTTTTATGGATTTTCTTTTGTATTTTTGTTTTCTGAATTCATGTATAATTTTGAAAAGTATGATGGAGAGGAAAAGATCTTTAATGAGTGTTGAGATCCTTTCTCGTCTAAAAAATATAGATTATGGTAAAAGTAGGAGATAGAGTTCGTTTCTTAAACTCGATAGGTGGGGGAGTGGTGACTAAGATAGTAAACCGTGAAATGGTAATGGTAACGGATGAAGATGGATTTGAGGTGCCAACTTTAGCTCGTGAGTGTGTTGTGGTGGAGACCGAAACTACTATTCATACACAAGAGAAGAAGAAGGAAAAGGAGATAGATACGCTTGAGGATTTCGTTGAGCGAGAGAAGGAGAACGAGACTTATGTGCCGGAAGAGGATTCTCCCGAAGGTGAAATAATGAATGTTTTGTTGGCGTTCTTGCCTCAAAATCAAAAAGCTTTGTCTGCTACAAACTATGATGCCTATTTGGTCAATGATAGTAACTACTATTTGTGTTACAATGTGGCAGCTGTTGTGGGTACTAAGTTTGTAAGCAAGTCGGTCGGATTTATCCAACCTAACACAAAGATTTTGTTGGAAGAGGTGGATCGAAATGATTTGAATGATTGGGAACAACTTCGTGTCCAGATTATGGCTCTAAAACAAAAGCGAACATATACGTTGAAGCCAGTATACGACGTACAGTTGAAACTAAATGCTGTTAAATTCTATAAGCTACACAGTTTTGTCGAGAACGACTATTTTGATGAATTGGCCCTGATTTGCCCTATTGTGAAGAATGATGTGTCGGTATCTCCTGTTGCAACAGAAGATGACATAGAACGTATTTTGCAACAAAAGGAGACGGTTTTTCCAGCCAAAGTTTCAGTGAAACAGAAAACGCCAGAAATATTGGTGAAAGATTTGCACATTAACCAATTGATTGATAACACGAACGGAATGTCGGCAGGTGATATGCTTCAATATCAGTTGGATACGTTCAATAAGTTGATGCAAGAACATGCAAAAAGAAAAGGACAGAAGATTGTCTTTATACACGGCAAGGGTAATGGTGTGCTTCGTAAAGAGATTCTGAAGCAGTTGAAACAGAAGTATTCAACGTGCTATGTTCAGGATGCATCTTTCCAAGAGTATGGTTATGGAGCCACAATGGTTACAATCAGATAAAAAGAGAGTTTATGGCAGATAATTTTTTGGAGCGCCACCAAGAGGAGTTTGAACAGAAAAAAAAGAAGTGGGAGGCCAAACAAAGAATACGAAAAATAAAGGAGTTGCAGGAACGTCTTCGTGTCCAAGCGGAGAAAAAAGAGTAAAATGGACAGAAAAGAGTTCTAAAAATTGTACTTTTGCAGTTCTATTAAACTATTAAAATTTTAAAAATGATCAGATTAAAAACTTTGGTGCTCTTCTTATGCGGGGCATTGATCCCGTACGCAATGTTTTCACAAGAGAGTGCTTCTGAAGAAGGGGTGGAGTCAACCACATCAGGGGATGAGACAATGGATGAAGATGTCTCAGAGTCTTTGAGTATGGACTCGACTACAGTTCAAAGTTTTACTGATATGGCATTGCCTGTTGATTCGCTAAAAGACTCTTTGGTGGTTGCCTTGTACAGAGCAGGGTGGGATAGTACAAGAGTCAATCCTTATCGTTTCCCTATTGATTCCATAAAAGATACTTTTAATGTGGATTGTCGTGGTTTCTTTCCTCCTAATGTGAATGTAGTCACATCCGAGTGTGGGGAAAGATGGGGTAGGTTCCATGCCGGAACGGATATGCGTCTGATGGTAGGAGATACCATTCGAGCTGCGTTTGATGGAAAGGTGCGAATTGCACGGTCTAATCCTGCATTCAAGAAGAAGGGGTACGGGTATTTCGTTATGTTGCAACATTCGAATGGTTTGGAAACATTGTATGGACACTTGTCGAAGGTGATGGTAAATGTGAATCAAGATGTAAAATCCGGAGACCCTATTGGTTTAGGAGGAAACACAGGTCGATCAACAGGACCTCATCTCCATTTTGAATTTAGATTTATTGGGAACCCGATTAACCCGCGAAACTTCTTGGAAATCACACCAGACACAATGTACATGAAGAGTGATGTGTATACGGTGAAGAAGAAAGAGTCGTTCAAAGAGTTCTACACTTATTTGCACAATCCAGCGCAGTATTACAAGATTCGTCCAGGCGACAATTTAGGAAAGATAGCAAAGAAATATCATACCACAGTATCAAAGCTTTGCAAGTTGAACAAAATAAAGAGTACAACTATCTTGCGGGTAGGAAGGAAACTAAGGGTGAGGTGATTAATAGAAAGTTCTGCTTGTTAAGACGCTACAATACACACGCATCCGAGGTGGCGTCTTTCTGACGCACAGCGACTTCACGTATCCTTGTGTCCACCACTGCAATCTTCTATATGGTCACAATAACTCTTTGGGTGAATTTATATACAAAAATGAGGGTGCGTTTTGGTGCACCCTCTATGTAAAAACTAAATGGAGTGCTCGTGACACTCCATTCTCTATCTTAATCTTAATTCAAAAATCCCCTTATCCTCTCTTATCCACCATGTTCTTGATTCTTTCGTTGAATTCCTCGTTTTTGATAAGGTCTTCAATGCGGATGTGCATTCGATAGTGCCAATAGTTGTCTGGGTTTCCAGGGTCGTTGATGCGCTCGTTGAATGTCTCGCTCCAACGGACGTTGCCATCGGTTGCCATCCAGTCTTGTAGAGGAAGAATAACCCATACGGCAGGGGAGTTTAGATGGTTCTCGATGATCTGTTGGCAGATCCAAGGCTCGCAGAATAGAGGAGCTTCCCCATATTGATGCAACTCGTTGCTGAAATAGCGTTGGATGCTCTCCCTCTCATCCTCCCACCATTGTCTCATCGTGCTCATGTCGTGAGTGGATGTAGTGCATACAGATTGAGGGTTGATACGGTTGAGATTGCTAAACTCGACATACATCTCCTTTGGCATGCGCTGTATCTCCAAGCTGAGTATTTCCAGCTCGTTCATGACAGAAGGTACGCATTGTGGAACCATGCCGAGGTCTTCTCCACAAACCATCATGTCGGTTGAGTTGATAAGTGGGGTGAGTTTCTTAATGCCTTCTCCTTTCCAGAACTCATTGTGCCTCTGGAAATAGAAGTATTCGTAAATATCCTTCATCGCCTTTCTGAGTTCATAATCCAATGTCTCGTAGACATAACTTTGTTCGATGGCGATGCGTGGATGGTATTTGCCTTTTTCTTGGTAATCTTCAATGAACAATACTTGACAACATAGATAGTAGAGTCCGATCTTGATTTCTTGCAACTCTGGGTTTGAACCTATCTCTGCATCAATCTTACTGTGGTTGTCGAACTGGGTTTTTAGTTTGTATGAGTTGTCTCCTGTAGAAATGAGGTAGGTGTTTTTTACAACCTCTTTCTTCTCTCCAAATATTGAAGAGAGAACCTCTTCATTGATGATGGGTTGCGTGAATCGTTCTTTGTCGAATGTGATTCCAAACGATTCTATCTCCTCTACGCTAAGTGGTAGGGCAGGGGTAAACTGACCCAACAATCCCATCTTTGCAGAAACAGGAGTTCTGAATATACGGAAGAATCCTAAAATGTGGTCGATTCGATAGGCATCGAAATAGGTTGCCATCTTCTTGAATCGTTGTTCCCACCAAGCATAGTTGTCTTCTGCCATCTTGTTCCAGTTGTAGATTGGGAAGCCCCAAACTTGTCCTGTTTTAGAGAAATAATCAGGTGGAGCACCAGCACTTCCGTCTTGATCGAATAGTTCGGGATGTTCCCAAACATCGGCACTATTGCGGTTTACTCCGATAGGAATATCTCCCTTTAGTGCAATGCCTTTGGTGTGGGCGTATTGAACCGCTTCGAAAAGTTGTTTGTGAAGGTGGTATTGAACGAAGAAGTGGATGGCCACATCTTTATACGCCTTGTTTTTCGGTTGGCAGTAGTCGTCTACTCGTTTCTGATCATAAGTTGCATCTTCTTTCCATTGTGAAAAGTCTGATGTGTTGAACTTATGCCTTAAATAACTAAACACTGCGTATGCTTTTAGCCAAGACTGATTCTCTGTGAAGAAGGTTTTGAAATCTTCACTGCTGAAAGTCTCTTTGCCATACTGATTGAACTGCTCGTGAATGTATTCCCATTTGTATCTGTTGACCGCTTCATAATCCACAAACTCATAGGCATTGAGTTCTTTTTGAATTTTCTTGTATTGTTTTGGGTCTTTCAGAGCACCGATACCCTCTATGTTTAGATACATAGGGTGAAGAGCATATACGGAAATGGCGCTGTAAGGGTAAGAGTCCTTCCAAGTTCCGTATACGGTTGTGTCGTTAATGGGTAATGTTTGTATAATGCGTTGATGGGTCTTTGCTGCCCAATCTGCTAATTTTTTTATGTCGTAGAACTCTCCGCAACCGAAACTGTTCTTGGTTCTTAAAGAGAATACGGGAACTGCTGTTCCTGCTCCTCTGAAAGAAGGAAGGTTGAAGTTAGGACAGGTGTCGTTGACAATGACCAAGTCTGTGGCTGGGGTAAGTTCTGGCGAAAGTGAGTGATTGAATCCATCTTCCCAGCACACTATTGAGTTGTGGGCAGGGTCTGTAATCACATATTTGTACTCTAACGGGAATGTTAGCTTATTGGCATCCAAAACCTGTTGGAACTTAGGGTAGGAGACTTGATACATCTCCTTTGCATCACTCTCAGACCAAGATCCTATAGCGGAACAATTGCCAATGATGGCAAGACGATGGTTGTAGTTGACGCTGGTAGTCCAAGTGTTGAATAGGATAGGCACCTTGACATTTATCTTCTTGTTGGTTTGATTGTCATGTCTTCTGATAACCTTAGAGAAGACTGCAGATCGAAGAATACGGGAAGGCTTTGGATTAGTTTCAAAATGGTCGTAGATGACAACTGTTTTGTACTCTTTGTCTAATGGGGCAAACAGATGGGTGTTGGCTGACTCTCTCTTTACGATTTTTTCGCCAACCTTAATGAAGTAATTGTAATGGAACGTCTTTTCTTCTGTGTAGAAAGTTATTCTCCAGCCATCCTCCGTATACTCCATAGGCATACCTTGTTGACTCTTCCCTTGAAGGGATTTTATGTCACCTTCTACAAAAACATCTTCTCCAAAAGGAGATTGGTAACGTAGGTACAATGTTATTTTCATCTGTTTTCAATTAATGGTTATTGTGGAATTTCTTCCCCTTTTCGATAATAGTAGATAAGACCATATTCTCTACAGCTGTTTAGCTTCTCGGGTGTAGGAAGTGCTTCGTATTTCTTTTCAACTTCATCCCAGATGTTAACGATTAGTTTGTCAGCCTCTTTGTTGAGTTCTGCAATGCTTTCGATGCTACGGGATGTGTTGTTTTGCAAGATTTTCTGGTTGTTGTAGCCTTCAAGGAATATGTCGTAGTGAACTCTCACTTTTGCTATGGCAGGGTTGTAGATAGGAGTACCTCCTTTGGAAAGTCTTTTTTGTTCTCCATCAATGATTCTTCTTCCCCACTCAATCAATCCTTCGTCTGTGCTGATGTCAGGAAGGGCAAAGTTTTCGGGCTCAAGTCCGTATAGTTCCTTGTATTCTGCTTTTATTTCGTTTCGTTGTACGCACATGTTCAATACTTGGATGAAGTGCGATACGTAGATTCTTGCGGTTTTGGCTGTTTCTTGTAGCTTTTTGCTTGTCTTAAACTGGTTTTCGCTACACTGTTTGCTCTCGTATAGGGCACGCTCGTACTTTACAAGTAATACCTTTGCGTCTTCCCAATGCTTGTAAGAGAAGGCAAGGTCGTACATGTCAACGTAGTCACCCATGTTGACTGCTTGTTGAAGGGAACGTAATCTTGCTTGGTTCGTATTTGGTAATCTTCTGTATGGCATCTTCCTTTTAACTAATTCTGTACATTAATTTTTCTGCTAATTGATAGAAATCAGTTTTCTCTTCTTCGCTCTTTTGAATCTTTCTTAAAGCGTCGAGGGCTTGGTCGTAATACTCTTTCATCTTATTCTCTGTAATTGTTCTAAGATGTAGTTTGTCGTATATTTTTGTGACAGCCTCAACTTTCTCGTTACGATCGAATTCCTTTTTCGTAATCCAATCTAAAAGTTCTTTTTTGTCATCACCCTCAGCTTGGTTGATGGCGTTGATGAGAAGGAAGGTCTTTTTATTGCAACAGATATCTCCACCGATCTCTTTTCCAAAATCTTTGGCATCTCCGTATACATCTAATAGGTCATCTTTCAATTGGAATGCAATACCGATGCCGATTCCAAATTCATATAGGAATTGGGCATCTTTTTCGGAGGCACCTCCACAAATGGCTCCCATCTTCAAACTGCACGCTAGCAGAACTGCTGTTTTTAATCGAATCATCTCGATGTATTCGTTGACTGTAACGTCCAGTCTGTTTTCGAAGTCCATGTCGTATTGTTGTCCATCGCAAACTTCTGCTGCTGTTTGAGAGAATATTTTTAAAAGTTTGGATAGATATTCAGGATCGCATTGTTCTAATAATTGGTAGGCCTTGATTAGCATTGCGTCACCAGAGAGAATGGCAGTGTTGTCGTTCCATTTTACGTGAACGGTAGGTTGGTTCCTTCTCATTTCTGCACGGTCCATGATGTCGTCGTGGAGTAGGGTGAAGTTGTGAAACACTTCTAATGCTAAAGCTGGTTTGATCGCTTTGGTAGCCTCTCCGGAAAAAAGTTGGCAGGCCATAAGAGCTGTTACCGGTCTGATTCTTTTTCCTCCCAATGAGAGAACATACTCGATGGGAGCATATAGATTTTGGGGATCTATGCTCCAATTTAGTTTTTTCAATTCGTGCTCAAATAGAGCTTGTAATTCTTTCGTTTCCATATTAGTCCTATTCGTTGTTTGAGTTGCCTCTTCTTGTCCTATTGTAACTTCTGTAATTATCAAATTCTATTTCCACATCTGGTTCGATGAATGAAGATTTCTTTTCCAGTAAGAACTTGATGTATTTGATGGTGAGACCTCTTTCAATCCATTGTTGCTCGTAGAATGTTTTGATGGAAAGAATCTTGTCGTCGGAGAAATCAGAATGGTAAAGGTCGTCATTCTTAAACAAGACCTCGTAGTTGTTGGCTTTTACCATTTCGCAGGTGTATTGAAACATGAAGTTGCTGTCAGTTTTTAAATGGATGATGCCTTGTGGCTGTACGAACGATTGGTATAACTCCATGAATCGGGTAGAGGTAAGTCGCTTCCTTACCTTCTTCATTTGCGGGTCAGGGAAGGTGAGCCAAATCTCGGAAACCTCGTTGGTGTCGAAGAATTCAGAAATGATTTCGATGTTGGTGCGAATGAATGCTACATTCTTCATTCCCTTTTGGAATGAACTTTTAGCACCTGTCCACATTCTCGCTCCTTTGATATCAACACCAATAAAGTTTTTCTCAGGATATAACTCTGCTAGGGCCACGGTGTATTCTCCTTTTCCACATCCTAATTCAAGGACAATGGGATTGTCGTTGCCGAAGAATGTGTTCCACTTCCCTTTGAGAGGAAATGGCTCGTGAGTTTCTTGTAGGGCAGAAAATGTGTATTGGAAAACGTGTGGGAACGCATCCATTTCGCTAAACTTCGCTAATTTGTTCTTTCCCATAGTTTTTATTCGTTATTTGATTCAACCTTTTCGATTCTAATTCCAATCTCTTTGATGCCGTGCAATGTGTCTTCTCTCATTCCTTGAATGATGTCGAAGTGGAAGTTCCCTTTCTGTCTGAATTGTGTATTAGACAAGAAAAGCACGGGCAAGGCATACTGAGAACCAGAGGATTTGCCAATCCAACGACCATAGTTGTCGGCAAGCACGCACTCAAGAGTATCAGAATACTCTGCTTGGTTGGGTGCTACTGAATGAACAAACACCCAAAAGTTTTTGTAAGGATAGCTTGCGTCATTTCTAACGTCAAGTATGATGTTGTAAGTGCCTATTGTATCTGTCGATGTGTAATCAAAAGAAACAATGTCTCTTTTGTACCAACCATCGGGATCGATGGTTGCTGCATCTTGGTATACGATATTGGAACTGCAACTGCTTAACGCCAACATTGCAAAAACGCACAAATTTGAAATCAAATGTTTTACTCCCATACGAATCTTATTCATTGCTTTGTCCGTTATTGGTTGTTTGGTTGTTGTTAGGAGCTCCTTCGCCACCATTTTCTGGCCTTCTTCTGTTGGAGTCTCTGTGACGATTGTCTCGGTTTCTGCGATCCCTTCTGCCGTCGTGGTCTCTTCTTCTGTTCTCGGCAGTTTGCTCTTGTCCCTCTTGAGGATTTCGATTCTCGGAGGCTTCGCTGTTAGAGTTGGAAGGTGTGTTTTCACCACCTTCTGACGGACGATTCTGATTGTTGCGGTCGCGGTTGTCTCTGTTACGATTGTCTCTGTTGCGTTTGCGATCGTTGAACTTTCTGTCTCTTCTCTCATTCTCGCGAGGTTGCTGCTCCTTTGCTTCCTGATTTTCTGCATTGGCAGATTGCTCATTGGCTTTAGCATTGACAGTCTCGTCTGAGGTTTGAACCGGGGCGTTGTTTGCTTCTTGTACATTAGTGTTGTTGCCGTTACCTCCCTTGTTCTTTTTCTTTTTCTTCTTTTTGTCGAAGCGAGTAAGACTGTCTTGACCAACCACATTCTCATAGTCGACCACCTTCTCTTTCTCAGAGGCTTCCAACAAAGATTCCACCTTGATGCCTTGGCGATTTAATTCTATGATTTGTTTAACTCTCTCCACTGGAATAGAGACGATGTTGGCTGCCATGTTAGGCGCAGAGGAGTATTGCATGATTCCTCCGAAAACATCAGTCTTGAAGTGGTAGAATGTTCCATCCAATGTCTCTAGGTGGATATTGCGATCTGGGATTCCCTTTTGAGCTTCAACGTAGGCGTCAATCTCAAAGTTGAGGCAACATTTCAATTTTGCACATTGTCCGGCTAACTTTTGTGGATTTAGAGAGATCTCTTGGTAACGGGCTGAACTAGTTGCTACGGAACTGAACTTTGTCATCCAGCTTGAACAGCAAAGAGGTCTTCCGCAAGGACCAATTCCTCCGATTCTTCCAGCTTCCTGTCTTGCTCCGATCTGTTTCATCTCGATGCGGACATGGAATGTGTCTGCCAATACTTTGATGAGTTCGCGGAAGTCTACACGCTCGTCTGCAATATAGTAGAAGATTGCTTTGTTTCCGTCACCTTGGTACTCTACATCTCCAATTTTCATGTTAAGTTTTAAGTCCTCTGCGATTCTTCTTGCCTTCAACATGGTTTCGTGCTCTTTCGCCTTAGACTCTTCGTATTTCTCCATATCGTTAGGACGAACTTTTCTGTAGATGCGTTTGATCTCCGTTCTGGTTTGGTCGATATGGTATTTCTTCATTTGTGCAAGGACTAACTGACCTGTCATGGAAACAGTTCCAATATCATGTCCTGGAGTTGCCTCTACTGCAACAACATCACCTTTCTCCAATGTGAGATCATTGGTGTTTCTATAGTATCCCTTGCGCGTATTTTTGAAAGTGACTTCGACCAAGTCAGTGGCACTAGAAGATTCTGGAATGTCACAAAGCCAGTCGAATGTGTCTAATTTCTGATCTGTTTTTTTGCTGCATCCTTTTGAATTCATTTGGCAGCCGTTGTTTACACTCATATTTTATATTTAGTATTTGCTAATGTGATTACTATTTTATTTCATTTTGATGAGCATTGTGATTTTCAATGCTAAATCGAAAAATACGATTTTGGCTTGAACGTTTTGCTCAATATGGCGTTCGGCAATCTCCAATTCGGAGAGAAAGCCTGCTATGTTTTTTTCGTTGATAAATGGCGAAAATTTTGTTGAGAAATTTTCTTCGCCTATTGTTAGATAGTTCAAATCTCTCTGTCGTAGGTTGTATATGAAATTCTCTCGAACCATTTTCTGGGCGTACTGAAGGAATGTGATTTGTCTCTTCCTTCCGATTTTCGCTATGTATTCCGACCACTCTTTCATGTCTTTTGCCTTCCTTTGGTAGCAATGACGCATAATTGTTACGAACAATTCGAAGTACTCGTTGTCGTCTTGCGAAGAGTTGAGAATATCTATGGCCTTGATGAGGTTGCCATTGGCGGTATGGGATATGTTCGCTAATTCTTCGCTTGAGATGTTGAATCTCTCTTTGAGAGCAGTGGCAATGTTCTCTTCGGTCAAAGGAGGAACGAAAAATCTTTGTGTACGGGAGGTGATGGTTTGAAGCAATTTCTCCGGTTCTTCGCTGACTAGAATAAATAGTGTCTTTGAAGGTGGTTCCTCGATGATTTTTAGAAGTTTGTTGGCGCAATCTTCTTGCATCTTCTCCGGCAGCCAGATAATCATAACTTTGTATTCCGATTCGTAGGCCTTGGAACCTAACTTCTTGATGATTTCGTTACTCTCGTTTGTGTAAATGGTACTCTGCTTGTTGTCTTGATTGATCAGCTTTTCCCATTGTTCCAGATTGAAATAGGGAAATTCGGTGACCCTCGTTCTCCAATCTGGAAGGAAATTGTCACATGTTGTAGATTCGCTACTTCTCGTGATTGGGTAGACAAAATGCAGGTCTGGATGCACTAATTTGCTAAATTGAATACATGAGGGACACGTGCCGCATGCTTCTCCTTCTTTTTTGTTGGGACAGTTGACGTATTGAGCAAGCGCAATGGCAAGCGCCAACTTACCCGTTCCTTGAGGACCATGTAATAGTATGGCGTGAGCTAACCTGTTGTCGCTCACTGCTTTAATGAATGTATGCTTGATGGCTTCTTGCCCGTATATTTCCTTGAACAGCATCCCTTTCCCGAAAGATTGAAATTTCTTTCCAAAGTTAGTGTTTTTTAGCGAGAAAAAGAAGCCATTTTGAAAAAATGAGAAGAGCGTTTGTCTTTGTTTGAATATTTACTCTTCGCTGAAATGTTTTTCGTGATTCTTGTGGGTATGAAATGGAGTTGTCTTGCTCCGAATAGGTAAAAATCATAACTTTGCGCCTCAAAATTTAGTTCTTATGATTTCAGTTGATGGTTTAACGGTTGAATTTGCAGGTTCAACCTTGTTTGAAAATATTTCATTCCAAGTGAATGACGGAGATAGAATTGCTCTAATGGGAAAAAATGGAGCAGGTAAGTCTACTTTGTTGAAGATTTTGGCGGGTGTTCAGCAACCTACAAGAGGTGCTGTTTCTGCACCTAAGGGAACTGTGGTGGCATATCTTCCTCAACATTTGATGACCGAAGACCATCGAACTGTTTTTGAAGAGGCTTCTTTGGCTTTCGCAGAGTTGTTCGCAATGGAAAAAGAGATTGAAGATCTTAATAAAGAGTTGGCGGAACGAACAGATTATGAGAGCGATAGCTATATGGAACTGATAGAAAAGGTTTCGACGCTAAGCGAAAAATATTATTCAATAGAAGAGACTAATTATGAGGCTGATGTAGAGAAGACATTGTTGGGTTTGGGATTCCTCCGCAGTGATTTTGACAAACCAACTAAAGAGTTTAGTGGAGGTTGGAGAATGAGAATTGAGTTGGCGAAAATCCTTTTGCGTAAACCTGATGTGATTCTGTTGGACGAGCCTACTAATCACTTGGATATTGAATCTATCCAGTGGCTGGAGGAGTTCTTAGTAGACAGTGCTAAGGCTGTGATTGTAATCTCTCACGACCGTGCTTTTGTTGATAACATCACAACGCGAACCATTGAAGTGACAATGGGAAGAATCTACGACTACAAGGTAAATTACTCTCACTACTTGGAGTTGAGAAAAGAGCGTCGTGAACAGCAACAAAAGGCTTACGAGGAGCAGCAGAAGATGATTGCAGATACAAAAGACTTTATCGAAAGATTTAAGGGTACTTACTCCAAAACATTACAGGTGCAGTCTCGTGTGAAGATGTTGGAAAAATTGGAATTGGTAGAGGTGGATGAAGAAGACACTTCAGCTTTGCGCTTGAAATTTCCTCCGTCACCTCGTTCTGGTAGTTACCCTGTTATTGCAGACAACGTTGGAAAGTCGTATGGTGATCATCTTGTGTTTCAAAATGCTTCATTCACGATTGCTCGTGGAGAAAAGGTTGCCTTTGTGGGAAAGAATGGTGAAGGAAAATCTACAATGGTGAAGTGTATAATGAACGAAATAGAACATCAGGGTACGTTGACGTTAGGTCATAATGTAATGATTGGTTATTTTGCTCAAAATCAGGCCTCTTTGTTGGATGGGGAATTGACTGTCTTCCAAACAATTGATGATGTGGCAAAGGGCGATATTAGAAATAAGATAAAAGATCTTTTGGGCGCATTTATGTTCGGTGGAGATAACTCGACAAAGAAGGTTAAAGTGTTGTCGGGAGGTGAACGAACACGTTTGGCTATGATTAAGTTGTTGCTCGAACCTGTTAACCTTTTGATTTTGGATGAGCCTACAAACCACTTGGATATGAAAACAAAGGATATCTTGAAATCTGCGTTGAAGGATTTTGACGGAACCTTGATCGTGGTTTCTCACGACCGTGATTTCTTGGATGGTTTGGTTTCAAAGGTGTATGAGTTTGGAAATAAGAAGGTAACCGAACACTTGGATGGAATCTATGAATTCTTGAAAAAGAAGAAACTGGATAACCTTCGAGAGATAGAAAGAAAAAATTAATAAAAAAAAACTCAGACGGTATCGCCTGAGTTTTTTTATGGGGTGAAAGTGGGTTAGACCATAGGGAGACTCATACCGGTTATTTTTCGGTATAGGTCTAGCGCATACACGTCTGTCATTCCTGAAATGTGGTCTAATACTGCCATTATTTTTGTATAAGGATCTTCGTTGCGTATCTCATACTGCTCTGGTATGCGGACCAGTAATTGATGAGAGTAGGCTTTTTCTGAATTGAAGACAGCTTCGATCTCTTTGTCTATTAGTGTGTAGATGATGTTGTAACCAGCTATTTCAATGTCAACTACATCTTTCGAATGATAGATTTTATTAGAGGAAATTTCTTGACATTTTTTATAGGCGTTTTTGACCAAATCTGGCATGCTCTTTATCAATGTGGAGTCGAAAGATCCCTCCATAATAGCCTCTTCATTGTCCATGAATGCATTGACACACTCTCTGACTAACACACCTATAACGGAAGAACGCAAGTAGGCGATTTGCTCGTTCTCATCGTCGACAATGGCTAAATGTTCACGTCTTCGTTCTTGTTGTTCTTCTGAGAAAAAGGCGAGTAGCAGTTTCTTCACATCTTCGTTACTAATCAATTTTAGTTTGTGGGCGTCTTCAAGATCCATTATTTCGTAACAAATATCATCGGCAGCCTCGACTAGGTAGACAAGAGGGTGTCGGGCGTACTTGTATTCGTCGAGTTTAACCATCCCTAAATCGTTGGCAATTTTCACGAAGTCCTCTTTTTCACTTTGGAAGAACCCGAATTTCTTTTTCTCTTTGGTTACGAAATCAGACACGTATGGGTATTTTACGATAGAAGCAACGGTAGAGTAGGTGAGTACAAATCCTCCTTTTCTTCTGCCTTTGAACTGATGGGTGAGCAAACGGAAGGCGTTGGCATTACCTTCGAAATGAATGATGTCGTTCCATTGACTATCTGTTAAATGGTATTTCTCCTTCAGTTCAAGTCCTTTGCCCTCGGAAAAATAGGAGGCAATGGCAGTTTCTCCGGAATGCCCAAAGGGAGGATTGCCCATATCGTGAGCAAGACAAGCGGCAGAGACGATTGACCCGATTTCTGAAACATGCTCAAAAAGAGAATTGCCATGTTTGGCAATTAATTGTTTAGCTACGCCATTACCCAATGATCGTCCTACGCAAGAGACCTCCAGACTGTGTGTTAAACGGTTGTGGACAAAGATGCTTCCAGGTAAGGGAAACACTTGCGTCTTGTTTTGTAATCTTCTAAAAGGGGCTGAGAATATCAATCGGTCGTGATCTCTTTGAAATTCGGTTCTGTCTTGTTCATTTTCGTTGTGATAGTCCTCCAATCCAAATCTTTTTGTGGTGACTAATTTCTCCCATTCCATCTTTGCCATAAGTTCTCTTTTTTTTACAAATATAAGTAAATTTTAGAAAGAGAATCTTTCGTTTGTGAGATAGTTTGACATTATCAGTCCTTTTTTTGTAATCAAAATTCATTCGGGAAAACTATTTTTCAAAAAAAAATGTTACTTTTGCTTTCGGTATGAACAAGTTGTGCTGTTTATGCGTTGTAATGATTCTAAAAGTGAAAAAGTTGAGAATTAAGGACAACGGGTAGTCTGGCTTATGTAAAGGATATGTTAAAACGAATATTATTATTACTAACTTTTTCAATATCATTAAGTTCTTTCGTCGTGAGTGCTAAAAGTGATGCACAAATGATGAAGGAGTTTATTAGTATGCCTACTATTCAATCGTTGGGCTTGAATGGTAAGGTGAAGAGTTATGCTCTTTTTAATGATACGGAGTATAAGGATACAGAAGAGAAAGAGCACTTCTTCGTTTGTGGAGTGAACTTTAACTCGGATGGTAATATAGTTAAAACATACAGCTCTGAGGATACTTTGAATAGTGCATATTGCCTATACAAATATGATGATAAGGGTAACTTGGTGGAGATGTCCAAATATACTGTCGATGATTTGTTAAAGAACAAAGTATTGTTCCATTATACAGAGAATGGTGATTTGACATTGGTTGAAAGACAAGATTTCGACTGGTATGGCACTGGTAAGATGAAAACTCGCCAGATCTCTTTATACGACAAGAATGGAATGGAGAGTCGCTTTGAATATATTTATTATAACAAAGAGGGTGATTTGAGCCATAGGGATGTTTACAAGTATGGGAAATCGAATATGGCAGAGCTTTCAAGTTACAATGGAAAGGGCGATTTGCTCTCGAAAAAGAAGTGTAAGGCTGAGAGTATAACGGTGGAACGAGATCCTGGTTTCTTCGTTTTAGGAAAGAATGTAGGTTTTGATATCGCTGAGTATGATGAGGCTGGTAATGTGATAGGCCGTGTCAGATACTATTTGGACAGAACTGTGAAGTATATTTGCCAAATAGAGTATTTCCAATAAACCTTATCGTTAGTTGTTAACGAGCCATTTTTCTATATCCTCAATTTTCTTGCCTCGTTGTTTTGCATAGGATTCCTTTTGATCGTCTCCTATTTTCCCTACTATAAAATAGAATGCTTGCGGGTGTGAGATGTGTAATCCGCAAATGGATGCGTTGGGTTTCATTGCTCCGTTTTCCGAAATGTGAATGCCAATTTCATCCAAGTGAAGTAGCTTGTTTGCCTCGAACAGGAGAGAGAGGTCCGGTATGGATGGATATCCGAAAGCAGGTCTGATTCCTTCTGCGTTGCTCTCTTGCGCATATCCCCAATATTCTGTTCTTATTTTCTCGTGTAACCATTCTGCTGTGGCTTCAGCCAATCGATCTGCCACACTTTTGATGAGAAGCGATTTGTAATCGTCGCCTTCTTGCTTCGCCTTTTCCGCCCATTCGTCTCCACCATGTACGGTAACGGCAAACATGCCAATGTAATCTTTCTCGGAAGAAATGAAGTCTGCAATGGACAGGCAGTAGCCATTCCTTTCACTTTCATGTTGCTGCCGCAACATTGGTAAGTAGAGAATCTCTTGACCTTCTTTGGTAAAGGATATGCCTTCTCCAATAGATCTTGCTTCGGAGAAATACACGATTGCAGATAGGTTCAATATTTTATCAGCTATGCCTTCTCGTAAAATTTCTTTGGCGTCTTTCAATAGTTTGTATGCCTCTTGTGCCTTTTCTTTCTCTTCGGGGCGGAATCTTAGTAGCCATTGGACCTTGCAGGCTTCACATTTACATAAGGTGTCGAGACCTTCATAATTACCCGTCAGTTTCCAAGCATGAAAGAAGAATCTCCAGTCGATTCTTTGTATTACAGGAAGAAGATCCACCGAGATCTCTCTTCTGCCTAAAAATGAGGGTACGAATGGTTTATACATGGTGATAAAAATAACAAAGGGGTAGACGAACGCCTACCCCTCTACTCTTAATTCCTTTTATTTTGTCAATTGAGCTTCTTTGCTTCTGCGTTCATTCAAAGTCGAGGAGATATTTGACATTTCTTTTTGACTTAATGGGTACGAGCACATTAGAACTGCTCCAACTAAAGCGATCGCTGCTGGAATAACACTCATCAATTGGATGATGCCAGGGATTGCGTTTTGAATTGCTACAGAGTTTTGTCCGTCGTAACCATAGATGCTCAATACCCAACCGATGATGGCTCCTGCGATACCACCTCCAAATTTTGTTGCGAAGGAGCCGGCTGAATATACAAGTCCAGTGGCACGTCTTCCATTTACGTATTCTGAGTAATCGGCTGCATCTCCTAACATGGCAAAGAACAGTGTTGGCATAATAGCTGCAGCACATTCGGAAATTGCTCCGATGGCAAAAATGAATGCTTTGTCTTGTGCATCGCAGAAGTACAAAAGAGAGTTGATTACGCCCGAAAATATTAGGGCGGCGATAAATAGGTTCTTCTTTCCGTACATTTTGCTCAATGGAGTCGTAATTGCCGCGCCTGCGATGGAAGCAAGCATTAGCACTGTCATGTAGGCACCAGCCATTAGTTGATTGTGAACATAGTGTGTGAAATAAATGACAGTAATGGATTGCTTCATGTTGTTGTAGACGTTGAAGGTAAGTCCAACAAATAGCAAAACGACCCAAGGCTTGTTTGTAATCAAGTCTTTCAAATCATTCAGAATGTTAGTTTTTTGTGTTGCTGGAGGGGTTACTCTTTCTCTCGTGAAGTAGAAAGTGATAAACAAGCAAAGAACCAATACGATAGATAGTGTGCTGATTGCTTTACTATAACCCTGTCTTTGATCGATGATGGTGAAATCTTTTTCTGAGATGTTCTCTTCTCCCTCAACGATGAATGTGTATGGTTGGTTTGCTTGCATAGAGAAGCTCTTACCTACGGTGGCGCTGTCTTTCTCGTTGCCAACCATTAGGAATGTGGCTATGCCGTTCTCTGTTTTAATATTCACATTTTGAATGTCTTTCGGAGCAGAAACCGTGATCTCGTATTTGTCAGTATCTAATTGTTGAGTTGCAATGGTTGGATTAATGTTTCCAAAATAGGCTACTAAGAAAAGAAGAGACCCCTGAACAAGCATACCGCCAGCAAATGCTCCTACCATTCTGAATGAGCCAATACTAGTTCTCTCCTTGTCGTCACCAGTCATGACAGCCATCAATGCTCCGTATGGAATGTTGTTGGCTGTATATATTAAGGTGAATAGAATGTATGTGGTGTATGCGTATGCTATTTTCCAAGGCATAGACCAACTTTCTGGACATACATACAGAAGAGACAAAATGATACCTAAAGGTAGGGCAGTCCATAAAATCCAAGGACGGAATTTTCCGTATTTGGATTTTGTTCGGTCTCCCAATATACCCATTAAGACATCAGATACACCGTCGCTGGTTCTTGCTAAAAGCATAAGGGTTGCAACAATGCCAGGACCTAATCCGAATACATCGGTGTAGAAGATAAATAAGAATGCAGAAACACCACGCCAAGCGATGTTTGCGGATGCGTCACCTAATGCGTACGCAATTTTTTCTTTAAGAGATAATTTCTCAGTCATTTTACTTTTTATTTTTCATGAATACGATTAGAGAACAAAAATACACAAACTATTTGATTAATTATGAATTATACAATAGGAATCTAAAAAAGAAAAAACATTCTGCAATTATTCTTCCTTGATTGATCTAATTGTGGAAGAGAAAGAATATTAATTAGAATAATCCGAAGAAAGGGGCAAAGGAATTTAGTTGCGTCTTTGCTTCTTTTGTATAGATGAAAATGATGAATTAAAAGGAAATGCCCCTTTTGCTGAATATTTATTCAAATATGCATTCGTGCAAGTAATCGTATGTAAGAAAAGATGTTGTTTAACAATATTTATGTATGTTCATACTTGTGTTTCGAATAAAAAATGTATATTTGCGCATTATTTATGCAAAAGTCCTTTGTGACTCATAAGAGATCTTAAAAACAAAATAGAAATATACATTAATATGGCTTTCAAGTTTATCACAGCCGAGGAGGCAGCATCTTACATCAAACACGATGATGTAATAGGTATTGGAGGATTCTCATCAGTAGGTACTGTAAAGGCTGTTACTGCGGCGCTTGCTGTAAAGGCAGAGGCTGAACATGCAAAAGGAAATGAGTTTAAGGTAGGCTTGATCACTGGAGGTTCAACAGGTGATCAAATAGATGGTGCTTTGTCTCGTGCAAAGGCTGTTAAATTCCGTACTCCGTTCCAGTCTAGCAAGGATATGCGTAATGCAATCAACAAGTGTGAAGTTCAATATTTTGATATGCACTTGTCGCATGTTGCACAAGACCTTCGTTATGGTTTCCTAGGTAAGCTTGATTACGCTCTTATTGAGGCTGCTGATATTACAGAAAACGGGGAGATCGTATTGACTACTTCTGTCGGTATTACTCCTACATTGGTAGAGTCTGCTGATCATATTATTATCGAGTTGAATGCTCACCACCCTGCAAGTATCTTGGGTATGCATGATTTGTATGAGCCTGCCAACCCTCCTTACCGTCGTGAGATTCCTATCTATACTCCTTCTGATAGAATTGGATCTGCGACTTTGAAGGTAGATCCTAAAAAGGTGTTGGGTGTGGTTGAGACGAATATGCCGGATGGTATTGCACCATTTACTCCAGTAGATGCTGTAACAGCAAAGATTGGTGAAAATGTTGCTAACTTCTTGTTGAGTGAGCTACATAAAGGAATTATACCAAGAGAGTTTTTGCCTTTGCAGTCTGGTGTAGGTAACATTGCAAATGCAGTGTTAGGTTCTTTGGGTAATTGTCCGGATATTCCTTCCTTCACAATGTTTACTGAGGTAATTCAGAATTCAGTGATTGATTTGATGAAGAAGGGTCGTATCACTTTCGCCAGTGGAAGTTCATTGACATTGTCTGATGATGTTTTGATGGATGTTTATGCAAACTATGAGTTTTTCAAAGATAAGTTGATGCTTCGTCCTCAGGAGTTGACAAACCATCCAGAGTTAGTTCGCCGTATGGGAGTAATTGCTATCAATACAGCTTTGGAGTTGGATATCTTCGGAAATGTAAATAGTACAAATGTGTTAGGACAAAAGATGATGAATGGATTGGGTGGCTCTGCTGATTTCTCTCGTAATGCATTCTTGTCGATCTTTACTTGTCCTTCTGTTGCTAAGGGCGGTGTTATCTCTGCAATTGTTCCTATGGCAAGCCATATCGATAGCTCAGAACACTCAGTAAAAGTAATCGTAACTGAACAAGGTGTTGCAGATTTGCGCGCTAAGTCTCCGATGCAAAAGGCAGAGACTATCATTGAGAATTGTGTTCACCCTGATTATAAAGAGTTGCTTTGGGATTATGTCAAGATGGCTGCAGGAAAATACCATACTCCAATGACGCTTTCGAAGGCCTTGAACATGCATTTGGCATTCGAGCAAACAGGCGATATGCGTAATACAAAATGGGACTAAAAATAGTTTCTATTGAAAATATTTAAACCGAGGGGCGATTTCCTTAAGAAATTGCCCCTTTTCTTTTGAAAAAATGTCTATATTTGCACGAAATTTTGCTTAGTAGGCGACTGAGGTGGTTTATTAAAGCATAAACATTAAAAAAGAGTACATGAAAAAAATAAATATTTTAAAGTACATTGCCCTATTTGTTACTTTTTGTTTGATAACGATAACTTCTTATGGAGAAGTTTCTGTTCCATTTACCATGACAGAATCCTATTTCAATGATGCAACCGTAGTTGTTTCGTCGAGTGGTGTGAAAGGTTGGGGTCATCCAGAGGTGGATGGAGCTGGTCTTGAGGGTGTTTGCGTTGGAGATTTTGGTGGTGG
The DNA here is from genome assembly GCA_045600225.1 of Paludibacteraceae bacterium. Lineage (GTDB taxonomy): Bacteria > Bacteroidota > Bacteroidia > Bacteroidales > Paludibacteraceae > UBA1181. The sequence goes on from JAZRXL010000014.1 coordinate 136,465, forward strand.
TTTTAACTGGAATGATAAATACGTAGATATTGCCTTTCAAGGAGAACCAGACTCTTTGTTTTTTGACGGAGAGGCTGCTGCTTTGACTACCGGAATTGAATGGTATGTAAAAGAGAGTCCCGATGGAGTGAAATGGAGTTCTAAGATTTGGACTTCAAGTTCGAGAATGGTAAATAACATAGCTATTAAATTGTCTTCAGACACCAGATATATTCGATTGTGCTATTCTGGAAACTTTAGAGGCTGTTTCTCTGATGTGACAATCTCCAAAGGAGATTTTAAAAGACTTCAGGTAGTTGTTGATAATAAAATTGTTCGCGATGAGTTTGTGGAAGTGGGTCAACCTATTTCTGTTGAAACACCTACGGCATTGGAATGCCATGAATTTAATGGTTGGGATCAAGAGATTCCTTCTGTAATGCCTTCGAACGATTTGGTTATTACAGCTCTTCTAACGGTACATCAGTTGACTTCAATATTCCAACCATCAGATGAGAGCTTGGGTATGTCGATCCCTGAGTATACAAAGACGTTTGATTGTGGATCGGCTGTTTCTGTGGAGAAACCTTCGTTCTTGGGTTATACATTCAAAGGATGGGATCCGGAACTTCCTACCACTGCTGCAATGAGCATGGACGGAGTGACTTATGTGGGACAATGGGAAAAAACTCTATATAGTTATAAGGTATATGGTGCAGATCAAAATCAGCCAGTCATTTCCACACAACACTATTATGGAGATGTTGTAGAGGTGGTTGAAGAAGAACCAACGCGTATTGGTTATACTTTTGCCGGATGGGATAAGGAATTTCCAGAGACGATGCCTGCTGCTGATTTGACAATTCGTGCAAAGTGGAACATGATTGATTACTTTTTTGTTGTTTATACTTCAGATGAAGATTCGGTGGTTACGAAATTGAATTATGGAAGTAGAATAACAAAACCCAGAAATCCGACTAGGGTTGGATGGACATTTGAAGGATGGGATGCAGAGATTCCGACGACAATGCCAGCGGAGGATTTGAGAGTTCATGCAATATGGAGCGAAAACACGTATCGTTGCGTTGTATATGTGACAGATGACGATTCAACTGTCTACTTAAGAAAATATGGAGAGGAGTTGCCTATTTTGTCTGATCCGGAAAACAAAGGGTTTGATTTCGTAGGTTGGAATATGGAACTTCCTGAAACAATGCCTGCAAAGGATTTGATTATTAGAGCCGTATGGACTAATGCTATGTATAAACTTACCTTTGTAGATGGTGAAGACGTTCTGTTTGAAAAGTCTATTCCTTATGAGAGTGCTGTTGATCTCTCAGAGATGGAAGAGCCAACTAAAACAGGTTTCTACTTTATGGGATGGGATAGAGATCTCCCTAAGTATATGCCATTTGAGAATCTGACATACTCAGCTGTTTGGAAAGCTAAAAGCTATCAGTTGATTTTGGTGAAGAATATTGCAGATGCCTCTTCTAACGACACGTTGTCTATTGAGTTTCAAAAAGAGATTACGAATGTCTTGGATCCTGACAGTGTTGGATATTCATTTGTTAAGTGGGTTCCAGAACTCCCAGAATTTATGCCTGCAGAGGATGTTACGGTAACTGCAGTTTGGAGTCAGAATATTTATCGATATGTGGTATATGAGACAGAAGATGATTCGACTGTCGTTGAACTTACGTACGGTGCAAAGGTCCCTGAATTGAAGGCTTCTTCTAGAGATGGTTACACATTCCTTCAATGGGATGTCGAAATTCCTGCAACTATGCCTGCTACGGATTATGTCGTTCATGCTGTTTGGTCGCAAAATACATATCGTTTTGTCGTGTATACATCAGATTTGGACTCTACGGAAGCATTGTTCCATTACGGAGATCCTCTCCCTACTGTTGAGAATCCTTCTATGGTTGGTTATGATTTTCTTGGTTGGAATAAAGATGTCCCTTCTGTTATGCCTAATTCAGATTACGTCATTAAAGCAAAATGGGAGGCAATCACATATAAGTTGGTTTTGCGTAAAGGATTGGATTTTAAACCATCTGCTGACACAATTTTAATGAAGTATAAAGATCCTATTAGTGTAGAATCCCCTGTTCACGAAGGATGTGTTTTTGAAAAATGGAACCCTGAACTTCCTCAGACTATGCCAGCAAGCGATGTTGTTGCAGACGCAGTATGGAGCAACATTAAATATAGGTATGTGGTTTACTATAATGATGAGGATTCTGTAGTTGCCGAGAAATTCTACGGACAACCTTTGGAACCACTTGAGGATCAAGTCATGGAAGGTTATGTGTTCATTGGATGGGATAAGGTTCAACCAGCAACCATGCCAGCGGAGAACTTGACCATTAAAGCGATTTGGAACACAGATAAGTATAAACTAAACCTTTTGATTGATGGTGAAGTTTATTATACACACTTATTCTCTTATGGTGAAGCTGTCGAGTTGGTAGATTACGAAAACCCGAATAAACCCGGATATTCGTTCGTGGATTGGGATGGAACAATACCGTCTGTTATGCCTTCTCGAAATCTTTCCTTTGAGGCAATCTGGAGTGTGAATCAATATACACTTACTATTATAAACGATGATGAGGATGATTCTAAGACGGAAGTGTTTACCTACAAATATAACGCAACCGTAAATGAGATAGAAGAACCAAGTAAGTTGGGCTATGAATTTGAGGGATGGAACAATGCTGTTCCGGAGAAGATGCCAGCAAGAAATGTGATTCTTGTTGCACAGTGGTCTCCCAAAGAGTACTCTCTTAATTTTATGGATGGCGAAGAGTTGTTGATGACAAAGGTTTACAAGTATAATGATTTGATTGATTACAAATCATTACATAAGCCTTCGAAAGATGGTAATGTCTTCATAGGATGGGGTGATGCACCTGCAACTATGCCTGCGAAGGATGTCACACTCTCTGCTGTTTGGTCTACAAATGCTTATAGGATTGTGGTTGTTAATGATTTGGATGACAAATTAAAGAATGATACAATCTATTATGAATATGGTTCTTCCATATTGCCTTTGCAAGAACCTGCCAAGGTGGGTTATGAGTTCAATGGTTGGAATGAAACTTTGCCATCAGTCATGCCAGATGAAAATTTGACAGTCGTTGCAAAATGGGCGATTAAAACTTATACATTAACTACATTAGTGAATTGTAAACCAACTATTACTTATTATACATTTGGCAATCTTGTTTCTTTGAAAGATCCTCAAGAGAAGGGTTATGACTTCAAAGGATGGTCGGAGGAGGTGCCTTCTGTAATGCCAGGAAGAGATGTGTTGTTGGTTGCAGATATGGAGTTGCTTCATTTCGACCTGGTTACTCGTGCAGATGGCGATACTTTGAATGTGGTTACTTATAACTACAATGAAACAGTTCAAGATCCTTCTGTCCCTCAGAAAAGAGGATTTACATTTAAGGAATGGTCTCCAAGCCTTCCAACTGTAATGCCAGATTCAAATGTGGTGCTAGATGCAGTATGGGATAGAAATACTTATAATGTCTCATGGGTGTTGAACGGCGACACTGTAGTTGAGTCTTATTTGTTTGAGGATAAGATTCAAGTTTATAAGGATACAACAAAGGTTGGTTATTCATTTAGAGGATGGGATCAAGAGATTCCAGAGAATATGCCAGCAAATGATATGGTCTTTGTTGCAGATTGGGTAGTCAATACTTATAATTTGGTACTTATCGAAGATGAAAATGATACGACTGTGGTTCGATTTGCATATGGAGAACCTGTTGCTGTTGATAATCCATCAAAGATGGGATCAACATTCTCAGATTGGATTCCTGCGCTTCCTACTACAATGCCAGCTCATAATGATACATTATCTGCTTTGTGGACTTTGAATAAGTACCAAGTATTGTGGAAGAATGAAGACGATACTTTGAAGATCGACTCTGTTCCTTATGGATCTACAGTTCCTGTATTGTCTGATCCTGAGAAAAAAGGTGCAAGGTTCTTAGGTTGGGATCAAGAAATTGCGTCTATAATGCCTGCAAGAGATCTAGAGTATGTTGCAGAGTGGGAAGATGTTATTTATATGTTGGCTGTAGTTTCGAATGGAGATACTACTGTTGCCCGTTATAAATATGGTCAATTGATCGATCAACCTTCAGACACGGTTAGGGAAGGATATACATTTGGCGGTTGGTTGCCTGCAATTCCTGAAACAATGCCAGATAGCTCATTACTTGTAGAAGCTTTATGGTCTGTCAATAGTTACAAATTGATTCTTGTAAATGAAGAATCAAGAGATACAAGTATGTATGAATTCTTGGAAGAGATAAAGATAGAAATACCGGAAAGAAAAGGATATACGTTTGAAGAGTGGATGCCTGCAATTCCAGGTGTGATGCCAGCTAATGATATAGAAGTTAAGGCAATGTGGAGTGTGAACTATTATGACTTAATCAAGATTAACCATGAAGGAGACACGCTTCGAATCGTAAAAGCTTATGGAGAAGCAATAGATCCATTCGAGGATCCTCAGTTAAAAGGATTTACATTTGCTGGTTGGAATTCGATTGTTCCAGAATCAATGCCTGCAGAGGATATGACAATAGAGGCATTGTGGAATCGAAACCAATATGTGTTGGTTGTTAATGATGGAAATAAATCCGATTCAATTCTATATATGTATGAGGATACAATCCGTACTATTGCAGATCCTATTAGAGAGGGTTATGAGTTTGTTGGATGGAGTGATGATATTCCTGAATTGATGCCGGCAGACAATGTTGTCCTTGAGGCTATGTGGAAGCAAAATATATTTGAGTTGACACTCGTTACAGACTCTGATACTATGTCTGTGAAACTTCCTTATGGAGAGATTATTGATGTGGAGGATCCAGAACGTGTTGGATTTACTTTCGCAGGATGGTCTCCTAAATTGCCTGAGGTTATGCCTGCGATGAATCTGATCTCAGAGTCGATGTGGGAAGTTAATAAGTATACTCTTTCTTTGGTTGTTGACGATGATACAACTAATACAGAGTATTCTTATCTTCAAAATGTGGTTAAACCAACAGATCCAGTTAAACAAGGATATACGTTTAGTGGTTGGAATGTTGAGTTCCCTGAAACAATGCCGGCAAAAGATGTGACAATCATTGGTTCTTGGACTGTGAATAGTTATAACTTAACTTTGGTTGTTGATGATTCTGTAAGTCAATTCGAGTATAGCTATGGGGACACTATTCAATCTGTTGCAGATCCAGACAAAGAGGGCTATACATTCGCAGGTTGGAGCAAGGAACTTCCTGTTGTGATGCCTGCTGAGGATCTGCAAATAGATGCAGTATGGTCTATCAACGCGCACTATTTGCATGTTGTTGTGCTTGATGATACGTTCTCATTTAAATATGACTATTCAGAGAAGTTGAATAAGTTGATGGATCCGGGAATTGAAGGAATGAGATTTGTTGGATGGAGTAATGAATTGCCAGATTATATGCCAGATTCTGATTTGGTAGTTTCTGCTGTATTTGCTGATAAAACATATAACCTGGTGGTTGTTGTGGATGATAATACATCTGTTTATTCTCTTGCATTCAATGAAAAGATTTCTGTAGATAGTCCATTAAAAGAAGGTCATACGTTTGAAATGTGGCAACCAGAATTGCCGGAATTTATGCCTGATTCTAATTTGACTGTTGTTGCAGTATGGAACAGAAATGTATACAATTTCAAGGTGATCATGGATCAAGATACTGTTTTAAGAGAGTATTTGTATGGAGATACCATTGAGGTTCCTGAGGTTGTTGCTCGAAAGGGATATGAGTTCCAGGAATGGAGTGACTCTCTTCCAGAGTTGATGCCTGCTCACGGAATCACGGTACATGCGATATATGCTAAAGTAGATTACACTTTGAAATGTCTTTCAGATGGAGAGGTGATCAGTGAGATGTCATATAATTATGGAGATAAAGTTGAGACTCCGTCAACTCCTACCAAGGCTGGATACTCATTCTTGAAGTGGGATAGAGAGTTGCCTGCAACAATGCCTGATTCGGATGTCGTGATCAATGCTGTATGGAAGAAGAATTTGTATGACTTGACGTTTGTTGTAGATGACGATACGGTTGTGTATACTTACGAATTTGGAGCGGAGGTTGAAGAGTTGAAGGTTGCAGAGAAGGAGGGTTATAAGTTTGAAGGCTGGAGTGAAGAACTTCCTAAGACAATGCCTTCGAGGGATCTTACTTTAGTTGCAATAAGAACATTGAATGTATATGACTTTACTTATGTTACTCATAAAAAGACGGTTTCAGTAAGTTATTCATACGGAGATTCTATCGAAATTCCTTCAAATCCAACAAGGAAAGGTTATACCTTTGTTGGATGGAGTGATACAATTCCAGCAGTGATGCCGAGTCAAGATGTTAAGGTAAATGCAGTATGGCAAGCTAATTTGTACAATGTGACAGTGATTTCTGATGGAGTGGTGATTATGTCATTGAATGTTCCTTATGGTGAGTCGTTTGAATTGCCAAATTCAGTTGAGAAAAATGGATATGTATTTACTGGATGGGATGAGGAAGTTCCTTCTGAGATGCCAGCTAAGAATTTAACATTCAGTGCTAAATTTAAGTGTAAGAATAAGTTGGTTGTATATACAAATGAAAACATATTATATGTCAAAGGCTTGCCTTCTGGCGTGGAATTTGTGGTGGTTGATATTTTAGGACGTGTTGTTTACCGCGGAACAGAAACAGAGATCCCATTGATGAGAGCTGGTACATATATAGTTAAGGCTAAAAATCAACAGCAGAAGGTGATAATTCGCTAATATAATTAAGGAAGGATGGGGTTTGTTTTTGAACGCTCCTTCCTTTTTTGTTTTTTCTCATAGGAAAAAGAAAAGTATAGATGTTAAATAATTTTATATAAAAATAGTGTTTTTTTGTTTTTTTTAAGTTACATTTGTGCCGACCTTGTGTAAAAAGGGTCTAGTTATGTATATTTTAAATTAATATTAATTATAATCTATTAAAAATGAGAAGATTACTATTATCTTTAGCATTGCTCTTCACATGTTTCGGCTTGATGGCACAAAGAACCATTAAGGGAAAGGTGTCTGATTCAAGTGGAGAATTGCCAGGAGCAAGCGTGATGATCCAGGGAACTACAACAGGTGTTCCTACGGATATGGATGGAAATTATGAAATTTCCGTTAGCAATGGTGATGTTTTGGAGGTCTCTTTCATGGGATACACTACCAAGACTATCAAAATCACTCCAAAAACGCCAAGTACGTTGAACATTTCCATGGAGGAAGATGCTAAGATGTTGGATGACGTTGTTGTTGAGGTCGGTTATGGTAAGATGCGTAAGAGCGACTTGACCGGATCCTTGGCTTCTGTGGGTGAAGATGCGTTGAAGTCAACTACAACAGTGTCTGTTGACCAAGCATTGCAAGGTCGTGTGTCTGGTGTGCAAGTTTCTGCATCATCAGGACAACCAGGTGCTGAGTCATCTGTGCGTATCCGTGGTACGTCTACTTTGACTGGTAACTCACAACCATTGTATGTTGTTGATGGTATGCCTATCGGTGGTGGTAAGCAAAGTGCTGGTTCTAACCCATTGGCTTCTATCAACCCTGCTGATATCGTATCAATGGAGGTGTTGAAGGATGCTTCTGCAACAGCTATCTATGGTTCTCGTGCAGCAAATGGTGTCATCATGATCACAACTAAGAAGGGTAGCAAGGATGCTTCTCATGCAACAGTAGCATATTCAGGATCATTCTCTGTGTCTGCTGTTTCTGACAAGTTGGATTTGATGGATTTGCAAGAGTATGCTTCATTCTACACAGATCCTACTGTGATCAAGGCATTCAATGAGACAAATGCAGATAAGGAATTGGTTGCAGCTGCAGCATTAGGAGGAAAGGGTACAGATTGGCAAGATGAAATCTTCAGAACTGCAATCAGCCACCAACACCAACTCTCTGTTACTGGTGGTAACAAGGAGACTCAGTTCGCATTCTCTTTGGGTTATGCAGATCAAAATGGTGTAATCATTAATACTGACTTCCAACGTTTCAACGGTCGTGTGAATGTTGAGAATCAAACAAAGAAGTGGTTGCGTACAGGTTTGAGCTTGGCTTATACTCATATCACTCAAACTAAGCAACAAGGTTTCGAGTTGTCAGATGACAATTCACTAGGTGGATTGGGTGTCGGTGGTGCTATCGATGAGCAAATCTACATCCAATCATTGATTTCAAAACCTTCTACTTCTCCAACAGACTTCGATGGTCAATATGTTTCATTGGGAAGCAGATCTCAAGAAATCAAGACAAACCCTGCTCGTGATGCAAACTATTCTCCTATCAATGTTACAAGAAATAACGTAATGGGTAATGTGTTTGCTAACATCGATTTCACTAAGACATTGTCTTGGAGAAATGATTTCGGTGTTGATTACACAGGAGCTGAGGAAAATCAATTTACTCCAACAGTTAAGGGTCAAACTCCAGCTGATGAGCAAATAAACAAGCAATCGTTTATCGAGCGTGATAACATGTATTGGCGATTCTCTTCTACTTTGAACTTCTCTACTAATGGTTTGGATCGTCAAAGCAGAAAGCACCCAGATCATAACTTTGGCGCAATGTTGGGTTATGAAGCTTGGAAAGCTACTTGGAGTGGATCTACTACTACTAAGACTGGTTACTTGGATGATAATTTGTTTATCGACAAACAATATCAAAACAATAACCTAGGTAATCCTGAAAATATTACTGGATACAAGGGTGCACAATCAATGATGTCTTTCCTTGCTCGTGTTAATTATAACTACAAAGAAAGATATTTGATTACTGCAACTGGTCGTGCCGATGGATCTTCTACATTGTCTCCAGAACATCGTTGGGGATTCTTCCCATCTTTCGCTTTTGCTTGGCGTGTTGACCAAGAGCCTTTCTACCAAAGAGGTTCTGATAACTTCAAGAAGGCTGTTTCTTCAATGAAGGTTCGTTTGGGTTACGGTCAAACTGGTAACGCAGGTTCTGATATGGCTTATAGATTAAGCTATAAAGAGGTAAAGGGTCATTATGATAATGGATTGACTCAAAGCGTATGGTTGAATCCTGATTTGGTTTGGGAGACAAACTGGCAAGTTAATGGTGGTATCGATGTTGGATTCATCAAAGAGCGTTTGTCTTTGACATTCGATGCTTACTATAAGAGAAATATCGATTTGATCGTAAAGGCTGAGCCAGGTATGACTTTGGCAGATCGTAATAGTTCATGGTTGTATACAGATGTACCTAACGTAAATGCAGGTTCAATGCAAAATGCCGGTTTTGATGTTACATTGACTTCAACAAACATCAACAAGCAATTAGGTTCTTCTAAGTTCATGTGGACAACAGATGTTAACTTCTCTTTGGTACGTAACAAGGTTATCGAGTTGTTGAATGACTCAACTCCATTGAAGGGTAGTCTTGAGTTTAAGGCAGCTCCAAGAGATTATTGCTTCTCTGCTGTTGGTCATGCTCCAGGTTTGTTCTATGGATACAAAACTGACGGAATTATCCAAAATACTGCACAACTAGAATCTGTTTCTCGTTTCGACGGTACTGACGTTGGTGATATCAACTATGTAGATATCAATTCTGATGGTAAGATCGATAACAACGATAAGACTTATATTGGAGATCCAAACCCTGATTTCACATTCGGTATGAACAATACCTTCTCTTGGGGTCCTTGGTCATTGAACATCTTCTTGGCTGGTTCTTATGGAAACGATGTTTACAACTTGCTTCGTTCTAAGATTGAAGGTATGGACCGTGCTGGTGTAAACCAATTGGCAACAGTTTTGGATTATGCTAGAGTCGTAACTGCTGAAGATGGTTCTAAGTATGTTGAGAATTCAAATACAAGCATGCCTCGTCCTAATACAACTGCTAATGGTAAGGATGATGCTAATACAATATCTGATCGTTACATTGAGGATGGTTCATTCTTGCGTATTCAAAACATTGGACTTTCTTACACTCTACCTAAGCAACATGTAGAGAAGATGCATTTGAGCAACTTCAGAGTGTCATTCAATGTTCAAAACGTTGCTACTATTACTAACTACTCTGGTATGAACCCAGAAGTTTCTAATAAGAGTGCAATCTTCCAAGGTGTTGATGTCGGTGGTTATCCATTGCCTCGTCAATTTGTCCTTGGTTTGAATTTTGATTTCTAATATAAAATAAAATTGTGATTATGAATTTCGGTAAATTAAAATATAAATCATTGCTTATAGGTGCAGGTGCTACGATGTTACTTGCAACCTCATGCAAGGATTTCTTGAATGTCGATGACTATTCTAGCTATACAGCTGCAACATTGACTTCAAAGAAATCGTACCAATCGTTGTCTTCAACTCTATACGGAGGTTATAAATGGTCACAGTACGAGAGTAAGTTCTCTTGGTGTGTGAATGAAGGTTTATCAGGTGTGTTGTTCAACGTAAATGACCAAGAAGGTGCCTTGTTTAGATTGTCTATCGGTGAGGACAACTCAATCTTGGCAGAAGGTTATAAATCTTTGTATAGTGGTGTTATCTCTCAAGCAAATCAGATTATCCACTTGGTGTCAGATTCAGTTGCTGCTGGTGCAATCCCTGCAGATATGACAGCAGAAGATTTGAATGCTGTTCTAGGTGAGGCTTACTTGTTTAGAGGTTATGCTCATTTCTTGGCTACAGAGTACTTTGGAGAGTGTCCGCTTGTCTTGAATACAGGAAACGATATTTCTCAGAATAAGACTCTTCCTCGCGTATCTCGTGCAACTTTGTATGCTGCAATTGAGAAGGATTTGCAAATGGCTTATGCTTTGCTTCCTTATTCTCAATCAGACTCATGGAGAGCAACAAGATATTCAGCAGGTGCATTGTTAGGAAAACTATATTTGACAATGGCATCTTGTCGTGAGGCAACTCCTGGATTGGTGTATCCTTATGTTTGTCCAGATCCAGCAGTTAAGTTGACTCTTGCTATCCAATATTTGAATGAGATTTATAATGCTAAAACTCAATTCTCTTTGGATACTCATGCAAATATATTTGCAGGAGAGAACAGAACAACTCCATCAAAAGAGACTGTCTTTGCTTTGTATTGGAGAATGGGAGATTATGCAGAAGGTTCTGCTTATCAATCTCAAATGGCTAGAAGTTCAGAATGGAGTCCTGGTTCAGGATGGGGTGTTGGAAAAGGTTTGACTTATACATTGTTTAATTCATTCTCTGATGATGACGCTCGTAAGAAAGAATTGTGTTTCTACGTAGGTAATGGTACAGGAAACGGATACCAAACAATTGAAGGTGATAAGGCTTGGTATGGTAGCGACTACGCTTCTAAGTTGAAGTCTGGTGAAGTTCAGTTCGGTGCTACAGGAAAGGATTTCTTGTCTGAAGGTCAACACTTGATGAACAATATCAAGAAGATGATCTGGGGTGTTAATGGTACTTCTTCTCACGGTTCTGGTATGTCTATCGACAGACGTCAAGATGTTATTCGTTTGTCAGATGTATACTTCATGTTGGCTGAGGCTTGGTATTTGTACAATGGATATGGTTTGCAAGATATCGTTACAGACGCTAGCGTTCTTGGTCCTATCAATGAAGTTCTTTCAGCTCATGGAGCTCCAGAAATTAAGCAAATCTCTTATTTTCAAGATTTCGAGACTGCTCACACTGCAGATGAGGTATTCAAATACACTGTAACTGTTGACGATGGTAACGGTGGTGGTGTCTCTAAGGAGATTCCTGTACCAGCTGGTGTTCCAATGTTCCATGGTGAAATTCGTACTGACTTGGTTCAACAACGTCGTAAGGAGTTTGCAATGGAAGGCCAAGCATGGTTGGATTTGAAGCGTTTCTATTATTTGAGCCCAGAATTGGCTAACAAGTTCTTGTATCAAATGGATAGAGCATGCTGTTTCACAAACTCTCCTGAGGTTCCAGAAGGAGATGCTTTGTTCCAAACAGAGGCTGGTTATACTCGTCTTGCTTTGGCTGTTAAGTGCCAAGATATTTTGGGTGCAACTTATGGTACTGATCAATATGCTCCTATCACTGATAAGGAGGTTGAGATATTCACTGAGACATTTATCGCTAGAAATAGATGGTATTTGCCAATTCCTGAATCAGAGAAGGCTTTGTTGCAACCTTCAGTTCTTGAAATGTCAGCTCAGGTAATTTCAGGTGAGTATGAATACTAATTTTAATTCTTAATTTGTATTACAATGAATTTTAAAAGTAAATTATTAATAGCTGCAATGCCTATCGCCATGGGAAGTCTTATGACTTCCTGTGAGGATAGTTGCAATAATTGCAATTGCGATTCTTATAAGATCGATTACATTGTTTCTGCAGATTCTTTGGACAAGTCTTTGTCTCAATTGTATTCTGAGGAGACTGTAGTGATCAAGGGAACAGGTCTTTCTATGACTAAAGAGGTTCTTTTGGTCGATACTGCAAATGTTGAGTATTCTGTGCCATTGAATCCAACAATGATTACTGATAACAATATCATCATCACTTTGGATTGTGAGGCTAACATGATTTCTACAAGCAGTATTAGATTGCGTTCTAATGGTGGATGCGAAGTTACTTATTTGATTGATAAGCCAATCCCTGCTCCTTCAATTAAGTTGTTCTACTCTGAGTTCGTTCCAGAGGGAGATACTCTTCGTGTGTATGGTACTGCATTCCTTCATGCACCAGAGTTGAACGATCCAATGCAACTTTGGTTTCAAGATGAGAATGGTAAGGTTGTTAATGTTGAGAAATTCGAAATTGCTCACGACAATACTGAGTTGTTAATTCCAGTTCCTGCTGGTGTTCCAGATAACTCAAGATTATATTTGAAGAACTCTCACGGTGAGAGCGTATCTCCAATGATGTTCCGTGATACAAGAAATATCTTCTTGGATTTCGATAAGACTATGGCAAGTGACTGGCATGGTTCTATGGATACTTTGAGTTATGCATGGCAAGCTGATTACTACAATGCTGATGAGATCAAGAGAGATGCTTACGATCAAATCTTCGAGAGAATCAAAGTTAATAGTCCTGAAACAAATAACTTCCCTAAGGGATGTAATGGTTATTATACTGCTCTTACAACTTCTGATGCTTGGGTTTATACAACAGGTGAAAACCAAATCTTCTATTGTCAAAAGACTCAAGATGAAACAGCTGCTCCTAGAAACTTGTTAGGCGCATTCCAAGCAGAAAACTTGGAAAGATTGGTGTTGAAGTTTGAGGTTTATGTTCCTGAATCTTTGCCTTTCGGTTCTAATATGTATGTAATGTTTACTGCTTATGGTTCTGAAATCACAGGAGAGTCATGTAAGGCTGTTTATCCAGCATATGCTTGTGATGATCACTATATTCCTCGAAACTTCTCTACTAACGGTACAGAGAATACAGACTATTTCTATGATGGAGAGTCTCAAATCTATTGCTACAATTCAAACTTCGGTGTGCCAGGTGCATGGTTCCACCCAGGTTCATATTTGATGAATGAAGTTGCAGGTACAATGGAAATGGATAAGCCATTCTCTACAGCACATGGATGGATGACTGTTGCAATTCCTTTGTCTCGTGACAATTTCAAATACGCTATCAAGGATAGAAGTATTGCTACAACTGATTTGTATCAATCTTGTAGAACTTTGTCTGCAAATGACTTCTACAACTTCTATATCAATACTGATGACGATAAGAATATGCAAAAGAAAGTTCCAGGAGCAATTGGAAACTATATGTTTGTGGGATTTGATAACTTCCGTATCGTTCCAGAGGACCAAGGAGGTGCTCGTTTCGACAAGTACACTGGTGTTAAGGCTGGTTCAAAATATCCATACTAATAGTTTGGTTTATTATAAAAAAGAGGAAAGTCGAAAGATTTTCCTCTTTTTTTTGCTTTCATGCTTGCTGATTCAAAAAAATGTTTTAATTTTGCATTCGGAAATTGTTCCTAAGCGGATATGGCGAAATTGGTAGACGCGTCAGACTTAGGATCTGGTGCCGCGAGGCGTGTGGGTTCGAGTCCCTTTATCCGCACAGAGAGGAAGATGAAAGTCTTCCTCTTTTTTTATTTATATACTTTTTTGTATCTTTACCGATAAAATAAGAAATGTTCTAAATTGATCCTTTTATGGCAGACGAATTTGAAAATCAAGATTTGGAAAATGAGGATTTGGAAGGCTCTTTGTCTGATGGAGAATCTTCAGGCTCTGTTGTTAAAATAGAAGATGATGTGACGCATCTTCCAGGTATGCTTCAAAGATGGTACTTGGATTATGCTTCTGCCGTTATTCTGGATCGTGCAGTGCCTCATCTTGAAGATGGTTTGAAGCCTGTTCAGCGTCGTATTCTTCATGCAATGAAGAATATTGATGATGGTAGATACAACAAGGTAGCAAATATCATTGGTCAGACAATGCAATATCATCCACATGGAGATGCCTCTATTGGTGGTGCGTTGGTTACGTTGGGTCAAAAGGATTTATTGATAGATACACAAGGAAATTGGGGAAATATTCTTACTGGTGATGATGCGGCTGCTCCTCGTTACATCGAGGCTCGTTTGTCTAAATTTGCTTTGGATGTTTTATATAGTCCTAAGGTGACAGAATGGATGTCATCTTATGATGGACGTCATAAGGAACCTGTTACTTTACCGGTTAAATTCCCATTGTTGCTTGCTCAAGGAGTAGAAGGTATTGCGGTCGGCTTGTCTTCCAAGATTCTTCCCCATAACTTCAACGAGATAATAGATGCTGCCATTGCCTATTTGCAAGGTGAGGATTTTGAGTTGTATCCAGATTTCCAAACAGGAGGTTTGATGGATGTGTCTCGCTATAATGATGGAGAAAGAGGTGGCCGTATTCGTGTAAGATCTAAGATTACTAAATTAGATAATAAGACTCTTGTTATCTCGGATGTTCCGTTTGGAACAACAACGGATACTTTGATGGAGTCTATCATTGCTGCCAATGATAAAGGAAAGATTAGTATTAGAAAGATAGAGGATAACACTTCTGATAAGGCTGAATTGCTTGTCCATTTGGAGGCAAAAACATCTTCTGATAAGACAATCGACGCTCTATATGCATTTACGGATTGTGAAGTGAGCATATCTCCGAATTGTTGTGTGATTTGTGATGACAAACCTCTATTTACAAATGTCCATACAATTCTAAAGATCTCTGCTGATAAGACAAAAGATATCTTAGGTAAGGAGTTGGAGGTTAGAAAACACGAATTGTTGGAACAGTTGAACTTCTGTTCTTTGGAAAAGATATTCATTGAGGAGAGAATTTATAAGGATAAGAAGTTTGAGGATAGTAAGGATGTGGATGCGGCTCTTACTCATATTGCCCATCGTTTGGAGCCATTCCGTGAATTGTTTGTCCGTGATGTGACTCGTGACGATTTGGCTCGCTTACTAGAAATTAAGATGGCTCGTATCCTTAAGTTTAATTCCGATAAGGCAGAAGAACAAATCGTTGCCTTGAAGCAACAAATTGATGAAATTAATTATAACCTAGAGCACTTGGTCGATTACACTATCTTATGGTATAAGTCGCTCAAGGAAAAGTATGGTTCTCGTTACCCTCGTATGACAGAAATCCGTTCTTTCGAGACTATTCAAACGACAAAGGTGGTAGAAGCCAACGAAAAGTTGTATGTGAACTGGGAAGAGGGATTTGTTGGAACAGGTTTAAAGAAGGATGAATCTGAATTTATCTGTAATTGTTCTGACATTGATGATATCATTACTATTCATAAGGATGGTAAATATCAGATTTCAAAAGTGGCAGAAAAGAAATACATCGGAAAGGATCTTCTTTATGTCAACGTGTTTAAGAAAAATGATAAGCGTACGGTATACAATGTGGCTTATCGAGATGGAAAGGCTGGTAGTACTTATATAAAACGTTTTGCGGTAACTGGTGTTACCCGTGATAAGGAGTATGATATTACACAAGGCACATCAGGATCTAAGATATTGTATTTCTCTGCAAACTTAAATGCAGAGGCAGAGGTGATAAAGGTGACTTTAAAGCCTAAATTGAGACTTAAGGTCCCTGTCTTTGAAAGAGACTTCGGTGAAATCGCTATTAAAGGCCGTCAGTCCATGGGTAATATATTGACCAAGAATGAAGTGCTAAAGATCACCTTAAAGCAGAAGGGATCTTCTACTTTGGGAGGTCGTTCGGTTTGGTTTGATAAGGATGTTCTTCGTTTGAATTATGATGGAAGGGGTACATTGCTTGGAGAGTTCCAGTCGGAGGATCGAATCTTGGTTATCACAAAGAAGGGTGACTACTATTTGACAGGCTTTGAAGATACCAATCACTTTGAGGATGATGTGATGATTGTTGAGAAGTTTATTCCGAATAAAGTGTGGTCGGTAGCCTTGTTTGATGCAAACGAAAATTATAAATATATTAAGCGTTTTGTATTAGAAGATACTAATAAAAAACTTAATTTTGTCAGTGATAACCCTAAGTCTGTGATGCTGTTGATTACGGATACGGTTTATCCGAGAATTAAATTGACATTCGGTGGTGTGGATGCTCATCGCGAACCAATGGAGATTGATGTGGAAGAGTTCATTGGTGTGAAGGGAATGAAGGCGAAAGGTAAGCGATTGCATACATGGAATATTGAGAAGATTGAGGAGTTGGAGCCTCTTCGATTACCAGAGCCAGAACCGGAAGCAGCACCAGAAGATGACGCTTCGGAAGATTCTTCTATGATGCCGGATGAAAATGGACAAATGTCTTTATTCTAATGTGAAATGAAAGATTTGCGACTTATATTAATTTTATTACTCTCTCTTTGTAGTTCTTTCGCTTTATGGGCACAGGACAACCTTTACGGAGAATTCGAGGATTTATATCCTGATTGTATAGATAATCAGGAGTCTAAAATCTATGGTGGCACATATGGACGTTGGCCAGAAGGGTTGAACTTGCCAGAGTTTCCTCATGGAGGAGATGTTCAGTTGACACGATATGTGAATGACAATATGGAGTATCCGCATGTGGTTGAATCAACAGACTCTGCAGGAAATGAAGTGTTGGCAAAAGGTGTTGTTGCTGTTCAGATTGTGATAGATCGTTGCGGTAGAGCCACCCGTCAAGAGATCATTCAGTCTGTAAATGACGAATATGATCAAGAGGCCCTTCGTATTATGCAAGGACTCCCAATATTCAAGCCAGGTGACTTGTATGGAGAACGAGTGAAAGTGGCATTGATTGTTCCTGTAAGATTTAATAGAAGTAAGATGCCACCTCCACCTCCAAGCGAGTATGGTGATTTCTGGGGTGATGGAGGAAACGACAATTATAATGATTGGAGTGATTCCGATGATGATAGTGGCAGCTACGGCAGTGGCGGTAAATATGATAATGTACAGTGGGATGATAGCTGGTAAAAGAATATTTTTGATCGGTTATATGGGTTGTGGTAAAACCCATACCGGTACACGTCTGTCAAAGAAATATGGTTTGGACTTCATCGACTTGGATGCTTACATCGAGAACCGTTTTCACAAGACGATCCCTCAAATATTTGAGGAGAGGGGAGAAGAGGGTTTCCGTAAATTAGAGCGTGCCATGTTGGAGGAGGTCTGCGCTTTTGAGGATGTGATTATCTCCACAGGTGGTGGGGCAGCCTGTTTCTTCGATAACATCGATTTGATGAACGCCAATGGTGAGACCGTCTATTTGAAAGCCTCTCCCGATGGACTTTTCAAGTTCTTGAAGGATGGCAAGCAGGGACGCCCTTTGTTGAAGGATAAAACCGATGAGGAATTGCTCTCCTTCATTGGTGAGGCTTTGGCGAAGCGCGAACCGTTTTATTTGCAAGCAAAACATGTTATCGACTTCATGGATGAGTCGGATGTCTTGTTTGACGAACTTTTAAAATAAACATTAAAATAATAATGAAGAAGGATTAGGAATACGTTAAGAACTATTCGACAATTCTTAATTCTTAACTCTTAACTCTTAATTAAACATAAGGTGGATAAGATTATCGTTTTAGACTTTGGTGGCCAGTATGCCCACCTGATAGCAAACAGAGTGCGTCGTTTGGGCGTTTTCACGGAGATCTGCTCCCCAACAGCTTCTGTAGAGGAGTTGGCTGGAGCAAAGGGTATCATCTATAGTGGTGGTCCTTCCAGTGTTTATGCCGAAGATGCTCCTGAATATAACCCAGAGATCCTGAATATTGCTGTTCCTAAGTTGGGTATCTGCTACGGTCATCAGTTGATGGCTTCCCAGTTGGGTGGTACGGTTCGTCCTGGCAAGGTGAAGGAGTATGGTATTTCAGATCTCTTATTGAAAGAGCCTCAACACCCGTTGTTGAAGAATATCCCTGCCTCTTCTCCAATGTGGATGAGTCACGGTGATGCAGTAGAGAAGCTTCCAGAAGGATATAAGATCATCGCATCTACCAAAGACTGCGAGATTGCTGCTGTGGCGAATGACAGCCGTAAGATTTATGGTATCCAGTTCCACCCTGAGGTGACCCACAGTAAGTTTGGTATGAATATCTTGGATAACTTCATCGATATCTGCGACTGCGAGCGTGCATGGAACATGAAGAGCTATATGCCTTTGATCTCCGAGAAGATCAAGCGTGAGGTGGGTGACCGCAAGGTCTTCTTGCTTGTCTCCGGCGGTGTGGATAGCACTGTGGCATTCGTCTTGTTGAATCGTGTGTTGGGCACCGATCGTGTGATGGGCTTGCACATCGACAACGGTATGATGCGTATGGATGAGTCGGCTAAGATCATCGACTTCTTGAAGGCGGAGGGAATGAATAACTTACGCGTGGTGGATGCTACCAACTCGTTCTTGAGCCGATTGGAGGGTATCACTGCTCCTGAGCAGAAGCGTAAGATCATCGGCGCTACCTTCTTGGTGGTGAAGGATGAGGAGATGGCCAAGTTGAACTTGGATCCAAAGGAGTGGATGATCGCGCAAGGAACCATCTACCCAGATACAATTGAGAGTGGAGGAACCAAGAATGCCGACTTGATCAAGACCCACCACAACCGTGTGAAGGAGGTGATGGATTTGATGGAGCAAGGTTTGTTGCTCGAGCCGTTGGCTGACCTTTACAAGGATGAGGTTCGTATGTTGGGCGAAGAGCTCGGTATTCCTCACAACTTGGTATGGAGACACCCATTCCCAGGCCCAGGCTTGGGCGTGCGTCTGCTTTGTACCGACGGCAAGGGTGAATTCGCGAAGGCGGAGGAAGTGCCTGGCTTGGCAGAATATTTGAAAGAGAATAAGATCGAGGGAAGAATCCTTCCTATCAAGAGTGTGGGTGTGCAGGGCGATGGCCGTACATACGCGCAACCATTCTTGTTGACCACACAAAACCTCACATGGAAGCAATGCGAGAAGTTCTCCACTGAGTTGGTGAACCGTTTCAAGGTGATCAACCGTGTGATTTGGCAAGTAGGTGCTGCTTCAGACGAGGAGCCTAAATTGATCGCTCAATACGCTACCAAGGATAAGTTCGATACCTTGCGTAAGTTCGATAATATCTGTACCGAGTTTTTGCAGGAGAACGATTTGTACGAATCTATTTGGCAAATGCCAGTCGTTTCGGTGCCTTTGACGGTAGCAAACAAGCCGTGTATCGTGATGCGTCCGGTAAATAGTTCCGAGGCGATGACCGCCAACTTCGCGGAGATCGACCAAAAGTTATTGGCTGGCCTATGGGGCAGATTCGTGGCAGAGGGCGCAGGCTCTTTGTGGTACGATGTGACACACAAGCCACCGGGAACGATTGAGTGGGAGTAGTTCGAATTATGAATTAAGAATTTTGAATTATGAATTGGAGGCATCTGATGAGGGTGCCTCTGGTTTTTCAATAATTTATATTATCTTTGGCTAACTTGACAAACGAGCAGGCATGGATGTTTCCATAGTTTTCAAGTAAGTGTAAAGTAAAATTCCTCTCCAAGCATGGGTTAAGTGACTTTCTCAAAAAAATGGAAGACCTCGATGCGAAAGAGAGAAAAGAGTTCCTTGAGAAATATTGTCCAAACTACAAGACAGCGGCCAATGCCAAAAAAGCTTTACAGCAACAGGTTGATTTTTAAACTATAATTATTTCATTTCAAATCTCTTATATTTCATCTATTTCAGATAAAAAAATCTCATTCTGAATACAGCAAGAATTATTGTTGCGGCGCTCTTTCACAAAACCATTAATACAATTATTTATGCGAAAGAAATCACCTACAAACTTACCTACCTTATCATATGGATAGTCATAATCAGACCAAACGTAAGAAGGGAATAAGTTACATTTACTATACTTATTAATGGAATTGTAAGAAAAGTTCTCGCAACAAATAGAAATCGTATCAATCCAAATTTTAAATTCATTATTTTGAGACAATTTGCTTACATTACAAAAAATATTATACTTAATTGTAGTATTAGAATCATCATCAACACACGACAAAAAATAACGCTTTTGAACATTTACATCGTCTGATATATCATGGCTATCTAAATTCGTATTGATACCCATATCATGAAAGTTCTTCGATATTTGAACAATACAATTCTGAAAACGATCAAAAGAGACAGGTTTGCTATCTGTTTTTTTTATAAATAAAGCAACAAATAGAATTAATAAAAGATCCATTAAACCAAGAAACCACAACGCATTATCATTGAACCAAATATATTCATGTTTATACGGATGCACATAAGGTAACGGCTGATTATTGATATCTTTTATAGACAATAAAACGGAATAATAACGATGGGGTCTTTTGGTGACGCCCGTATTATGAGTAAAGAGAACTTTTTTACCATTTAAAGTTTTTAACTCATCTACGTATTGATAATCAACCACATCATACTTTCGAATTATTCCTTGTCCAGTAATCTCTAATTTAATCGAATTATCTTCAAATATAACATTAGAAACACATCCTTTGTCAATAGGGAATTCCTGAATATTTCTTATAAAAATAAAAAAAAGAAAAACAAAGGATATGGCAAAAATTAAAATTATAGATATATACTCACGGTTCTTTCATTTGAAACAAAAATTTTCTTCTTTTATTTTTGCATACCTTGGGTATTATGCGATTTTTCCAAGGAAAATCTATACATTTGCACACAGCAGTGCCGAAGCACCGCTCGTTAGTGTTTCTCCTTTGACA
>JAZRXL010000015.1:0-21369 GCA_045600225.1 Paludibacteraceae bacterium
GTGGTTCCACAACTGATCCAACTTAGCTTGGATCTCCTCGTCAGTCTTGCCAAGGATGGTTTTGAACGGACTTGTGTAGTTTCCTGTATAGAATGCACCAGAATAGTTGGTTGACTCACATTCAGGACCGAAGTATGCGCCGTTCTCGTCGAAGAAAGAACCTGAAGCTACAGTGCTACCACTTTCTCCTCCTTGGTTATCATCGTCGTTGTTATTATTATTGTTGTCATCGCCCGAAGAAGAACCTACTTTAGAGAATTTGATATAATCCAAGTTGGTGTTATTCGCCTTGATGCTCACCTTCAACACTTGCTCACCAGCCTTCAAGCTAACCTTACCCTTTGCGGTTGAATAAGTGTCCCAGTCGTTTGAAACACCAGTACCCTTCAAACTTGCAATTGATTTACCATCGATAGAAAGTTCGATTGCAGGATCACCGCTACCACAAGACATGCGTGCTTCTACATCATAGTCACCAGCCTCTTCTACATTGATTGTATACTCCAACCACTCTGATGTTGATGTGTAACCTACAGCCATACCATTACCAGCCTTTACGATATCAACGTATTCGTCTGTACGATATTTAGCATCACCTTCGTTCTTATCGTCCGAATCACCGTATGCCTCATCAGGACCGCCCTTATCGTAATCCTCAGCCTCAACAGTACCTGGAATTGCGAATGCACTCTTATATGGTGCTTGTGGCTCACTTACACGAACAGTGGCAGATGTTTCAACTTTAGAACCATCTTGCAAAGTACCCGTAGCCTTTAATACATGGTTACCAGGAGTTGCTGTCCACTTAGTGCTCAAAGAAGAACCAGACAAACTTGCGATTTTCTCGCCGTCTACCAAAAGGTCGATAGACTTAACTGGAGACTTAGTGTCTGCCTTCAATGAGATAGTCACCTCATCACCCTCCATAATCTTCTTGCCCTCAGTAGGAGATGAGAAGCTGATGCTATTATTGTCTGCATCACCAACCCAAACATTGCCGTACTTCAAATCGAAGCTACCAGATCCTGCGCCTACCTCGCAAAGGAACTTACAGTCATAAAGGTTACCAAGAGTCACGTGTTGTTTCCACTTTCTCATGTGTTCAGAAACGGATATGTGACCACAGAAACGTACCTTTTGGTTTACTGCAAATACTTGCGTAAATGTAGATGTACCTGAGACAGAAGGAGCGTCATAGCGAGTACCGATATATAAATCGTATGTTCCCTCACCAGCGATTGTATAGGATGCAACCTTATTAGCGCCGTAATACAAACCTTGTTGTTTTTGTGTGCTTCCGAAGAATGTGTTCTCTACAATATAATATTCCACCTCGTTAGGAACCTTTGTCCATCCGTAGATACCAATGTAGTTATATCCACCTCCTGAACTTCTATCGCCAATTGAATAATTGAAATCGCAGTGAAGGTCTCCATCCAACTGATCAGGTTTAGGCCCGTTGCCCCAGTATAGACCAATACGGCAAAGCAAGTCATCTGGGTTATTCCAGTTTGCTTTGAATTGGAATCTCTCTTTGTTTGCGGTGTACTCCATGGATGCGTTATTTCCTGAATTGGTCCACATCTCATAGTTGAATGGGGTACCTGAGATATCGTGTGTTCCACCATTTTGTGCTCTTTGTCCACTTGACATGGATGTGTTCATTGAACACGGATCCACTGCAAAAGCACCTGTACAAGACAAGAGGAATGCTCCTGCCGTAATTGCACTCATAAATTTGTGCATTACATTTTTCTTAGCGTTCATATTATCAGATTTAATGTTGATATTTATGTAATAATTTTTTTGTTTCAGTCATCCGTCTTACTTCATTCAATCTACCTCGTTTCATCCGCTCTCAACTGTTGCAAATCTATATACAGAAAGAGCCGTGAGATATGAGAAATTCTGCAATCTGCTGAAAAATTTTCGTCAATTTGAATACTAAAATTCTGTCAGAATTCAATCTAACTTACTTTGTTTCAATTTTTTATATTACAAAAATCAAGTGAAGAATTTTTCGTATTCATGTATTTTTGTTTTTTTATTGAATGTGTTTTTCAAGTTTTTTTATTGAAGAGAGGCGCCTCTTCAAGACGCCCCTCCAATGCTTTTTATTCGTGGAATAGATACGGTAAACCCTGGCATACATAGTGCTTAACATATCCCCACCAGTGTGTTTTTCCTGGTGCTACCAAGAAGTATAGATTGCCTTTAGAGAAATCGGATGTATAAACAAATTCCTTCATCTTCTTCATCTCCTCGATTTGTGGCGACACATTCGGATAAGCGATATCGTCCGATCCTGTAGCGCAGAATATAAAGTAGTCTCTTGTCGAATAACCACCCTGACGAATGGCATTTGCCAAGTTGTTGGCCTTATCATATCCGCTGTTTCCCGTCCAGTGGTCACCACTCAACGGCATATAGTAGGCGACAATATCCAAGCAGTTTTGCATAACCGCCCATGTGGAAACGGCTCCCATCGAGAATCCTCCGTAACATCTGTGTCGTCTCGACGCCTTGATATCTGCGTCGGAAGTGGATGCTGCGTATGTAGAGTACTTCCCTTCAACGAATGGAATCACACTTCTACGAAACTCCTGGTAGAATGTCTGCGCCTCACACTTATTGAAGGTAGGTGTCACCACGATCATTGGCTCTATATCGCCATTCTTGATCATATGGTCCAAGATGTTTTGCAAATAGACATCGCTACCGAAGATGGTGTTCTCGTTCTCACCTCCCCCATGCATCAAATAGAAGATATTGTACTTCTTATTCTCATCGTAGCCGTATGGCAAATAGACTTTCAACGTATTATTACCATTGATGCCATTGTAATACTCAGTAACAATCCTACCTTGCGCACCCCAGCATGCATCCGTGTATCCCCATGGAGCATCACTATACTGAAGATTCTCTTTGTAAGCATACGGAACCTTCTCCTCTTCCTGTTCCTGATTCTGATTATTCCCATCCTCGCTTGGAGGCAATGCGAACACAATGCTATCTACCAATTGTTCTGAAAAAAAGACTGCTTTACCATCCTTGTAAAGAGAAATCTGTGCCTGCGCAGAGAACCCAAGCACCAAAGCAGCCGTCAATGCAATAAATGTGTTTTTCATAACTTTTTAATTTATGTAAGTATAATTTGTTTTTATATCGATTTTACGGACTTCCTTCTTAAAAATAAACACGTTGCAGAAACTGAAAACTGCAACGCGTTTTTAAGAACCACTATTACTATTACAACCTGCTAACACAGTTCCCTTCCGTCTTTCAACCTGTCTCAGGTTCCCACCTCCAGGGCATCACTGCAATTAACTGCATTGCATGTTGTGATCTTTTTCTTTTATTAACACTCTTTTTTTAACAATAATGAAAATTCATTCACAACTTTGAACATTGCAAATATAAATCTCCCCCACCACCCCTACGGGTAAATTCCTATCAATAAATATGAAAATTTTATCAATTTTTTTCTCAATTCATTTCAAATCTTTCAAGTTTCCAGAAAAAGCACAAAACACTGGCTTAAAATATGTTATAGCGTATTTTTGACATAATTTTCGCATTAGAACATGATTGAAATAACTGAATTTTTTTATTGGCAAGTAAATAGTGTCCCTACCCAACACATGTCTCTTCGTTCCATGTACAGGGTTACGGGTGTGGCGTCTTAACAGACGCTTAGTGTTAACTGCCGCTATTCAGTTGTTTTAGAAATTTTGTGAATGGCGTGGCTTTGTGGGGTCGAATAGTATATAATTCCCAAATTATTAGCCAACATATCTCATTTTTAAAAATTCGCATTTATCTTTGTCCTCAAAAACAACCCCAATATGAACAATAACCACGTAATCATCATGGCGGGTGGTGTTGGTAGCCGTTTCTGGCCCCTGAGCACACCCGAATATCCGAAACAATTCATCGACGTAATGGGTATGGGCCGTAGCCTTATCCAAATGACTTACGACCGCTTCGCCCCTATCTGCGAAGCTAGCCACGTATGGGTAGTAACCAACGCGGCTTACGTCGATATAGTGAAAAAACAGTTGCCCGACATCCCTGCGGATAACATCCTTGCAGAGCCTGCCGCCCGCAACACCGCTCCTTGCATCGCATACGCTTGCTGGAAGATTCAAAAGAAATATAGCAACGCCAACATCGTGGTGACCCCAAGCGACGCCTTGGTTATCAACACCACCGAGTTCCAGCGTGTTATCAACGAGGCTCTTAGCTTCACTGCCGACCGACACGCCATCGTGACCATCGGCATCAAACCTTCTCGCCCGGAAACGGGTTACGGCTACATCCACGCAACCGACCAGAAAGCGATGGGCGACATCGTCAAAGTGGCTGAGTTCAAGGAGAAACCGAACCTTGAGACCGCTAAGTCTTACCTTGCAGACGGCAACTACCTTTGGAATGCCGGTATCTTCGTTTGGAACCTACAAACCATCGTGAAGGAGCTTCGTCAGCACGCTGCCGGCCTATCTGCTCAGATGGATGAGATGAGCGCTTCATTCTTCACCGCACAAGAGGAGAAGTGCGTAGGTGAGATCTTCCCGACTTGCGAGAAGATCAGTATCGACTACGCCGTAATGGAGAAGTCGAAAGAGATCTACACTCTTCCTGCCGAATTCGGATGGAGCGACTTGGGTAACTGGGCTTCCCTACATGGTCTTCTACCTCACGACGCACAAGAGAACGCTACCATCGGCAACGTGCAACTCTACGAGTGCAGTAACTGCGTGGTACACACCGCAGATGCCAAACGCGTCGTCCTTCAAGGTCTCGACGGCTACATCGTCAGCGAAAAGAACGGTCAGTTCTTGGTCTGCAAACGAAGCGAGGAACAAAGAATAAAGGAGTTTTCGGCAAAGTAGACCCGAGGCTTCAATTTTGCTCAGCCTACATAAATAGGGAAAGGGGATGAATCAGCAAAACTGATGCATCCCCTTTCCTTTACCACAAGACTAAATGCTGGCTAAGTGGAGCCGAAGTCCCCTTACTTGTTCTTTACCAAATTATTAATCAACACCGCCGTTGATGTAACAAACGAACCGACCGATACCCAGAAGGAAGCCGACTTCACCGTATTTCCATTAACAGAAGAGTCGCCCGCACGCTTTCTATTCGGTGCCACATAGATCACATCGCCTTGCTGCAAGAAAAAAGCAGGAGAAGCATAGATATCCGCACCCTGTGTAAGATTCATCTTATAGAACTCATCGCCCTCTTTACCGTGGCGTATCACTGTCACATTTTTTCTGTCTCCATAGATGGTCAAGTCGCCTGCCACACTGATGGCATCCAACAGCGTAAAGCGGTCACGGTCTAGGCGGAAGCGGCCAGGAGCCTTTACTTCACCCAAGACAGAGACACCCAAGTTGGTCATCTCCACCACCACAACAGGATCTTTCGCTTGGTTACCCTCCACCAATAGAGTCTTGATCTTTTCAGCCACCTCTTCACGACGCAATCCCTCCACATGGATCTTACCCAACACAGGGAATTCGATATCACCATTCGAATCGACCGTATAGTTCTCAATGTACTGAGAGGCAGAAGCCGAAGTTGGAAGGTAAGAGCCACTCAAAGTCTCAGAACCCACTATACGATTACTAAAATACATCAAGTTGAAGACAGACGAAATCTGTGCATCGCGACAATTCACCATGATAATCATCTTATATTCCTTTATATCTCCTTTTGACAACATTGAATGCATTAAGAATCGCGATTGTGCATCCAACAACAAAAAGATAAGTGTCAATTGTGCAAATTCTACGGCAAAATAAGGTACATCTTCTAGCCATAATGAAAGAATTTCCTGGCAGTAAACCATAATAATAATGGACATAATTGTCATAAGATAGAACGAAAATCTTGTACCTTGGATAATAAGATCGTAAGTTCTCGCATCATCTCCTATAGCTATGGCCTTGGTCAACTGTGGTCGGATAGCTGTTTGAAAGTTTGATGTCAATTGCGTTACTCCATGCTGAACTTGATTACATACACCCTTAGCGGCATTAATAGTAACACCAAAGAAAAGATTTAATATAATATCAATTCCATGTGTACGAATAATAGAAGAAGCCTGTCCAAAGAAATTCCAACTGGTAAATGAGAACATCTGACGGAACACTTCAGTATCAATTGTCAGTTTTATGTTCTTTGATTCTGGGAATTTATGGTGACTATATGCAGAGTATATAAATCTCTGAATAACAGAAACACCCAATTGAAGGAATGCATGCAGAATTAGCTTGTCATAACCATAGTATATCAGAATATAGGCTGCGAGTAGTCTGAATATACCTTCAAGTAAGCTAATATAAGCAAATGCCGACATTTTCTCATGAGCAATTATCAACGCGTCAAATGGAATACTTATAATTTTTACAAAGAAAGTTAAAATACTACATTGCAGTACTATATATGCCGCTCCTATTCTATGCTCTGGAATATTTAACTGATTATATATTAACCAATAACCACACACCTCTAATAGTATCACCACAATTATACCTAATATTAGATGTAAGGTCATACTATTAGTGAAAACCTTCTTTAAATCATTAAAGTCTCCTTTTCCTAATGAGAATGTTATAAATCGTTGCGATGCAGTGGTAAGAGTTGCTCCTATCATGTTAAACATTGCAACGACACCGCCAATAAGACTGTATACACCAAAATCTTCTTCACCTAAAGCTTTTAATACTACTCTAGATATATATAATGTAATAACCAACAACAAAATTGACCTAAAATACAGCATTACCGTATTTTTTGCTATTCGTTTGTTATTTGATTGAGATTCTGTACTCATATTTACCGATTAGTATCTGTAGAAATTTGCACTTTGGTGTTGAAATGAGAGAACTCTGAGTCCTATTATTTCTGGATTTGTCCGCTCATCATATTCTGCATAAAAAGTGTCATTTGCGAATTAATAGAGGTATTTGCTGCTAAATTTTGGTAATTCTCAAATTCCCAATATAAACTAGTATCCCACAACCCAACCTCTATGTCGCGAATAAGTTGTTCCATCTTATTTTTATCTGCCTCATTCTTTACGTTAAAATACCACTCAACAGATGTTTTATTACGGAAAACACTTATAGCACACTGCTCACCATAAGAAAAGGAGTCAAACCAATTTTCCGGATAAATAACCTGTCTTGCTTCTCGATCTATGATACTATTGGAGAAAACCTCATGTACCCATCTTATAGCTGTAGAACGAACCGTTCGTAGACGCACATTTTCGTCAAAATACTTCTCAGGGTCTAAAAAAAACAAGTGGTCACAATATCCTTTTTCTATCTGAGCAGCGATAGCTGATAATTCATCCTCATTTATTCGTTTCTTATCAAAAGAAATAACCTCAATTCTAAAAACGGAAGTTGACGGTATAACGACAGGAATACCTAACTTATGCATAGAAACAATTACTGTACGTTTTTCAGCCAAACTCATCTTGTTATTAAATTCGGAAGAAGCCATGTCATAAGTATTCTCACCATTTGCATATTGCCTTATCACATTAATGGCTTTTAGTGCTATCGCACGTATAACTTTTTTTCGTTCCTCTTCTTTCTTTGAGATAAAATAAGCAGCAAAGTATGTGCCAATTAATGCACCGACTGCACCGGAAAGCAATGTGATAATAATAGTATTCATAGGTTAAATGATTTTTCGATTTTCTTCGCTATTTGGTACTTCTGTGCCCAAAAGTGTAGCAATGCTAAGACCCACATAGCCTGTGCCAGCTACTGCAATTTTTAAATCTTGAAATGAAGTGTTCATATATGTTATTGTATCATCCATTTGTTTCGTATTCATAAGAAGTTTTTTACAAACGATTCTTTTTCATGAATATTACCCTTCATACCCCTTCGGGTTCTTCTTCTGCCAGTTCCAACTATCGCGACACATATCTTCGATGCCATATTGTGCCTCCCAGCCTAGTTCGGCTTTTGCTTTAGCAGGATTGCAATAGCATGTGGCGATATCTCCTGGGCGACGATCCTTGATCACGTATGGCACCTTCACGCCGTTCGCTTTCTCAAAGGCTTTCACCATATCCAAAACGGAATAGCCATGACCTGTTCCGATGTTGTAGATAGCCAATCCACTTCTACAATAGTCCTCACCTCTGAACGGTGGTGGTGCACCTGATAAGAGGTTTGCTTGCCCGAGGCGGAGGGTGATGAGCTTGGTGAGGGAGTGGTGACTCCTTCTAGTGCCATCAGGATAAACTGTTTGCTCGAATTGCGATGAACTTTTAAATGGAAACTAATCTGACAGGAATCTTTACAGGAATATTCTTGTGAGGATTTTGTAGGATTTACTTCTTAAATATATATGCATGTGCGCTACTCGGGAGTGTCATCCGTATCTTGGATGAGGGCATTGAGGCCCCTAGTGTCCGGGAGAATGCGATTGTACTGTTCTGGTGCGTCTTCGCCAAGGCGGAAGGTGGCAACTCCCATGGGTTTGGTATAGTCCTGGATGGCAAGTTCGACTACTGTTCGATCCATCTCGCGGCAGAGGACGAGTCCGATAGGTGGATTCTCGTGTGGCATTCGCGTCTGCTTGTCGAGGAGCGAGAGGTAGAACGAGAGCTGGCCGAGATGGACAGGTTGGAAACGACAGTCCTTGAGTTCAACGGCCACTAGGCAGTTTAGCTGGCGATTGAAGAAGAGGAGGTCGATGAACTTCTCTTCGTCTCCATAGACAAGGCGATAGTTGGGCTGGATGAACATGAAGTCTTGTCCGAATCGGAGGATGAAGTCGCGTATGTTGTCGGAGATGCGTTTGTTGAGCAGGGGCTCGTTGCGCTCCTCGGGTGACTCATAGAGGTCTTCGGCATTGATAAAGCCGAGGAGGTAGCTTTCCTTGAATGACTTGAGGGTGCGGATAGCAAGCTGTGTGTCGGGAATGGCCTCGGTGAAGTTGGACGGGAGGTTGCCTCGGTTCTTGTAGAGGTCGTTGGCTATGAAGTCGCGAAGAGCATACTTGCTCCATGCACGGGTGGAGCATTGGTGGATGTAGAAGATGCGCTCGTCTGGATCCTTGATTTTGCGAAGGATGATGACGTGATGGGTAAAGGGTACTCTAAGAAATTATGCCCAATCCAATTCGTCGACCAGTGGCTGACGAATTTGCTGGAGGAGCTGATTTTCATTGAGAATGGTCATTTCGTCGGCCAGTGGCTGACGATTTACCATGGGGCTCCATTCCTCGTAGAAGGTGCGCATGTCCTTGAGGTTAGTCTCGCCAAATCCTGTCAATCCAGGAATTTCCTTCTGAAGCTCTTGACTGATTGTCTTGAGTGCTCCTTTTCCCCACATATTGTGGCGCGAATTCTCAGACACGTATCGGCCTACACCATAGTAGAGCGAGAGGACTTCGTTGTTGACGGAACGGAGTGCTCGAGCCTGAGATCTCTGAATGGCGTGCTTGATGAAGCCAACCGCCTGCTGGAGGTCTGAAGTGAGTTCTATGTTGTTATTATCGTTTGCCATTGTATTGGAGTTGATATTGTTCGTTTGTTTATATATTGGTTGCTGATAGCAGATCCAATCTGCAGCATCGCGGTTTGGGGGCAGCAGGGGCGATGAGCTTGGGAAGGGTTGGTGGCAAAACATTGCACAAAAAGATGGTATTTCCCCTTGACTGTAGGTTTTATTTCCTCATCAAGGATTCGACTGTTTTAGCTTGATGAGTGCCCTTGTGCCCGATTTTGTGACTTCGTTACTCGCACCGTTTCCCTTTGTCTGCTCCGAATATTCTCATTCTCAAGCAATTAATATACGTTTATACTGCCGCTAAAAGTAACAATTCGCATTTCACCTCACTATTTTACTTATCCAACACCTAAAACCTACTCAAGAGCATCTACCTAATACCCCTTCGGATTCCTCTTCTGCCAGTTCCAACTATCGCGACACTGTAAAAAATCACAGCATTATCAATCTTTTGATATTTATCATTAACAGGTAAAAAACCTATTTTATCGAGAGTAGCAAGAACACTGCGCGTCCAATAGTTATTGCTAAATGAGATAACATACTTTCGGGCATTTTTATATATTGGCAATAATAGTCCTTGCTCCTTCATAGCACGAATAAGTCTTGATCTGTCAGATACCCCCATTGTTGGCAATAATCCTGCAATATCAGCAGACGCAATCTCTTGAGAGTTGCTATTAATAGCTTGTTTTAAGACAACAGCCTGATTCGGTGTAAGGTAATGTTTGTTAACTGCATCAGACAAAGACGGTATTAATTTTACAATCTATTTGTTCAAGATTTGCACCAAGAGCATAACAACAATTGCAAATCTTACTCGTATCTATCTATTTATCTTCATATTACAAAAACTATAAACTTACCAACATTTGCAAAAATCATCTAAACACATTTGCAAAACACAGTGATTATTGTGCTTCTGTGCATTACGTCCGACACCACCTAGTGCTTCTGCTCTAAGCCCTACATAGCCTGTGCCAGCCACTGCAATTTTTAGATCTTGAGATGAAGTGTTCATATATGTTATTTCTTGCCTTTCTGTTTCTTCGCCTCTTCCTCAAGTTGATTGATAATGGTCTCTTCGTCTGTGGATTACCTTCTCTGAATCTTCCAACGACCTTCTTATGTTATTTTACAATTCCCTTCTCCAAATACTCGGCTAGGTTCATTCTAACTTTTTCAGCAGCACCTTCGGAAGCCACCTTTGCCATATCGTGCTCCACCATCAGTTGTACCAACTGCTCGAACGAGGTCTTGGATGGATTCCAACCCAATTTTGCTTTCGCCTTGGTTGGGTCTCCCCAAAGGTTAACCACATCCGTTGGGCGATAGAAATCCTCGCTAACCTTCACTAGTTCTTTTCCTATAAGTTCTTGAGGACCTGCCACGCACACGCCTACCTCGTTTAGTCCTTCGCCCTTAAACTCAAGCGTAATACCAGCATGCTTGAATGCAAGGTCTGTAAACTCACGAACAGAGTGTTGTACACCTGTAGCAATCACAAAATCCTCTGGTTTATCGTTCTGGAGAATCAGCCACATACATTCTACATAGTCCTTGGCATATCCCCAATCGCGCAACGAGTCGAGGTTACCCAAGTACAGGCAATCTTGCTTGCCTTGTGCAATACGGGCTGCTGCAAGTGTGATCTTACGTGTCACAAAAGTTTCACCACGACGCTCGCTCTCGTGGTTGAACAAGATACCTGAACAACAGAACATATTGTATGCCTCACGATACTCCTTCACAATCCAAAAACCATACAATTTAGCAACAGCGTATGGAGAATAAGGATGGAATGGTGTGTTCTCATTTTGAGGAACCTCTTCTACCTTACCATAAAGCTCGGAAGTGGATGCCTGATAGATCTTGCAGGTCTTCTCCAAATGATTGGTACGAACTGCCTCTAAGATGCGAAGGACACCGACTGCATCTACATCAGCCGTAAACTCTGGGGCATCAAACGAAACCTGCACGTGGCTCTGAGCAGCCAAGTTGTAGATCTCTGTAGGTTGCACCTTACCAACCAATTTCACCAACGACATGGAGTCGCCCATATCGGCGTAGTGAAGGTGAAAATTAGGCGTTCCCTCCAAATGTGCTATTCTCGCTCTGTAATCTACTGAACTACGACGAATAATACCGTGTACTTCATATCCTTTTGCCAAAAGGAACTCTGATAAGTAGGAGCCGTCTTGACCGGTAACTCCAGTAATTAAAGCGATGTTTTCTGACATATTATATTTCTCTATTAAAAACATGAATTACCATGAATTTTCATGAATTAATTCATAAATATTTTTATTTCTTTTGATAATTTTATTTGCAAACACTATTGAATTACCAATCAATATCCTCCTCTCCCATTAGATTCATATCCTTATCCAAAAGAACACATTGATTCGTTTCCTCTATGTAGGCATACCTTTCTCCCTGAAGACTTTCACATCCAAAATTTATTAGGATGCCTATTGGTTTTTTAGTTATTCGAAGATAATTAAATAGTTGAGCACGATGAGCAGAAACAAGTTGCTTTACCGATTTAAGTTCAACAACAATATCATCGACAACAATATCCATGCGATAATATTTCTGTAGTTCCTTCCCTTTATAATATACTGGCAACTTTTCTTCAGCGGAATTTTTTATTCCTCTTTCATCAAGTTCCAAACATAAACATTCATTGTAAACTGACTCCTCTAATCCATAATTCATTTCTCGATGGACAGTCATTGCAGCTCCAATGATTTTATATACCTCAGTCTTGTATCTTTTGAAATCAAACATAAAATTATAGGCTTTTCATTTTTCATAAATATCTATCGATACAAATTTAAACGAATTACATATAATTTTATAATTGATAATTATATTTTCTTTACCCAAAATATCCAGAATCATCACGACAATTCATGTCTTATCCAAATCTACTTTTGACCAATTTATGGCAATTCCCGATAATTCATGTCCTATCTATCATCGCTCAGCTCTCATCGGATTTTCCAAGAAATCCTTGTAGGCTAAACGAATACCGTCTTCCAATTCCGTTTTGTACCTCCACCCCAACTTCTCAGCCTTACTTACATCAAGAAGTTTGCGAGGCGTTCCATTCGGACGGGAGGTATCCCACTTGATAGCTCCTTGGTATCCTACCACCTTTGCCACCAACTCAGTCAATTCCTTGATGCTCAACTCTTTGCCAGTTCCTGCATTAACGGTTTCATCACCACTGTAGTTATTCATCAAGAAGACACATAGGTTGGCTAGATCGTCCACATACAAGAACTCACGCAATGGAGAGCCATCACCCCAGCAGGTTACCTCGGCAAGACCAGCCTCCTTCGCCTCGTGAAAGCGACGGATGAGCGCAGGTAGCACGTGGCTGTGCTCTGGATGATAATTGTCGTTCGGTCCATATAGGTTGGTAGGCATTACGGAGATGTAATCCGTACCATATTGTTTGTTTAGGAATTCACAATACTTCAAACCGCTGATCTTAGCCAAAGCGTACGCCTCGTTGGTCTTCTCCAACTCGGAAGTAAGCAGGCAAGACTCCGGCATCGGCTGTGGAGCCATACGCGGATAGATACAAGAGGAACCTAAGAACTCCAATTTCTTGCAACCATTCTTCCAAGCTGCATGTATCACGTTCATCTCCAACATCATGTTATCGTACATGAAATCCGCCAAAGCAGACTGGTTGGCGATGATGCCACCCACCTTAGCGGCTGCTAGAAACACATACTCGGGCTTCTCCGCTGCGAAGAAAGCCTCCACCTGGTCTTGACGGATCAAGTCCAACTCTTGGTGTGTGCGTGTAATGATATTAGTGTATCCCTGCTTTTGCAACTCACGTACGATGGCAGAGCCCACCATTCCACGGTGGCCCGCTACGTATATCTTACTATCTTTTTGCATATAGTTGATTCTAATTTTTCTTGTTTAATTCATTACCATCCGCAAGAACTTCAATTCATAATTCCCACGGCTTCGCCCTTGTCCGTAACATGTACAGACACTATGGGCTAGTATAGTTTTTCTATCTGTTTGTTTTCACTTCATGCTATCAATATCACAAAACTTATTGGAGAGATGTCATTCTATGGTGTCTAAACTGCATCGTTATCTTACCAGAAAAATTTACACTCTCTATGTTTCTTTATTGTGCGTTTATAAGAGGTTCAAGATCGACTATCCCCGATAGTCACCTTGCAAAGGTAAAATAATCCATCCGTTCTACAAAAAGGACTTTTGATTAATTTTACCCCTCCCTTAAATTAATATTTGTCAATACGTTTACGTATTAAACAAATATTTAAACTAAAAAAAGGGTGCATGCGATGCACCCAACAACCCAATGGCTTACTCAACCGTTACCGATTTTGCCAGGTTACGCGGTTGGTCTACGTCCAATCCCTTTGCTACGGCTACGTGGTAACTCAACAACTGCAAAGGAATCACCGTAAGCAATGGAGAGAGACACGACAAGGTGCTTGGCACTTCAATCACCTCATCGACCATCTTTTTTACATCCTCATCACCTTCGGTAACGATAGCCAAGATCTTACCTCCACGAGAGATCACCTCCTGCATGTTGGAGATAATCTTCTGATAGAGCTGATGATGCGTAGCAATAAAGACTACCGGCATCTCAGAGTCTACCAATGCGATTGGTCCGTGCTTCATCTCTGCCGCAGGATAACCCTCGGCATGGATGTAGGAGATCTCCTTCAACTTCAAGGCACCTTCAAGGGCAACCGGATAGTTGTAGCCACGGCCTAGATACAAGAAGTTGTGGGCTTTAGCATAATGCTTAGCCAACTTCTGGATCTTATCATTTTGCAACAATACCTTCTCTATCTTCTCAGGGATGCGAACCATCTCATTCAACACCTCTTCATACTCATCCTGACTCACTGTTCCTTTGGCCATACCCAATGCAAGGGCAATCATGGTCAAGACAGTCACCTGACCCGTAAAGGCCTTGGTAGACGCCACACCAATCTCTGGTCCTACGTGAATATAGGTTCCCGTGTCGCTAATACGCGCGATAGAGGATCCTACGCCATTCACAATACCGAAAACCAAAGCACCTTTCTTTTTGGCCATTTCCATAGCTGCCATGGTGTCTGCCGTCTCACCCGATTGGGAGATAGCCATCACCACATCGTCTGGCTCGATCACGCTATCACTATAGCGGAACTCACTGGCGTAGGCCACCTCGGTAGGGATGGCACAGAAATGCTCCAAAAGTTGCTTACCGATCAAACCGGCATGCCAAGAGGTACCACAACTGACAATCACAATGCGACGTGCACGAAGCAACTCGCGTCTGTGTTGCGTAACGGCACTCAACACCACTGCCAACTGGTTACTCTCAGAGTAAGGCGCATTGATCACACGACCACGCATACAGTCGCGTAACACCTGTGGCTGATCGAAGATCTCCTTCAACATAAAGTGAGGGAAACCACCTTTGGAAAGCATCGAGAGATCCAAATCGACCTCCTTCACCTCTGCCTTGGTCTCGATACCATTCAAATCGTAGGTATGCAAAGCCTTACCACGCTCGCAGACCACCATCTCTTCATCTTTGAGGTAGACCATCTGCTTGGTGTATTGCGCAATCGGAGAGGCATCGGATGCGATAAAGAACTCACTATTATCGTCGACCACACCCACTACCATCGGACTTGATTTGCGGGCACAGACGAGCAAGTTAGGATGACGGCGATCCATCACACAGATTGCGTATGCTCCAATCACCATTTTAAGAGCAATACCTACTGCGGCGGCCAAATCATCTCCATGAATAGACATTGTATAATCGATCAGTTGCACCAAAACCTCGGTGTCGGTCTCGCTCTTAAAGCGATATCCCTTCTTCTGCAACTGCTCGCGAAGGGTAGCATAATTCTCTATGATACCGTTATGAACCAATGTGATGAAACCACTTTGCGAAACATGCGGATGGGCATTCACTTCGGAAGGGACACCATGGGTAGCCCAACGAGTGTGTGCGATACCCAACGAACCGGAACAATCCTGGCCCTTGGCTACAGACTCTAAATCTGCCACCTTACCCTTCGCCTTATAAACACGAAAAGGAGCCTCGTTTTCGCCCATCAATGCACATCCGGCACTGTCGTAGCCACGATACTCCAATCTATGCAAACCCTCAATTAGGATAGGGTAAGCAGGTCTTTTCCCAATGTATCCAACGATTCCACACATATTATGTTTTCTTACTTTCTAAAACACGAACACACAGCACAAATTTATACAAAAAGGATGAAGAATAAAACAAATTATTAATTTTTAATAGTCTTAAATTGACAAATAGCATCCTCCAATTTCTTGTATAATGAATTCGTAATCTTCCACTCCCTGAAATAGCGGTGCTCTGAATGAATATCGGAGCCATGCATCTGGTAATAACCCGACTTTAGAAGCCACTCCGACTTCTCTTGTGCCTCCTTGCCATAGGCACCTGCCAAGGAGGTGATGTTCAGCTGAAACTTCACACCCATATCTTTCAGCTCCTGATAATCTTTCTTGTCCATATAGACATAACGCTCAGGATGTGCCAAAACAGGGAAATACCCTTTGCTCTGAATCGTACGAAGAACGCTCTGCAGATCGCACGGAGGATTAAAATAGGAGGTCTCAACAAGGAGGTGGTTACCCGTCTCGCCTATCGGCAAGAGATCATCCTCAGCCAAACGCTGCGAGAAGAGGTTGTCGAGCATATATTCAGCCGCCAAATGAAGGCGAATAGGACCATTATAGTTCTTTTGTAACTCTTCAAAACGCAGACGGAGTATCTCACTCTTGTTAGGTATATCTTCCATAATGTGGGGGGTACACCACACCTCAGCCACACCCAACTGCTCGAAACGAGCCAAGATAGAGAGCGACTGCTCCATGTCTTTCACTCCATCATCCATACCCGGCAGGATATGGGAATGGTAATCGACACTCCCTTTCAACAAAGAGGGTGACAGAAGAGCTGTTTTAAAAAAAGAATCTAAAAACATGATGAAACCTATTATATTGCATCTACGATTCTGTTCTAATTGCGACGCAAAGGTATAAAAAAAACGCATCTCTTGCACAACCAGGCTTCGAATCCGTTAAATGTTTTCCAGAAAACATTTTACTCCACTCAGCCTACGCCCTTACCTCCACGACATTGGGAAGGCGACATATCATATTGCTCCTTAAATTTTTTGGCAAAATAGGAGGCATCCGAGAATCCACACATATAGGCAATCTCAGAGATTGGCGTATCATCCTCCGGATCGGACAACATCTGCATGGCTCTGTTCAAACGATACTCGTTGAGGAGATCGACTGGCGTCTTGCCCGTCAACGACTTGATCTTACGGAAGAGCGTAGAGAGGCTCATCATCATGTCGCTCGCCATACTCTCCGACTGAAGTGCTGGATCGGCATACTTCGACTCAATAATCTTCATAAAACGACGCAAATCCGGATTCATCACCTCTTTCTCCTTCGGTTTTTCCTTTTTCTGCGGTTTGTTCTTGGTGGCAGCACCCTCTGCCATCATCGTTTGCAACAAACGCTGCTGCACCTTCTGTCGAATCATCAATATATTCGACAATTTCAACAAAACCTCCTCTAAAACAAACGGTTTGTTGATATAATCCACTGCTCCAGACATCAATCCCAACAGACGATCCTTCTCATCGCTATTAGCCGAAACAAAAACAATTGGCAGATAACTGTACTCGTCATCCTTCTTCAACCTCTTGGCGAACTCGATACCTCCCATCTGCTGCATCGTCACATCACTCACGATCAGATCCACCTTCGTACTCTTCAACAACTCCAACGCCTCCACACCATTGTGCGCCGTCACCACAGTTGCGTATGGAGAGATGTTCTGTTGCATCGATTCACAAATCAATGGCTCATCGTCCACCCAAAGGATCGTATTGCCCTCCAACACCTCCAAATCTTTCGGTTGGAAACGGTTTCTCACACCATCGCGAGAAACCTCAGGCACCTTCTCATCCGACTTCGGAAGCATTACAATCATCGTAGTTCCCTTACCCGGTTCACTCTCAATCTCTAAACGACCACCATTCCTATGGATATAATTCTCGCAAAGGTTGATACCCAAACCTGTACCCTTCTCTCCCTGCGTTCCATCCGTAGAGGTATGGAAGCCCGACTGAAGCAGATGCTCCACCTGCTCTCGCGTCATACCCACACCCGAATCGATCACCTTCACGATGGAGAACTGATCCGTTTCGGTCGCTTCCACCGCAATTTTACCACCTTCTGGGGTGAATTTAATGGCATTGCTTATCAAATTACGTATGATGATCTCTAACGAGCGGACATCTGCAAAGATAAAGTGAGTGGCACCCTCCAAACGAAGAGCAACCTCATGCTTCTTGTCAGACAACTGCTTTTTCTGCAACGACAAAACATTCTCCACAATCTCTGCTATATTGCAGTTCTGCGGCACCCAAGCAATATTCTCACGGCCCGAACGCGCCCATTCCAAGAGCTTCTGCATCTCCTCCTGCAAACGAAGGGAAGTGTCGTAGGCAGAGGCCATCTGAGCATCATCCACAGAAGACAAACCACGCTCAGTCCAGCCCTTCAAAGCACTGGAGATGGCAAACATAGGGTTCTTCAAATCGTGCGCAATAACGGAAAGGATACGGTCTTTCTCCTCCAAACTGGTACGCAACTCCTTGGTCTGCAACTCCACCATTCGGGAAAGCGACTCTTTCGCCTTCACCAACCTTCTGGTACGATAACGGAAGAGCAAGAAGACCAAACCGCTTATTATCAAAAGCATGCAGAGGATAAACCACCAAGTGTTCCACCAAGGAGGCAGAACCAAGATAGGAAGAGAGATCTTCTTATGGATCTGATTGGTGCTGGAACGATAAGCTTCCACCTCCAACACATAGTTTCCTTTCGGAATGTGGTTGAATGAGATCAGACGATCCTTATCCACCCAATGCCACTCCTGCGAGTACCCCGCAAGACGATAACGCAACGAGGCAGGCATCACCTCATCGTAGTCGAGCAGATCCACACCTATGGAGATATCGGTCTGATCATGTTTCAAGACCAACTTAGACATCTTAGACAAACTTCCCTGTGGCAACAAGTCGCTGTAAGGAACCACCTTCTCCTGAGACAAATAGAGCTGTGAGAAAGAGAGGTGATCCACACCATTCTCGAAAAATTGTTGTTTGGTATCGATCAACAAGAAACCACCATTGGAACCTAACAAGATGGATCCATCCTCAGTCTTGTATTTCGAACGATTTATAAAGAAATACTTCGAAAGGTCGGAGAAATCCTTGGAGATCTCC
This sequence comes from Paludibacteraceae bacterium, assembly GCA_045600225.1. GTDB lineage: Bacteria > Bacteroidota > Bacteroidia > Bacteroidales > Paludibacteraceae > UBA1181. The sequence continues at coordinate 18,911 of JAZRXL010000015.1, forward strand.
GTATAGACCTGCCTATAAGGGTCGAAATAGAGCACACCACCCACATACGAAGCCCAAACCTTCCCTTGGTCATCCACTTGCACGCTGGCGTATTTGTGTTGCGGCACACCCTTTAATGTATCGATCGACAAATCTTTCGCATGAACGAGCATTGCGCCCTTGTTGGTTACAAGCACCAAGTCGCCCGACGCCAAACAGGTAGCATCAGTAACGGAGAGTTGGTTGTGCGCCTTCTGCTCTGTAAGGTTGCTGAATAGGGATACATAGCGACCCTCTTTTCTACAAACCAGAGAGTTGGTGGTAATGGTCCACTGCAATCCGTCGGGACCAGTCATTGTGGTGCATACCCACTTGTTGCCACTCTGTTTGTCACGATCTTCCAAGTTCAAGCGCTCCCAACCTTTTCGTTCTGGATTCGCATACATGCCATCTCCAGCGCTACAAGCGTAGAGGGTCTGATCCACCGCATCAGCGTTGAAGAAGTTATGGGAAGGATCTTCCAAGCCTTTGAAAGATTCGATTGTTGTCTTTCCATTTTTATAATCGTAGTAGATAATACCCTTGCCCCAAGTGGAGAGCATTAGAAAGTGCGCGTTAGGCACTTTGCACATACCCGTAATGTTCTTGTTGGGAAGGTCGATCATGGAGATTTTCTCATATCGCTTATCTACCTTGTAGAGTCCTGCACCATCCGTACCGACATAGAGGTTACCCTCCTCGTCCTTTTCGAAGCAAGAGCAGAGCACCAAAGGGAAACCTATTTCACTGGAGAAGAAGAGAGGCACATTCTCCTTACGGGAGATACCCCAGATACCTTTGTTTTGCGTTCCAATCCAGATGGTACCGTCGCGACCCTCCTTAAGAGCGTAGATCTTACTGACATCCATTTCAGAGGCATTGATAGGCACCACCTCGTGGAAATCGCCCTCACTCAATGATTCAGAGCGCCAGAGACCATATCCATCGGTAGAGAACCAGTAGCATCCACGGGAGTCGCGTAAGACATTGCTCGTGCTGGCAAACGGCACCTTCACGACTCTCGGTACAGAAATCTTACTGTCGGAGACCTCAAAGATCCATATTTCACCCAAGGTAGAGGTGACAAGCACATGATTAGCATCGATTCCGATAATAGAGCTTACAACTCCACAAGGCTGGCTTTCAGGACGATAGACAAACACCTCGTTCCCATTACGATCAATCACCTGAATATAATCCATCGATCCGCACCACATACGTTGGTAGGAATCGAGGAAGAGGGAGTTGATCAATGTGTATTGCGATTTGCTGAAATAGGGATGTTTTTCAGTAAACAGATCTTGCTGAGGATCGTAGAGGTAAGCACCTCCATTATCGCTGATAGCAAAGAGATCTTTTGAATCAGAAAGGTAGAACTTAGAGATAGTACGATAGAAGGTTTCGTTGAAATGAGCAGGCATTTTATCCACGAAGATATCCTTCTCCACATCAAATTCAGCCAGCATGCCATCGCGTCCACCCACCATCAACTTATTGTCACCATAATATTGCACAGCCATTATATCGTCGCGCATCAAGCTTGGGTACTCTTTTGTGGTATAGTTCTTAAACCGCTTACCATCGAAGCGGGAGAGCCCAAAATCGGTCGATACCCAAAGGTAACCTTGATCATCGGCCGTCATATAGAGGATTCTGTTCGATAATAGTCCATCATAATTGGAATAATGGGAGAAATAGGTCATCTCCTTTGCTTGAGCGAGCAAAGAACAAAGAGAACAAAGGATGCAGATTATGTACCTATTTACACTCACTATGGTTAAAGAGAATAATAATAATGGTTTTAATTTTTTACAAATATATAAAATTTCCCAGTTTAGGAATAGAACAGAGAGAGAATCGGCGGGGGCGTATTGCATACGCCCGGGGATCGAGGTCCGAACCCGGGTCGCAAAAAAAGGGAGCGTCCTCCAATTGGAAAACGCTCCCGGAAAAAATGGCGGCTACCTACTCTCCCACTGGTGTGCAGTACCATCGGCGATAGCGGGCTTAACTTCTCTGTTCGGAATGGGAAGAGGTGGAACCCCGCTGCCATAACCACCTGAATATCTTCAAGACCTCATGTTTTGACATCGGCGGAAGGAAACCCCGTCAGTACGGGACACTACAAGGAAAAGTCTGTCGGGCAATTAGTAACGCTCGGCTTTGGTGTCGCCACCTTTACACCTGCGTCCTACCAACGTCGTATTCTTCGACGACCCTCAGGGGAGATCTAATCTTGTGGCTGGCTTCGCGCTTAGATGCTTTCAGCGCTTATCCGTTCCCGACTTAGCTACCCAGCGATGCGCCTGGCGGCACAACTGGCAGACCAGAGGTCAGTCCAACACGGTCCTCTCGTACTAGTGTCAGCACCACTCAAATCTCCTACGCCCGCAACAGATAGAGACCGAACTGTCTCACGACGTTCTGAACCCAGCTCGCGT
>JAZRXL010000016.1:0-65059 GCA_045600225.1 Paludibacteraceae bacterium
TTCTACGACAGCAGAAGCCGTTGTTATCTATTAATTGTTAACTGCCTATCGTCTCTTCTTTCCACTTTTGCAGCAGCTTTCTGCAACCCTACAAAAGCAGTTTGCAGGATCGGTGAAGGATGTCTTCATTATCCTTCACCGATCCTTCACGCATCCTTCACTCCCTTACGTTTTATTTTACAGCTGGTTATAAGCGTGTGGTGAAGGATGCCGAGACTGATAATCTTCTATGCATTTCAGATAATGCATTTGGTTCTGGGCTCTGACCAGATTATGTGTTGCGTACTTTACCTTCCAATAATGATCACCACTAAGATAATCCCAAAGGAACCGCACGGATTGCATGAATGGAAAGAGTCTCACAGCAAAGGGAAGCATCGACTTTTCTAATTCTGATAAAAAGGAATCTGCCTGACTGAGATATCCTTGTGTGAATGCTTCATAAATATCGTGTCGAAAAGCTATGAGTGAGAAATCTTGTTCATCCTCAGCAACGGTATTTGCGGCTGTTCGCAAGAAATCGCCATAATCAGAAAAGATGAACGATGGCATTACTGTATCTAAATCGATGATGCAGAGCACGTCTTTCCCATCTTCGCTGAAAAGCATATTGTTCACCTTGGTATCACAATGACAGACGCGTTTCGGCAGCAATCCAGAACGGTATAATCTCTCTGCGACCGTCATCTCATCTGCTCGGGTTTCAATTTCCCTAAGCAGTTCCTGTACTGTAGGTTCATACAGGCGATGAGCGGGATTCACTTGACATACTTCACGAAGTTGCTGTAAACGAAACTCCATATTATGAAAGTCTGGAATAGTCTCACTTAAAGTCTCTGGCAAATCAGCCAGCAATGCCTGAAACTTACCAAATGCCGCTCCTGCAGCGTAAGCATTCTCCAGATTCACCTCCTGCTTTGTGATAGTATGATCTACGTAAACCATCAGCCGCCAAAAAGCACCTTCATGCTCAACATATAGGCGTGAGGCGTCAGCACGCGAAGGTAAAAACCGCAGAACGCGGTGCTTCAAATCTTCAACTCCGTCTAATTCCAGTCGCTTACGAATATGATTTGTGACCAAAGCAATATTGTTCATGACAAGATCGACGTCAGGAAAAACATAGGTATTGATTCGTTGGAGTACATATTGACCAGCACTATCAGTTTCAACCAGATAGGTGTCATTTATAAGGCCATTACCTAATGGATGTACTTGTATGGCTTGACCATCAATCTCGAAAAGATTTGCTATTTGTTGAAGTTGCATGGTAATGAAGACAAATTATATTATCGCGCAAATATATGAATTAAAATCATTATATTCAAATAATTGGCTGAAAACTATTGATTTCTCAATAAAAAATGTCTTACTAAACACATAATAGTTATCCAGCAAGACAATATGCACACTTTCACTATCAATATAATAAAAAAAAGAGGTGAAACAGATTTTACTCTATTTCACCTCTCTGTTGCTGTACCAGGATTTGCGACCTGGATACATTATTCCCTTGTCTTCAAGGCACTTCACCTATCAAACACGCTGCAAAGATAATGCTTCTGTTCACATTCTGGTCACAAAATCACGAGAAAATTTAGTTATACCCCGTATTTTGCGCAGATACCCATTCTTTTGAAATTATGACATTGCATTTTTGCCTTTTCATGAGGTTATGAACATGAACAAATGCATATTTTCCACAAGAAAAGAGAAACTAAAATAAATGCCGTATAGATTCCTCAATTAGAACAAATCCATACGGCAACTTTTACAAATGTACGCGCGTTCATATATTATAATATTGGCAACACCTCATTGAACAGCCAGCCGAGCAGCATGATCATCACGGCCACGGTGCCGAAGAAGATGCCTATCAGCCGCCAGGTCATCACCTTCTTGAGCATGGTGGCTTCGGGCAATGAGAGGCCTACTACCGACATCATGAAGGCGAGGGCGGTGCCAAGACTTACTCCTTTGGCGACGAATACCTCCACCACAGGGACAATGCCAGCTGCGTTGGCGTACATCGGCACGGCAAGGATGACTGCAAGTGGTACGGCATACCAATTTTCTCCACTTAGGTACTCCTCGAAAAATCCTTCAGGCACGTATCCGTGCATCATGGCTCCGATGGCGATGCCGATGATGACGTAGAGGATAACGCCACGGATGATGCCGATGGCTTCTTTGATGATTTGTGGCATTCGCTGAAGAAGCGTGAGTTTTTCGACGGCCAATTCCTCTTGTGCACCATTTGCCATCTGCTGGATCTGCAATACCCAAGGGCTCAGATTCTTCTCCAGCTTCATCTTACCCAGAATGAAGCCGCCAATCGTGCCGAGCAGTATGCCGCTGATGACGTAGATGGCCGTCACCTTCCACCCGAATGTCCCGGCAAACATTGCCACTGCCACCTCATTGACCAGAGGCGAAGTAATGAGGAATGAGAAGGTCACACCCAAAGGAATGCCACCCTTGACAAAGCCGATAAACAGAGGAATTGAGGAGCAAGAGCAGAAGGGAGTGATGGCGCCGAAGAGCGATGCCATGAGGTATTGCATACCGTAGAGCTTGCGCGAATTGAGGAAGTTGCGTAGGCGCTCTACTGGGAAATAGGCATTGACCACGCCCATTACCGTGCTGATGAGGAATAGCAGCAGTACGATTTTCAGTGAGTCATAGACGAAGAAGTTGAGTGCTTCGCCCAGGCGTGTTGTGGCTTCTATGCCAAAGAGGTCATAGATGAGCCAATCGGCAAATTGTTGTATCATAATTGTTGTAAGTTATAAATAATATTGAATTCCTGTCTGTAAAGCCCAGCTATTGACCATTTGTAGTCCAACGGTTTTATGCCATACTGGTACGTCCGCGTTGATGTAAAACTGCCAGCCGCTATAAGGCCTGAAATAGATTTGTGGACTTATCTTGAGTGTATTATAAGTTGTTCCTTCCAGTCGCAATCCTTGTTCCTTGGCTTGCCCCTTGTGTTCGTAGTTCGTTTGTAGTCCAATATCAAATTTGGGCATGATTCTGAATGTACAGCCTATACTCGTATAAACAAGAGGTCCATATTGATAGTCGAACATTTTGGAGCGGATACGTTGGGCATACTCATAGTAGTCGTAGGTATAAAGCGATAATCTGGCGTGAGGCGACCAGGATGCATAGGCACCAGCCGTGTACTTGAAACTTCCAGAAGACGGCTGCATTGAGATAGGGAGTTTTACTCCGTTACTTTCGCAATCGAATTTGCCAACTGGTATTTTGACTCCTAAGAAGGGAGTCACCTCGACATTCTCTATAAGCTTACGCAGCACGGTGTAGTGAATGGTTATACCCAAATCACCAACTCCCGAAGCATGAACGTCAGGGAAAAGGTCTGTAATGTAATCCTCGTCCTTACCGATAAAATACCCCAGCTGAGCTTGTACAGACAAACGTGAGGTAATGCCATAGCCTATGTTAAACGACGTAAAATCATAGCTTGCCTGGCGCAATCTGCCAGGAAAATCGAACGAAGAGACGTGGCTCCCCTCGTAATAACTGTCAGAGACACTATGCCTGTAGTTGAGGGCGACTCGATATCTGCCTTTACTCACCGTTGACTCCCCATTGACTGTCGTGACAGGATTGCCTGCGCCGCAGCATTGGGCGCTAATCTGGCTATATGTGAGGCCAAATAGCAAATTGATCAATATCAGACGGTTCATTTATTGTATCTGTTATTCATATGGTCAATGTATGCCTGCCAGTTATTTGGTGGCGTCTGCCCCTTGCGCCAAGGCCATACAAATACTGTCACGTCCTTAGTGTACTGACCGTGTTCATTTGATACGGTACAGGTAACGGTCAGGTCACCAACGCATGTAACGCATCCCCAAAAGTATGCTTTGCTGGGGTCTTCTGGCAGTTGAACAAGTGAGCCCCTGGCTCGCTGCCATTTATAGTCAAGGTTCTCGCCTGAGGCTTGAGCACTCAGTACAATGGTGTCGAACATGCAAGCAGAATCACGTGATGCTGTGATGCCCTCAAAAGTGATCAGCTCAGTCTCGATGTCATCATAGTCCTCGATGTAGTCATCCTGACAGCTGGTGAAAAGGAGCGTTGACAGAAAGAGGATAAATAAGGTTGTTCTCATTGCACGACTTTAATTATTTATTTGATGTGATTCTATCTATGTGCTCCTTTGATCTCTGTCAAGTAGAACTTCTGCATCTGGGTTCGGATTTCGTCCCTCACACGTCGAAACTCTGGCAGTACCTCGGCATCCATACCCTTGAAGGCATCCGGATCGTCAAAGCCAATGTGCAGACGCTTGCCTACCTTGCCGATGAATACAGGACATGATTCATTTGCTCCGCCGCAGACAGTGATGACGTAATCCCACGCCTCACCGAGGTATTGGTCGATATGCTTTGGGTAATGCTTACTGATGTCGATGCCAATCTCAGCCATCACCTTAATGCCAAGCGGATGCACCTCAGCCGCCGGCTTGATGCCTGCAGAATGAACTTCAAGTTGAGGATCAAGACTCTGCAGAATACCCTGAGCCATCTGACTGCGGCAACGATTGCCGGTGCAAAGAACTAATATGCGTGTCATGATCTTAATCGTTGAATAGATGTTTTGTCTTATTTGAAATTTTAACAAGTGTCAGCATAATTGGAACTTCAACCAATACTCCAACCACAGTGGCAAGCGCTGCGCCTGAGTGCAAGCCAAACAGAGAGATGGCTACGGCTACAGCCAATTCAAAGAAATTGCTTGCACCGATCATTCCTGCTGGAGAAGCTATGCTATGAGGCAATTTCCAGGTTTTTGCCCATCTGTATGCAATGAAGAAGATTAGGAATGTCTGAATGGTCAAAGGTATGGCTATGAGTAATATGTGGAAGGGATTCTCCATGATGACATCGCCCTGGAATGAGAACAGTATGATGAGAGTAAGCAGAAGACCAATAGTGGTAACACCGTTGAACTTCTCGATGAAGATGTTCTCAAAATACACCTTCCCTCTATTTCGTATTACTGCATAGCGAGTGATGATTCCTGCAATGAGTGGTATTACGACAAACAAAACGACCGAGAGCAGAAGAGTATCCCAAGGAATGCTGACCCCACCCACGTCGAGTAGCAGTCCTACGATTGGAGCAAAGGCAACGAGTATGATGAGGTCATTGATGGCAACTTGCACCAGCGTATATGCAGCATCTCCTTTTGTCAGGTGGCTCCACACGAATACCATTGCGGTGCAAGGAGCAGCACCCAATAAAACAGCTCCTGAGAGATATTCATTTGCCAAGTCTTCTGATATGAAAGGTTCAAAGATAAGGCACAGGAACAACTTGGCTATTATAAACATAGAGAAAGGTTTGATTATCCAGTTCGTTACACATGTGATGATGATTCCTCTTGGATTACGACCTACATTCATTACGCTTTTGAAGTCAATCTTCATCATCATTGGCCAGATCATCAGCCATATAAGTACTGACATTGGAATGCTGACATTGGCATATTCCCATTGACTAAGCGTTTGTGGCAAAGCAGGGAGATACTGACCTATCAGCAGGCCAATTATTATGCAGAGTGCTACCCATATCGTCAGATAACGCTCAAAGAAGCCAATACTTTTTTCCATGATTCATTATTTTTTTGAAGATGTTATGCGAACATTGTGATTGAATAATAGATGCCGACTCCGATGAAGAGGATGGCCACGATGCGGTTAAACCATTTCTGGAACACTGCGATTTTCCCCATCATTTTGCCCAATGACTGCATACTGTAGGCAAGTACCCATGCTACAACGAGGACGGGCAGAGCCGTGGCAATGGCAAAAACCAAAGGAAGCAGATAACCCGCCGTTGCCTCGGCGGACATTGGAATCAACATGCCGAAATAGAGTAAACCACTAGTTGGACAGAAAGCCATGGCGAAGAGAATGCCGAGCAACAGGCTTCCCCATAAGCCAGAGAAGGAACCTGAGACATTGCCGCTAAACCCGAATTTCGGCAAATGCAACTTGTCGCCGAACAGCATGAATAAGCCGATGAGGATAAGCGCGGGACCCAGGATCAGTTCGCCCCACTCGCTGATGACCTGCTGAAGTCCGAAGGTGTCGGCACCTTGCCTTATTATGTAAATAAGGAGTGCACCGAGAAGCGAGTAGGCGAGAACGCGACCGAGGGTGTAGAGTATGCCGCTCCACAATACCCTTCGCCGGGTATTCTTATCATCTTTGTTGCCCTCCATGCAGTTGCGGGCGATATAGCCCACGGCTGTCACGTTGGCGGCTAATGGACAAGGACTCAGGGCTGTGAGCAATCCTAAGAGGAAAGCCGTGACGACCGGAATCTGGCTATTGTCGATTAAGGAATTGATCAGTTCCATGATTCCTATTTGTCAAGTTGGGTTTGAATGGCCTCCAGAAGTTGTTTCTTGAATTCTTCCGGATTGTTTTTGGCGTATTGAAAACCTGTGCGGGTCATGTCCGTTCGGTGCTCTTGCCCGTTTTTACGGCTAACGATAAAAAGAGATGAAAACGAAACCTTGAAATCTGCCGCCATTTTCTTCCCTTCCTCGGTGGAGAAATCCACTACGGTGAATTTTACCTTGTCGGCATAGACGTCATTCACCAGGTCGCGTGAATTGTTTTCTATGCTTATGCACGTCGCACACCTTTGCTTGCCGTGGAAGTAGATAACCTCAATGGAAGCGCACTCTTTGGAGGGTTGCGGGCAACAACTCTTCTGACGTTGACTGTCAGAAACCGCCTTGCCTGTTGTTGACTGTTGCTGACAGCAATCTTTTTGTTGCCCTTTGTCGCAGCACACAGCGTTTAACGTGAAAACGCAGCATGCTATGGAGATGACTGATAAAATCTTTTTCTTCATACGTCTTAATCGTTTTGTAGAATTTCAAAAAGCTCTTTCTCACTTTTGCTGCCTTTGGCAACCACTTTCCCGTCTACTACTAGCGCTGGGGTGCTCATGATGTTGTATTTCATCACTTCGGCAATGTCGTCCACTATTTCGACCGTCGCTGCTATGCCGTTGTTTTTTACTACCGACTCAACGAGTGCTGCGAATTTCTGGTTGCAGGAGCAACAACTGACTAAAACTTTAATCTCTTTCATAAAAACTAATTTTTTTTAATGTATTATTTGTAGTTCGTAAAACAACGAACTTTATTCCGTGAATAAAACCCTTGGGAAGTCAAGGGTGCATTGCGGTGCGGGTTATTGGCAACAGTTCTCTTTCTTGTCGCAGAGTTGCATGTTGAAGAGGTCTGAGAAGAGTTGGTGGGCATATTCCCAGTTTTCTCGGTTGATGCAGTATTTCACTTTGGGCGCTTCTATCTCGCCTTGGATCAGCCCTGCCTCTTTCAGTGCGGCGAGGTGTTGGCTGACTGTGGCTTTGGCGATGGGAAGTTCCTCGTGGATGTCTCCGAAGTAGCAGGTTTCCTGCTTGGCCAAAAACTTCATGATGGCAATACGTGCAGGATGCCCCAGGGCTTTGGCGAATGATGCCAGGTTTTCCGTCTTTATGCAATATTTCTTTTCTGCCATAATATGCGCTTGTTTTGGTTTTGGTCGCAAAATTACGAACAATATTTCAAACTACAAAACCTTTGTTCGTAATTTAACGATTTTTTAACACAATAAGCCCCAGCATTGGTTGATGATGCTGGGGCTATTGATATTCCGCTTACTTCCGTTTCCCTGCCAGATATTCTATTGCTAATACTGGCCACAGGGGGGCTTTGCGGATGTTTGTCCTTACGGCAGGAATGTCGCACAACAAGAAGATGGAGGCCATGAGGAGGGAGAACCAGATGATATAGCCATAAACCTGCTTTATAGCTACGAGCATCATGGAGTGCAGATAACTGCCGCCTGTAAACTCGCCAAAGTTGAAATGTGAGAAATCGATGTTAGTGAGCGTCAACTGCCGACCGTAGAACATCATGTCCTCATTAAGGAAACGCGAGAAGATGGTGGTGTAGAAACCATAACCCATGGCACCAGCCAGATACATGTGTACGATGTTGAACAGGAACAATCCCATGAAGAACTGTTCGATACTTGGCACCGACTCGTCCAATGCCCACATCAGCGTAGGTGCAAGGATGCCGTAGCCAAAACCACGGAGCATGATTGCCAAACGGTATTGCTCGATGTTTACATCCATACCTACTGTGGAGTACATGAGCAAGGCGTATGCGAAGATGGATAGAAAGGCAATACCTATCAACTTCCATATTTCCCACTTCTGCACCTTCAACCAGTACAGGTCAAGTGCGATGCCAAGAAACATTCCAGGCAATGCAAACATGTACTGACTCTCCTTTGTCAATTCTTCAAGCCCAACGACCTCGGTGTAGAGTATCTCCTCAAGGGTATGCTCGGCACCGAAAGCCAGTTCTGCCAAGGTGGTAACGATGAGTATCGGAACTACATTGCGACACTTCAACAGTTGCAGTTCTACGTATGGATAGCGATTGTGAATCAGTCGGTAAAGGGTAAGTCCTGCAAAGATAAGGGTAAAGGCTCCCACCATTCTTATATGCCGACTGGCGAACCATCTGTAGTAATCTCCATAGACAAAGATGTACGAGAGAAGCAGCATCGTCACGCAGATGAGCAACGCCCCCTGCCAGTCAGTTCCTTTCAGCGAAAAGCGGTTGGGCATTGGACAGAACGGACGACACAGCGTAATCTGTATTAGCAGGACAAATGACATTGCACCCACGGTGAAAACGTGCATCATCTGCCACGAGAAATGATGTCCCATCCATGCAGCAAGCCACCCACCGCTCTCAATGGCAGTAAGAAGGATGATGTGAAGCACAGGGAAGAACACTGCGAAATCGCGCTTCGGAGTAATCCACAACTGGATGTTGCTCATGCACTCGAATGTGCCTTGTATCTTTGCTATACCTGCAATGAAACATGCCACAACCAATACGGGCATCGACTGGCTATGCATGGTGATGATGTTGCAGATTGCCAAGACGATAGCAGAAGTACAAAGGAGTTGCTGATTGGTGAAGCGGAACTTCATCCTGAACAGCATAGGGAACCACACCGCCATACCTGCCAGCGTGGCGTAGAGTAGAAACATCACGTCCTCGATCATAAAGTTCGTGGTGCCACGAATCTCATCCAGCGCACCCAGATACATGCCTCCAGAGAACTGGAAGCACAGCGCCGTAAGGACGTAAATCCACGGTTGCAGCCTGCGAGGCACCCATCCCTTCATCATCGGCATAGCGAACCCCATGCCTGATGGTGGCGGTGGTGCCTTCATCAAAAATTCTGTCAGTCGTCCCATTACTCTTCTACCTTACAAACCACATTATAACCGCCATGCAACTTCTTCAGTTCATCGCAGTCATTGATCTTCACTCGTACCGTTACACGCTGCTCCACCTTTACGAAATTGCCTGTGGCATTGTCGATCGGGATCAACGAAAAGGCACTTCCCGTAGCGTCAGAGATGCGTTCCACCACACCTGTGTATTCCACTCCCGGAACGGCATCGGCATTAAAGCGGACTTTGTCACCCACCTTGATGTTAGGCATCTGCGACTCCTGATAGTTTGCTTCCACCCACTTCTCGTTCTTGTCAACGATGCTGACCATCGTCTGACCAGGGTTAACCAGCTGCCCCACATGAATATCCTTACTACCCACCACACCATCGCAGGTGGCGATGATGTAGCAATACGAAAGGTTTAATCGAGCAATCTCAACCTGCGCACGTGCCAGTTCAATGGCTGCCTCTGATGCCGAGAGATGATGTTCTTGCTCTGTGACAACCGCCGTCTGTGTGTTGCGCGAACGAAGTGCCTGTTCATACACTGCCTTGGCACTCAGATAAGCGGTGTGGACATTGTCATACTGTTGCTGCGTGACTGCATCCTGTTGAAGAAGTTTCTGAAACCGGGCATCCTCCCTTTGTGAATTCTCCATCAGTACACGAGCTGCTTCAATGCTAGCTTCGGTGACGCTGATACTGGCCCTTGTGGCATTGATACTGCTTGCAGTACCCTGCGAACCATGTTCGGCACGTGTCAGATCTGCCTCTGCCTGAGCCAGGCGAAGCCGAAATTCGGAGTCTTCGATAATGACCAGTGTATCGCCCTTCTTCACCTCTTGAAATTCGGTAAAGTGTACCTCACGAATGAAACCCTGCACACGGCAGTTCTGTGGCACAATGTTCTGGCACACACGAGCATTGTCGGTCACTTCGCCACCACCGAAATGCATAAACTGACTTGCGGCATAAACCACGCCACATACTATACAGAGAATTACGATAGCGTTATAAATGTATGTTGAAATCTTATTATTGTCCATATTAAAGTGTATTTGTTATGTATTTGAGTTTGAAATAGTTGTAAAGCATATTGATGCGGGCATTTACCAAAGCCATGTCGGCAGAGAGTTTCATGTTTGAAGCATCAAGCATGTCAGTCAGCAATGCGAGGTCGTTGTCGTAACGGTTCTTGACCACCATGTAGTTCTGATCTGCCAGTTCCACCTGTTTCTCCTGAGTGCTTACCTCTACCGAACTGGTAAGCAGATTGGTATAATGGGCTTGTACAACATTCTCTATGTCTTCGCAGGCCAACTGTACGCTCTCGCGGATCTGTGTGGTTTCATGCCGTACCTTACGGATGTCATGCTTGTTCTTCCATAGACTTGACAGATTGTACTTTACTACAATGCCCACGAACCATACGTTGACGTTAGCATCTTTCGGAATCAGATCGGAAGTGTAAGGTCCAAACAGGTTGTTTTCGGCAATTATTGCCACCGATGGTAGTGATGCCGCACGTGTGTTCCTTATTTTCTGTTCGGACATTTCGGCGGCAAGTGAAGTTTGACGGATATCCATGTTGTTTTCTGTAGCTTTCTGTTGCCATAATTCCTCAGAGGTAAGTGCCTTGAGTGACATACTTTCTTCTTCGAGAGACTGAGCATCTACTTCAAACAACTCTCCTTCAGGCAAATGAACCATCGTGGCTATCTGGTGACGGATTATCTTCTGGGCATCTTCCAATTGTGTCTTGGCAAGGAGAAGGTTCCTCAGTTGCAACTCATATCGGGTTATGTCATTCTTCAGTATCGTTCCTTCTTCTTTGTGAACTTTCATTTGCTGGATTACCTTCTCCGTCAGCTCGATGTTCTTCGCTATCACCTGCAACTGGTTCTGCAATTTGTAGAGGTCAAGATAGTAGCCGGTAAGTAAGAAGCGTACTTCCTGGCGATTCTTCTCCACATCAAGTTCTGCCAACTGAAACCCCAGCTTTGCCATCTCTATTCCAGAACGGATAGCACCGCCAGCGTAGATTACCTGACTCACCTGAGCAGAGAAGCTGTTGCCCCAATGTGGCGTTGGTTGCTTGCCATTCTGCACCTGTTGAGGACCTACACCTGGAACAATGTATTCCGTGGTACCACTGGTGGAAAACCCTCGTGACATAAGGAATGCATTGCCTGTGTAGGAACCTTGCACACTCAATTCAACACTCGGTAGCAAGGCAGATTTTGCCGATGCCACCCCTTCTTCTGCAGCCTTCAATGCCACCTCGCTGACCTTGATGCGCTGACTCTGTTGGTCGGCCAAGTCAAAAAGCGACTGAAGACTCATCCTTTGCTGTGCACACGTAGGCACACAACAATTTGCTCCGACCATCATCGTGACAGTCAGGGCACAAAGGAACCTGTGATTAGTCATTAAAAATATGGATATATTATTACAGTTCATTATTCGTTAGATATTATTCCTTCCCTCGGAAATACGAATAATGAACCGTTATGGCTCGGACAAACGTCACGTTTGCCACAATGCGCTACAAACCTCTCAGATTAGGGAAATATCAAGAGAAGAATTTCGAGCACTATTAATTGCGAAATCCAAAACTGAGTGCAAATGTACAAAAATATGGGCAAATTGTCAAAGAAAAATCTCCGCCAAAACAAAGGAAGCCGCTTGAGAAAAAGATAAAACTCAGGGGTGCAGTTACCTTTTCCTCCTGAAAAGGTAATATAGACAAAGGCTAACTGATCCTGTCACGGGAGGTTGCGATCCTATCTTTGTGTTCCTTTCTTGGTTTTATTGTATTCAATCCGAAGACTCTTCATAGTTTCCGTCGAGGTGTCGTGAGTCTCAATCAGCAGAGGACTCTTGTGGTATTGTACGATTTTGACGCTTACGCTGTTATGCCTTTGCGTTGTCTTGATACATTGCGTTATCAAATCCGAGTTGGCAGACTTTGACGTGGGTTCCTTGTCGAAATTCTGAATGTAAGCGGCATTGGAGAGGAAGAGGATGGTCGAGCCTTGAGGCAACTCGTTCATCACCTTGACCATGAGCGTAAGCATTATTCGGAACTCTGTCGTGTTGAGGTCGCTGATTACATCGCGGCTTATGATGACACCACCATGTTCTACGATTACGGCAGCACTACCGGCTCGTTCCTCATGACCATAGTCACAGGAGCCGCCAATCCAAACGTAGTATGTTGTTTCGTTTTGCGTCATTTGTCTTTGTACGGTTGCAGTCAGCATAGCGTAATCAAGTAGAACTCAGTTCTCACGTTTCCCTCAGTTGTAATGTGATTTCTATGTATGAATTGCAATCTTTATCACACCATCTTCCTTGTTCTCGAAGATGCGATAGGCTTCTTCTATTCTGTTCAACGGGAATCGATGGGTAATGAGTGGGGTAGTGTCGATCTTGCCTTGCTCGATGAGTCGGAGCACTTCTTCACAGTCGCAGCCATCCACACCTCCTGTCTTGAAGGTGAGGTTCTTGCCATACATCTGAGGGAGTGGCAGCATCTGTGCTTCGTCGTAGAGGGCAACAACAGTCACGATAGCATTAGGACGGGCGCATTGCCAAGCGAGTTGGAAGGTGTCTTTGGCTCCTGCCACCTCCAAAACTCGGTCGGCTCCTCCATGATCACTATTCTTTT
Source organism: Paludibacteraceae bacterium (assembly GCA_045600225.1). Lineage (GTDB taxonomy): Bacteria > Bacteroidota > Bacteroidia > Bacteroidales > Paludibacteraceae > UBA1181. Next base: position 12,991 of record JAZRXL010000016.1, read on the forward strand.
TGACGAGCTGCTCACACTCTTCTGGAGTGGTCAGCAGAACGGAAGGGTAGTGCTTCTTCACAAACTCACGTCTTTCTGCAGACTTCTCACAAACGATAATACGTTTCGGATTCTTCAGCATCACGCAGAGTAGGGTGCAGACGCCCGTCGGTCCTGCACCGATGATAAGAACAGTATCGTCTTCTCTGATCTCGGAGATACGTGCTGCCCAGAAACCGGTAGCCAGCACGTCACCGACGAACAAAGCCTGTTCGTCGGTCACACTATCAGGAATACGGTTCAGCCCCTGGTTTGCCAACGGCACACGGACGTACTCCGTCTGACCGCCATCAATGCGACAACCCAAGGCCCAGCCACCATGGGGCGAGATGCAGTTGTTCACATAACCATGCTTGCAGTAGAAGCATTCTCCGCAGAAGGTTTCCACGTTGACAGTCACCCGATCGCCAACCTTAACGGTAGACACTTCAGAACCGACTTGTTCTACAATTCCCACCATCTCGTGACCTACCGTTATCCCTGGTACGGCACGAGGCACGCTGCCATGCTTGATGTGAAGATCACTCGTGCAGATGCTTCCCAACGTCACACGGACGATGGCATCAGTCGGGTCAATAAGCGTTGGTTTGGGCTTCTCAATCAAAGAAAACTTGCCCTTTTCTATGTATGTGTATGCTTGCATATTATGTTAATCTTCTTCCGACACGAATCAATATCAACCACTTGTTTTATTCCTTAATACTCCACGTAGCGACTGGGAAGTTGAAGTAGGTGTTGGGGAATGGCTCGTCCTTCAGGGTGAAGTGCCACCACTCGTAGTCATAGATTTTGAAGCCGTGACTCACCATGGCCTTCTGCAGAATCATGCGGTTGTTGTACTGTTCTTGGGTGATGGGCTTGTAGGCTCCAATCTCCTGACCGGGCTGCACGCTGGGATGTGAGGCTAGGCCGAAGTAGTCGAAGGTGCACCCCATGTCCACTTCCTTTTCCAACTTCATGTCGAAGAGGGTGAGGTCGACAGTAGAACCGCGTGTGTGACCGCTCTTCTCTGCCACATACTCCTGTGGTACGATGACTGACTTGTCCAGCTCGGGGTAGAAGTATTCCTTCATGCGCGTATCGTCAAGGTCCTTTGCCCATTTCATGAAGAAATCCACGGCACACTGCGGACGGTAGGCATCGAATATCTTCAATCGGTAGCCTTGCTTTTTGAGGTCGTCGTTGACGGCCTTCAGAGAGTCGGCTGCCTGACGGGTGAGTATTGCCACAGGCTCCAAGTAACCCGGTATACGATCACCAATGAAGTTGTACGTACTGTAGTAGCGTATCTCAAGAATCACATCGGGTATGTGCTCCGAGATAAGTACAAACTGCGAACTGTCCATCTCTGGCGCTAGCTCCTTTTCTTCGTCCTTACTGCACGCTGTGAAACAGAAGAGTGCCACAAGCGCTAATGTAAATAAATTGAAATGTTTTCTCATTGCTCTTTTAATTTATGATTATTTGTATTCGATTTCATACTTCATTACTCGCAATTCCCGCAGTTCGAACAGCCATTACAGGTCATTCTGCTGCCACATGTCTCGCAATGCTCACGGAAATAAGGTGTATGATTTTCCACTTCAAAGAATCCTGGTTCTGGATTGGTCAGCTTGAAGTCAATCTTCTTACCTTGGTAGCTGAGACCCGATTTGTACGCCTGAAGCGATTGCGTACGCTTATCTGGAATTCGATAAGTTTCACCTTCCTTTACGAATACCGTTCCAGTTTCGATAAAATCGAACGTCACATCATACTTCCTGCATTGGTCGCTCAGCTTCTTCACCCATTCATAGCGACAGGGTCGTGCACCATCATAATTCTCACCACCGCAGAGCACTTCCTCAAACTGACCTGTCGCAAGGTATTTCTCCACATCTACCTCTCCTAAGAAAGGTGCAGCCATGAAACCCTTGTGTTTGGCAGGAATATCTAGCAGAATGGATAGACGTTCGTCGGCCCGCTGCTGGTTTTCTGTAGTCACTTGTAGCAGTACGTTCTCATAACCATCGCCCCAATCCTCTGGCAGACACTCCTTGATGCGGTTCGCTCTCTTGGTGAGCAGACGGAAGACTATGTCAGGACGCTGGCGTATGATTCGCCATGCTTCATCGCGCCATTCGTCAGCTTCCTCCACGAAGAAATCAGTAGAAAGTCCCACATAGAGCTGCATCCCCGAAGGTAACTTATACTTACCTTCACGACACCTTTGCACAGGAAGATTGAAGTTCTCTGTGCGATAGACCTTCGAGGTGTCAATGCCGCGTTTCCTATCAAGAAAATACATGTAGCAATGCTGACAACCTTCGCTAATCTTATGGCAACCGTGCCAGGGATTCCAGATGATCATTGTTGAGTATACGTTTTACTGATTATCTTGATTTATCAAATTCACCACAACCTTTACCATTACGTCCTTCTCCTCCGTTCGGCTCTCGGCAATCATAAGGGTGAGGGCAACGAGTAGGTAGCGTGGAAAGGTTCGTCCGTTGTCGTCTTATCAACCACAAGCTCCTGATAGTCATAGCGGTCGAGAGTATCGAGGGCATAAACGTAGTCACCGATGACGTTGAAGAGTCCTCCGAACTCCTCTTCTGTAACCTTGTCCTGCAGGGAAATGGCACGCGACATGAGCTTCACCACATCCTTCAGTTCGTCGTAATGGTCAAGTCGGCGCTGGTCGATGGCATAGCCCTTGATGAGGTATTGTTTGAGGACTTTGTTAGCCCATTTGCGAAATTCTACGCCACGTTTACTTTTTACTCGGAATCCTACAGACACGATCATGTCAAGGTTGCAGTACTCTACATCTTGCATTTGTACTAGTCCTTCTACACGACCGTATTTCTTGGGTGTCGCAAATTTTGCGACTACCGGTTCGCCTGCTAATTCTTCTTTTAAAGCATTATTGACGTGCTTGGCTATAGTTTTGTAGTCGCGTCCGAACAGCATGGCCATTTGTTCACGTGTCAGCCACACCGTTTCATTCTCCAGTTTTACGTCCAGTTGTGTTGTGCCATCGGGCGCTGTGTAGAGCACTACCGGACAATTATTCATTTGTTCCATATTTCCAGATGGCAGTTATAGAGATTCTTCTTCTCACATCCATCACAGTTGCCTAACGAATACTTGCATTCAGCCAAACAATACTTCTCGTAGTAATCATTATCTTGGATTACAAAATCATACTCAGCAGGCACTGTCGTACCCCATGTATATTTTCCTCCAAATTCCCAAGTCCTGTTTGCCCCCACGTTCATTTTCGCCCAAAGGATTCCGCTAGGCAAACCTAGATCAACATACTGGTAACCATCCACCAGATCAAGATCAGGCTGATTCAACATAATACTGTCAATATCGGTCATTTTGATCTGCTTTCCATCCGAAAATACCCAAACGGTACCAGTCAGACACCATACGCAAAGACAGCTTGAGACTGCCAATAAAATCATTACTAACCTTTTCATTGTTTGCAATTTATATTAAGTAAGAATACACGACAATCCTGAAAATTTACACATCCCGATACACTCTCATTCACCGGTTTCCTATAGAGAAATATGTGCGACAAAGAATCATTCGTTTCCTATTCTTGATTGATTACAAAAGCAAATGTAAGTAAAAATACCAGGGAATCAAAATCATCGCTAAAATCAGCTTCTTAATTCTACTAATTTCAAAATTCTTCACTGATTCTAATGATGTTGGATTCGGGATACAGCATTATCACTCCGAAATTGAAACAAAATTCCTATCTATTTGCACTAATTTTACTATCCATTTTAGGACAAATCAACTAATATTGCACACTGTAGACGGAACCATAAGAAAACTATTATAACATAAATATCATGAAAAAAAATTACAAATTCATGTTGACTGCGGTCGCAAGTTTATTGTTGTACACGTCAACGGATGCACAGGATCTTCCTGGTGTCAAAGATACGGTTAATGTGAACGGGACTGTACGTACGATCGATGTATATGCACCTAGCGGAATGGGAGAAAACAGACCGATGGTGATTTCCGCCCATGGTATGGGACAGGATATCGCATATCAAAAGAAACAGTCTCGCTGGGATCAAGTTGCCGACACCGCAAAATTTCTAGTCGTTTATCCTCAATCAAATGGATCCACATGGAATCTGGACGGAAATGGATCTGACGTCGCTTTCATCAAAGCAATCATCAAAAAGATGAGTGCCAAATATAAAATCGATTTGAAGCGTGTCTACATGTCTGGCTTCTCTATGGGTGGTATGCTTACCTACGTCGTTGCTAATAACATGGCTGACCAAGTGGCTGCATGCGCACCGGTTTCCGGCTATCCAATTGGTGACAAAACTGCCAAACCTTCTCGTCCAATTCCAATCATACACACAAACGGTGACGCAGATGATGTCGTTCATTATGAGCCATGGGAAGGTGACTTCAACGGTATGCACCAAAAACAGCAAGGTGCCTACGCACAGGCGGAAGCTTGGGCAAAAGCGAATAATTGCGATGCCACGCCTATTGAGTCCGTAATTGACGGTGCTGCAACGCGCTACCTTTGGAAGAATGGTGATTGTGGTGTTGAGGTTTGCCTAAATAAAATTTATGGGAAAGGACACTGGCCATCCAACGACAGGTATCATTCCGTACGTGAAATTTGGAGATTTATCAGTCGATTCTCTCTAGACTGTGGCGAACCCAAAGAACCTGAGGAAGTAGCTCCATACAACGGAATCCCAGCTGCAATTCCAGGCACCATCGAGGCTGAAGAGTATGATTTCGGAGGTCAAGGAGTTTCGTACAACGATAAAGATTCTCAAAATCGTGGTGAGGCATTCCGTAATGATGGTGTGGACATCTACAAAAATGCGACTGGCTTTGTTATCGGATATAATCAGAACGGCGAGTGGTACAACTATGCAGTGGATGTGAAAGAGACTTCAAAATATACAGTCACATTCAATGCTGCCACTGATAACGACAACGCCTCTTTCCAACTACTGATTGATGGTCAAGAGGTGACTGGAGAGATTTCTGTACCTAACACAGGCTCCTTCTCCAAATACAATACTTTCAAGATCCGCACGAAGGAAATTCCTGCTGGTGATCACACTCTTCAATTGAAGGTTATCAACGATTGGTTTGACATAGACTACATGTCTTTTGAGAAATATGAATCAAACGGCAATGAGCCTTACGATGACAATGGTTGCGTTATCGGAATGCGCGACAACGACGAGTTGGCATCTGTATTCTCTTCTATTAGCATAAGCAACATCAATCCTAAGGTGAAGCCTACCACCAACCACAATCCTATCATGACACAACGCTATGGGGCAGACCCTTGTGCGATGGTGTATGGTGACTCCGTATACATCTACATGACACACGACATCTACGAATATACGAACGGTAGCATCTCAGAAAATAAATATGGTAAAATTACAGAAATCGTATGTCTATCATCCGCCGATCTTGTCAACTGGACCGACCACGGACCAATGAAGGTGGCTGGAACAGGAGGAATCTCTAAAGCTATCAATTCATGGGCTCCAACAGCGTGTCATGCTAAAATCAATGGCAAGGATCGTTTCTTCTTGTACTTCGCGAACAATGCTAATGGTATCTATGTAGTCGCCTCCGATACACCTTACGGACCTTGGGAGGACGTGAAGAATGGTCAAGGATTAATCACTCGTTCCACAGCAAACTGTGGTGATGTAACTTGGTTGTTCGACCCAGCTGTTCTTGTAGACGAAGATGGTACTGGTTACATCTACTTCGGTGGTGGTGTACCTGATGGAAAAAATGACAATCCAGGTACTGCGCGTATCGCAAAATTAGGCAAGGACTTCATAAGCATTGAAGGAACCCCTGTTTCTCTGAACCCTCCATATCTATTTGAGGACGCTGGTATCAATAAAATAGGGAAAAAATATGTTTACTCCTATTGTACGAACTGGAATACGAAAGGAAACAACATCGGAATAAATGACGCTGTCATAGCCACAATGACTTCGGAAAATCCTATGACAGGGTTCGTGTTCGACAAAAAAGTGTTTGACAATCCTTCTAGATGGTTAGGAGATAATGGTAACAACCACCATGGATTCTTCAAATTCAAAGGTAAATGGTACATATGCTACCATAGTCAATGGATTCAAAATCAAATTGGGGTGAAGGGAGGATACCGCTGCTCTCACGTCGATTATGCTGATGTGGATGAGGCCAATGGCAGGATCAACGGTGTAACGGCAGGAACTGTTAAGGGTGTGGATCAAGTAACTCCTGTAGATGCAACTAAGTTTATTCAAGCAGAATGTTTCGCATGGCAAAGTGGCGTTGATGTCAACTACATATCAAAATCCACCAATATGGCAGTAAGTGGCAAGAGTGGTTCTTGGATCGGTCTATGTGGAGTGAAGGCTGAAAATGTTAATCGTTTCAAAGCACGCGTTTCCGCGCCATGTGGAGGAGCTATCCGAATCACAACCGGCTCAACCAACGGTACGGTTATTGGATACTTGAACGTGGAGGCAAACACATCCTTCGATGAGTTCGAGTGTGAATTGCTTTCCGATATTCCTACAGCAAAGGATTTGTTCTTCACCTTCAGTGGTGATCTGCAATTCGACTCATGGAATATGTTCTATGCCGATCCAACAGACGATGAACTGATCGAGTCCATTTCGACAGTTCTTACTGTAGATCCAAACCCAGCAAAAGACAACGTCGTGATCAGCGGTTTGAACGTTGGAGACATTATCACCATTAAATCAGTAACAGGTATTGTCATGAAGAGATTTGTTGCAGAATCAAATACGATTGAAATCAGTATTTCAGATTTATCTACAGGTCTTTATATCGTCTCAAACGGAACAAAGTCTACCAGATTGATCAAAGAGTAAAAATACCCGTTATATATAATGCACGCTGTTGTTGGATTTTACTAACAACAGCGTGTTTTTTTGAAAATTTTCGAGGGAATAGCAATAATAATGAATGTAATAGAAAAAAGACACATGTAGGGCAACGAAAAAGCCATAATCATCTAAGAGTCGGATTCGTAGGATATTTTAGCCCATTGGTAGAGTTGCAAGCTGTATGCTATTGCAACATTTAACTCTAACCCATACATTTGCGACATAGCGCTATTAACCATTAAAATCTATTTATCATGAGTAAACACCTAATACCAATACTGTTGTTGGTGCTACCTTTCAACATCCTCGCAGAATCTTCGAGGAGTATGACGACAAATACCATTGATGAAACTGCACATAAAATGGTGATAAGCAATATTCGTTCTATAACCTATAACGGCGATCTGATGGTTGTGTCTCATAAAGACGGTAAAGTGTACAACTTCAATATCAACGAAGTGAAGTCTATAACCTTCAATTCCATAGAAACAGCTCTCCAATCCATTTACCAGAGCAAAGGTGAAGAACCATACACAATCTATGACATTAATGGCGTAGAGATACAATCTGGCACAACAAATATGGAAGGTGAAATAGACCGCAAGCTTAACTTACACGGAGTTTTCGTAATCAAAACAGGAGAGAATTCAAAAAAAGTTATCATTCTAAACAGTAATAAATGATGAAAAGACTAATTATAGCATCAATGTTAATGCTCTCATCTGTTTCTATATTTGCAGAGGAGGCTCCTATTTGCAATGCACTTTTTATCACCATGAACAATGGTATCACAAACGTCGTGGCACTTGACAGCATTTCGGAAATCACCTTCAATGATGACTGCGACAGGCTTATTGTCAATGGTGTGTGGCAAAGCGAGACAGACAGCATTTTCGAACTGACGTATGGCACCTTGCCTGATGGTATCTATGTGAATTACGCTGACAACAGTGCAAGTGTCATCAACCCTTATTTCATGCAAGGTGTTGGCGTTTCAATCAACAATGCGGATGTGGTGATTGACAATAACAACACATCGTATGAGATCAAAACGACACTAAGTGGCAAAACTTCAGATGGACAGTTCCTTTATAACGGAACATACAAAACCACCATAGAGCTTGACGGTGTGTCGTTGACAAACACCCGTGGTGCAGCCATCAACATTCAATGTGGCAAAAGAATTGCATTGAATCTTAAGAAAGGGACGGAAAGCACCATTACAGATGGTAAGAACGGCGACCAGAAAGCTGCACTTTATTGCAAAGGACATCTTGAGATCGACAAATCCGGAACTTTGAATGTGACAGGAAATACCGCACATGCTATTTCTGCCAAAGAATATATCAAATTCAAGAAATCTGACGGAATCATAAACATCCAAGGTGCTGTCAAAGATGGTATCCACTGCAAGCAGTACTTCCTAGCCAACGGTTTCAAGGTTAATATCAGCGGAACCGTGGGTGACGGTATCGATGCGGAAGCTGACGGTGAGGAAAACGAAGATGGTTATGTGGATGGAAGTATAAACATCAACAACGGAGACTTCACCATCACTTCTGTTGCCGACACTATCAAGGGGATAAAGGCAGAAAGCGTTGCCAACATTATAGGAGGCACACTCAACATCACCATGAGTGGTAAGGGAAGCAAGGGAATTAAGGCGGGAACAGAAATCAACATTGGAAACAACGATGACAAAACCGGTCCTGTTCTATCCGTCAAGACTTCTGGCGCAAAATACTCCACTTCTAGCAGTTCATCTTCCAACAACAACAATCCATGGGGAGGTGGTCGTCCTGGAGGAATGGGACCACAAGAAAGCAACGGAACATCCTCTAAAGCTATCAAAGGATTAGGTGTTGTAAACATCTATGGGGGAACGCTTAACATTTCGACAGCTACAGATGGTGCTGAGGGTATCGAAAGCAAAACTCAGGTCAACATCTACGGAGGAAACAACTACATGAAATGCTATGACGACTGCATAAACTCAAGTGGTCCAATCTTCTTTTATGGTGGAACAACGGTCTGCTGGTCAGACGGAAACGATGCCGTAGATTCTAATTACGGCAAGAGGGGTGCAATCACCATTGCTGGAGGAAACGTGTTCGCCTACAGCACAAAGGGAGATCCCGAGGAAGGCTTGGATTGCGACAACAACTCCTATATCGTTGTTACAGGAGGTGTTGCAGTAAGTGCCGGTGGCTCACAAGGTGGCGGCGGCGGTGGATTCCCAGGTGCAAGCTCTTCTAGTAGCATAGGATCTTCGACACAGGGATATTTTTTAGGTTCTTCGCCTTCAAGTTACAATAACACCTATTACTACACATTATGCGGAACGGACGGAACCGAAATATGCACCTATAAATTTGGGAAAAGCGTCAGCAATTCTTTATCTTTGCTTACCGCGCCAAACCTTGGCAAAGGCTCTGTAACAATTAAGTACGGAACAAGCCAACCAACCTCGTATAGTGAAAATGTTGGTGACGTGTTCTTTATCAGTCCAACTGTTACAACAAGTGGCACGACAGCGACGGTAACGACGAAATGACATCAAGCAAAAGATTAGAAAATATCTGCATTTGGGTGGGATGGGCATTGATTTTTGCCCTTCCCGCCCTTTATTTATTTTTTGAATCCTTAGTTGATGACACAAAGTTTGACATCATTGAGCTATACAACACTTGGAAACAGAGGTGGCCATACATCCCTATTTTTGCCATTCATCACTACCTACTCATCAAGTTATTCTATAAACACAAATATATCCAGTACACCGCATGTGTACTCTCCTTGATGACTCTCTTCTCATGGTTTCAGATCAAAAATCATAAAGAGATGCAAGAGCGTTTTCATAAGGAAAATAGTCTTCACCACACGCAATTTCCGTCCGAAGAATTTCAAGGGGAAACAATACACGATCTTCCACCCTTTCCACAACCTCATCACCATGAGGATCTGAAACCCAGACATCATTTGCTAAGGGCCCCCTTGATGAGTAGGATCATCATTGCCTTGCTTATTATGGGAATGGACCTCGGCATATGCTCTCTTATTAACAGCAGAAGGGCGAGAAACAGACTGCTTGCCTTGGAAAGGGAAAAACTGGCTGTTGAACTTAACTATTTGAAATACCAGATCAATCCGCACTTCTTCATGAATACGCTGAACAACATTCATGCCCTGATAGACATTGACAAGGAACAGGCCCAGAGAACGATTGTAAACCTGTCTCACCTTATGAGATACGTGCTTTATGAAAGTAGCGAAAAATTTGTGTCGTTGGAAAAGGAGATGGAATTCATTCGTCTCTACATTTCTTTGATGAAACTAAGATATTCAAATGACATAGAGATAAAAATGGATGTTCCATCGAATATCGAGGGAATAACTATTCCGCCCTTGATTCTGATCTGCTTTGTGGAAAATGCTTTTAAGCACGGCATAAGCAATAGTCACAATTCCTTTATTTCGATCGAAGTCTATACAGACCGTTCCAACAAACTCATGAACTTCAAATGCAGGAACAGTTACTACGATTTCAAGAGTATCGATGAACTTCATGGCATTGGAATAGAGAACGCCCGAAAAAGACTTGATCTAATATATGGCTCACGATACTCACTGACCATCAAGGAGGAAAAAGATCGCAAAACCGACGAAGAAAAACGAATCAATACATTCGAGATATGGTTACAGATTCCGACAACATCACCTGCGACATAAAAATCAGATGTATCGCCATCGATGACGAGCCACTGGCTCTTATTCAATTGAAATCAATGATTGATAAAACCCCTTATCTTTCGTTGGTAGGGGCTTACAGTGACATCAAAGATGCTCGCGAATTTATCGAAAAGACGGATTTTGACGCACTATTTCTTGATATCAACATGCCAGAGATAAATGGATTGGAATTTGTCGCATCCCTACCTAAGACACCATTAGTCGTATTCACCACCGCATATAGCCAATATGCACTCGACAGCTACAAGGTGAACGCCATCGATTATCTACTCAAACCCTTCGGTATGCCCGAGTTTGAAAAATCAGCAGAAAAAGTGAAAAGACAGTTCCAACTGCTCATGGCAGAAAAGAATGCAGAAATCATCAATGAAAAATTCCTCTATTTCAAGATAGACTCGAAACTCACCAAAGTAAACCCCGACGACATAGTATATATCGAGTCCATGAGGGAGTACATCTGTCTGAACATGGCGGACAAAAGTCAACTAATCACGCTCATGAAAGTGAGCGAGGTGGCGAAGCAACTTTCCGACATGGGATTTTTAAGAATCCACAGGTCATTCATCATAAACATGAAAAAAATCGAAGAGATCTCCAGAAACAGTGTGAAACTCAGCAATGACACAATACTGCCAGTAGGAGACTCGTTCAAGAAACAACTAAAAAAACAGTTACTATAACATAACATTATAAGATTTCAAATCACAAACAATATTTTGCACTTTGCATTTGAATTATACATAAAACGCTCCTCGATTTTTTATACAAATAGATCTTCTTACAGGAAGCGATAGAACGTGTGTGCTTTTATTGTGAGAAAACACATCCTTCTGGAGCCTGAAAATAGGAGAGGGGGCAGAAAGGGGGGTGTAAAAAGAAAAGACCCTGAAAATCAGAGTCTTTTGTTGTCGAATTGTTGTCTCACGAGGATTCGAACCTCGACAGACAGTACCAAAAACTGTAGTGCTACCATTACACCATGAGACAATCCTCAGTTGCTTTCTTTTCGAAAGCGATGCAAAGGTACATCCTTATTTTATATTCTGCAAATTATTTTTCATCTTTTTTTAGAAAAAAGAAGTTTTTACACGATTGATGAAAAAAGATGTTCCTTATTTTATTGACAACCTATCATTTAGCGATAAGAAGGAAATAGTTCTTTTTTCCTTTTTGAGCTAAAATGTATTTCCCGTTTAGGAGGTTGTCTTTGTTGATGATGGCATCAAATTCAGACAATTTTTCTTTGTTGATAGAGACTCCGCCACCTTGTACGAGTTTTCTCATTTCTCCTTTTGACGCGAAGATGGCTGCTTTCTCAGTTAATAAGTCTGCTGCCTTGATGCCATTCTCCAATTCGCTTGCAGATATTTCATATTGAGGAACTCCATCAAATACGGAAAGGAGGGTGTCTTCGTCTAATTTCTTCAAAGAGTCAGATGTTGCATTTCCAAATAATATGTTGGATGCTTCAACTGCAGCTTCGTAATCCTCTTGAGAGTGAACCATGATGGTGATTTCTTGAGCCAATTTCTTTTGTAATGGACGCAAATGAGGTGCTTCTTCTTGTTCTTTGATAAGGGCCTCGATTTCATCTTTAGGTAGGCTGGTGAAGATCTTAATATATTTAGCTGCGTCATCATCCGAAACGTTTAACCAGAACTGGTAGAACTTATATGGAGATGTGTAGCGTCTGTCCAACCATACATTTCCCGATTCGGTCTTTCCGAATTTTTTTCCGTCAGCCTTAGTGATAAGAGGACAAGTAAGAGCAAAAGCTTCGTTCCCGGTTACTTTTCTAATCATTTCAGTTCCGGTCGTAATATTTCCCCATTGATCGGCTCCACCCAATTGGAGTTTGCAGTTTTTTTCGCTATTTAGATGGACGAAATCGTATCCTTGAAGAAGTTGGTATGAGAATTCTGTGAAAGACATTCCGTCAGCTCCGTTTTCTCCAGAGATACGTCTTTTGACAGAGTCTTTCGACATCATGTAATTAACAGTGATCAGTTTTCCTACGTTGCGAATGAAATCCAAGAATGTGAAGTTTTTCATCCAGTCGTAGTTGTTGACAAGCTCTGCTGCATTTTCAGCTGTGCTGTTGAAATCGAGGAATTTCTCAAGTTGCTTCTTGATACATTCTTGGTTATGTCTCAGTCTTGGCTCATCGATAAGTACGCGCTCTTGAGATTTTCCAGAAGGATCTCCGATCATTCCTGTTGCGCCTCCGATTAGAGCGATTGGCTTGTGCCCGCTACGTTGGAAGTGGCGAAGCATCATCACACCAACAAGATGTCCGATGTGAAGAGAGTCTGCGGTAGGGTCGATTCCCAAATAGGCAGTAGTCATCTCTTTCTTTAGTTGATCTTCTGTTCCTGGTGTCATGTCTTGAATCATGCCACGCCATTTTAATTCTTCAACGAAATTCATATCTTTTATCTATTAAATTTGTATTTGCAATGTTTTTTGATTGGACTGCAAAGTTAATGAATCTTTTGTTTATTCAAACTTTTATAACTTCTCTATTTTGTATTTTTATGGATTTGCACTAAATTTGCATTTTGGAAATTGAAATTATTAAAATATTTAAAGAATATGATTAATTCACAAGACATTAAGAATGGAACTTGCATCCGCATGGATGGCAAACTATATTTCTGTATCGAGTTCTTGCATGTTAAGCCAGGAAAGGGTAACACTTTTATGCGTACTAAACTGAAGAATGTTGTCAACGGTTTGGTAGTTGAAAAACGCTTTAATATCGGTGAGAAGTTGGAGGATGTTCGTGTAGAGCGTCGTGAGCACCAATATTTGTACAAGGAGGGAGAAGATTACATCTTCATGAATCAAGAGACTTTTGAGCAAATTCCTATCGCTCATGATTTGATTACAGGTGTTGAATTCATGAAAGAGAGCGATATCGTTGAGGTTGTTTTTGATGCATCAACAGAGTCAGTTCTTTTCGCTGAAATGCCAGTGAAGACTCCTTTGAAGATCACATATACAGAGCCAGGATTGAAAGGTGATACGGCAACAAACACGTTGAAGCCAGCAACCGTTGAAACAGGAGCCACTGTACGTGTTCCATTGTTCATCAATGAAGGAGAAACAATCTTGGTTGATACAAGAGATGGTTCTTACATTGAGCGTGTAAAGGAATAATTTTAAAACAAAGCATAAGAGAGGGAACCTTGCGTTCCCTCTTTTTTTTGAATGATGAGATATTTTTGGAGATACATTCGTTATTTTTTTCAGTCGAAGCATTGGCATGGCTTTGGCATCCACTCTCCTTTTGTTTTTTATTTAATGACAATGGTGATAGAGGAACGGTTGCCGTTTTATCGCTTTGGACAGTTGGAGAGTCTGAGAAATGTAATGAAGAATACAAAGAAATCGATTCTCGTAACGGGGGAATCTGGTGAGCAGGTTAGGGTCTCAATAAATTCTTTGTTGAAGGAAACAACGTTCCAAAAGTCTTATGAACAGATGTTGTTTCGATTATCTCGTTATTTCCACCCCAAACAGATTGTAGATTTTGGATCGTCGACCGGATTGTCTTCTCTTTATATGGCAACCCCTTTTAAAGATGTATGTGTGACTGCAATGGAAAGAGATCCCGAAGTAGCTTCTTTGTGTCGTTTAAATATAAAAAGGACACAAGTTGAGAATGTAAAGGTTGTGGTGGGAGATTTGAAAAATAAAACCAGAGAATTGGTGAGCTCTGGGGTTTGTTTTGATTTCATTCATTTTGGACGCTCTTGTAGTACGTCCGATATTCGTTCTTTGGTAGAAATTCTTTCCGGTACATTTAGTTGGTCGACTGTTATTTTAATTTCGGACATATATCGAACGGAGGAGAAGGAAAATTTGTGGCAAGATTTGAAGAATATGCCAGGTGTGAGAGTCAGTTTAGAACTGTTTTTTTATGGGATTCTGATTTTCGATGAGAATTTTCAGAAGGAGTCATACAATTTATTTTACCTTCCTTCGTTATTCAACAAGTAAAATTGAAATGTGAAAAATTATTTTTTTTTGAAAATAGTTGTTAGCATAAAAAAAAAGTATATTTTTGCACACCTCTACTGAAAAGTGAGTTGAGAAAGAAAACAAAGTAGAAATTAAAAATAAAATGCGATGTATTGGACTTTAGAATTAGCTTCAAAGTTAGAAGATGCTCCTTGGCCAGCGTCGAAAGATGAGTTGGTTGATTTCGCAGTAAGATCTGGTGCTCCATTGGAGGTGATAGAAAATCTTCAGGAGATGGAAGATGAGGGTGATATATATGAAAGCATAGAAGATATATGGCCTGACTATCCTAGTAAAGAGGATTTCTTTTTTAATGAAGAGGAATATTGAAATTGTTTATTGACAGATGGGTGTTGAAAAGTTTTTGCTCTAAATGGAGTTAAATTTTCGGTTCCTATTTGTGAATTAATGTAAAAAATAGTAATATTGTCGTTGTTTTCATTAGAGACTAAGTTGCGAGGTATGAAGTGGAGGGCATTGGTCCTGCTGATGTTTTGTATTTCGTTGGTTGATGTTCAGGCTCAGAAGAGTCCGCAGTTTAGTCAATATATGGAATATCAATCGGCAGTGAACCCAGCAGCGGTTGCGGTGGATGATTTGATGAGTGTTGGTGGAATTTACAGATTGCAGTGGGTTGGATTTAAAGATGCACCAAAGAACTTGTTATTCTCGGTTGCCTATCCATTTAAAATAGGGGAGAGTAGTCATGGTGTTGGATTGATTTTTTCGAGTGATGATATAGGTTTGTTTAAAAACCAAAGCGTTCTTTTACAATATTCATATAAATTCAGACTTTCAAAGGGAGATTTGAGTTTAGGATTGAATGTGGGATTTATAAACCAGACATTTGATAGAGAAAGTGTTGATTTGACGGGAGGAGATGGTGAGTTGATGGCAGGTGATGAGTACCATCAAAGTTCAGATCCATTTATTGATGGATTTACGGCAGAAGGGTATAGCGATGTTTCTTTTGATGTGTCGTTTGGTTGTATGTTCAGAACAGATCGTTACAATGTAGGATTGTCGGTTATGCATTTAACAGCTCCTACGATTGACTTGGGTTCTGAAAATTATCAGATGTATGTCCCCCGTTCCTATGGTGTTATGGGAGGATATAGATTTGATACGCACAATCCATTATTGACGATAACTCCATCAGCCTATGTGAAGACAGATTTGTCAACTTGGCAGGCTGAGGTTTCTGGAATTTTGGAATATTCTAAAAGAGTAAGAGGTGGAATTTCTTATAGATTTGGAGACTCGTTTGTGTTTCTATTTGGTGTAGATATCATTCAGGGGCTTCGTTTAGGTTATTCTTATGATTTGCCAACTTCGAAAATGATAAGGTCGGGGGGAAGTCATGAAGTCTCTTTGCGTTATTGTTTTAAACCTCAATTTTCTAAGAAAAATAAATATAAGAGTGATCGAATTTTATAGTGTAAATAACAAAAAAATGATAAAGATAATAAAGTAGTGTGTATCATGAAAAAGCTGTTAATTATTTCATTAGTCGCCGTCCTTCTCGCTGGATGTAGTGGAGAAAATGGAGAATTGGTGGGAGTTTACAACAAGTCTTGGAAGGAGCCCGTTCCGTATGGAATGTTGTTTATCAAGAGAGGTTCTTTTACCATGGGTCAGAATGATCAAGATGCAAACTGGGCAATGACTTCTCAGTCTCGTACAGTTTCTGTTGATGCATTTTGGATGGATGAGACAGAGATTACCAATGGTGAGTACAAACAATTCGTAGAGTGGGTGAAGGACTCCGTTGCCCGCGAAAAGTTGTCAGAGGTTGATGAGACCTACAAGATTTACCAAGACAAGAATGGTAACGAGTTGGAAAAACCTTATTTGAATTACAAGAAGAAAATTCCTTGGGAGAAGCCAACTGAAGACCAAAAGATGGCATTGGACAGTTTGTATTATCAAGGAGAAGACAAGATTGACTTTGCTGCTGAGTTCAATCCAACATTGTTGATGTACAAGTATTCTTGGGTTGATTATGTTCAAGCTGCTAAGAAGGAGAATAAGTTTGATCCATTGTTAGGTCGTTACAATCGTAGCATAGCTGGTCTTGGAAAGACAAAGGATAGTGCTGATGTTATGATTAGAAAAGATACAAGTATCTATAACGATAAAGGTGAGATTCAAAATATCACAGTTTATAGAGAGTTGAAGAAGCGTTCTGATTTCGTATCTCAAAAACGTGTTAACATTTATCCTGATACATTGTGCTGGATTCGTGATTACACATATGCATACAATGAGCCTTATATGAGATTGTATTTCTCTCACCCAGGTTACGGAGAATACCCAGTAGTTGGTGTTTCTTGGGAACAAGCTCAAGCATTCTGCCATTGGAGATCATATTTGTTTAACTCTTATCAAGTTGCTCATAAGGGAGTTCGTGTACAAGACTACCGTCTTCCAACTGAGGCTGAGTGGGAGTATGCTGCTCGTGGTGGTAAAGATTTGTCAATGTATCCTTGGGGTGGTAACTATATCCGTACAGCAAAGGGTTGTTTCTTGGCTAACTTCAAGCCTCAAAGAGGTAACTATACTGATGATGGATATTTGATTTCTTCTAAGGTTGCTGCTTATCCACCAAATGACTTTGGTTTGTATGATATGGCGGGTAATGTTGCTGAGTGGACAGGTTCTGCTTACCATGAGTCTAACTACTCTTTCGTTCATGACTTGAACCCAAGTTACGAATACAATGCAAAGAGTTCTGATAAGGATGTTATGAGAAGAAAGGTTATTCGTGGTGGTTCATGGAAAGATGTTGGTATCTTCTTGCAATGTGGTGTTAGAACATATGAGTACCAAAATGAGAACAGATCTTTCTTAGGATTTAGATGTGTTCGTACATATATCGGAGAATAAAAAAAACAAATTAACATATTATTAACTTTTAATACAGTATTAAAATGGGATTTTCAGAATTACAATCATCTCCAGGTTATCAGAAATTTACTGGATTGGCTTATGGTTTAGGAGCATCTGTCGTTATTATCGGTGCGTTGTTTAAGATTATGCACTGGCCAGGTGCAGGTATTGTGTTGACTGCTGGTATGTTGACTGAGGCATTCCTATTTGCTTTGTCTGCATTCGATAAGCCACACAAGGAGTATCACTGGGAGTTGGTTTACCCAGAATTGGCTTCTGACGATGAGGAGAAGACAAGTTCTTCTAAGAAGAAAAATGGTTTGAAGAAAGCTGAAGAAGAAGATAACACTCTTCCTCAAATCAAGGAGATCCGCAAGTTGGTTGATGATGAAATGTCTAAGTTGACTGGTGGAATTCAAAGATTGAACGAGACTGCAGGTCAATTGAATAGTTTGTCTTCTGCTGCTGCAGTTTCTGAAGATTATACAAAGAACTTGGCTATGGCTTCAAGTGCTGCTGGTGCATTCGCTGCTTCTCAAAAGAGCTTGAAGGATTCTTCTGATTCTTTGGTTTCTTCTTATCAAGATATCGCATCTTCAATCGGTTCTGCTTCTCAAGGTTCTAAGAACTTTGCTGATCAAATCGATGGTATCAACAAGAACATTTCAACAATTAATTCAGTATTTGAACTTCAAGTTAAGTCTGTTAACGAGCAAAACGAGGCTATGAAGACTTTGGCTTCTGCTGTTAAGACTATTGAGGCTTCTTTGAATGGTTCTGCTTCTGAGGCTGAAGAGTACAAGAAACAAGTTGCTATCTTGGCTTCTCAATTGAAGAGCTTGAACTCAGTATATGGAAATATGCTTAATGCTATGACTCTTAGAAACTAATTTAGAGAGTTAATTGTATAATTGTTTAATTAATTTAATAAAGTAGTTTACTATGGGTGGAGCTAAGAATTGTCCGGAAACCCCGAGACAGAAGATGATCTCCATGATGTATCTTGTGTTGACTGCCATGCTTGCATTGAACGTGTCTGCACAGATCTTGAATGGATACTTGGCCGTGGATAAGTCCATGCGTACAAATAAAGCTATTAGTGATAGTAAGGTAGAACAAAGAAAGAGTGAGTTTGAAGCTCTTCTTCATTCAGATTCTATCAAGGCTAATAGAATGAAAGCAAAAGTTGATAGTGTTATCTCTGAATCGGATGCTTTCGTAAAATACATTGATGATTTGAAACTAAACATCATTCAAAAGGTTGCTGGTGATCCAAATGCAACTTTGGAGTCTGTTGATGAAGAAGGTTTCAATATCGGAGATTTGAACATTGTACACCAAGTTGGTCTAGTAGAGAAAGTTGGAGATAAGACAAATGGTCAAATTTTGAAGGAGCACATGATTGCATATCGTGAGTTCATGAAGACAATTGATACTTCAAAGGTAAAGTCTCTTGACGAAACTTTTACAACTGAGGATATCGTGTCTAAGGATGGCAAAGTAAAATGGGAGAATTCAGTATTTGCTGAGATGCCTGCTATTGCCTCTTTGACAGTGTTGGATAAAATTCAAAATGACGTTAAGGTTGCTCAAGGTGAGGCATTGTCTTACTTGATTGGTGCTATGGATGCTGATGCATTTATCGTTAATAAGATTCAAGCGTTGGCTATTCCTAACTCAGGTTACATCATGAGAGGTGGTAAGTATACAGCAGAAATTATTTTGGCTGCTACTGACTCAACAAAGAAACCTGTTATTACTGTAAATGATAAGGTTTTGGAAGGTAACCGTTATGAGGTATCTTGTAATAGTGTTGGTCCTCAAAAGTATAAAGGTAAGATGGAACTTACTAGAAAGAATGGTAAGATTGAGACTTATAATTTCGAGAGTGAGTACATCGTTGGAGAGCCAACAGCTACTGTTTCTGCAGACTTGATGAACGTATTGTACGCAGGATTTGATAACCCTGTCAGCGTATCAGTTCCAGGTGTTGCTGCTTCACAAATCAGCATTGGAGTTTCTAACTGTAAGGCTCAATCTAAGACTGCAAAGGGTTGGATTATCAAGCCTGCTGTTGTAGGTACTCCATGTAAGATTAGTGTAAGTGCTAACATTGATGGTAAGAACCAAGCAATTGCTGTTAAGGAATTCCGCGTTAAGAAGTTGCCAGATCCATTGGCAATGTTGGAGGTTAGTGGCGCAAATGGTGGTAAGGATTTGTTCAAAGGTGGTAAGGCTATCGCTAAGAACCAATTGATCACTGCACGTCGTGTTGTTGCTAAGTTGGATGATGCTGACTTGGAAGTTAAGTATAAAGTTTTGGAGTTCTCTTTGAACTACTTCGATTCAATGGGTAACACGTTGGTTGAGAAAGCTAATGGTGACCAATTGACAGATCGTCAATTGAAGGTGTTCAAGGAAATGACTAAGGCTAAGACAGTGTATATCACAAACACTCAAGCAATTGGTCAAGATAACTTGAAACGTACTTTGCCTCCTGTTGAAATCAAGATTAAGTAATTTGTTGCGTGATTTGATTTAAAAAAGTTTAAAGTTATGAGTAAGTTTTTTAGATTTTTGTTTGTTGGAGTTGCTGCATTGGCTGTAAATTCAGTTTATGCACAAGTTGAGGAAGACGCTTTCTTCGACGACCTAGGTGAGGTTTCTACAGAGATCTCTTCAAATATGCCAACAAGCGGTCCAAAAGATGGTCTGGAGCCAATTGAAATGCCTAATCCACGTGCGGATGATGTTTTCTGGCAAAAGGTAATCTATAGGACTATCGATTTGCGTGAGAAGATGAATTACCCTTTGTATTACCCTGAAGAGGCTCAAGACAACAGACAAAGTTTCTTTACTCTGATCTTTAGACTAATTCAGGATGGTAAGATCAACGTTTATGAATACCTTGATACTCGTGAAATCTTCACAGACGAGCATATCGTTTCTTTCAAAGAATTGATTGATAAATTTGAGATCATTCACACTGTAAAGGCTGATTCTTTGACAAATGATTCTGTTATTGTAGTTGATGAGAGTGACGTTCCAAACCGTGACATCATTAAGTACTATGTAAAGGAAGTTTGGTATTTCGATAAGATTACTTCTACTTTCAATGCAAGAATCATTGCTTTCTGCCCTATTATGGTGAAAGAAACTGAACTTGGTGTTCAAAAGTTCCCATTGTTCTGGGTTCCTTTCGAGACTTTGAGACCTTTCTTGTCTCAAACAGAAATCTTGATTACAGACAAGAACAATGGAGCAAGACCTTCTTTTGATGATATCTTTATGAAGAGACGTTTTTCTAGTTATATTTATAAAGAGTCTAACATTTACAACAGAAACTTGTTAGAGTATAACACAACTGCTGAGGATGTAAGACGTGATCAACAAAAGGTTAAGACTTTGTTGTCGAACTTCGAAAACGATTTGTGGGAATATTAATTTTCTCTATAATCTAGAAAGGGGACTCATTCGAGTCCCCTTTTTTTTGTTGTGCTTTGTCTATTGTTTAAATATTCCGTAACTTTGTAGAAAAATTTTTGTTCGATGGAATACAATTTTAATGATATTGAAAAGAAATGGCGCCAGTATTGGCAGTCGAATAAGGTTTATCAAGTTGATGTAGACAAGAATAAACCTAAATATTATGTTCTTGACATGTTTCCTTATCCTTCAGGTGCAGGTCTGCATGTTGGACATCCTCTTGGTTATATAGCATCAGATATTTATAGCCGTTACAAAAGATTGTGTGGATTTAATGTTCTTCATCCTATGGGTTATGATTCGTATGGATTGCCAGCTGAACAATATGCAATTCAAACAGGACAGCATCCTGCAATAACTACGGAAAAAAATATTAATCACTATAGAGAGCAATTGGATAAAATTGGTTTCTCTTTTGATTGGGATCGTGAAGTTCGTACCTGTGACCCTTCGTTCTATAAATGGACACAATGGGCATTCATTCAAATGTATAACTCTTACTATGATAATAACGATCAAAAAGCAAAATCTATCGATGTGTTGATTGATGCGTTTTCTAAAAATGGATCAGAAGGATTAGATGTTGCTTGCTCAGAAGAAAAATCATTCACAGCCTCTGAATGGAATGCGATGGGCGAAAAAGAACAAAATGATCTTTTGATGAATTATCGTATCGCTTATTTGTCGGATACAAAGGTGAATTTCTGTCCAGAGTTGGGATGTGTTCTTGCAAATGATGAGATTAGTGAAGGTTTGTCTGTTCGCGGAGGTTTCCCTGTTGAGCAACGAGTAATGCGTCAGTGGAGTTTGAGAGTGTCCGCTTATGCTCAACGTTTGTTGGATGGCTTGGAGCGAATTGATTGGACTGATTCTCTTAAAGAGACACAAAGAAATTGGATAGGTCGTAGTGAAGGTACAGAACTTAATTTTAAAATAAAGAATAGTGATGAGTGTTTCACTGTGTTCACTACTCGTGTTGATACTATTTATGGAGTAACATTTATGGTGCTTGCTCCTGAGTCTGAATATGTTCAGAAAGTGACTACTAAAGATTGTCAGTCTTCTGTTGATGAATATTTGGACATGGTTAAACGTCGCACAGAAAGAGAACGTATTTCAGATAGAAATGTTTCGGGGGTTTTTACTGGTGCATATGCTATTAATCCAATCACTGGTAAGGAAATTCCAATTTGGGTAAGTGATTATGTTTTGTCTGGTTATGGTACGGGTGCTATTATGGCGGTTCCTGCACATGACTCGCGAGACTATGCTTTTGCTAAAAAATTCGATTTGCCAATAATCCCTTTGATAGAGGGTTGTGATGTGAGTGAATCTAGTTACGATGCAAAAGAAGGTATTGTTATAAATTCTGGATTCTTGACTGGACTTACAGTAAAGGAGGCGATCAAAAAGGCAAAGGAGTATGTTAAAGAAAACAAGTTAGGAAGGATCAAAGTTAACTATAGATTGCGTGATGCGATTTTCAGTCGTCAACGCTATTGGGGCGAACCGTTCCCTATTTACTATAAGGATGGTGTTCCTTATCCTCTTGATATGGATAAGTTGCCTCTTGAATTACCAGATGTGAAGGATTTCAAGCCGACAGAAAAAGGAGAGCCTCCATTAGGACATGCAGAAAATTGGTGTACATCGGAAGGTTATCCATTCGAGTTGAACACCATGCCAGGTTTCGCAGGTTCTTCTGCTTACTATTTGCGTTATATGGATCCACACAACAATTCTGCGTTGGTTGGTAAAGAGGAGAATGAGTATTGGCAGAATGTTGACCTTTA
Source organism: Paludibacteraceae bacterium (assembly GCA_045600225.1). Lineage (GTDB taxonomy): Bacteria > Bacteroidota > Bacteroidia > Bacteroidales > Paludibacteraceae > UBA1181. Next base: position 35,888 of record JAZRXL010000016.1, read on the forward strand.
TTTAGGAGGTTCGGAACATGCAACTGGACACTTGATTTATAGCCGTTTTTGGAATAAATTCTTGTATGACTTAGGATATGTTGTAAAAGATGAGCCGTTCCAAAAGTTGATCAATCAAGGTATGATTCAAGGTCGTTCTAATTTTGTGTATAGAATAAAAGGAACAAATACATTTGTTTCATTGGGCTTGAAAGATCAGTATGATACAACACCAATTCATGTTGATGTCAACATAGTTAGTAATGACATTCTTGATTTGGAAGCATTTAAGAAACTTAGTCCAGACTATCAAACTGCAGAATTCGTTTTAGAAGATGGTAAGTATGTTTGTGGATGGGCCGTTGAGAAGATGTCGAAGAGTATGTTCAATGTTGTGAATCCAGACGATATTGTAGAACATTATGGTGCAGATACGCTTCGTTTGTATGAAATGTTCCTTGGCCCGATTGAACAATCTAAGCCTTGGGATACTAACGGTATAGATGGTGTTCACCGTTTCTTGAAAAAGTTTTGGGGATTGTATTTCGATGGAGATAAATTCTCAGTGATTGATAAGGAAGCATCTAAAGAGGAGTTGAAATCATTGCATAAACTGATTAAGAAGGTAACTTATGATATTGAGCATTTCTCTTATAACACATCGGTTGCAGCTTTCATGATATGTATTGGAGAGTTGTCGAATTTGAAATGTCGTACAAAATCGGTTTTGGAACAATTGTTGGTGGTTTTGTGTCCTTTTGCTCCTCATGTAACAGAAGAACTGTATCATCTAATGGGTAATACGACAACAATTTGTGATGCGAAATGGCCAGAATTCAATGAAGATTATTTGAAAGAGGATTCTGTTAAGTATCCGATTTCATTTAATGGAAAGGTTCGTTTCTCGTTGACATTGCCTAGCAATATGCCAAAAGATGAGGTTGAGAAAATAGCGTTGTCTGATGCTCAGACTCAAAAATTCTTGGATGGAAAGCCTTTGAAGAAGGTAATTGTCGTGCCAGGAAAGATTGTAAATATAGTTTTCTGATTTCTTAGATTTCGGTTAACTTATTTTGCAATAATAAAAATTATTTCTAATTTTGCACCGTTTTGTGTAATCTCTTATGAAACATAGGCGTTCGTAATATTGCACTAATGTTTAATATTATAAAGAAACAAAGATGGATTTAATTAAGGTTGCAGAGCAAGCGTTTGCTTGTGGCAAGGAACTTCCAAAGTTCAAAAGTGGAGACACTGTAACTGTTGCTTACAAGATTGTTGAGGGTAACAAAGAGAGAATTCAACAATTCCGTGGTGATGTTATTCGTATCAGTGGCCACGAAGACAAGAAGCGTTTTACAGTTCGTAAGATTTCTGGTGGTGTTGGTGTAGAGAGAATTTTCCCTATGAACTCTCCATTCATTGAGTCGGTTACTGTAAACAAGGTTGGTAAGGTTCGTAGAGCTAAATTGTATTATTTGCGTGAGCTTACTGGTAAGAAGGCAAGAATTAGAGAAAAGAAGTTCTAATTTATTCATATTAAGGGAGGTTTTAACCTCCCTTTTTTGTTGCGTTTCCCTTAGAGGGAAACGCAATTTTTTTATATATTTGTGCGTTAATTAGATTAGTAAGAATTTCCTAATTGAACATAAATATGAATATTAAAAGAATTTCTTTTTTGGGATTTTTTTCGATAGCAATGGCGTGCCAAGCTGCTCCGGATCCTGTTATTATGACAATCGCAGGTGAGAATATCTATAAGTCAGAGTTTGAGTACATCTACAATAAGAATAATTCAGTATCCTCTTCGGATAAAAAATCCATAAGAGAGTATGTCGATTTGTTCATTAATTACAAATTGAAAGTTGCAGAGGCTAAGTCTTTAGGATTGCAAGCCCAAGCTTCATACCAGTCTGAATTTGAAAAATATGAGAAACAGTTGGTGGCTCCGTATGTTCGAGATGAGGAAGCGGAAAAAGAATTGTTGGAAGAGGCTTTGGAAAGAAGGAAGAAGTCAATTTTAGCAAGTCATATATTGGTACCAATAGAGAATTATTCAGATACTGCATCTGCTTGGTTAAAGATCAATGATGTATATAGTCAGCTGAAAGAAGGGGCGGATTTCGCAACTTTGGCAAGCAAGTATTCAAGTTGTCCGTCCAAAGAGAACGGAGGTTCTTTAGGTTATGTGAATGTTTTCGACATGGTATATCCATTCGAAACTCAAATGTATGCAACACCAATAGGAAGTTTCTCAAAACCATTCAGAACAGATTTTGGTTATCATATTGTGAAAACATTTGCAGAGAAAGAGTGTTTCAAGGATTACAGATTTTCTCATATCCTTTTAGCTGGTCCCGACAACCAATCAAAGGCAGACTCTATTATGAGTTTGTTGAGGAAAGGTGAAAGTTTTGAGAAGTTGGCGAGAGAACATTCTGCAGATAATATGTCTTCTGTTAAGGGAGGTGATTTGGGTTTCCTTTCTCAGGGAAATTTCCCTGCACAGATCGATGCAAAGATAAGAGGCATGAATAAGGTTGGAGATGTTGCTTTGTGTGGAACTGCTTTTGGTGTTCATATATTGAAACTTACAGATGTTGTTCCTTATACTGACAAGGAAGATTGTTCGGATGATTTCAAGAGAAAATTGAATAGCTCTGGTAGAGAAAAGGCGCTTGGTGAATCTTATTTTGAGAAATTAAAGTTGAAATATGGCTTTGAATCTTACGATAACGCACTAGATTTGTTTGAGAAGGTTCTTAACACCAATGACCATCAAGAGAGGGCGGATTACTATCATCATATGGACGAGCCTCTTTACATGTTGATGGGTAATGTCTATTCCCAGGAAGACTTCTTCTCATTCTTTAAGGATGCATTGAGTGATTATGAGTATAAGATCAGATATGGGAAAATTGACTTGAATAACTTGAAGAAAGGACAAGTAGCAAAGTCTGATTTTGTTCGTTATACATTCTCCTCTTTTGTGAACAATAAATTATTGGATTTGGAAAAGAAAAACATTAGAGAAGAGAATCCTGAATATCGTAATTTATTGCGTGAATACAGTGATGGATTGTTATTGTTTGAAATCAGTAACGAATTTGTATGGAATAAAGCAGCTTCTGATACTGTTGGTTTAAAAGAGTATTATCAAGAGCACAAGGATAAATATAAATGGGATGTCCCAAGATTTAGAGGAATAGTGGTTTATTCGTCAACAGAAGAGATCTATAAAAAAATTGAGGATTTTATTAATTCCAATACAATAGATAGAACTGTTCAGATGATAGAAGGGGAATATGGATTAAGCAAAAAGGGTCCTGTTCGTTTAGAGAAAGGTTTGTATGCAAGAGGAGTGAAGGATGCTGTGGATGATAAAGTTTTCCACATAATCAAATATTCAGATAGTAGTTATCCGTATGTTTCGGTAAAAGGAAAGGTAGAAGAACAACCTGTTGTATATCAGGATGTAAAAGGTCCTGTGACTGCTGATTATCAAAATTACTTGGAGGAACAATGGATTAAAGAGCTTCGTAGTAAGTATAACTTCAAGGTATACGAGGATGTCCTTAAAACAGTAAAGAAATGAGGTATTTAAGTAGGTGTCTTTGTATAGTTGCTCTGTTGGCATTTGTAGTCTCTTGTTCGGCGGATTTAAGTTTTTTAAAACGCAAGACTGAGGATTTGGTTGCAGAAGTTGGCGAGGATCGTTTGTATTTTGATGATTTAAACAGAAATTTAAATTTCAAAGGTTTGAATGAAGGCGATAGCTTACTGTTGGTTGATGCTTATGTGAAAAACTGGATTTCGGAGAAGGTGCTTTACAACAAGGCAAAAGAAGAGATTGACGATGTAAAAGAAATCGATTCTTTGGTTGAAAATTACAGAAGATCCTTGGTTGTGTATGAGTACGAGTTGGGATTGGTAAATGAGCATTTGTCTCAACAGATTTCAGAGGCTCAATTGAGAGTTTTTTATAAAGAGAATCCTTCGTTATTCGTTTTGACAGAACCTTTGGTTAAGGGAATGTTATTGGTGGCTTATTCTGATGTTCCGGATTTGCAGGTTTTACAATCGTTGATGTTTAATCCTAGTGCAGATAATTTGGATTTGATATCTTCCGTTAGTGTGAAGAATGCTGCGAAGTTTGATTATTTTTCAGATAATTGGGTACTTTTATCTGAGGTACAAAAGAAATCCCCACTGCAGATAAAGGAAAAGGACCTTCAAAACAACCATTTGGTTGAAGTGGCTGATTCTATGCATACAGCCTTTCTGTATGTTCAAGAATTTAAACCATCAGGAGATCCTCAACCGTTTGAATATGCGCAGGCTAGAATTCGTTCTATCCTAACAGAGCAGAACAAGAATGAATTCTTGCGTGGTTATAGAAAAAAAATGTATGAGTCTGCTATCCAAAATGGACAGGCTAAAAGGTATAAGTAATATGAAAAAAGTATTTTTATTTGTTGCTGCTTTCTTCTCTCTTTCTTCCCTATTATATTCTCAAAATAATATAATAGATGAGGTGGCTTGGATTGTTGGTGATGAGGCAATATTAAAGTCTGATGTAGAAGAGTATCGACAAAGAATGCGTTATGAAGGAACTGAATTGGAGGGTGACCCTTATTGTGTCATTCCAGAACAGTTGGCATTACAAAAATTGTATTTGGATCAAGCAAAAATCGATAGTGTGTATGCTGATGAGAAGTCTGTGAATAATCAGGTTGAAATGAGGGTTAATTATCTCATTGGTCAGATCGGTTCAAAAGAGAAGTTGGAGGAGTATTTTGGCCAACCAGTTTCTGCATTAAGAGAAGATTTGAAGGAGATGGTCTCTAATCAGCAGATTATTCAGCAGATGCAACGAAAGTTGGTTAGCAATGTGAAAATCACACCTGCGGAAGTGGCTGCTTTTTACAAGACGTTGCCAGCGGATAGTATTCCTACTATTCCTGCCCAAATAGAGGTTCAGATATTGACGGTAGAGCCAAATGTCAGCAAGCAATCAAAAGAGGATGTGAAATCAAAACTTCGTGATTTCCAAAAAAGAGTAGAATCCGGAGATTCAGAGTTCTCGACTTTGGCAATTTTGTATTCAGAGGATACGGAGTCTGCTAAAAATGGTGGCGAGTTAGGTTACATGGGAAAAGGACAGTTGGTTCCAGAATTTGCCAATGTAGCTTTTTCTTTGAATGACACCAAAAGAGTGTCTAAAATTGTTGAATCAGAGTTTGGTTTTCATATAATTCAATTAATTGACAAACAGGGAGATAAAGTAAATTGTAGACATATACTTTTAAAACCCAAGGTTTCTTTTTTGGAGAGAAATGCGGCAAAAATGCGTATAGATAGTATTCATACTGCAATAAATAATAAAGAAGTCTCTTTTGAAGTTGCTGTTCCTCTATATTCTGTGGATAAGAATACTAAGAATAGCGAAGGTTTGCTTACCAATCCAAGAACGGGTTCTTCTAAATTCCAGATGCAAGAGTTGCCACCTGAGGTTGCTCGTGCGGTTTATGAATTAAAAGAAGGAGAGATGACCAAGGTCTTTACAATGATTGATTCCAAGGGTAAAGAGGTGTATGCAATTGCTAAAGTAAAATCTTTAACTAAAGCTCACAAAGCTACCGTAGAGTCTGATTATAAGATTATAAAGGAAGCATTCCAAGAAAAGAAAAATCAGGAGGTCTTGGAAAAATGGATTAGAGAGAAGCAGAAAGAGATCTATGTGAAAATAGATGAAAAATGGAGAAGTTGCTCTTTCCAATATCCAGGATGGATTAAATAATCTGTATGAAGTTTCGAGTAATATCAGCATTTATATGTCTTTTATGTACATTGTCTTCTTTTGCTCAAAAGAAGACAAATGTCATATTGGAGCAGTGTGAAGAGTTGACCTTTGATAAGGAGGCTGGTCGTCCTTATCAGGTTTTACGTGGCAATGTAAGGTTCAGACATGATGACGTGTTGATGTATTGCGATAGTGCCTATTTCTACGATGGCTCAAATTCTTTTGATGCGTTTGGTCATGTTCGTGTCATTCAAGATGCGGAAACTTCGATGATCTCTGATAGTATGTTTTATGATGGGAACACAACATTAATGAGGGCAAGAGGAATGGTAGAACTTCGTTCTGGAACCTCTTCGTTAAAGACCAAATTTTTAGATTTTTATAGGGATAAAAACTACGGATACTATTATGGAGGTGGAGAGGTTTATGATACTGATTATCATTTGACTTCTTATCAAGGGTATTACTATACGGAGACAAAGTCATATTTGTTCAAAGATACGGTTCGTTTGTATCATCCTGAATATACGATTCATGCAGATTCTTTAAGGTATAATCAGAATTCAAGTAAGGCAACCTTGTTGGGCCCTTCTCATATTATTGGACAAACATATAATGTATTTACCACAAAAGGATGGACTTATACCAACTCTAATGAGGGCAGATTATACAATCATTCTGTAGTATCTTATAAGAATGGGAAAAGGATGACAGCAGATTCTATGTATTTTGACTCCAATACGGGAAAAGTGAAGGCTTATAATGATGCAGAATTACAAGATTCTGTTCAAAAGTTGATTATTAGAGGAGAATATATGGAAGGGGACAGTACCTTCCCTTCTTATGCAAAGGTGCTGGGTAACCCTTATGTTATTGACTATTCTGATAAAGATTCGTTCTTTTTAAGGGCTGATACCTTGCTTTATTGTGATATAGATTCAACTCATGAGGAGTTGCGTGCATATCATAATGTTCGCTTCTTTAGAATAGATCTTCAAGGTAAATGTGATTCATTGGTTTATTATCCTAAAGATTCTATGGCTGTGATGTATGAAGATCCTATAATATGGGCAGAAGGATCTCAAATGACCGGAAAAGGGAAAATGGAGATTTTCATTAAGAATGAGAAACCAGAGAAGATTCACATTCCTTCTAAGGCGTTTATAATTTCGGATGAAAAGGATGATCAGTACAATCAGTTGGCTGGGAAAGAGGCTTATGCGTATATAGAGAATAATCGGGTGAGGCGAGTGGATCTGTTGGGTGATGCAACTTCTATATATTATTCAAAAGATGACCGAGGTCTTTTGGTTGGAATGAATAAGGCTGTTGGTAATAAGATGTTTATTTTTATGAAAAAGCAAAACCAGCTAGATAAGATTGTGATGACACCGGATTCTGAAGGAACAATGTATCCACCCAATAAGATTCCTGAAGATGAGAGATTGTTGAAAAATTTCTCGTGGAGAGATGACGAAAGGCCAAAGAAGAAAGAGGATATTTTCTTAAAATAATATGATGAAAAACTTTGTAACAATTATATTGCTCTTGTTTTGTGGATTTTGCTGTAAAGTCCATGCAGGAGATTTTTTGCTACAAGGTCATGTTTTTGATGAGAAGGGGAAACCTCTTCAATATGTGAATGTAATGGTTGTTGGAACAACTCAGGGTGCAGTTTCTGAATCTGATGGTGCATTCTCTTGCAATGTTTCTGGATTGAACCAAGATACGATTTATGTGTCTTTCTCATTTGTTGGATACGAAGAAATAACGAAGAAAATATTGACCTCTAAAACCTCGGGAAATTTGTCCGTTTATATGAAGGAAATGTCTGAGGTCCTTGATCAATATGAAATCAATGTCTATAGAAAACAGGAGAGTACCATCGAACGATTAGATGTTGAAAAATTAAAGTCGATGCCAGATGCATCTGGTGGTGGTATCGAAGCTTTGATATCTACTCAGGCTGGTGTTTCTATGAACAATGAGTTGAGTTCTCAATATTCGGTTCGAGGAGGGAACTATGATGAAAATAGTGTTTATGTTAACTCCATAGAGGTGTACAGACCTCTGTTGATCCGTTCCGGGGAACAGGAGGGACTTTCTTTCGTAAATCCAAATATGGTTGAGTCTGTATCGTTTTCTTCCGGAGGATTTGGGGTGGATTATGGAGATAAGATGTCATCAGTGTTGGACATTAGATATAAGAGACCGTCACATTTTGAAGGTTCTGCCTCGATTAGCCTTTTAGGTGCATCTGCATATGTGGGTCATTCTAATGAGAAATTCTCTCAGATGCATGGAATTCGTTATAAGACTTCTTCTTATATGCTGGGTGCGTTGCAAACAGATGCAGAATACAATCCTAACTTTTTAGATTATCAGACTTACCTTACCTATGATTTCTCAGATAAGTTTGGAATGTTTTTCTTGGGGAATGTATCTCGAAATGATTTCCGCTTTATGCCTATATCCAGGGAAACCAAATTTGGAACGACGAATGAAACATTTAAATTCAATGTTACTTTTCATGGTCAAGAGAAAGATTTGTTTCTAACTGCTTTTGGTGCCTTGGCATTCCAATATAAGGTAGATGAGAAGTCTAAGTTGGAATTGTTGACTTCGGCATTTCATACCTCGGAATCGGTTTCTTACGACATTAAAGGTTCTTACTTTTTAAGTCAGGGTTCTGATTTGAATTTTAATAATGACCTAGAATCTGCAGGTGTTTCTTCTTATTATGAACATGCAAGAAACAAATTGGGTGCTTCTGTTGTTAATGTTTCTCTTTTGGGTACGCACAAGCTTCCTTTTAATGAGTTGAAATGGGGCGCGACCTATCAGAGAGAAATAATTGACGACGAGATAGGAGAATGGGAGTTGAGAGATTCTGCTGGTTATTCAATGCCGGGAAATATAAATGGAATGTCTCTGTATGATAATTTAAAATCGAAACAGGATTTGTCCTCAAATCGATTGTCTTTGTACATTCAGGATACCTATACTAGACAGACTGCAAAAGGAAAGGTAAACCTTTCTGGTGGTGTTCGCTTATCGTATTGGGACTTTAACAAGGAGGTTTTGCTAAGTCCGAGAGTCGCTGTTTCTTGGTTCCCTTCTAAGTTCCCTAATTTAGGTCTAAGAGCTGCTACAGGTATCTATTATCAATCTTTGTTCTACAAGGAAATCAAAAAAGAGGTTACGGATGAGTATGGAAATAGTAGTATAGAGTTGAATGATAACATAAAATCTCCTCGTTCGTATCAGGTGATTTTAGCTTCAGATTACTATTTTAACATTGGTAAAAGACCATTTAAGTTTACGGCTGAAGCCTATGGAAAATATATTGATAGGATAATTCCATATGTAGTGGATAACACTCAGATTACATACGATGGAGAGAATAAGGCGGATGGTTTTGCTGCAGGAGCAGATTTGAAACTCTTTGGAGAATTTGTTCCAGGGACAGATTCTTGGGTGTCTCTTTCGATGATGAGGACCATGGAAAATATCTATGGAGATGATCAAGGGTATATTCGTAGACCGACAGATCAGTTGTATAATGTCTCTTTGTTTTTCCAAGACTATTTCCCAGGATACGAAAAATTAAAATTTAATATAAAATTCATTTGGGCAGACGGTTTGCCATACGGACCTAAAGGTAGTGAAAGTTTGAAGTCGGTTTTTTCTTTGAACGATTACAGAAGGTTGGATTTGGGAGTTGCCTTTTGGTTACGTAAAGGTGTTGATAAGGTTATGGAACGAAAGTTCTTTCATTGGATGAAAGTTTTGTCTTTGAATTTTGATGTCTTTAATTTGTTAGGAACAAGGAATGAAAGCTCTGTCTTTTGGATTCAGACATCAGATGGTGTGCAGTATGCTGTTCCGAATTATCTAACCGGAAGACGTTTCAATTTTAAAATACAAGTTGATTTCTAATCGATAATACTAACTAATTAAAGTTCTATACGGATGGAAGAATCAGGTACTAAGAAATATTTTTTTTCCTTGGTGACATTAACCACGTTGTTTTTTATGTGGGGATTTATCACATGTTTGAATGACATACTTATCCCTTATCTAAAAGACGTTTTTGCGTTAAATCAGTTCCAATCTAATTTGGTTATGTTAGCCTTCTTCGTTGCTTATTTTGTTGTGTCTTTATTGTATTTTGTCGTTTCGGCAATTTGGCAAGATCCTATCTTGAAAATTGGTTATAAAAACACGATTGTTTTAGGCTTGATGATTTCTGCTATTGCTTGTTTTTTGTTCTTTATAGAGGCAAGTTCGGAAACGCCAACCTTTTCGTTCTTCTTGTTTACTTTATTCTTGTTAGGTTCCGGTTTTACTTTTTTGCAGATTGCGGCAAATCCATTGGTCGCAGTATTAGGAACACAGGAAACCTCGTCTAGTCGATTGAATCTTTCACAAGCGTTTAATTCTTTGGGTACAACTTTGGCTCCGATTATTGGTGGTTATGTTATATTCAACCTTATGGGAGGAGATGCTGTGGTAGATGGTGCAAAAGACCCTTCTGCCGTTCAGATACCATATTTGTTTCTTGCAAGTGTGTTGTTGATTTTGGCTGGGGTTATTTTTTTTACCAATATTCCTAACGTAATGCCAGAATCTAAATTGAATGAGGTTAGTAAAGTGGGTGCATTGAAGTATCCTCATTTGGTTTTTGGTATGTTGGGTATTTTCTTTTACGTGGGTGCTGAGGTTGCTATAGGAAGTAACTTGGTAAACTATATGAAAGAGTATCAGGGTTTTGAAGATCAAATGGCAAGTGCCTATTTGTCTTTCTATTGGGGAGGAGCAATGATAGGTCGTTTTATGGGATCTATCTCTATGAGTAATACTTCTTCTTCAAAGAAGTATCTGTATATGTTGTTGGCAGCATTGTTGGCATTGTTTACCATATTCTTTGCCTTCTCAACATCAATGAAGTTTGATTTGAGGACAATGTGTGCCTTTTTCGTTGAAAAACACGTGTTTTATTTCTTGATATCTCTAATTTTGAATTACTTTGTTTTCGTCTCTGCAAAATCAAAGCCGTCGACGACTTTGGGGCTATTTGCAATTGTAAACATAGGTCTGTTGATTGCGATGTTGTCAACGAATGGAGAGTTCTCTTTGTGGGCAATTCTTTCTGTGGGATTATTTAATTCGATCATGTTTTCAAATATATTTACTTTGGCAATTAAAGGATTAGGTAAATATACCTCACAGGGTTCTTCCTTGCTGGTTATGATGATTCTTGGAGGTGCCGTGGTTCCTCCTTTGCAAGGTTTGTTGACCGATGTGTATAATGCACATTATGCCTTTGCATTACCGATTGTATGTTATGCATATTTGGCATGGTATGGATTCTATGGCTGTAAAAACATAAAAGTAGAAGAAAATATTAACTAAAAATATAGAATTTATGAAAAACGATTTGAAACCCAATGTAGTGGGTATTGACATTGGTGGAACTAACACCGTGTTTGGTATTGTAGATCAGAAAGGAAATGTTTTGGCTTCTGATTCTATTAAGACACAAGCGTACAAAGAGTTAGACGATTATATGTCTGCATTGTGTGGGGGTATCTCCAAATTGGTGGCTGCTAATTGTGGAATGGATAAGATTCAAGGTATTGGAGTTGGTGCTCCTAATGCTAATTTCTATTCTGGGAATATTGAATATGCAGCAAACTTGCCTTGGAAAGGTGTTATTCCTTTTGCAAAAATAATGTCAGACAAATTGGGTGTTCCCGTTGCTTTAACAAACGATGCAAATGCTGCTGCCATTGGCGAAATGACATATGGTGCTGCTCGTGGAATGAAGGATTTCATTATGATTACTTTAGGTACAGGAGTCGGTAGTGGAGTTGTTGCAAATGGACAATTGATTTATGGACATGATGGTTTTGCTGGCGAGTTGGGTCACGTTATTGTTCGTAGGGAAAATGGTCGTCCTTGTGGATGTGGAAACAAAGGTTGCTTAGAGACTTACACTTCAGCTACAGGTGTTGCTCGTACTGCACGAGAGTTCTTGGAAAAGAGAGCAAATGAAGATTCTTTGCTTCGCAAGATTAAATTGGAAGATATCACATCAAAGGATGTGTTTGATGCAGCAAAGGCAGGAGATCAGATAGCAAAGGACATATTCTCATTCACTGGTCAAGTATTGGGAGAAGCTTTGGCTGATTTCATCAAATTTAGCAGTCCCGAGGCAATTGTTCTTTTCGGTGGTTTGGCAAAATCAGGCGATTTGTTGATGGTTCCATTGAAGAAAGCAATGGAAGATAATCTTATGCCAATCTTTAAGAATAAAGTGAAGGTTCTTTTCTCTGAAATGAAAGATGCAGATGCTGCAGTTCTAGGTGCTTCTGCTCTTGGATGGGATGCTAAATAAGTAGAACTTTGGAATATTGAAAAAAGGGAGGTTTAATCCTCCCTTTTTTGTTTGTCAAAATAGAAAGCCAGTTTTATTTCACTGTAACTGTATTCATCATTTAATGCGGTTCTTACCTCCTTGCTTGCTTGCCCAGGATTCTTTTGAATGTATAGTAATAGCTCTTGAATCCTGTCCTCCGTAGTTAAGGCATTCAAAGGCAATTTTTGTTCACATATAAGATCTACGATATGTCCTTCTATCGTCGTTTGTACCAAGTCTCTTTCTTTCGCAATCTCTTCTATGCTTTTCCCTTCGGTGAAAAGTCTTAAGGTGACCTCTTGTGTCTTTTCTTTAGGCTTTTTCTCTCCACTCGATGTCTTCTTCTCTTTCTCTTTGGAAAGATTGTCAAATAGGGATGCTTCTCGTTTGTAATCGTATTGAACGACACATTCATCTATTATGGTAAGAATATCTTCTCCATAGCGTTTGGCAAGAACTTCTCCAATACCATTTACTTTTAATAATTCTATACCATCCTTGGGGAGTGTGTTTGTTAGGTTAATAAGTGCTTTTTGAGACAAAACAACGTAGGCAGGGACCTTCTGTTCATCTGCTTTCTCTTTTCTCCATTGTTTTAATCTTTCATAAAGTTCGGGATATTGAATGTCGTCAGAGACGCTGGTCACTTTCGGTTGTTTTAAAGTGGGTGTTTCCTTTTCAGAAAGTACTTCGTTGTTTTTTGCCTTTAGGTAATCTTTTATAGAGAATCCGTTGTGGCATTCCTTCAATGTAGACTTTTTCTCGTTGAATAGAAGAAGTAGGTTGTTTGAGTTTTCTCTAATTCTTTTTGATATCTCTTTATTGTCAATGTCAATACTTTGGGTTTGGATTATAAGGGAATGTACAATATCTTCTATTTTCTGTGCAAAATACTGACTTCCTTTGATTATTCTATCTTGTAGCTGATCATTGCAAGATAACTCATATTCTGCTTGCGTCAGATTTTGAAGTTGGGACGTGAATTTCTTAGATACATCCGCGATTTCTTTATTGAACAATACAATGTTGTCATCGTATAATTTAACAAGTTTAGGGAAACTGTGACTTAAGTTCTCGCAGACTATTCTTTGTAATATAAGCATTGAATTGTAAATCTTATCGAAGGAAAACTGCTCGATTAGTAATTGTACATAATATTCCTTCCTGAGTCTATTGTATTGCTCTTCGTCTGGTATTCTATTGCATAATTCATGACTGAATGATTCTACTCTTAAGTCAAGCTTAACGGAATTGAATGATAATGGCGTACTCAACACCATTCCTTCTAATGTTTTGCATCGACTTAGTGCGACATAAACTTGTCCGTGTGAAAAAGAATTTTGGGCATCAATAATGGCGTGCTCAAACGTTAATCCTTGGCTTTTGTGTATGGTGATTGCCCATGCTGTTTTTAGTGGCATTTGGGAAAATGTTCCATCGATTGTTTCCTCTATCTCTTTTGTTTCATCATTGATTGTGTATCGTATGTTCTCCCATACCTCTTGAGTGACAGAGATTTCTTCTCCGTTTGATTCGTCCTCGACAATAACGAATCCATCTCCAAAAGATTTTACAGTGCCTAATTTACCATTGAAGTATCTTTTTTCTTTGGAAGAGTCGTTTTTGATGAACATGACCTGAGCACCCACTTTTAGAGTTAGCTCCTTGTCGTTTGGATAGCTTTGTTCGGGGAATGTTCCTGTGGTTTGAGCGACAAAGCGTTGAGGCACTCCTCTTAGTTTATCAAGTTCTGACTCGTTGATATGTTGAGCAGTGTGATTGTGCGTAGTCAAACGAATATAACGAGTCCCTTTTTCAGGAGTGAATTGGGGCATATATCGTTTGTTTAATTCCTCAAGTGTTGCAGAATCAATCTTGTTCTCTCGGACTTTGTTAAGTAGTTCGATGAAGTGAGTGTCAGATTGTCTAAAAATTTCTTTTAGTTCAATGCATGTATAGTTGGTTTGTTGAAGCGCTTGGCTACTAAAAAAATAAGGAGTGGAGTAGTACTCTTTTAGAATAGCCCACTCATCATCACGAGCAACAGGTGTTAGTTGTTGCATATCTCCAATCATTAGTAGTTGTATACCTCCGAAAGGTTGAGATGACCTTCTGATTCGACGGAGTGTGTCATCAATGGCATCAAGCAAATCGGCACGCACCATACTGATTTCGTCAATGACGAGCAGATCCAATGTTCGAATGATATTCATTTTCTCTTTTCTCATTCGATTGATTTCTGTTGCGGAGGTCCTGCCAGGAATAAAAGGTCCAAAGTTAATTTGGAAAAATGAGTGAATGGTCACACCTCCTGCGTTAATTGCGGCAACGCCGGTGGGTGCAACAACAATCATTCTCTTTGGCGTAGTTTCTTTTAAACTTTTTAGGAAAGTGGTTTTGCCAGTTCCTGCTTTCCCGGTTAAAAACAGATTTGCGTTTGTGTGTCGAACAATTTTGTTCGCCATTTCAAGTTGTTGGTTTGTTTGCATCAGTTAGAATTTTATTATTTTTGTTATGGTTGTTTGATTGATATGTATATTCTACACTTTTTTGTAAAGGACTCTGCACCAGTTGTTGAACACTTCGTGAGAAATGAATTTAAGGCCAATAGACTCAGCCTCTTTGTTAAGTACAGGAATGTCTGTTTCGTAGAATCCACTCATGTAAATAAATCCCTTGTCAGATAAGTTTTCCGCATAAAATTTCATGTCCTGTAGTAATATGTTTCTGTTTATGTTGGCAAATATGATGTCGAAGTTCTCGTTACCATGTAGTTGCTCTGCTCCACCTTCTCTTAATTCAATATCTGGTTGTCCGTTCATGACGATATTTTCCTTCGCATTCTCGAAAGCCCAATGGTCGATGTCTATTCCTACAATCTTTTTGGCTCCGCATTTTCCTGCAAGAATGGCGATGATTGCGGTTCCGCAACCCATGTCGAGAATTTTCTTGTCGTTCATATTGCCTTCAAGAACAGCTTTTAGCATTAGTGTTGTTGTGGCGTGATAACCAGTTCCAAATGCCAATTTTGGATTAATGACAATATCATATTTTGCAGTTGGAACATCTTTGTGGAAGGAACTATGTATTACGCATTGGTTTTCAATCACAATTGGTTGGAAGTAATTCTTTTCCCACTCTTCGTTCCAGTCCTTGTCTTCCGCCTCTTTTATAGAGTATGATATATTGTTTGACCATTCAAACTCTCTTACTAATTGATCCAAAGAATCCTTATTGAATAATTTCTTTTGGATGTACCCAACGTATGGGTTTTCGTCGTTGTCAGAGAAACTTTCGAACCCGATTTCTGCCAATTGAGATGATAGGATGTCTTTAACGAAAGCTTCATTTGAATGGATGTTGAAATAGACTTCTAAATATTTCATTTTTAGTGTGTGGATTTCGTCGATAAAAAAAAGTGATTAGTATACTTTTTTTCGTGATGACATTAAACATAAATATCTTTATCGCAAAGTTAGCACAAAGATGGTTTGGTGTTCTGTTTTTTTTTATCTTTGTACTGCTTTAACAAAACAAAATTAGATAATTTTATTAAAGTATGGAGAGTATAGTTATGAAGAAACTTAACAATTTAAAATTATTCGTCCTAACTATCGTAGGCTTTTTCTCTGTGAGCACTGCTTTCGCTTATGATGATATCTATGCATCAACAAAGAAAGGAGAGGCATCTTATTCTGAAAAAAGACAAAAGAGCGCAGAGGCCAAAAGACAAAAAGAAGTAAAGGAATTTGAAGAGATACAAAAGAAGGCTTCTAGTCAGAGTGATGATATGATTGTTGTGAAGAATTCTAACTTGAAGCAATATGTTTTTTCTTCTAAGAAAGTCGTGTATATTAGTGATACAACGATTAAGGATAACAATTTCTATTTGGATACGGTAAGGGTCTTGGATGAGGCTGGTGAATTAGAGAAAACGTTGATTATAAAGACCAAGAACAAACAAGATGTTGCTTTTGAGAATGGCTCAATCGTAATATCAGATCCGATAGCAGTTGCTTCCGGTGAATTTAAGACAGATTCGTTAATTGCATTGGAAAATGGTGATTATGAGTATACACAGCGTTTGAATAAATATCATGGTGCAGGTTATGATGTGGTTACTCCGGACGAATCGGTCGAATCAAATACATTGTCAAATTCTAACACTTATGTGTACATTGGTGTAGATAATCCTTGGGGATGGAATCAGTATAACTACTCATGGACAGCTATGACATTGGGATTTACTCCTTATTGGTATGATTGGTATTGGGGATATCCATCGCTTTATTCTCCATATGCATGGCACTATTATCATGGATTGTATGTACATCCATGGTGTCACTATCATCACCATTATTATGGACATTATAATCATATGGCATACTATCATCCTTCTTATACTCATCATCATTCTGTTGTGCGTACGAGTCCAACAAGAGGAGGGTATACAGCATCCTCGTCACAAAGAACTATTTCCAGAAGTTCAGGTTCTGCTAGTGTAAGTTCGTCGACGGTGACTCGTTCTTCTTCGACTTCGTCAGGAACCACAGTGGTGAGAAGAACTTCATCAGGTACGACTACTTCATCTTCAAGATCGTCGTATTCTGGATCTTCGTATAATTCAGGAAGAAGTGTAAGCGGATCGTCGTCTTCTTCTAGTTATGGAAATTCTAGTAGATCTTCTTATAACTCAAGTTCGTCTTCAAGGTCTTCGTATACACCATCAAGTTCGTCTTCAAGATCTTCGTATACACCATCAAGCTCATCTTCTAGATCATCATATGCTCCTTCAAGTTCATATAGTTCGTCTTCAAGATCTTCTTATGGTTCTTCAAGTTCCTCTACAAGATCTTCAAGTTCGGGAAGCAGCAGTAGCTATTCTTCAAGATCAAGCAGTAGCCCTTCTACATATCGTAGTCCTTCTTCTACTGGTGGTCGAAGTGGTATGGGAAGATAACATTATTTAAGTCTAAGTATAATTATAAATGTTTAATGATATGAAAAAGTGTTTATTGGCATTAGGGGCTTTGGCATTGTCTGCAGTAGGATTTTCTCAGAGTGCATACGATGCGATTAATTTGAATCAAATGGACCCTATGTTGGGTACGGCAAGATATTCTGCAATGGCGGGTGCGTTTGGTGCGTTTGGTGGAAATCCATCGGCTGCAAAAGATAATCCTGCAGGATTGGGAGTCTATAAATGCATTGATCTCTCTTTTACTCCAAACTTGTATTTGGATAACGATAAGGAGGTTGGTTTCTGTTTGAACAATTTTGCTGTAGTGATTAACTTTAGAAATCATGAGAATAGAGAGAAGGGATACATTACATCGTCCTTGGGAATCTCATATAATCGTTTGAGAAATTTCTCTCGTTATTCGTCTGTAAATAGTTTGAATTTCAGTGGCAAGTCATTATCTGATGATATGGCAACTACTGCAGTGCCGGATAATGTGTTTAATAACGCTCTTGATTTAGGTTTGGTTGCCTATGACGAAAACGGAGATGCAGAGTCTCGATTTAGCTTAAGCGACAATTTTGACAAGTCTACTCGTTTCATAGAGTCAGGACATGCCGGACAATGGGATTTCTCTTATGGAATGAATATCAGCAATCGTGTATATTTGGGAGCTGCCATGGGTGTTGCAAATCTTACTTATTCACAAAAGGCATTGTACGATGAAACTTCTTTGAATGCTAATGGAGATTACTTCTATTTCGATAATTATTATAGAGCAGAAGGTGTCGGTGTAAACTTTAAGGTAGGTGCTATTGTTAAGGCTACAGATTTCCTTCGTTTAGGATTCACAGTTCACACTCCAACATTCTACAATATCGATGAAGAATACTCTAAGGAATTTGATTACAACGACCAATATCCAGAGCAACCAGAAATTGAATATGGTAACTATAATTATGATATGACTTCTCCGTTCCAATTGCAAGCAAGTTTAGGTTTCGTTATTGCAAACAGAGCTTTGATAGGTCTTGAATATGATTATGACAACTATTCAACTATGCGTTTGAAATCAAAGGATGTTAAGTTGGAGAATGAGTGTGCTATTATTAAAGAAAATTTCAAAGCATCTCATACAATGAAATTGGGAGCAGAGTTTAAGGTTATTGATCAATTTGCTTTGCGTGCTGGTTTTGCATATGTTACACCTCCAATGGAGTATACCAATGATATTGCAAGACTTAATATGATTAGTCCTTATTCTGTGCCTCAGCATACTCACTACATTACAGCAGGTGCTGGATATGAAGGAGCTCACTTCTATTGCGATTTGGCATATGTGTTCAGAAATCAAAACACGAGATTGTTCCAAATGTTACCTCAAGATGAGAGTGCATGCGATTTGAATCTTAAGAATCATAATATTTCAGCAACATTTGGTTGGAGATTTTAATCTATTATTAATCATATAAAATAAAAAATGAAAAAGTATTTAGCAGAAATGGTAGGTACCATGGTTTTGGTACTTATGGGATGTGGGGTGGCAATTGCCCTTGGTTGTAATTCTACAGTAGGTGCTAACACAGCGTCTGTTGTTGGTACGTCAATGGCCTTCGGTTTGGCTGTAGTGGCAATGGCATATACCATTGGTGGTATAAGTGGTTGTCATATCAATCCAGCAATCACTTTGGGATGTTTCTTGACAAAGAGAATCTCAGCAAAGGATTGTGGAATGTATATGTTGTTCCAAGTTATTGGTGCATTTATTGGTGCAGGTATTTTGGCTTGCTTGTTTGGTTGTGAGAGTGGTCTAGGAGCTAACGCACTTCAAGCAGGTAATGGAGTTACTCTTTGCCAAGGATTAACAGCAGAGATCGTATTTACTTGTGTGTTCGTTCTTGTTGTGCTTGGAACTACTTCAGAGAAGGGTGCAGGTAATCTTGCAGGTTTGGCAATCGGTTTGACTTTGGTGCTTGTTCACCTTGCTTGTATCTATTTCACAGGTACATCCGTTAATCCTGCTCGTTCTATCGCTCCTGCTATCTTGGCTGGCGGTGATGCTTTGGCTCAATTGTGGATATTTATCGTAGGCCCATTTGTAGGTGCTGCTCTTGCTGCACTTGTTTGGAAAGTGTTGGATAAATAATTGTTCAATAGATAAAGAATCGAAAGGGGGCTGTGTCCGTGACACAGCCCCCTTCTTCGTGCAATCTTATTTTTCTCTTCTCTCAAATGGGTGGGTGGTTTGTTAGTCTTCTTTCTTTTTTGTGGTAAGAAGTAGTGCCTTTTGAATAGGCTTCACTATAATTGCATCTATAATATAACTGATGAATAGGCTTGCAATGAAAACAGAAATAATACATATCGCCCAATAAAGGTATGCAGATAAGCCTATTGTGTTGGGAAATAATCTAATAAAGTACCAAATACATAAGAAATGGATAAGAAATATGCCAAATGATTGTTTGCCTAAAAATAGAATGATTTTCTGGATCTTTTCATTAGGTTGAATGTCTAAGTTCTTTAAGAATACATAACATGCGATTGCGTAAATTGTATAGGATGGCATCAGGTCGTGTATGTTGTTCTGATAACTAAAGAAATATTTTTTAAGAATGATAATGCCAAAACAAATAAATCCTAGAACATAAATGATTGTGCGATCTTCTTTCTTCGTGAATATTTTTTCCACGCATGCTCCAATACAAAAGTAGATAGACCACATGGCAAAAGGATATGTCCAGCTATATCCAAATTGAAAGTAAGGTTGTCTGATATACTTGAATTAAAAACACAGACTCCTCTGTAAAAAGGGGAGTCTGTGAAAATTATGGACATTATTTGTGACTATTTCAATTTTGCAATGTTCTCCTTTAGAGAAGCAATCTTAGTTTCTGCATCTGCTTTCTTCTTTCTCTCGTTTTCAACGACCTCAGGTTTGGCGTTTGCTACAAACTTTTCATTGCCCAATTTCTTGTTGACAGAGATAAGGAATCCTTCTAGATATTTAATTTCGTCTTCCATCTTCTTGATCTCTTCTTCTGCGTTTACATTACTTCCAAGAGGTATTGCAATTTCGATAGTTCCTACCATGAAAGAAGAAGAAGATCCTTCTATAGAACCATTGTTTTCTGAAATAACATTGATGTTAGCCAGCTTTTGGATGATAGAATCATTTTTTCCGTCCCATTCTCCTTTGTAGAAAAGATCAAATGCCTCACGAGGAGAGATTCCCTTGTTCGCACGGATATTTCTTACACCAGCAATGATTTGTTTCGTTACTTCCATTCTGTTGATGTTCTTCTCACAAAAATCTTCAGCAGAAGGAAGAAGGCTAACCATGATACTGTCTTTTGAATCACGCTCCTTAATGTTTTGGTATAGCTCCTCTGTGATAAATGGCATGAACGGATGAAGAAGTTTTAGCAAAGTCTCAAAATAGCTTAGTGTTGCGTCATAAGTGACTTTGTCTATTGGTTGTTGGTATGCAGGTTTCACCATCTCCAAGTACCAAGAAGAGAATTCATCCCAAAATAGTTTGTAAACAGCCATTAGAGCTTCACTAATTCTGTATTTGTCGAAGCAGTCGTTGATCTCAGCGATAGTCTTGTTTAATTGTTGCTTAAACCATTTAACTGCTTTTTGAGCTGATTCTGGTTGCTCAAGATCTGACTTTACTTCCCAACCCTTTACTAAGCGGAATGCATTCCAAATTTTATTGTTGAAGTTACGTCCTTGTTCGCAAAGTGCTTCGTCGAAAAGAATGTCGTTTCCTGCAGGTGCAGAAAGCATCATTCCCATACGAACACCATCGGCGCCAAATCTTTCGATCAAATCCAATGGGTCTGGAGAGTTTCCTAAAGATTTTGACATCTTGCGTCCAAGTTTGTCTCTTACAATACCTGTAAAGTATACATTCTTGAATGGCATGTCTCCTTCATATTCATAACCCGCCATAATCATACGAGCCACCCAGAAGAAAATGATGTCAGGACCTGTTACAAGATCGCTTGTAGGGTAGTAGTATTTGATTTCTTCGTTACCAGGGTTGTTGATTCCGTCGAAAAGAGAAATTGGCCACAACCATGAAGAGAACCATGTATCCAAACAGTCTTCGTCTTGTCTTAGGTCTGCAATTGTAAGTTGTTGGTTGCCGCTTTTTGCTTTTGCAAGTTCAATTGCTTTTTCTTCGCTTTCTGCTACTACATAACCTCCTTCTGGAAGGAAATAAGCAGGAATTCTATGACCCCACCATAACTGACGGCTAATACACCAGTCTTTGATATTTTCCAACCAGTTTCTGTATGTATTCTTGTATTTTGCAGGGTAGAACTTCAAATCATCTTTCATTACTGGCTCAAGAGCAATCTTCGCAAGGTGTTCCATTTTTAGGAACCATTGCATGGATAGTTTCGGCTCAATAACAACATTTGTGCGTTCAGAATAACCAACCTTATTTGTATAGTCTTCCGTCTTTTCTAGTAAACCTGCAGATGCTAAATCCTTTTCGATTTGTTTTCTAACATCGAAACGGTCTTGTCCGACATACATACCTGCAGCTTCGCTGATACTTCCGTTGTCATTGAATATGTCAATGGTCTGTAAATTGTATTTTTCGCCCAACATGTAGTCATTGACATCATGTGCAGGCGTAACTTTCAAACATCCGGTTCCAAATTCAATATCTACATATTCATCCTCAATCACAGGAATGACACGATTTACTAGAGGAACGATCACCTTCTTGCCTGCCAACCATCTGTTTTTTGGATCTTTTGGGTTGATGCACATCGCAGAGTCTCCCATGATGGTCTCGGGTCTGGTGGTTGCAACCACAGCATAACGGCCTTTAGCATCTTTGTGTACAATTTCTCCTTCTGCTCCGGTTTCTCCAGACATGTCGTCCTCGGCCACATAGTATTTAAGGTAGAATAGTTTGCTATGCTCCTCTTTGTAAATAACCTCCTCGTCAGAAAGCGCGGTTAGTGCTTTGGGATCCCAGTTCACCATGCGAACACCACGGTATATTAATCCTTTTTCGTAAAGATCGCAGAATACCTTGATGACACTTTTACTTCTGGTTTCATCCATTGTGAATCCGGTTCTGTCCCAATCGCAAGATGCTCCTAACTTTTTTAATTGCTCAAGAATGATACCTCCATGTTTGCGTGTCCACTCCCAAGCGTGCTCCAAGAATTGGTCACGAGTCAAGTCGGTTTTCTTAATTCCTTCTTGTGCAAGTTTGTTTACCACTTTAGCTTCGGTTGCGATGGAAGCATGGTCTGTTCCAGGCACCCAACAAGCGTTCTTCCCAAGCATACGTGCACGACGGACAAGAATATCTTGGATCGTGTTGTTCAACATGTGTCCCATGTGAAGGACTCCTGTTACATTTGGTGGTGGAATAACAATTGTGTAGGGTTCGCGACCATCTGGCTTTGATTTGAAAAAGCCATTATCTAACCAGTATTGGTACCATTTCGACTCTACGTCGGAAGGGTTGTACTTGTTTGCCAATTCTTGCATATTTATCTAATTGTATCTAATGTACTTATATTTATTCTGCAAATTTAATGAAATTTTCTGTTTTAGTATACTCCCATGCGTTGAAACAATTGTGTACAAGAATATTTCTTAACTTTGTGATGTTGTTCGTTTTTTTTTTGTAACTATATTTTGATTTGAAATGAGTAATATGACAAATAGAAATAATGCGTTTGATTTTTTGAAGTTCTTGGGAGCTATAATCGTTGTTTTTTTGCATTGTCAATATCCGGGTAGAGATGTCTTGAATGTTTTCGTGCGGTTTGCAGTTCCTTTGTTTTTCCTTTTGTCGGGTTATTGCGTGCAAACGCAGGATGAAAAGCTCTTAAAGGATCGTTTGATGAGAGGATTAAAGAAAATGCTGAATTTATTGTTCTTCTCCACCTTGCTATATTTCTTTGTCATGTTACCTCTTTATATTAGAGATGGATTCCCCGACATGAAATCTTATCTGATGCTTTTGCTATATAATGAACATCCTTTTGGATTCCATTTGTGGTACATTGGTTCTTATGTGTATGTATTGGCTATTGCCTATGTGTCGGTTCTCTTTAATGTTAGAAAATTTGTTCTTTTAATCTTTCCGTTGCTGTTGCTCGTCAATCTTTTTTTTGGGGAATTCTCACCTGTTACATTAGGGTGTACTCCCGAACATAATTTTTATCTTCGGAATTTCCTTTTGATGGGATTGCCATTTTTCTCCATTGGATACTTAATGTCGGAATATCAAGTGGGGAAAAAAACAGGAGTGTCAGTGCTTCCGTTTATTGGGGTTTTCGTTGTGTTGACTTTCTTGGAGAGATTCCTATTGGTGAAAGAGTTTGGAGTGTCTTATGGCGACAATGTGGATGTTTTTGTTTCGCCTTCTGGATTGGCGGTTCTGCTAGTGCTATGGGGTAGTAGGAATGATATTCATTTAGGAATGATGGGATCTAAGTTTGCAGAATTTGGCAGAAAATATAGCTTAGATATTTATATCTTTCATGCAATGTTTTTGATTCTTCTTAGAATGATTTTTAAGCGCATCCAAGTCTTGGAACCTATTTATCAGTCAATGGAGCCCGTTGTGGTTTTTGTTTCGACTTTTTTGTTTGTTGTATTCTTTGATCGATGCAAAAGATTGATAAGTAAAAAGAGTCTTTAGCAGATAAGGTTTTTCAGGTTCAAGTAATTACGATATTTTTTTTTGTTTGAAATATTTGTGTGAGAAAAAAAATAGTTTTAATTTTGTAGCCACAATTAGTATAGTGTCTAATTTTAAAAGTAAATTAATAAAAATTTAAAAACGAAATGCCTACAATTCAGCAATTAGTTAGAAAAGGAAGGGCTAGTCTTACAGACAAGAGTAAGTCTCCAGCATTGGATTCTTGTCCACAAAGAAGAGGTGTTTGTGTACGTGTATACACTACAACTCCTAAGAAGCCTAACTCTGCAATGCGTAAGGTTGCCAGAGTACGTTTGACGAACCAAAAAGAAGTGAATGCTTACATTCCTGGTGAAGGACACAACTTGCAAGAGCACTCAATCGTGATGGTACGTGGTGGACGTGTTAAGGACCTTCCAGGTGTACGTTATCACATCGTTCGTGGTACATTGGATACTGCAGGTGTAAATGGTCGTACACAACGTCGTTCTAAGTATGGTGCAAAGAGACCTAAGCCAGGTCAAGCAGCTCCAGCAAAGGGAAAGAAATAAGAACGTCAAGTAAAAATTAAGTAGAACAAGTTTTAGTTTTACTGGTGGCATTCATGGTTGAGTAAATGACTGGGAGAAGTCGTTGAAGCAACAAGCAACCAAAACAAAAACGAAAAATTTTTGAGTTAAAATGAGAAAAGCAAAACCAAAGAAAAGGGTCATTTTACCAGATCCTATCTTTAATGAAGTTATGGTTACAAGATTTGTAAACCATTTGATGTACGATGGAAAAAAATCTATCGCTTATGATATCTTCTATACAGCATTAGACAATGTAAAGTCTAAATTCCCTAACGAGGAAAAAACTCCTCTTGAAATTTGGAAGAAAGCGTTGGAGAACATTACTCCACAAGTGGAAGTTAAGTCACGCCGTGTAGGTGGTGCTACATTCCAAGTTCCTACCGAAATCCGTCCTGAAAGAAAGGAATCTATTTCAATGAAAAATTTGATATTGTTCTCTCGTAAGAGAAGTGGTCACTCTATGGCTGACAAATTGGCTGCGGAGATTGCTGATGCATTCAACAATCAGGGTGGTGCTTTCAAGAAGAAAGAAGATATGCACAAAATGGCTGAAGCAAACCGTGCTTTTGCTCATTTCAGATTTTAATCCATTAAATGAATTATACAAATGGCTAAAGCAGATTTACATTATACAAGAAACATCGGTATCATGGCTCACATCGATGCTGGTAAGACAACTACGTCTGAGCGTATTTTGTTCTACACTGGTTTGACTCACAAGATTGGTGAGGTTCACGATGGTGCAGCTACTATGGACTGGATGGAGCAAGAGCAAGAGAGAGGTATCACTATTACTTCTGCTGCTACTACTACTTTCTGGAAATACCAAGATAAAAAATATAAGATCAACTTGATTGATACTCCGGGACACGTTGACTTTACTGTTGAGGTAGAGCGTTCACTTCGTATCTTGGATGGTGCAGTTGCTACTTTCTGTGCTGTTGGTGGTGTTGAGCCTCAATCAGAGACAGTTTGGAGACAAGCTGACAAGTATAACGTACCTCGTATTTGTTACGTTAATAAGATGGACCGTTCTGGTGCAAACTTCTTTGACGTTGTTGCTCAACTTCGCGAGGTTTTGGGTGCTAACCCATGTCCAATCCAAATTCCTATTGGAGCAGAGGAGACTTTCAAAGGTGTAGTTGATTTGATTCAAATGAAGGCTATCTTATGGCACGATGAAACTATGGGAGCTGACTATTCAGTAGAAGAAATTCCTGCTGATTTGGTTGACGAGGCTAACGAGTGGAGAGACAAGATGCTAGAGTCTATCGCTGAGGTTGATGATACTATCATGGAGAAGTATTTCGATGATCCATCAACTATTACTATTGAAGAAATTAAGAGCGCAATCCGTAAGGGAACTTTGGCAATGAGCATTTTCCCTATGGTATGTGGTTCTTCATTTAAGAATAAGGGTGTTCAAACAATGTTGGATGCAGTTTGTGCATATTTGCCAAGTCCAATGGATACTCCTGAAATTATCGGTTCTGCAGTAGATAATGCAGATACTAAGATCGTTCGTCACCCAGACGAGGATGAGCCTTTGTGTGCTCTAGCATTTAAGATCGCAACTGACCCTTATGTTGGACGTTTGTGCTTCTTCCGCGTATACTCTGGTAAGTTGGATGCAGGATCTTATATCTACAATACTCGTTCAGGTAAAAAGGAGCGTATCTCTCGTTTGTTCCAAATGCACTCAAACAAGCAAAACCCAGTTGAGGTTATTTCTGCTGGTGATATCGGAGCTGGTGTTGGTTTCAAGGATATCCGTACTGGTGATACTCTTTGTGGTGAAGACGCTAAGGATCATATCGTATTGGAGTCTATGGAGTTCCCAGATCCAGTGATCGGAATCTCTGTAGAGCCTAAGTCTCAAGCAGACGTTGATAAGTTGGGTATTGGTCTTGGTAAACTTGCTGAAGAGGACCCTACATTTACAGTTAAGACTGATGAGCAAACTGGTCAAACAGTTATCTCAGGTATGGGTGAGCTTCACTTGGAGATCATTATCGACCGTTTGAAGAGAGAATTCCACGTAGAGTGTAATCAAGGTCGTCCTCAAGTTAGCTACAAGGAAGCAATCACTAAGACTGTTGATCACCGTGAGCTTTATAAGAAGCAATCAGGAGGTCGTGGTAAGTATGCTGATATCGTTGTTAAGGTTGGTCCTGTTGACGAAGGTTTCGATGGTGATTTGCAATTCGAAGACGTTGTTAAGGGAGGTAACATTCCTAAGGAATTTATCCCTTCAATCCAAAAAGGTTTCCAAGCTGCAATGCGTAATGGTGTATTGGCAGGATTCCCTGTTGATAAGTTGAAGGTTACTGTAGTGGATGGTTCTTACCACCCAGTCGATTCAGACCAATTGTCTTTCGAAATTTGTGCAAACTTGGCATTTAAAGAGGCTTGTAAGAAAGCTAAGCCAGTTTTGTTGGAGCCTATCATGAAGTTGGAGGTTGTTACTCCAGAAGAGAACATGGGTGATGTTATCGGTGACTTGAACAAGCGTCGTGGACAAGTTGAAGGTATGGAAACAAGCCGTTCTGGTGCACGTATCGTTAAGGCTAAGGTTCCATTGGCTGAGATGTTCGGTTATGTAACAGACTTGCGTACTATCACTTCAGGTCGTGCTACTTCATCAATGGAGTTCTCTCACTACGCAGAGGTTTCATCTTCAATCGCTAAGGCTGTTCTTGCTGAGGCTAAAGGTAACGTAGATTTATTGTAATAATATTATAAAGATTCAAAGAGATGAGTCAGAAAATTAGAATTAAGTTAAAGTCATACGATCACAGCTTGGTTGATAAATCAGCTGAGAGAATCGTTAAGACAGTTAAGACAACAGGTGCAGTTGTAAGTGGTCCAATTCCATTGCCAACTCACAAACGTATCTTTACAGTAAACCGCTCTACTTTCGTTAACAAGAAGTCAAGAGAGCAATTCCAACTATCAGCGTTCAAGAGATTGATCGACATCTATAGTCCAAATAACAAGACTATCGATGCTTTGATGAAGCTTGAGTTGCCAAGTGGAGTAGAAGTAGAAATTAAAAGTAATTAGTATTTAATATTTATTGAAATGCCAGGATTATTAGGAAAAAAAATCGGAATGACATCCGTTTTCAGTGCTGAGGGAAAAAATATTCCATGCACTGTTGTCGAAGTAGGTCCTTGTGTAGTTACTCAAATTAAGACCATTGAAAAAGATGGTTATGAAGCAATTCAACTTGGTTTTGAAGACAAGAAAGAAAAACACACTTCAAAAGCTGAGATGGGTCACTTCAAGGAAATAGGTGAAAATGTAACTCCAAAGAGACACTTGGCCGAGTTCAAAGGTTTTGATGCCGAGTACAAGCTTGGAGATCAAATCACAGTTGAGTTGTTCGCTGATTCTAAGTTCGTAGATGTAGTAGGAACATCAAAAGGAAAAGGTTTCCAAGGTGTTGTTAAGCGTCACGGATTTGGTGGAGTTCAACAATCAACACATGGTCAGCACAACCGTTTGAGAGCGCCCGGATCTATTGGTGCATGTTCTTACCCTGCAAAGGTATTCAAGGGAATGCGTATGGCAGGTCGCTTAGGTGGAGAGTCTGTTACTGTTCAGAATCTTCAAGTGTTAAAAGTAATTCCTGAAAACAACCTTTTGATCATCAAGGGTTCTTTGCCAGGAGCTAAAGGTTCAATCGTAATTGTGAATAAGTAATGGAACTTAGTGTATATAATATTAAAGGCCAAGATACTGGAAGAAAGGTCTCTTTGAGCGATAGCATCTTTGGTATTGAACCAAATGAACATGTAATGTACTTGGATGTTAAGCAATATCTTGCTAACAAGCGTCAAGGTACTCACAAGTCAAAAGAGAGAAGTGAAATGTCTGGTAGTACCAGAAAGTTAGGTCGTCAAAAAGGAGGTGGAGGTGCACGTCGTGGTGATATCAACTCTCCAGTTTTGGTTGGTGGAGCACGTGTATTCGGTCCTGTTCCTCGTGACTATAGCTTCAAGTTGAACAAGAAAACAAAGCAATTGGCTCGTAAGTCAGCTTTGTCTTCGAAGATTAAAGATAACGCGATCGTCGTTGTGGAGAACATATCTTTCGATGCTCCAAAGACAAAAGATTTCGTTGCTTTGATGAAAGATTTCAACATTGCAGATAAGAAATCACTTTTAATTTTGTCAGAATCAAATAAAAATGTATATTTGTCCGCTCGAAATATTCAAAACGCAGGTGTTGTAACTGTTTCAGAACTAAACACTTACAAAATTTTGGATGCTTCATGTCTATTGTTGACAGAGGCAGCGTTGGCAAATATTGAGAATAATTTAAAAGATTAGGAGGTTGAAAGGATGGGAATCATAATTAAACCGATCATAACAGAGAAAGTGACAAACCTAAGCGAGAAACAATCTCGCTATGGTTTTCGTGTTTCTCCAAAGGCCAACAAGATTGAGATAAAGAAGGCAGTGGAGGAAATGTATAATGTACAAGTTTTGTCCGTCAATACTATTCAAGTTGAGGGCAAGGCTAAATGTCGTTATACAAAAACTGGTATCCTTAGAGGTCGTGTGGCTTCATACAAGAAGGCATATGTAACTTTGAAGGAAGGTGAAGTAATAGATTTTTATAGCAATATTTAATAAAAATGGCTGTTCGTAAATTTATGCCCACAACACCAGGGCAAAGACACAAAGTTATTGGAACATTTGAGACAATTACCTCAAGTGTGCCAGAGAAATCTCTTGTAAGAGG
>JAZRXL010000017.1:0-2383 GCA_045600225.1 Paludibacteraceae bacterium
TTCTACAATGGATATGACTATTTGAAAGACAGTTCTAACTGGAATCACATTATTCGCCACAACGTACAGAAGGCGAACTTGCTGACAAAAAACAATCTCTCATGGCCCTTGACCAAAGAAGATATAGAACAGCAACTCCTTTTCGGATCACAATTAGACAAGTATGTTATACCCTTTGAAAAAGTAGCCATACTAAATGCGTTCCCCCTGTTCTTATACTATTATTTCCCTAAAGAAAAATTTGAATAATAGCATTCAACATCAACCGATTCTCTTCTACGATCAACACATCATCCCCTCTATCCTCTCCAACGCTCCAAACACCTCCTCTATCTTCTCCACAATGCGCTTTTGCTCTGCAAGAGGAGGAATCGGAGCCAATATTTTGGAATATTCAGATATCCAAAAACGTTTATGCGTATCACCAATCAACCTTGTAATACTCATGAAATAACTGATGTATTTTATATCAACAATTGGGTTGACCTGCAAAATCTTCATCGCAGATGATTTCACTTTAAACTCAAAATCGACATATCGACTATCAGTGGTAAAGTCATCAAATATTATTACAGGAACATTCTTATACGTATTTTCCACTTCATTTGTATATCCCAAAACAAACGATTTTCCTGCAGTCAACACAGGAGTCCTATACGAATCTGAGTATTTCGTAGATTCTACGATATATTTCTGGGGTTGTTCATATTCAATAAAACTTTCTAACGGAGTCAAGCACCATCCCTCCGGCACCTCTCCATATTCATCGCTCTCAAACAATATTTCAGCCTTGGGATTAATAGCTTTTATGCTTTCCCTCGCCGGCTCATCCTCCGCATCCTGCGCCACCAACTTTCCCCGAATCGCCAAATCCAAGACCTTCTTCTTGGTCTGCTCGATGCTCTTCTTCAAATCGGCTTCGTTCTTCTCCAACTGATCGATGACGGCAAACCATTTCTCTATTGCCGCTACAATGCGATGTTGCTCGGCAAGAGGGGGAAGAGGGAACAATACATTTCCTAATAAGCCTTGGTTCAAATTATCCATAGTTGCTCCAACAGATTCAGAAGAAAGTATGGACTGCAAATAGTTCGTGCTATAAAAGGATAAAAAAAATTCAGGTTGTATAAATATTAGACGCAAGAAAAAAGAACCTGTACCACACAACCAATTCTCTTCTTTACTAGAAACGATAGCACATTTACTCAAATCACCTCTTCGTGCCAATAATACATCATTTACAGACAAACGATATCGAGACAATTCAATTGATTTCGCTTCTGACACAAACATTAACTTATCGGAATCTATCTTCCCATCTTTAATATTTGCAGGATTGATTAGAGGTACTCCTTTATCAAAAACATAATCAGATTTGTGAACCATTGAGCCAAAGGGGCCTGTAGAAAAAACGGAGCATACTTCTATCAACCTCGTCCAACACCACCCTTCCGGCACCTCGAACGGCACCTCATCCAAATCCACCGATGAAACGGCTGATTTTTTTCCCTTGGATTTATTAGACGCACGACCGTGCGTCTCTACATCCGCCTGAATGCGTTTCAACAACTCGCTGGCAGGCTCGTCGTTAGGATCTTGCGGCACCAATTTGCCATGGATGGCAAGGTCGAGCACCAACTGTTTTAGTTTCTTTGTATTCATAGATTATCCCTCCCTATTCAATCGGTCCTCTATTTCAGAAATTGTAGGAATGTTAGCAAAAGCAAAATTATAGGGATCCTTCGTAATCTCTTGTGCAAGTCCACTCATTGGATCAGGGAGAACAGACGTGAAGTTAGAAACAGCCTTTCCATCTCTCTCATAAAATCCCGTGTCTATGCAATTCAATAACATCGCTCTGCTCCATCCGTTTTCTATGGTTTTGCGGACATAGAAAAGCGCTTTGCTTGTGTCTCCGTGAGTTTTATCAAGGATTAAGCAATGATGTCCCCATGGTATTTGAAATATTCCAACAACCTGCTGGAATATATTATCCCTTTCCGCATCAGGTTGATTTAAACGTTTATCTCCCTTAGTATTTTTTCCAACAAGTTGTTGGAAAAATTCATTATACTGAGAATAAGCGACATAAAATTTTTTACAATAGTAAATATTTGATTTTGACAAACCTTCCACATCAGGTAATTCTTTCTTCAAATCTTTACTTAGTTGTAAAACAACACTCTCCCCCCACCTTTCTTCTATATTCATCTCAACGATGTCTCTGCCTAACAACCAGTTAAACATTAACTTTTCGCTATTCACCTTAATTGCTGCCTTTATCTGGCAACTACGGTATCGAGAAGCAAGCTCTTTCAACCACTTCTTGTAATCCTCATCAATTATCGTTATGTCTTTCATCCTTCTATTTTTTAACAACTCA
>JAZRXL010000018.1:0-22054 GCA_045600225.1 Paludibacteraceae bacterium
TCTCGCACTTATAGTCTGTGTCATAGGCGCATCCTCTACTCCCGTCCATTGGAACTTTCCTGTCAACATCAAGTGTGTACAGCGCTCTGCTCCAGCCACAGCCGGGTTCACCAAATAGTAATTGAAATGGTATTGATCACATACTATTTCATCTTGCGCACTTACGGAACATACCATAAGCGAACCTAACACAATAGCTCCAATTTTCTTTATCAGTCTCTTCATAGCACAAAGCATTATTATATAAATCGCAGAGAGGGTATTGTCCCTCTCTGTGAAGATGATTTATCGTCTAATCAACGTGAAGTGACCAACATACTCTCTATTGATCTCTTCAATTGTAATTTGATACCAGTAGTCTGTTGATGGCATATCATGACCATTGTAGGTACAATCCCATCCATCTGTATCTGCACCCAAATATTGAGCAAGGAGTTTACCATAACGATCGTAAATACTTACGATAGCATTTGGATAAAGCTCAGCCAAGTTAGGAACAACCCACTTATCATTCACTCCATCAGTACCAGGAGTTACAATAATTGGGATATAGATTTCAGGAGCATTCAACTCGAATTGCTGAGATGTCTTACATCCATATGCATCAGAAACGAATACCACATGAGATGTAAATGTCAAATCGTGCTTGATGTCATTTGCATCAGGTGCTTGAGCATCAATTCCATAAGTAAATGGAGCAGTACCGAAGTCTGGATTCAAGACGATTGCTCTATCTCTAAGTCCTACCGAGTCGATAGACTGGATGACAGGATTTGTATGAACTGTCACTGTATATTCGTCTTTAGCGGTACACAAACCTCTAACCATATCAACAGTATAAGTGGTTGTTTGAGCAGGTTTAACTGACTGACGAGGCTCACCTGACAATACTGAGCCATCGGATGCAGTCCAAGTATAAGTCTTTGCCTCATAAGATGCAGCAGTGAATGAAGTCTCACCACCTTCACAAATCTCTTTAACTCCAGTAATATCACCTGTCAAAGGTTCATCAACCAAAACCTTAACCTCGTAAGCCTTGCTCTTATCGCAGAATGCGTTGTAAGCAATTGCTTGGTAAGTGTAAAGTGCCTGGTGATCAGCACCACCCTTGTATGTAGGTTTAACACGAACGCTCTCAGAATTTGAACCCTCAACGATAGTTGGATCGGATGCCCAAGAGATTGTTGTTCCGTCAGGAGAAATATTTGTAACTGTAAGTACAGTCTCTGTTCCCTCACAGATATTTGGAATCTCAGGCACTGTCAATGAGATAGCCGGAATCACATGAACCTTCTCTGTCTTATCCTTACTCTGACCAGCATATGTGAACGATACATTATATTCTGCATCATCAACAGGATCAACTGTAACATGAAGCATATCTCCACTCTTAGTGATCTTATCATTCAAACTGAATGATGTACCACCAATAGTAGCAGTAACATTCAATATTGGATTACCACTTGGACGACGGAAAGCACCTGTACCTGTTGTATCGATCACAAGCACATCCGATGTACCCAAACATAGAGTATCTTTCAAACTAGTATTCAATTGAAGTTCTGCATCAACGTATACAACTGCATTCAATGTAAGAGAACAGTAATCAGGGTCTGTCATCTCAATTGTATAATTATGATCTGCCACAACATCAGTTATCTCATAAGGATTACCATTGAATACCTCAGCTCCATTTTCTATCCAACTGATAGAATTTAAAATTTTACCAGAAGAAGGAGAAGGAACCTGAACAGTGATAGGCAATGTCTCATTACCATGACGAGCAACAATAAATGGCTCTGAACTAATAGTTGCCTTGATGTAAGGGCGAACATTCAAACTATTTGCATCACCCTTCTTGATACAACCTCTATTGTTAATCTCATAAGAGTAAAGACCATCGTCTTCATCTCTTGTGTTAGTTAGGATCAAATTTTCACTAGTTTGACCACCAACAGTAGCGCCATCATGATACCATGTAATAGTTGGTGTCTCACCTGGTTTCAAAGTATATGTGAAACCTGTTTTGAAAGTCTCACCTTCACAAATTTCAATCTTATCAGTCGCAAGAGGTGTTGCCGTTACAGGCACAGTATGAATAGTAACTTCAGTAGAAGCCTTACATTCATTAGTAAACTCAACTGTATAAACAGCATCATTATAAGTAGAGTATGCATCTGTAGTGATAGAAGGACCTGTTCCAAAAGGAACACCATCTTTATACCATACGAAGTCTTTATCACCCTCATAACCTACAGTGATCGTTACAGGATTACCACAACTCCAAACCTCTTTCTTAATTGCACCAGGGAATGACATACTTTCAAGGTCTTCTTCAGAGATCTCCATGTTACCAATCACCTGACCATCACCAATTGTTACTATATGAGGAAGAGCTACAGTCTTAGTACAAGCACCAGCTGTTGCAGTTACAGAGAATGAGTAAGTATCAGCTGGCTTAGTAGACAATGCAACAGTCTTCAAAACCTCAGAAGTAGTAGAACCATCGGCAACAGTTGTAGCATCACCAGACCACGAGTAACTTATAACACCTGGATCAACACTTGCAGCAACTGCTGTCAAAGAGATAGAAGTACCAGGACATGTAGTAGGGTTTCCATCGATAGTAGGGATTGTCAAATCATTAATCGTAACATTAATGTCTGTTGGATCACCAACACACTCGCCATCATTTACAATTACAAATTGAGACGGATTAACTGGCAATGTGTAAGTAGCAGAGATTTGATACTTACCGCTCTCCAATACTGTTGACGTTCCCATATCAGGAGTAGTTGCCGAACCATATGTATATGTCAACGGTTCAGACACATTAGTAACACTCTTATATGCAGACAAGTCTACCGGATCTTCACACGTAGCCTCTGGTGTAGTTGTAATAACAACAGGCTTAGGATAGATTGTCACATAAACTGGTTGTGCACCACTGACCGCATCAGTACTTTTATCGTGCTGAGCAACATAGTAAGTAAGCACTGTTTTTTCTCCCGTTGCATCCAATGCAGCAAGTGCACCACCCATAGAATAACTATTTCCGATAACAAGAGGTGTTGCAGAAGTGTTGGCTGGTTTTTCAGTTCCATACCAATAGATATCATAGTTATCAGCAGGCTTACCACCTTGTGAATTAGCATCAGCAGTCAAATCGCTCATCACTTGTCCCTCACAATAATGGTATGCATAAGTTATAGGAGGGAAAGCATCGCTAATAGTAACTTGAATAGGAGTCTTCACACTTTCACAACCATCAACAACTTGGCTAACACAATAGTTCACAATTTGATTCTCACCTTCTGGAATTGTAGGGTCAACTTTAGGAGTAGGAGTACCTGTAGTGATTTCAGTAACACATCCATCCTCATACCATTTCAAAGTAGCACCAGTCTCTATACCTTGTACGGCTTTTGCATCGTGCTCAATAAGATTTTCAGAGAAATTACCTGAAGCATCAGCAGAAGCTTTTTGGTAAAGAACAGGAGCTGTTGTAACAGGTGCAACGTAAGTTACTGTAACACTTGTCTCAACATCCTCACCTGCACAAACAGCACCACTTGAAACAATAGTGTAAGTTTGGTGAACCTTATAGTCGTAAACTGTTGTCTCCCTCACATCCAACACTGGTACCAAATTTGGATTCTCGGTATAAGTTCCGTCTGGGCCTTTCAAAGACCAAACCATACCATTTGCCAACATTTGAGCACTCTCGTTTTGATTGAAACTAGCCTTAAGTTCAGTACCTAATTCATTAGATGCACAATACTTAAGAACATTAGTTGGATCTAAAACTGGCTTGTCAACACCTATAGCTGTCACATGGAATGTTTTCTTGTTACTTTCTGCACCAGTCTCTGGATTAGTCTGACTTACGTAGAAAGGATATTTCTTAGGTTCTGCGAACGAAGTTGGTTTTGCTGAAGGATCACCTGTTCCTTTTGCAGCATTTAGGTCAGTATACCAGTTCAAGGTATAAGACACACCAGCATCTGTCTTATTTGGCACAACAAGAGAGCTTAGATCTGCAATACTCTCACCTGCACAAATAAATGTATCGCGAGCCTCTGGTACTGGAGAGTCGTTGATAGTAACTACAAAGCTTGCAGTATCACTCTCACAACCATCAACATTCTGGCTTACCCAGAAAGTATACGTATTCTGAACTGTTAAAACGACTTCTGGAACAACCTCAGAAAGTGTAGCTGCAGGCAGTGTTGGTTTTACTTCGAACCAGTGAAGAGTTCCTTCACTATCTGTAACACCTTTTTCTACAGTCATTGAACCAGCAGCAACCACCTCATCAATATTAGTGGTTGTAGGAGCAACTGGAATTGCCTTCACTACCACATCAAAAGTAGTTTCCTCACTCTCACAACCTGTAGCATCATCTACAACTGAAAGAGTGAAAGTGTTTGTACCATCTGGAAGAGACTCCAACGTAGCCTCCAAACCAACCAATGTAACCTCAGTCGCACCTAATTTGATAGTTGGAGTAAGTCCCTTGAATAGATCTGTCAATGTAACCAAGTATGCTTTTACATCATCATCAACCAAACCTTTACAGAAGCTTGGTATCTCAACTTCTGGAGCAACTGGTACCTCATTATAATGTACAAAAATAGAGTCGAGTACATAACAAGCAGAAGCATCTGGCTTCTCGTTATCACGAATCTTTACGTAATATACTTCTGTCTTACCCTCTTTAGTATCATCCCAAGCAATAGATGGCTTCAAAGTAGATGCAGTAGAAGCAAGATCTACTTGCAATGCAGCCGCATCGGAAGCACCGATCTTATCCAAGAACCAAAGTTCATCGAACTTTGCAGTTGGCTCAGAAGCTTTCTTGATATTAGAAACACTTAAAACAACAGCATCGCTCTCCTTGCACAAGAAGATTGTATCCTTCTCTCCTGTATGAGCCACACCATCTTGTTCAATCTTAACGATACCGTCTGGTTGGTTACATGGAGGACACCAGTAGCGAGCTTGAAGCTCTATACGACCACATGTGTAGTCTGTAAGCTTTCCAAATTTGATGTTGGTTATCAAACTTTCATTTCCAGCATTAGACATACTGCTGTACTGGTTTGCAGTAGCACCAATAGCATTGATGTTAAACTTACCAGAATCAGTAAATGGAGTAGTAAATGTCGTAGACTGAGATTGAGAACGAAGCACAGTTTTCATAACTTGAGCATCTGTAACCGTCAACTTATGACCTATAATGTAGCGAGATCCTCGAACACTATTACCATCTAACTGATAATTACATTCAACTGTGAAGGATGTAACAGTGTTACCAA
Source organism: Paludibacteraceae bacterium (assembly GCA_045600225.1). GTDB lineage: Bacteria > Bacteroidota > Bacteroidia > Bacteroidales > Paludibacteraceae > UBA1181. Next base: position 5,319 of record JAZRXL010000018.1, read on the forward strand.
CAGTAAATGTTTGAGCTTTACCTTCCCATCTTAATTTTCCACATACATAAGAACCATCGTTTTCATTGATAGCTACTTCGTATATTTGAGGTGTCACTACAACTTTTCCTGTTGTTGAGTAGGCCTTTGCAGCCATATCAAATGACTTCAACTCGGTTCCAGAGAACAACTCAATAATAATACCCTGATTCTGTGGATTTCCTCCTTCATCCAAATCACGATCTTTAAATAAATAAGTGTCAAATGATGTTATATCTTCCAAGTAAATAGAATATGTAGTATCATTACTTGGTAGATCTTTATTATCATTAACCTTTCCTACTTTGTCTCCAGTTATGCAAAATTCTATCTTACCTCCAGCACCTTTTGCCGATCCAACATAAAGAGTATCCTTACTATCAATTGTTGAGAATGCAGCAAAGGTAGTCATGTCTGTTGCCTTGTAAAATTTGTTGTTCACAGTTACCTCGTAACATAACTGATCAGAAGAAGAAGGAGCTAAAGGTTTTGCCACACAAGCAGTTTGTATTGTCGTGTCTATTGGCATTTCCATATCAATTACTTCTACTTCTGCATATGTTTCAGGACAGTTATCACAAGGAACATTTAGACCAATGTAATAGATGTCAACACGATATACACCTGGATCATCAGCGCCAATAACTGGAGCATTATATTTATCTGCTTTTCTATCTGCCACTGAAGATGTCTTAGTTGAAGTATTCAAAACCACACCATCTTTCGTCCATTGGAAGAAATATGCATCATCCCTACCCTTTAATGGAGAAAATCCTGCATACAATGAATCTGCAACACCAGGACACTTATATCTTGGACCAACCATGAAGGCCTCCGGACATAAATCCTGTGGAGTACAACTTATATCAATTTTCTTCAAACAAGTAAGAATTTCCGAATCCTTACCAGTACCTAAAGTTCCAGCATTTCCAGCACCTCCAGGCAACTCTGTAGTTCCCCAAACATAGAAATCACCATCTTTATTAACCATAAATCCGAACATGTCTCCACGAGCAATAGCGACAGCATCATCTATTCGTGTTTCTGTCGTATTTCCATGCTCTCCGGCACAATAGTTCGCAAATACAGGACCTAAAGATTGAGCTGTACCACCCTGGGATTTATATGATGAATTAGGAATTACACCACCACTTGAACCTCCAGCCTTAGCTCCTGCATTATCTCCCCAATAGATTAAATAACCTTCTTGAGTAACTGCAGCAGCGGAACCATTACCTCCAATAATCTGAATAACATCTGTTAAGTAGTTCTGACCCGATACATCCTCATATTCACCAGCTACTACCTTTTCTGCATATAACATATTACTAGCGTAGGCATTACGTTTTCCTCCAACGCCCCACCAGCCGTTATCTCCCCAACCGTAAACATATCCAGTACGACCCTCAACAACCATACCTCCTGTATCAGACAATCCGGAAGTACGCACACCTGACAAATATTGACCAGAAGAGGCAGATCCCTTACCATTTCCAATTTCTACCGGTTCTGCAACATATGCACTGGCATTCTTTCCTCCTCCACGTCCATTCAAGTTACCCATTGAGTAGACTGTTCCCACCTTTGCATCAGGAGAATCTCCAACGATAAGCAAGACATTGTTATCTCCACCAGCAACGTGAATTACATTTTCAAGAGGTTTTCCATCTGCACCACAAACCCACTGCGGAGTCTCTGATGAATTTTTAATAAACTCTCCCGGAACCGCCGTTTCATTTCCTCCCCACATTACACAACGACCATTCTCTAAAATTGCCAAAGAGGCACCAGAAGTAGCCGAAATATATTTTACATTTCCCAAGTACTCTCCATTGGGTTGTCCATCCAAAGTGTATCCTGGAGCAACACCACACTTCACTGGCAATGGGCTACCTCCCGTCACATATTTTGAAGGTGCCTGACCACATTGACCATAATCATTGGCTCCCCAACAATATACAATTCCATAACATGATAATGCAACACTATGACCTCCTGAACCTGCAGAAAGCATTGAGAATGTCAAGTTTCCTGTATTAACAAGACTTGGTTTGTTTACGATTAATTTCGACGCATCCGAAGCATCCGCCAAACACAATCGGTTGTCACCAGATGAACTTTTGCCAATTTCACCATTAGCTCCCCACGCATAGATTTGTCCTTTACTACACAATGCGATAGCATGGTTACCACCTCCAGAGATAATCATACTCTGCGAGAACGCTCCCGTTATCGCTCCGAATAACAGAAGCAACGATGTATATAAATATTTCTTCATAATCAAACTTTTTTACCCGATATATAAAAATACTATACTATTTACTTGTTAAATTAATTTCTTTCACCATTCACTTTCCTACATGATATAGAAAGCAAGCAAATATAAATCATATAATTCGGAGTTCAAAAATTTTTTTAGATTTTTTCACAATTAGAGCACGGCGATTTCATTTAAATTTTGTGACAATCCATGATAAAACAAAGGCTGACAATTATGCCAGCCTCTTGTCTTACTACCTCAACGGTCGATAAGATTATGTTACAGTTTCTCTAACTCTTCCTTCGACAAACCTGTAAGCATCATAATCTCTTCTACCGATTTCTTATGTTCCAACATTAAACGAGCTACAGTCAAAACACCCTCTTTATGTCCTTCAACCCGGCCTTCTGCTCTTCCTTCTGCTCTTCCCTCTGCTCGGCCTTCGACTCTTCCTTCCTCAAGTCCCAGCATTCTACCTTCTTCGAGACCTTTGGCTCTACCTTCAGCCATGCCCTTTTCAAGACCTTCGCTCATACCTTCACTCAAGCCTTCATAACGTGCATTACCCAACACATCGTTTTCCACACGAAGTGCATCCAAATGTCGCTCATAAGCCTGACGCTGAACATCTGTCATCATCATATATCTCAATTTCTCATGCGCCTCCTTCAGTCCTGGCGTTTTCGTCTCTTCTTTTATCACTCCAGACTTCAAATACTCCATCCACTCTTCGATAGGCGTTGTCGCATAATCATTGAACTCATTAACTCGAATGATATAATATTCAGGGAAAACATCGTTCGGACTCTTAACAGGTCGATACGGCTTTCCATCTGGTAGGTTCATTACCCTTTTCTCTTTCTGGGTCACACTAAGTATATCGTGGCTATGTACCCCCTCTAACTGCGTCTGTCCATGGTATAAGTAGTCACTTCCCTTACCAAGATCAAAATAAACGACACTGATAGAAATCACCTTTTTTATGTCGTAATAATCCCCACCTAAGTGCATTTGCTCCGTTATGGCTTTTGCCGTACCATATACAATGCGCTCCAGATAATGAACTTGTCGGTTGAGCTGCACCTCAATAATGTAGATCTCTCCCTTCTCGTTCAAGGCTTTGATATCAACACGATTAAACTTGTCGGTATCATACTCCTGATTGCTTTCAATCTCCAAGATTGCTTCAATCTTTACTTTCTCGTTGGTGAATACACTAATAAAGCCCTCTAATACGTCGAAATTGGCTTTCTCTCTGAGCAACTTCTTAATTGCCCAATCAAATCTTACTACTGCTTCTGATGCTTTCATAACAAAAAGGTTTTAAATTTCATATATACAATTACAAAAATAATAAATTTCTCAATTCCTAACTAAGCAGAACAGTTCTTGCTATATACGCAACATAGATAACCAACAAAACCGCCCCTTCCCATCGTTCTAATGTTCTCTTTGTGAAAAGGAAAATCCACAACAAAACACCCAAACCAATCATCAAAAGGTAATCGAAAAGGAAGCCCACGTTACTATCTGTTATCGGACAAATAGCTGAGGAAAATCCTATCACACTCAATATGTTGAAGGTGACACTTCCAATCACATTTCCAATGGCCATATCCGTTTCGCCCCTCTTTGCCGACATAATAGAGGCAAACAACTCGGGAAGACTAGTTCCTGCGGCAATAATAGTCAATCCTATCACACGCTCACTCACACCTAATGCTTTTGCTAGGTCACATGCACCTTGAATCAACCAGTCTGCACCATAAGTTAAGGCTGCTATTGCTCCGACAACATATAAAACAGCTTTCCATATGGGCATAGCCGGTTCCGAATCCTCATCATCTTCCTTTGCACTATTTTGCTTACGTGAATTCCAAATTTGCCAAGAAATAAAACAAACCAGCATAATGACACCTATCATACCCATCCATCGACTAATCTCTCCCGTCATTGCTACAAGCACAAAAGCCACACAAGACAAGAGCATAAAAGGCAAATCGATGCCTAGTGTCTGCTTATCTGTTCGACAAGCAGTAATCAAACCCGTAACACCCAATATCAATGCAATATTTGCAATATTTGAACCTACCACATTACCAATGGCGATTCCAGAACTTCCTGCTAAAGCAGCCTGTATGCTCACCAAAAGTTCTGGAGCGGATGTGCCAAATCCAACAACAGTAAGTCCTATGACCATAGGACTCAATTTCGCACGTTTAGCAATGGCCACAGCTCCATCAACAAGGAAGTCACCCCCCTTTACTAAAAGGATAAAACCTAAAATGATTAAACCTATTGAAATCAATAAATTTCCCATAAATATTGCATGTTTTAAAACGAGGCAAAGTTAATAGAAATTTGCATAAGAAAAGGTTTTTAGCGAAATTTGCATCTATAAATCTCAAAAGTGATTTTTTCTATGGATTTGATTAACGAATATAATTTTTCGGGGCTGCTTATTGGACTTGCCACATTTTTAATCATTGGATTGTTTCACCCTCTTGTGATCAAGGGCGAATATTACTTTGGCGTGAAATGTTGGTGGGCTTTCCTTCTATGTGGCATCGTTGGAACTATCGCATCGTTAATCATAGAAGACCAAATAATCTCCATCCTTCTAGGGGTATTTGCATTCTCATGCTTTTGGAGCATCAAAGAGGTCTTCGACCAACGGAAACGAGTTGAAAAAGGTTGGTTCCCGAAAAGAAAATAAAATATCTTGTCTTTTAAGGAGTAATCATTTACTTTTGCACACATTGAATCATCATAAAAAATAATTATACTATGGCAATTATTAAACCATTCAAGGGTATTCGCCCTCCTAAAGAATTAGTAGAAAAGGTGGAAAGCCGTCCTTACGACGTGCTTGATTCAGAAGAGGCTCGCGCAGAGGCAGGAGACAACGAAATGTCTCTCTACCATATCATCAAACCTGAAATTGATTTCCCAGTAGGTACTAGTGAATACGATCCTCGTGTTTACGAGAAGGCTGCAGAAAACTTCCAAAAGTTCCAAGACAAAGGATGGTTGGTTCAAGATGAGAAAGAGATGTACTACATCTACGCTCAAACCATGAATGGAAAAACTCAATACGGCCTTGTTGTTGGCGCCTATGTAGATGACTATATGACAGGCGTTATTAAAAAGCACGAGTTAACACGAAGAGACAAGGAAGAGGATAGAATGAAACACGTTCGCGTAAACAATGCAAATATCGAGCCTGTATTCTTCGCCTATCCAGACAATGCTACTTTGGATGCATTGATTAAGAAATATACAACCAAAGTTCCTGAATACGATTTCATCGCCCCTATCGATGGTTTCGGTCACAAGTTCTGGTTGATCGACAACGATACTGATATCAAAACCGTAACTAAAGAGTTCGGTAAAATGAAAGCTCTTTATATTGCTGACGGTCACCACCGTTCTGCTGCTGCTGCATTAGTAGGAGATGAGAAGCGCAAACAAAACCCTAATCACAAGGGTGATGAAGAGTACAACTACTTCATGGCAGTATGTTTCCAAGCAAGCCAGTTGACAATTCTCGATTACAACCGAGTTGTAAAAGATTTGAATGGATTGAGCAGCGAACAATTCTTAGAGGCTCTTTCTAAGAACTTTATCGTAGAGAAGAAGGGCGAGGCTGAATACAAGCCAGCAGAGCTTCATGAATTCTCTCTTTATTTGGATAAGAACTGGTATAGCCTAAAAGCAAAACAAGGCACATTCGACAATTCGGATCCCATCGGAGTATTGGATGTTAGCATCTCAAGCAAGTTGATCTTGGACGAAATTTTAGGTATTAAAGATTTGCGTTCTGACAAGCGTATCGACTTCGTAGGTGGTCTTCGTGGTTTGAAGGAGTTAAAGAGACGCGTAGATAATGGCGAGATGCGTACAGCATTAGCTTTGTATCCAGTTTCAATGAAGCAAATTATGGATATTGCTGATAGCGGTAACATCATGCCTCCAAAGGCAACTTGGTTTGAACCAAAATTGCGTTCAGGTTTGATTATACACAAATTGTCATAATCATTCATTCGTAGATAAACAAAGGTGCACCCCGAAATGGGATGCACCTTTTTGTTATATAAAATAGAGGAAATGAAAACAAAAAAAGACCGTTTCAGAGATTTATCCCCGAAACGGTTTTTTTATTATTGAAAAGGTGAAAATGCAAGTAAAAGAATCACTCGTCACATTTTGTTACCCTTCCCATTTATTTCATAAATTAGCAATTATGCATCAATCGTAGCATATGTTGCATTATCTTCAATGAACTGACGGCGAGGAGCAACATCATCACCCATCAACATAGAGAATGTATAATCGGCTTGTGCAACATTGTCAATGTTTACTTGGCGAAGTGTACGGAATTGAGGATCCATTGTGGTCTCCTTCAATTGGGCTGCATTCATCTCACCCAAACCTTTGTATCGTTGAATCTTAATTCCAGATTCCTGACCTCCTCCATATTTGTCGATGAAAGCTTGCTTTTGTTGGTCGTTCCAACAATACTCTTCCACCTTACCCTTCGAACATTTGTACAAAGGAGGCGCAGCGATATATACATATCCACGCTCGATCAATTCGCGCATATGACGGAAGAAGAATGTCAGAATCAGTGTGTCGATGTGGCTACCATCGACATCGGCATCGGTCATAATAATGATCTTGTGATAACGAAGTTTATCAAGGTTCAATGCCTTGGAATCCTCAGCCGTACCAATAGAAACACCCAATGCAGAATAGATATTCTTGATTTCCTCGCTATTTAGTACACGATCGATTGTGGCTTTCTCCACATTCAAAATCTTACCACGAAGAGGAAGTATTGCCTGGAATTCACGATTACGACCTTGTTTTGCAGTACCACCTGCAGAATCTCCCTCGACTAAGAAAATCTCGCAAAGTTCTGGATTTTTTCCTGAGCAGTCAGCCAACTTACCAGGAAGTCCAGCGCCACCCAAAGGCGATTTACGTTGAACATTCTTACGAGCATTAGCAGCAGCGATACGAGCACGAGCAGCAAGGACTACCTTATCCACGATCAAGCGAGCTTCTTTTGGATGTTCCTCCAAATAGTTGCTCAATGCTTCACCAACAGCTTGTTGAACAATACCTGAGACATCATCGTTACCCAACTTAGTCTTAGTTTGTCCCTCGAATTGAGGCTCTGCCACCTTAACTGAAATAACAGCCGTCAAACCTTCGCGGAAGTCATCACCACTAATCTCCACCTTCTCCTTCTCTAAGATCTTAAGATCATCAGCATACTTCTTCAAAGTACGAGTCAAGGCAGTACGGAAACCAGAAACGTGAGTTCCACCTTCGATAGTATTGATATTATTTACATAAGAATGGATGTTCTCCTTAAATTCAGTGTTATAAGTCATAGCCACCTCAACTGGGCAACCATACTTTTCTGTATTGATATGGATTACATCTGGGATCAAATGCTCGCGCAACGAATCCAAATACTCTACGAATTCGCTCAATCCTTTTTCCGAGAAGAACACATCAGAACGGAAAGAACCATCGTCCATAGGTCTCTTATCAGTCAACGAAATTCTAACACCAGCATTCAAATAAGCTAGATCTCTCAAACGACCAGCAAGGATATCATACTTATACTCGTGTACTGTGAAGATTGAATCATCTGGCAAGAAAGTAACCTTAGTTCCTGTATAATCTGCAGTACCCACTTCCTTTACGCTGTAAAGTGGCTTACCACAAGTATACTCTTGTTGGTATCTTTTACCACCACGGCAAACTTCAACTTCCATTTTTGTAGAAAGGGCGTTTACACAAGATACACCCACACCGTGCAATCCTCCAGAAACCTTATAAGTTCCCTTATCGAACTTACCACCAGCATGAAGAACTGTCATTACAACCTCCAAAGCAGAACGCTTCTCCTTCTCGTGCATATCCACAGGGATACCACGACCATCATCCTGCACGGTGATGGAATTGTTCTCATTGATTGTAACTTGAATGTTCTTACAATATCCGGCTAAGGCTTCATCAATAGAGTTGTCGACCACCTCGTATACCAAATGGTGCAAACCTCTCTCTCCAATATCACCAATATACATTGCAGGACGTTTACGAACGGCTTCCAAGCCCTCCAACACCTGAATACTACTGGCTGAGTACGAATTTTTTTCCTCGCTCATATTTTATTTTGTCATTATTATTATTAGCAATTCATAAACAAGCAAATATAACATTTTTTCGCGACTTTTCCCCAATTTTTTTCATGAGAATATACTCGAATAGGGACAAAAAAAGAAGTCTGGCTTTCACCAGACTTCTCACATACTATATTTGAGTATGATTAATCTTTGAACTTAGCACAAATGAACTCACGGTTCATACGAGCGATGTTGCTAATAGAGATGTTCTTAGGACACTCTGCCTCGCAAGCACGAGTGTTAGTACAGTTACCAAATCCTAGTTCATCCATCTTAGCTACCATGGATTTCACACGCTTAACAGCCTCAACACGACCTTGAGGAAGAAGTGCAAATTGAGAAACCTTAGCAGAAACGAACAACATAGCAGAACCATTCTTACATGCTGCAACACAAGCACCACAACCGATGCAAGTAGCAGAGTCCATAGCCTCGTCTGCATCTACCTTAGAGATAGGAAGCGCATTAGCATCTTGTGCACCACCACAGTTGAATGATACATAACCACCAGCTTGTTGGATCTTATCAAATGCATTACGGTCAACCATCAAATCTTTGATTACAGGGAATGCAGCAGAACGCCAAGGCTCAACTGTGATAGTCTCACCATCTTTGAAACGGCGCATGTAAAGTTGACAAGTTGTTGCACCTGTTGCAGGACCATGAGGATGTCCGTTAACGAACAATGAACACATACCGCAGATACCCTCACGACAATCGTGATCGAATACGATTGGTTCTTCACCTTTCTCAACCAAAGACTCGTTTAAGATATCCAATGTTTCCAAAAAAGAAGTATCAGGAGTGGTTTCTACATTTTCGTAAGTTTTGAACTCACCCTTTTCTTTCGGGCCGGCTTGACGCCATACCTTCAAGTTAACTTTCATTATATTATCTGTAGCCATTTGTTTTACTTTTTAAGGATTAAGATTTATAGTTACGAGTTTGAACCTTGATTGCCTCGTAGTTAAGAGGTTCTTTGATCAATTCTGGCTCTTTGTCGTCGCTTCCTTGGTAGTTCCAGCAACCAACATAGAAGTAGTTTTGATCATCACGCTTAGCCTCACCCTCTTCTGTAGCGTACTCCTTACGGAAGTGACCACCACAACTTTCGTTACGGTGCAATGCATCACGAGCAATCAACTCACCCATTGTAATGAAGTCTCTCAAACGGAAAGCCTTATCAAGCTCAACGTTCATTCCTTCCTCCACCTTACCAGGGATAAACAAGTTCTTCTCGAACTCTGCACGGATATCTTTCAACTTCTTAAGAGCAGTTTCCAAGCTCTCCTTTGTACGAGCCATACCAACATACTCCCACATGATGTGACCCAACTCTTTATGGATAGAGTCAACAGAACGTTTACCCTTGATATCCATCAAAGCTTTTTGCTCTGCCTCGCACTTAGCTTGAGCATCCATAAACTCCTTGCTATCTGGATTGAAACGAGGAACTGTAATTTGATCTGACAAATAGTTTTGGATTGTGTAAGGCAATACGAAGTATCCGTCAGCCAAACCTTGCATCAATGCAGATGCACCCAAACGGTTAGCACCGTGATCAGAGAAGTTACACTCACCGATTGCGAACAATCCTTGTACAGAAGTTTGCAACTCGTAATCTACCCAAAGACCACCCATTGTATAGTGGATAGCAGGGAAGATCATCATTGGGTTGTAATATTTAACACCATTGATCTCCTTAGCGAACTCACCTGGGTTCACGTCAGTAATCTCCTCGTACATATCGAACAAGTTACCATAACGTTGACGAACTACGTCAATACCCAAACGGTTGATAGCCTCAGAGAAATCCAAGAATACAGCCAAACCTGTATTGTTTACACCGAAGCCCTCATCGCAACGCTCTTTTGCAGCACGAGAAGCAACGTCACGAGGCACCAAGTTACCGAATGCAGGGTAACGACGCTCCAAGTAGTAGTCACGATCCTCTTCAGGAATATCAGATCCCTTCTTAGTTCCAGCTTGAAGAGCCTTAGCATCCTCAATCTTCTTTGGAACCCAGATACGACCATCGTTACGCAATGACTCAGACATCAAAGTCAACTTTGATTGCTTGTCACCGTGAACAGGGATACAAGTTGGGTGAATTTGAACGTATGATGGGTTTGCCATATAAGCACCCTTACGGTATGCTGCGATAGCAGCTGAACAGTTACAACCCATTGCGTTAGTAGAAAGGAAGTATGCATTTCCGTAACCACCAGTTGCCAAAACAACTGCATGAGCAGCGAAACGCTCGAACTTACCAGTAACCAAATTCTTAGCAATGATACCACGAGCGCGGCCATCGACCATAACGATATCGTGCAACTCGTAACGGTTATAGCTCTTTACCTTACCAGCATTGATTTGACGATTCAAAGAAGAGTAAGCACCCAACAACAATTGTTGACCTGTTTGACCCTTAGCATAGAAAGTACGGCTAACCTGAGCACCACCGAAAGAACGGTTTGCCAAAGTTCCTCCATATTCGCGAGCGAAAGGAACACCTTGTGCAACACATTGGTCGATGATATTAGCAGAAACCTCAGCCAAACGATAAACGTTAGCTTCACGAGCACGGTAGTCACCACCCTTAACAGTATCGTAGAACAAACGATAAACTGAGTCACCGTCGTTTTGATAATTCTTAGCAGCATTGATACCTCCTTGTGCAGCGATAGAGTGAGCACGACGAGGAGAATCTTGGATACAGAAGTTTAGAATGTTGAATCCCATCTCAGCCAAAGTAGAAGCCGCAGATGCACCAGCCAAACCTGTTCCAACCACAATGATATCCAACTTACGTTTGTTGGCAGGGTTCACCAATTTTTGGTGAGCTTTATAGTTGGTCCATTTTTCTGATATTGGACCTTCAGGAATTTTTGAATTTATTTCAGCCATAATATTATTTCTTATTTTCTATTAGTAACCAATTAAGATAGACTTTGAACGAAACCAGCAACAACTACTGCACCAAAGCCCAAGAAGATAATTGTAGAAACGATGTTAGCACAACATTTCAAACGAGGGAACCAAGTCTTTCCGTCTAATCCCATAGATTGGAATGCACTCCAAAAACCATGAGTCAAGTGGAACCAAATAGCTACGAACCACAACAAGTAAAGAAGACAGATAACAGGGTTAGAGAATGTAACCTTGATCAAGGTAGCACCATCTGAGAATTGACCAGCATACTCAGGTTCAACACCCATAATCTCTGGCAATTGCATCTTAGCCCAGAAATGAGTCAAGTGAAGACCCAATCCAAGAAGAACAACAAATCCCAAAACAAACATGTTTTGAGATGCCCACTCAACCTTCTCTTGATTTGCTTGATGAGCATAAGCAACTGGACGAGCTTTTTTGTTGCGCAATGTAAGGATCGCAGCAAAAATAATGTGCAAAATGAAACCACCAGCTAATACTGCTGTACCAACTAATGCATACCAATTTGCGCCCAAGAACTCACATATCGCATTGTAAGCCTCTCCTGAGAAGATAGCTACACAGTTCATCGACATGTGAAAAATAAGAAACAAAATAAGAAAAAGTCCTGTGATACTCATAATCAACTTTCTCCCGATTGATGAATCAATTAACCACATAAGTTTTTGAAGTTTAAAATTAGTTATTTAATTAATATTAGTTTTTTTACGTTTTTTTATGAGCTTTTAGCACAATTTAATTGAAAATACAAATATAGACAAAAAAACAATATTCCTAAAAAATTGGGTTAAGAATTGGGGGGAACGGAAAGAAAAAAGAAACCTAATTCTTTCTCATACAATCATTATGTTTTTAAAAATAATCAATAATATTAGATTTTCATTTATAATAATACATTAGATTTGTAGAGTGCGACATGGATACGCATCAGGAGTTTTGGGACCGAATGTGGAAATACTTCGTGTCCCTACCGCATTTCCACAAAAAAGAATTCCGACGATATGACCAAGAAGGAGGTGTGGATGAAAATATTTATAAATGTAGAATGGAATGATCCAGGAGGGAACATTCCATTTTTTACAATATCCATAGACTTTAAGAAGAAGGCCAGACACGGGAATTCGTATCTACATTCTATGATAGCGAGTATACTTCTTCTTCGATCGACCATAGTTGGCATAGCACCCTCGATCCTTTTGAGGGATACGAAACTCCATACCTATTTCGTGTGATCCATGACTGTCATAACGCAAATCCTCGAAGACGTAATCAAACGAATAGAAGATGGAGAACAAGCGTGTGGAGAATCCAGCTCGGAAAGCTGCTTCGTTATAAATACGATAAGCTGCTCCTACATAGAAGAAATCTCTTGGCCTTGAATCATAATCTCCCACATAATAGAAATCTAAACCGATCTGATGTTTCTGCACATTCTTTGATCCTTCATCACCCTTGAAAAAATAGAATGCATAAGTAGGCGACAAACGCCACCACTCTTCCGACTGGAAATTGCAATTCACAAAGCCATAAAAGATCGGATTCATCGTTACTTGCTCATTACCCGGCAACAGATGATTCGCTGCAAATCCAAACTCTATGTTCTGAATCAAAAACTCTACTCCCACATCAATATCGGGAGCGTTTCCATTCTCCAATTTTTCAAGTATCGAGTTATGCTGATCACTCGTTAGGCTTTTATCATAAGTCGCCTTCGAAAGGTCATAACTCTTGCTCATCAAACCTGCACTGATACCAAAATTTATGTAACTATCATCTGCAAAAGGAATACAAAAGGCATAATCGACTTTAGGATTCACTATCTGATAATACCCAATGTGGTCGTATAGAACATTAATGCCTATCTGTGAGTGGGCTCCCAAAAAGAAATACTTAGCCGAAAGGAACCCATCCATTGGCATTCCCTCCAAACCCGTCCATTGGAATCGTCCACCCAAAGTGACAGTAGCATATTGTAGTTCTGGTATATATCCAGGATTGTGAAAAGAGTACTGCAACTGTTTATTCGTAAAGAAGGGAGCTTCTTGCGAAAAACTTACCTGTAAAGAGAGTACAGTAACTGTCAATAATATAATAAGTCTTTTCATTTTCATTATCTAACTAATGTAACATAACCCGTCTTGACTTGTTTCTCGCCACGACTATAATAAACCAATGCATAGAAATACGTATCCTCGGATGCCGGTTTGCCTTTGTAAGTACCATCCCAGCCTGTTCCTTCGTAGATTAACGTTCCCACACGATCGAAGATCTGCATGTAATACTCCTCCATGAACATCATCTCTCCATCTGCCAAGAAGGTATTTGGAACTTCAAGGTTTGGATCGATCGGAAGCACCACCTGTGCCATTGCAGAGCAACCAAAAGAGTGAGTAACTTTCAGCGTAACTGGAACATCTGCATTCTTCATAATCATTGGCAACGAGTATTCGTGTGTCACATCCTTTCCTGAAATAGAGTCTAATTCATCATCTCCAAAGTTCCACAAGAAAGTAAGATCATCACTCTCGGCAATATTCCTCTCCGAGAGATGCACTTCTGGATAGTCTCTATCTAAAAGGTATTCAAGCCCCTTGCCTTCTCTTGTCCTTCCTTCATTCACAACCTCAATGTATGGTGTTGGGACATCGATTACTTGCACGGCTACTGTTCGTGATTCAAGACAGCCATTTGCATCCCTACCAGAGATAGTGATATTTAAATCCTCCTTAGGTACAAATCCAATATTTGTTCCAAAGAAAATAGTGTCCTCCAATGCCCACTTAGGACTAACAATATGGTTTGTAATAGACAATACCAAAGAGTCTCCCTTACATAGGTTCGGTGTACCACCCAACAAAATTGGAATAGGATCATATACCTTAACAGAGAAATCAATGGTGTCTTTACATCCTTTCTGTTTCTCCGTCGCAATAACAGTATAATCCCAATGGTCATCCACCACCTTTGCATAAAGTTCACCTGTTCCGATCAATGTTTCCAAATCGGAACTGTCGTACCACTTAAAGTCAGATAAATTATCGGTAGAAGCCTTAAAATCTGTCACAGCACCTGGGCAGTATGGTGATTTGGAATATGAAACAGTTAAATTCTCCGGCTCGTAAATCGTCACATCCAAAGTATGGATGGCTTGACAACCATATTCATTCGCAACACCAAATTCATACCTACCCGTTGTAGCAAGATTTTGCAATAAATCAGCATACCTAATACCTTTCGATTTATTGAACAATGAAATTGGTTCATCCTTAATATTATTCATTGAAATGATATTCGACAAATAGACTGGAATCTTAGCACAAGTATCCAATTTGAACGAAGTAGGTTGCACTGCTGGATTTACAACCACCGACACACTAGTATCGGCATAACAGTAAATATTCTTAAAATCAACCCTACCCTTTATGGTCAAGTTCAATTCAGATGCTACTGTAGTTGGTTGTTGGTAAGTGTCTTTTTGTGAACCATCTTGCCACTCATATTTATCGGCACCAGAAACTTTCAGATTCAAAGTATCCCCTGCACATAGTTTTCTGCTTCCTTCTATAGTCATTTGTATTGGCTTTGCCACATTTACACGTATCAAAGAGGTATCGGAACATACATTTGCACTATCCGTATAGATCACCTTGAAATCACCTTCAAGATGAACTGCTGCCACATCGAAAGTCTGTCCCGTAACACTGCTGATTTTGTAGTTGAATTTAGAAGTTCCTCCTTTGTAAAGTCTCTCAGCCATATAAGAAAGATCGACCGACTCACCATAACAAATAGCCGTATCTTGATCCAATGCATTTATCGAAGGATAAATAAACATCTTAACCAATGTGTCTTGGCTAACACATCTGCTGGCATTGTGAACCTGACGAACTAAATAGCGTTTCTCCCCGGCAATAGCAGTTGAAAACATCGTTGAAACCGTATCTATTGTAGATGGATAGGTAGAAACATCTTCCCACACCAAACGAAGATTAGTATCGGTTGGCGTTCCAACTGGCACTTTCATACCTGTGTTCTGACAGAACTTCTGATTTTCAATTTCAGGAACAACTGGTTGTTCGTGGAATGTTAGATTGATATGTGCAGAAGCATTACATATGAGATCTTCCACTTCATATTTGTAATATACGATATAAAGTCCCGATTTATCCAACATAGTGGCTTGCTCAGAGACATCCTCTCCCATATATGTATAACGGTCTTGTTCAATACGAGAAGTCATAGAACCAGCTTCTGCCTTCCCTTTGGACAAATTCACTAAGTCTATAGTAAATGGATGACAAGTTACAGAGTCTTGCAATTGAACCTTTATCATAGGATAAACGACAACCGTCACCTTCGTGAAATCACTCTCACAACCGGTAATCTCATTCACTTGCTTAACATAGTAAACCGTCGTTCCATCGGTCTCTGTTGAGACTGTCAACGATTGCTCCGATATAGGTTGTTTTGAGGCGTCAAACCATTGAATTCTCAACTGCTCGGTATTATTCGCTTGCACCGGAATAACAATCGTCTCTTTTGCATCTTTATCACTCTGACAATATCTGAATATTGTATCATTCAATGTAATCGGATTTGGATAAACAGTAACCGGAACAACAACAGAATCCTTACAATTAAGAAGACCTATCTTCTTCTCACCTATCAACTTGAATTGCTCACTTTGAGTAAGATCAGATCCAAATGGGAAATCGGCTCCTTCCATCAAAGTTCCATCCTCACGAATCCAACTATAAGCATCGGCCATCAAGGCTTTCAGTCCTACTAGTTCCGAACCATAACATACCGTATCAGGACCTTCGGCAGTCAAACCGAACTGATCGTACATGAGTACATTAACTGTGTCCGCACGTTCACAACCCGATTCACTTTCACTTACCTTGACCAAATATTTAGACGTTTGATCAATAGAATTAGGATCGGCTACTGCCTGTAATTTATTCGATAGAACCTTAAAATAAGAGAAGTGTTTTGCCTCATCGCTACCACCATAGTTAGCCTCAACAATTTCTGCTAAGTTGATTGGTACATTGTGGCAACTTTTTAGCGTGTCTACCGGCTTATAGGATATTGCCTCGCGGATATCCATCTCGAATTCGGTTGGTTCACTATAACAATGGGTCAATGTGTCTACCGAACGAAGTGTATAACTTTTCTTTCCATATTGTACTGTGCTGATAGTATACCTATCCGACACAATCGACTTCTTATCCACGCTCCATTCGAACGACTGGTTCAATGTGTTGGAGCCACTGCGTTTCGCTGTCAATTCAACATCTCCCGTC
>JAZRXL010000019.1:0-2029 GCA_045600225.1 Paludibacteraceae bacterium
TATTTTTATACATACTCTGTGAAAGCACAATTTTCCATGCCATGCAAATATATACAAAAATAGCCACATTCGGTCATTTGGAATAATTTTGTTCGGTTGATTGTGGCTATTTTGTTCCGGCGTTTATAAAGAATAGCTTGACCAACCTGGATACATTTTCCAACCACAAATTGTTTTTAGTATCTTCGTCACCCACTCACAAAACTGTCTACTAATAATTTTTTGTTTAATTCTTCAATGATTAGAGTATTTCTCAATATTGAGTGATATTCGGGGATTCTTTACGGAACCTTACCTCTCACGTCAGTTTACAGCACACTTATAACTGGACTCTGCATTATTGACTTATGCCTAAAGCGATTCCAAGGCATTTCTTCCTCGCCTCTTCCAGAATGGTAAGTTTATCAGGATTACCTTGGATGTTAAGAAGCGGTCGGTGTTTCAAAATCAGAACGTCTTCGTTGGCTTTTATCTGCTCCTCCTGAACTGGCACACAATTAACCAGAGTATTGTTCTGCAGCCACCGCTTTATCTTCTCCTCATCCACGGTGCTGAACTTATAATTTCTTCCCGACTTAAGGCTGCCTGCGACTGGAGTATATCCAAGAACTGCTCCTATGCTGCGAAAGAAAGTGCCATGTCCGACTGCATTCAATTCCTGCTTCCAAAATCTCTGTCGAAGGCTTCCGGAAGCTTTCCCAATGTAAATGTATCGGTCTGGTTTGAGTTGGCACATATAATCACGGGGAAGTGTTGCACCAGAACGAAGCTTTATGCAATACAGACCAGGGGAATCAAGCTGTCTGATATTCGGAAGCCTGTCTATTGAAACGAACATTGAAGCATCCAGCAAGTCTTTCTCCACGGACCTTGAATATGACACCGAGGCTGCTCCAAACGATGACTTCTGTACCCTAGTATGTGTCTCTATAGATTTTTTAACTGGAGACTCGATATTGTTTGAGAAATGCCAGTAAGTGTAGGCATCCTTCTTTTTCATGTAGATGCTGGGTATGGCTTTAAGAATGGATCCTTCATCACGCAGTTGTCTCAACAACCCTCTTACCGTCTTTGCACTTCTGAAACATTCTCTTAATTCTGAAGATGCTTCATAAAGTTCATTGACAGATACTCTGGCTTGAGAGCGAGTCCTTTTGAAATATGCATCCACTGCCCTATTGAGTGCTGCAATCTTTTCTACACGAGTGGCCATATTAACATTCTTTTTTCAAAATTGCTGTATATGATGTCAGGATACCATCAGTTTGGCCAGTCTCATATCCAAGGCAATGGTCTATCTGCCCTTTCATGTTGATTTCTGAAGGCACAAGGGAAACGAGCTCCCAACCTTCTTTACCCAATTTGTTCAGTTGCTTCTCGAAATCTGACGGAATGCTTTTAAGTTTCAGGACCTTGTATGAATATGTAGGCATGGTGCTATAGTTTTGACAAAGATGGAAAAAACTAGGTAATGATGCAATAGATGTTCACTTTGCTGTCATGATAGTGTAGGTAGTGACATAGCCGGTCTTCACAAAGAAGGAAGCGACGCAATCAACCACTATACAAAGCTTGAGTTGAAAGACTGCTTTATCCTTATGTGTCAGGCTTTTGATGAGAAACCGTATTCCGTGAAGAAAGATTTATCTATATTTGCGAACAAGAACGCATGATTATGGAAAAAGAAAAGGTTAGAGGCGAAGTCGTTCTTTATCAGCCGAACGACACTATCAGATTGGAGGTCAAACTTGAACAGGAGACCGTATGGCTGACACAGCAGCAGATTGCAATGTTAATGGGAACAAACGTTCCCGCTATCTCCAAGCACATTACCAACATTTATTCTTCCCAAGAATTAGACAAATCATCAACTGTTTCCAAAATGGAAATAGTTCGATTGGAAGGAGACAGATTTGTAAAACGCTCTGTTGACCACTATAATCTTGACATGATCATTTCCGTCGGCTACCGGGTCAACAGTGTCAACGCCACGGCATTCCGCCGCTGGGCCACATCCGTCCTGAAACAA
>JAZRXL010000020.1:0-26937 GCA_045600225.1 Paludibacteraceae bacterium
TAATGAATCCTTTTCATTAAGAAACTTGTCCATCCATGAAAACAGCACCGAACGACTACTAATATGATACTTCTGTGTGATCTTCTCTGCGGAAAGACCACTTTCAAGGTATTCACGAACGATTAGAACACGGTCTTCATCTGTACTTAACTGAAAAAGGTTGTCACTTTTATAAACTCTATCTTTTTAAAGATTAGTATTAAACTTTAGAAACGAAAACAATACCTTTTGTTTTTCCATCTTTGATTCTTAATGATACATTTATCTTGTCTCCTGATTTCAACGAAACTTGATTTCCTGAAAATTCAATAGGGAACAACTTGCTCATATCTGCTCCAATATATGCCTTCTTTTTATCAGACATGGATACTGTTGCGATAGCCTCTTTTTTAACTACACTAGTCTCTGGCTTGGGCTTGTCTACATATTCAGAATAAAGTTGAAGATATTCTCCGTTCTGCTTACAAGAAGGGAAATCAGAAAGAGACATGTAGGAAAGACTTGCTCCAACACGCAAATTTTGATCGTGCACCATTGTATTGAATTCTCTAATCTGTGCAGATGCCCCATATTTATCAATTTTGGTGTTCATGAATTCTTTAAATTCTTTTTTTAAGTCATCAACACAAGTATCAATTCTATCGATGTTTATAATTTCTACAGTGCATTTACCATATCCAAATGGTTTTGCAAAACCGATAGAATGAAAAGATCCTTTTCCCAAGTGAATTGCACTTACAAGAGCTGCCAATTCAATTCTTTTAAGATTATGGAATCTTACAACACACTCAAATTCAGAACCTTCACCAAGAGGAATAAATGGATTTGTATTATCCTCTTGACCAGGAGCAACTTCAAACTCTTCAATGCAATGCTTTTGTACGGGATAACGTTTAAATCCTTTCAATTTTGCTTTTGGTGATAACATAGTTGCGTATATGTTTTTAGGCTTTTGTCCCGCATTTATTGTATACACTTGACCTCCAGTCCCCTCTTGTTGCAAGTACATAGGATAATATGTAGGTCTTGGACATCCCATATATGGATACAATGTTCCGTTATAGTATTCTTTTTCGGTAGTGCAAAAAGCATGGCCAAATGCAACTCTTCCCCTAAGACCAGATCCGTCTGATGTTCCGAAAATACATTCGGGAAGATCCTTGTCATTTTTCTTGTGATTTTCTGAAAGATAGTCCTTTATTTTATAGATATATGGTAATTTGTATAGATATGATAGACCAAAGTGTTCTATCTTGCCATTCTTAGAAGAAAAGAATACAGGGACTTTTTCTCCTTTCTCCATTTTGTTCTTCCAATAAGCCCACACTTGAGAATCTTTGTACACAAAACAAAAATCTTCGTAAAGAGAATTTTCATCAGTAGACAAAGTATAAGAACCTATTTCTTGTTCTGGAAATACAAATTCGAAGAATTTGCCAGAGCCTTTTATTTTGGTGCCATCAGAACATGTTGTGCCAGGCTTTCTAATTCCTGGCTGCCCTGTAAAAACAATAGTTCCTTTAAATCCATCCGTAGTAGGCGAGATAATTGCAAATTTTCTCTTGTCTACTGGATTGGGATTAGTTTGTTTCAATTCCAGAAAAGTCGTAGTCTTGTTTTTGTCTCTAAATAAATTGATCTTGTATAGTGCAGATCTATACTTGTCGCTGTTTTTCTTAAAGTTATCTCCATTTGTGAATGTGTCGACCAAATTCGTTCCGTAAACAAAATCTATATTTTTGTGTGAAATACGATATGGTTCGCCACAATCTTGAATTGTAATGACATTGTCATTTAATGTCATCCATCCACAATGGATGGTATTATTTTGGAAATAAGATAAGTATTCTGTCAACTTTAAATCTCTGATGCTATATCTTTTGTTGTTGAGTTTGTTCATCTTTCCAAAACTAATTATCTCAAGCACATTTCTAATGGCGCCCTTGATAGAGGTTGCAGGAATGAAATACTTGCCATCAGGTGTCTTGGCAAATGATTTGTACTCATCATTCTTAGCATCAGCCTTTGTATGACCGTTGCGTACAAAAATTGGACTCTCAGCTGTGATTTTTAAAGTGATAGTTCCACTCACTCCATCCTCAAAAGGAATATCATGAGATATCTGATCTGCCCAATCAGGAAAAAATACCTGATCTGAAAGTGGCACAAAATTAAATGGTGCTTTTATCATTATTTATCCTCCTTCATCTTTAATCCAACAAATACTAATTCTTTAGGTTGCAATACTTTCATATCACAACACAATTCATCTGACTCAGCCTTCCATGCACGCTTGAACAGAAGCTTTTCAACTTTATCCATACGATTAGGAACGTATTCTTCTACATCAGCGTCTTTATATTCAGACAATGTGTATGGTTTGACAATATACTTACCATCAACATACTTTATGCTGATTGATTTGCAACCATTACAAAGTTGTCCCTCAACAATAAAAGGATTCTTTGTGTCTTCTATTACCAATTCAAACTCCTCATTATTCAGTACTCGTGGCTTAGTTTCATTACTATACCATAAGTAACCAGTATATTTTGATTTTTCTATCTTCATATTAACTCCTCCCCATCTTTTAGAATTGAACCTTTGAAACATCCATATCCTTTATTCGTAGCTCCTCCAAGTGGCAATATTCCTTTCACGATATCTTTTAGAGCCGACTCAAAGGCTTCAAGAATCTTCGTATCTTCAAAATCCTTTTTTAGTAATGTAATAGTTGTAGTAAACGATTGACCTTGGGCGTATGTAGCTTTTTCACTAAATAAAGCTCCGTCTATGGCACCGCCGGTAAATCTATCAATAGATACATGATTAAAAATCTTCTCGCTAACAGCTTTATTCTCTATGATATCTTCAAACAAGACATTACCACGAGCTTTTTCTTTATCATTTTTTAAGACATAGCCAAATAGTTCTTTAACTGCTCTATTTTCGTTTTCCACCTTAGCGTTATCGTTCCCGATAAACCAACCATTCAATTTGTTATAATGGAATGCTACTCTATGTGCTAACGCACCTTTAATTGAGGAAGCTGGTATTAGAACATTTGTCTCAACCACTTTCTTTTTGTCATAATCTACGACCTTTTCCTTGACAGGAACTAAATCTACATCGTTGTCTCCAAAGCCTGCACCAAACATCATGAAATCTTCTGGTTTAAGTGCCAATTCATATTTAATTGAAGAAGATTGGTCTTCACCTTTATATTCGGTACCTTCGAAAGGTTGAGACAAATCAGAAGTATGGGCCAAATATTTAGACAATTGATCATTGTCCCCTAAATCATATTCATTATACTTACATTCTACAATCGCCATCTTGCCAAATCCTTTTCGACTTCCGCTTCCAATTCTAAAGTCAGATGAACAAATCGCATTAAGTACTTCATCGAAATTTTTTCTATCATCATTCTCAGTAACAACCTCTATCTCGAAACAAAAACGAGTTCCTTTGTAGACTATCTCCTCATCAAACTTACCATGATTCGCCGCTACTCCTTTATCTGTAATTCGAACATGCTGACGAACAGGGAGAGATTTAAACGCTTCATAAAAATCGCCTGTTAGATTCTGTAATCCATCCACTGCAATACCATCAACTCCAATCATCTTGGCCTCAGAAAAAATAATTTCAGAACCTCGTCCATTTTCTCCTTTTTGATATCCAAAGAGGTTATCTTCTTTATCAGTCAATCCAAGGGCATGACGCACAACTCCTGCAATCGATGTTCCAGGAATATAAGGCAACCCATTGACATCCTTTGCAATAGTAGCATCCGTGTAGATATCTTTATTGCCCGAACCAATAACAAGAGGAGTCTTCGCCTCAAGCACTACACGAGCAATGAATCTATATTTATAATTTTTCTTTTCCATTACTTCGAACATTTTTTTGCCATCTCAGAGGCAAGATTGATAATTGATTCCCAAAGAGTATTTTTATTAGCATCCATGAACCGAATTAGTGCATCTTTGCGCTTGCCATCCCAATCTTCTGCTTTTACTCCGTGAGAGATATAATCTTTGATAGCTTCATATATTTCATCATTGTTTTTGCTTCTCAAGGCAATGCTACGAATAGTACCCCATTGAGAGGCAAACTTTTCTTTGCCAATAAACAGAGATGCGTTAAAACCTTCAACTTGATTGTAGACAGTCTGATTCTTATCTTCTCGATTTTTTTGACCTTTTAGATATTTTATCAAAGGAGAATCACAAGTTGCATTATTCTCATTATTAGATGGTTTCTCTACATCTTTGAACTTGCACTTTGACAACCCATTCTCTCCTATGGTTTGAAGAAACTCAGGGTTGAAGATTACCTTTCCGAAACCTTCGTTGTTGTAACTTCCTATATATCGTGATTTAATATCCGATATAGTTGCTCCTTCTATCACTATGACACTACCTTTTTCTATTCCACATCGATCTGTGTCGTAGCACTGACGTTTGTAATTCCAAGGGGCATATTGGAAAGTACGAATCTGAGACTTTTCCCAAACAATCTCTCCTCCCTCAACTCCTAAATCTTTAGGTTCAGGACGGAATATAGGTAGCCCGTTATCATCAAGGAAAATCAATCGAGAGTCTGCATAAACAACTACTTGATTACCATCTTGCTGAGATTTAACATCATCGTAGTCAAATTCCGATATTTCAACCAAGCCATACTGGGCTGTTCTTGACCTTCCTACCCGTCTTTCTCCAACCAATGCATCTTTGATATCCTTAGCAAGATCATCATCATCAACCTCTACAGAGAACAATAATTCTAATCCTTTGCATAATGACTCGTAGCCATACATAGCAGCATCTTTAGATCTACGCTCATTTCTATCGTAAGCAGACTTAATAGCAAAAGATTTGTCAGTCTTTACCTCATAGCCTTGTTCTCCTTCCATGATGTAAAAACCAGAGCGACATTGCTTTAATTGAGCTTTAGCTCCGCTATTAGCCTTTATATTATCAAAATCATTGATGAAATGGTGCACATAGCATGCGTCTTTGATAGAGTCACCTTTAGCAAAATAGAAAGAAGCCGGAATACGAAGAGATCGCTTGCCATTATCAGAAGGATGAGCATCACCAAAACGCACCTTGCCACTATGGAAAAGTGTCATTGCTTTTTCTTCGCTTACTTTAGAATAAAGTTGCGAAGCAACAATACCAAGGAAGCAACTTCCAGGTATGAAATCTAATGTGGAATTAGCACCTTCACTTGCAGACTTGACATTAAAGATGACATCTGTAAGTAATTTGCACTTAAATTTTAATGTTTTCATCCTTTTACCTCCTCTCCTTTTATCTGGCATCTGCCAAGTCCTCTATTTCTATTTATACCAAGCCGTTTGATAAACTTTAATCCGTCAAGAATATCTTTGACTAACTCAGAAGGTACATTCTTTATTTCTCCATTAAGTGTGCAAGGAACGATAACCTCCATTTTTCTTAAACTGTGATTTTTGGCGATACCATCTTCTTTGATTGCAGTTGAAGCGACAGAACGACACAAATACGACTGCAAATCATTAGAGATGATAGCTTTCGCCTCTGACTCTTCTAATTCAGCATTTGTAAAGAACATTTCTCCTTTATTAGAGTTGTCTTTATCGTCAAAAAAACCGAATGCCGACTTTATTTTTTCTTCTTTCGACTCTTTTCTTATAGTCAAAATGTTTTCTACAGCCTCACGAACAAGACCTTTCATTGTCTTGCCTGGAACATAGGGCAACTTGTTTTTGTCTTTAACGACTAATGCATCAACATCAGCACCAGCAGCCAAACCGGAACCACAATGCCAATCACTGAAAAATTCTATTGTGTATTTTATATCTGCCATAATTAATCCTCCTTTGATTTAGTGTCTTGGAATTTTACTGACGCAAGAGAAAGCAAATCGTAAGCAGGGAAAACCTTTGCTTCTTTTTTCTCCCACATAGTTACCTTATCAAATAATTTTTTTGCTTTTGAATCTTTAGGTAGCAAAGATGAAACACGACGAGCCTTCTGTACTGCTCTTCCTTTATCTTTGTGTAATTCTGACATCCACTGACGAATATGTGATTTAATAGCACCAGACTCTTCTTTATCCAAGAGCTCAACATCATCAATCAAATCTTTTATAGAAGGTTTATCAGTAAGGGTACCATCTACATAATAAGGGCCATACTTAAATGACAAACCTTCAGATAGTGTTAATTCTCTCTTTTCTATATCGGAGTAACTTTCGACGAAAGAATCTTGTATTTTATGGAACATAAGGCATGATGCCTTGCGATTTGACTTGGTTTTCGCTTCGCCACAAAGGGTTTCTGCTAAATCATAAGCATAATAATATGGATAGGATGACTTCATAAAGGCAATTCCTGCACATGAAGTCAGTTTATGACCTATTTTCTCTGTCTCTTTCTCAAATTTATTCATATACATCTGTACAAAATCCACTGCTATGCTTGCTCTACAAATAAATGTGAAATCGTCTCCACTCAAAACAACCGGCAACACAGGAACTTTATAGAAATCATCACTAAAAGCTATTGCCAATTCAGCTATTGCTTCACTTGCTGCTATTTTTGTTGCTTTATCCAATGCAATACTAAATTCCTTGCATTTATGAGGATCATAACCCATTCCTTCAAAAACTTGACCAAGTCCATTCCCATCAATATGAACCATTGCAATCCAATCATTTAGACCTGTTAATTTACTTATATTTGCACTCTTAGGTCTCTTCTTCTCATCTACTTTTGAGTACAAATCTTTCATCAGTTTCAATCTCGCATCATTACATGCCTCTTTCTTCTTGAATGTTGCTTTGTCAAGCCCATTCGTGCCGAATAGTACAGGTTGTCCAGTTCGTGGAGATCTCTTTATTCCCATCAAACCAATATTGATTGAATTCATTGGAATATTTCTTTGCACACGCAAAGCATCTTCCAATTCTTGACTTTTTTTTGAATATTCTGAGTCAGAATTATACTTTACGACAGCTTGACTTAATGTCACTCCTGGTGCTTTTTCTGAGATTATTTTGGGAAATATCTTCACAAGTTCTTTACAATCATTTTCACTTGAAAATACACATCTAATTTTACCTGCAGCCCTTGTCAGTATCTCAGATTTGCCTTCTATTAATTCATTGCAAGTTGCAGTACATATTTCCTCCACCAATTCACTTGCTCCGACAATGTCCTTTAACTCATTCGTCTGAAATATAAAACTTTGTATGCCTTGCACCGCAGCTCCGTATAAATATTTTACTGCCATATATCTGTTATTTTTAATTGTTTACTCTCACTACCATTCCAAAACCAACACTAACGCCCTTACCCAAACCAATAAAGTCTGGCAAAGAGACATTACATTTGAACTCTACATCAAACCCCATCAGCTTTACTCCTTTGTAAGTATATAGCTCTGCATTCATGATTTGTGTTATCTTACATTTTATCTCATTGTCAATGGTAACACCCAATCCTTTACAAAAAGATAAGATATTTCCTACCAACAGGGTTTGTAGGAATTCCGTCTTCTCTACAACTCCTTCTAAAGAGGTATATGTTTTATAATTATCAGAATTAAGAGGCAACCATTTCCTAAGTGAGTATCGAAACTCTTCATTCCAGACCTGAACTAACACTTTATGCGCATTTACCTGATCTATCTCAAACTCTTCCTTTTTTTTCCCAAGACGAAATGCATAGTTGCCCGCAGAAAAAAGAGAGCCTATAGACTTCGTTCCTTCTCCTACGCAAACAATTGCCGCACGTCTACTAATTCTTTTATACTGAACTAAAGGATAGGAATAACGAAATTTATCCCCTTCCATATGATTATGATATAACACATCTGAATCTTCCCCTAATGCATTAATCACCGCTCCTCGAAGCAAAGGAATTTCCCATCTATCAATATCATTCTTAAATCTAATAATCAACAATTGTATGTTATTCATAGTACTAAACACCCTTTTCATTTCTTGTTTAATTCTCTCCTAAATTAAGATTAATTCTATAACAAAACAATTTTCTACAACTTTTTTTCAAAAATTCACAGCCCCCCTTCTTTTTCCTGAAAATTATTATAACTTTGTAATCGTTACAATATTATACAAAAAAAAACAATATGAATGCATACGATATATTAATGCAACGTAACATAAGGCCTTCGGAGCAGCGAATTACCATTATGGACTATTTGCTGAACCATCGTACGCATCCTACAATAGATGAGATCTTCAACGACCTTCGTTCCTCTCATCCTACACTATCGAAAACAACTATCTACAACACCTTAAAACTATTTGAGGAGAAAGGTGCCGCATTCTGTCTCAGCATTGATGAGAAAAATGCAAGATTTGATGGTTACACCACAGATCATGCCCATTTCATCTGTACAAAATGTGGTAAGGTATTGGATATGGATATTGAAATCGCACCACGAATATCTAACACCCACGAATGCGACATCAACCAAGTTCACCTTTACGCTAAAGGAGTTTGCAAAAAATGCAAAGAAGGGAAAGACAATTTTTAATATAATATAAATTTAAACATTATGGCTAAATTCATTTGTTCAGTATGTGGTTATGTCCACGAAGGAGACGAGGCTCCAGAAAAATGTCCTCAGTGTAAGGTTCCTGCTTCTAAATTCAAGAAGTTAGACGAATCAGCTCCAATCTCATTTGTTACAGAACACGAAATTGGTGTCGCAAAAGGTTGTGACGAAGAGATGATCAAGGATTTGAACGCTCACTTCAATGGAGAATGTTCAGAGGTTGGAATGTACCTTGCCATGAGCCGTCAAGCAGACAGAGAAGGTTATCCGGAAATTGCAGAGGCATTCAAAAGATATGCTTGGGAAGAGGCAGAACATGCTGCTAAATTCGCAGAACTTTTGGGTGATGTTGTATGGGATACCAAAACGAACTTGGAGAAGCGTATGAATGCTGAGTCTGGCGCTTGTGCCGACAAGATGCGTATCGCAACCCGCGCTAAGCAACTAGACCTTGATGCCATCCACGACACAGTTCACGAAATGGCAAAAGACGAGGCTCGTCACGGAAAAGGATTTGAAGGATTATTCAAAAGATATTTTGGTAAATAATCGTATCAATTTTAATGTAAAAGAAGAAAGAGTGTCTCATTATTGAGACACTCTTTTTCCTCCTTATCGTTTCTAAACCAACGATTAATGAGTAAATTTAATTCAATAGCACAAATAAACATCAATGAGAACGAAAGCTACAATTTTAGGAGTCTTTGCAAATATGCTTTGTCTATCTGCGCAAGACCAACTAGACTCACTGAAAAATCAGGTTATCGACGAAGTAATTGTAACAGGAACAAGAAACGAGGTATCCCTCAGCTCAATTCCCGTCACAGTCTCTATTGTCAACAGAGAAGAGATCAACCATACACAACAGGCTTCCCTACTCCCCGTACTTAACGAGTATGTTCCAGGTCTTTTTTGCACATCCAGAGGCACGATGGGATACGGCGTATCCGCGGGTTCTGCAGGTGCAATATCAATCCGAGGGTTGAAAGGCGCCAACGGAGAGGTAATGGTATTAATCGATGGTCATCCACAATACATGGGTATTATGGGACATCCATTAGCAGATGTATACCAAACAATGCTTGCTGAAAGAATCGAGGTAGTAAGCGGACCAGCGTCCGTACTATATGGATCCAACGCAATGGGTGGCGTCATCAACATCATCACAAGAAAAAAGAAAGAGGATGGTGTAAACACAAACATCAATGTAGGTTACGGTTTATACAATACACTTCAAACTGAAATCACAAACCAATTCAGAAAGAAACGCTTCTCAAGCACTATCAGCGCCTCTTACAATAGAAGCGACGGACATCGCGAAAACATGGACTATCAACAATATGGAGGCTATGCAAGATTGAACTTTGACATCTCCGACAATTGGGAGACACACGCAGATGTTAATGTCACACACATCGACGCAAACAATCCAGGATCAGTGAACGCTCCTTTGGTAGATGCAAAACAAAGCGTAACAAGAGGTATCTCCTCCCTTTCTCTTCAAAACAAATACGAGAAGACTGAAGGTAACATCTCGTTCTTTGTCAACTGGGGAAGACACTGGTTGAACGATGGTTACACAGTAGACACAACAGACAAGAATGATCCTAAGATGTATCGTTTCGACTCCCACGACAAACTATTGGGAATCTCAGCCTCTCAAGCTGTTCGTTTCTTCAAAGGCAATAAAACAACATTCGGTATGGATTGGTACCACACTGGAGGTATTGCCCAAAACACATTTGTAGAAGGACCGAAAGAGGGAGATCACAAAGTATTGGTTGATAAATTTGAAGATGAAATAACCGGATATGTAGATTTCAGACAAGACATCCAACACTGGTTATCATTAGAGGCTGGTATCCGCGTGGACCATCATTCCGAGATTGGAACAGAGTGGATTCCGCAAGCAGGGTTAGCTTTCCATATGCCACACAAGACAGATCTGAAGTTAAGTGCAACCAAAGGATTTAGATTCCCTACCATTAAGGATATGTATTTCGGAGGCGCAGCAAATCCAGATCTACAATCTGAGTCTATGTGGAATTATGAGTTAGGTTTCTCACAAAAACTAATCGACAATAAACTAACTTATGGCATCCAAGTATTTTATATCGACGGAAAGGACATCATCACAACCGTTCCTGTTGATGGTAAATCTTTGAATATGAATACTGGAGAGATTAAAAATGCAGGTGTAGAAGCAAATGTCAACTATCACATCTCAGAACATTGGGCTGTTAATACGAACTATAGTTTCCTTCATATGAAGAACCCTATTGTTGCATCCCCAGAACACAAATTGAACGTAGGTGGACGTTACATGCATCCTAAATGGTCGTTAGGAGCCAATTTGCAATATGTAGCCAACTTATACACATCCGTAGGGAAGACAGAAACAACAGAGAACTTTGTACTTTTAAATCTTCGTGCAGAATGGAAAGCAACAAAATGGCTTGATGTATGGGCTAAAGGAGAAAACCTGTTGGCACAAGAATATGAGATCAACGCAGGTTATCCAATGCCAAAAGCAACTGCAATGTTAGGTTTGAACTTCCACTTTTAATAGGTGTTCATCAATAAAAACAGAGGGGCGGATATGTATTGTGTCCGCCCCTTCCTTATAAATTCACTTCTGCATCAATCACTATAATCGATATCTGTGTTAATCTCTACTTCATACCCTTCAAAACTCTCCCTGATTTTATTCGCCACACCAAGTTTCAACTCATTCCAATTTGGTGTTTTAAAATCAATGACAATATCAAATGAGATATACTTCTTCTCAGTATCAATGAAGACACCATGAGATTGTAGTACTCCGTCAAATGAATTGGCAATCTTCTTCACTTCCGATTGCATTTGTCCCATTTCATCATCCTTTTGATCTACCGCATAGATACCAAAAGTTAAGAAAACATCAAACTTCTCTACAATAACTTTTTGAGCTCTCTTAATCAACAAATGAAGTTCTCTCGCCGAGAGGGTATCGGGCACTTCAATGTGAACAGATCCCATTGCCTTATCAGGTCCGTAATCGTGCAATACCAAATCATATGCGCCTAATATTCCATCCATAGAACGGATCTCCGCCTTAATGCTTTTGGTCACTTCGCTATTTGCTCTCGCACCAAGCATTTGATTAACAGGTTGCATGAGCAATTCCACACCTGCTTTTAAAATCAATATTGAAATAACTGCTCCAATGATTCCATCTACAGAAATACCAAACATCAAGGTAATGGCAGCACCCAACAAGGTAGAAGCCGAAACGATTGCATCAAATGAAGCATCTGCTCCAGAGGCAATCAAGGCATCCGATTTGTATTTCTCGCCTTGCTTCTTTACATATCTTCCCAAAAGAATCTTTGTCACAATCGCCACACAAATGATAACAATTGTAACAACAGAATAATCTGCTATCTCCGGCTCAATAATCTTTTTCACCGCTTCTATCAAAGACAACAAACCTGCTGCAAAGACGATGCAAGCAATAACGATACCACTCAAGTACTCTACCCTTCCATGTCCGTACGGATGTTCCTTATCTGGTTTTCTATGAGCCAACTTCACTCCAACTATCGTAATAACAGAGGATAAAGCATCGCTCAAATTATTTACCGCATCCAAAACAATGGCAATGGAATTGGCCAACAATCCAACAATAGCCTTAAATGTAGCAAGGAAAACATTGGTAACGATACCAACCACACTTGTTTTGGTAATTTCCTTATCTCTTATAGATTTAACTTCATTCATATTTTAAATTATAAAGTAAACTGTAATGGTAACAGGTCAGATATACTATCTACGCGGTAGATACCTTCCGTTCCATACAAATAAACCGTTATCTTTTGATTAAACCTATTCTCTGCCTCCAACAATGCTTGACGACAAGCACCACAAGGAGTTATTGGACTCTTCACAAAACCCTCTTCATTCTTAGCTGCAATGGCAATAGCAAGAACTGCAGATTCTGGATATTGAGCGTTAGCGTAAAACAAAGCCGTACGCTCCGCACATAGCCCACACGGATAGGCTGCATTCTCCTGATTGCTTCCTGTCACGATAACACCCGTATCCAACAGCAAAGCTGCTCCTACAGAGAAACGCGAGTAAGGCGAATAAGAGCCGGAAGTAGCGTTTTGCGCCACCTCCACCAAAGACTTCTCATCCGCATTCAACTCTTCATACGACAAGAGCGTAACATTACACCTAATATCTAACTGCTTCATAATCAATAACGATACATGTCAGATTTATAAGGGCCGTCCACCGAAACGCCAATATAAGCAGCTTGCGCTGGAGTCAACCTAGTAAGTTTTGCTCCAATCTTACCCAAGTGCAAACGAGCCACTTCTTCATCCAAGTGTTTAGGCAAGCAGTAAACTCCTATCTTATACTCCTTTGTAAACAACTCGATTTGAGCCAATGTCTGGTTCGTGAACGAGTTACTCATCACAAATGAAGGGTGACCTGTTGCGCAGCCTAGGTTTACCAGACGTCCATCAGCCAATAAAATGATAGAGTGACCATCTGGGAAGAAATATTGATCAACCTGTGGCTTGATATTTCTACACTTGATACCAGGGTATTGTTTCAACTTAGCTACTTGGATTTCACTATCAAAATGTCCGATATTACATACGATAGCAGAACTCTTCATCTTAGCCATATGATCAATCGTGATGATATCGATGTTTCCTGTTGTTGTCACATAGATATCACCATAAGGCAATGCATCCTCTACTGTTACAACCTCGTATCCTTCCATAGCTGCTTGTAAAGCACAGATTGGATCCACCTCTGTAATCAAAACGCGTGCTCCATAAGATCTCATAGAGTGAGCACAACCTTTTCCAACATCACCATAACCACAGACCACAACCACTTTACCTGCCACCATAATGTCAGTAGCACGTTTGATACCATCTGCCAAAGACTCTCTACAACCATAAAGGTTATCGAACTTAGATTTTGTAACTGAGTCATTAACATTGAATGCAGGGAAACGAAGTTTTCCCTCCTTCTCCATTTGATACAAACGATGAACTCCTGTTGTTGTCTCTTCCGACACTCCCCTTATCTCTGTAATTACCTTTCCAAAGTAGTTTGGCTTTTCCTTTTGAATTGCTGACAATATTTTCAACAATTCAACTTCATCCTCACTGTCAGCTTTGCGACTAAGAATTGAAGCATCTTTTTCCGCATCAGCACCCAAGTGGATCATCAATGTTGCATCTCCTCCATCGTCCACAATCATATTTGGACCCAAGCCATCTCCAAAGTTAAGGGCTTGTAGAGTACACCACCAGTAATCTTCCAAAGACTCGCCCTTCCACGCGAAAACGGGAACACCTGCAGCAGCAATTGCAGCAGCAGCGTGATCTTGCGTAGAGAAGATATTGCAACTTGCCCAACGAACTTGAGCACCCAACTCAACCAGTGTTTCAATCAAAACAGCAGTTTGAATTGTCATATGTAGGGAACCAGAAACACGAGCACCTTTCAACGGCTTTTGTTTTCCATATTTTTCACGAAGAGCCATTAGTCCTGGCATCTCATTTTCAGCCAACTCAATTTCCTTACGACCGAAATCAGCCAAACTCATATCTGCCACCTTGTAAGGAAGCGAAGAAAACAAATTTTCTTTCATTTTATTTCAAATAAATCATTAATTATATATGCAAATTTACGCAAAAAAAAGGTCGGAACAAAACCGACCTTTTTTATTTAACGACCAACAAAAATCTATTATTTCTTAGTTGTATATCTATCATTCAACTGTTTCAAGACATCTTCCGTAACATCCATTGCGTCATCAGCGAATAACAATTCAGCACGATTAAGGATTAACTTGTAACGGCCATCGGCATTGTATATCTTAAAGAAGTTGTCGATTGTATCCATCAATTGTTTGCTCAACTTAATTTGCTCGTTAGCGAAATCTTGTTCTAAACGTAGTTGCAATGCTTGCAACTCTTGCTCCTTCTTATAAAGGCGAACTTGCTCTTGCTCAAAAGACTCTTTTGTTAGGAATCCACCCGATTGGTATTTTTGCTGGAACACTTCCAACTCAGCCTGAAGCTTTTGTTGAGCAGACTTCAACTCTTTAGTCGACTTTGCCTCTTTTTGAAGCAACTTCTCATTCCATTTCTTATAGAAATCAAACTTTTGCAAATTCTCTTGCAACATTGCAACATTTACATAAGCAATAGGATAATCAGACTTCACAGAAACAACACCATTCACAGAATCAGGAAGTGTTGCAACTAATTCACTCTTTTCACATTGAGAAGCAGATGCTTCCGAAGCTTGACCTTTGCCAGAAAATTGCATGATATACAACCCCAACACCGCCAAAGACAAAAAGGCCAATACCAAGATGTTAAAATTTTTCATTATATAATTATTTAATTACTTTCCTTTCTTTTTTAAATGCTTCGGCTTATCCTTAATCCCATTGTATTCCATATAATCTTGTGTTTGAACACAATAGACGCCCTTATCAGACAAAGCCTTACTTCCTCCAACATGTGTATTTGGGAACTTTCCTTTTTTCGTGAAGAATATATTAATGCCCAATAGCAAAATTGCTATCACAACAACAACCAATGTAAGGGCAAAAAGCATTAACATATAAATCCAGTTTTTTCAAAAACATCGCAAATATAAAGGGATAAACCGACACAAAAAAAATCCTTTTCTCTATTTTTAGATTATTTCAATATCTATATTGATATTTTAACATCTTTTAATAGGATTGTTTTACCGGACCT
Source organism: Paludibacteraceae bacterium (assembly GCA_045600225.1). GTDB lineage: Bacteria > Bacteroidota > Bacteroidia > Bacteroidales > Paludibacteraceae > UBA1181. The sequence goes on from JAZRXL010000020.1 coordinate 15,353, forward strand.
GCAATTTCAATGACATTAACAACGTAATCGCCCAACTTCTCACACTCAGATATCATATCCATGTAATAGACACCCATTTGATAGTCATACAGTTTGTTATTAATATCGATCACATTCTGGTTCTTCAACTGTTTTCTGTAATTATTGATCTCCGTTTCTATATTCTGAGACTTGTTAATATCTGAGACCTTCAAATCTGTATTCTCTACAATAAAGATCATCTGTTTTAAGGACTGTTCAACCAAATCGAACATACTATGAATATTTTCGATTTGCTTCTCTGTAAACTCTTCCTGAGCAGTATTTTGCCTCTTTCTTCTGATCGTACGGGCTAAATTGTAGCAACTATCGCCAATACTCTCCAATTCGGAAACCTGACGCATCATATGTTGAATCTCCACCTTACTTTCGGCACTCAATCTACCTTCTGACACCTTATTCAAATAATCTGCAATACGAATCTCCATATTGTCCGTAATGTTCTCATACTTTTCAATGCGGCTGAACTTCTTATTGAAATCCTCGCCCTTTTCCGTATGTAAAAGGTCTGGAATAAAGTTGAACATTTTAAAACATCTCTCCGCAAAAATATTAATCTCCTTCTTTGCTTCCAAAATAGAAAGTTCGGAAGTTGACAAAAGTCCACTACCGATATAGGTCAATCTAAACTCATCATCCTCTTCATTTTTCTTAGAAGGAATAATAATACTAACTAATTTGGAAAGAGGCTTGACAAACCATATCAAGATTAGCACATTACATACATTGAAAGAAGTATGGAACGCAGCCAATACAACAGTTAGGATAGACCTGTCTGCCAACGGAGAATGAGGATCGTATCCAACCAAAGCGCATACGCGATCCACAAAGAATGGGAAAATTGAGAACACCCATATCACGCCGAAAATATTAAATACCATATGTGCCATCGCAGCTCTACGAGCCTGTGTTGATGCAGAAAGGGCAACAATATTTGAGGTCACGGTAGTACCAATATTTTCACCCAACACAAGGGCAATTCCCATATAGATATCCAACACACCAGTAGAACACAATGTCATTGTGATAGCCATAATGGCAGCCGAACTCTGAACAGAACATGTCAACAAACCTCCGATCAAAAGGAATAGCAAATACGAGCCATAGCCCCAACTACTCATGGTACTGAAGAAATGCTGCACAGCCTCATTCTGATCCAACCCCATCCCTTTTGCATTGGAGCTCAATGTAGTAAGTCCTAAAAGCAACAAAGCGAGTCCCATGATGAACTCGCCCAAATTTCTGCTCTTGTTTGAATAGATACACGCAATCGCAACAACGATAGCCGCGTACACAACATATTGCATATAGTTACCTGCACCTCCCAATACCATAATCCAAGCAGTCGCCGTGGTACCAATGTTTGCACCCATAATCACCGATATGGCTTGTGTTAAAGTTAGGAGTCCTGCACTAACAAAACTTACCGTCATAACTGTTGTTGCAGTAGAAGACTGAATGGCAGTTGTAATAAACGCGCCCGTCAAAAGTCCCGTAAAACGGTTAGTAGTCATAGTTCCTAAAACTTGTCGTAACTTACTTCCAGCCATCTTCTGAAGGCCTTCACTCATAACTTTCATACCATACATGAGCAGAGCTACAGATCCTGCTAAAACTAATAGAGGCAAATAACTATTCATTGCATAATCGTTTAGGTAAAAATTTCCGCGACCAATCCAGGTGCAAGGAAACATTTATTAATTTGTTTCCAAAAGTAAAACTTTTTTTTCGAATGGGAAACACAACTCTACTTTTTGATGGTCAAAAGTTTCATTTGTTAGAATTTGAGAAAATGCTAAGAGAACCTCAATAATGAAATATCATACTTATTCAACAGCTTACTTTTTTTCTTCAAATCCATCTAAGTATGGAATAAAATAAGTAATTTTGCAAAAAAATTATACAGAGATGATAAACAGAAATTTACTTCGAATGAAGGTCGTTCAAGTCTTGTACTCGTACTACAAGAACAACAAAGAAGAAAACGATTTCAGCGTGGCTCAAGACGAGTTGCTTCTCAGCATAGATAAGACATATGAATTATATCACTACTTCTTCCAACTCATTGTGGAAATCACGGATTATGCCGAGAGAAAATTAACAAAGAGGTTGATTTCTGAAGAGGATTTCAGCAAAAACAAAAAACTTTCAAGTAACCAATTTGCACAACAATTGAAGAATAACATTCAATTGAAAAACTACTTAGAAGAAACTGAGGTAAATTGGGATATTCAAGACGGAGAAGCTCTAAAGGAGGTTTACAAGAAAATTTTAGAGTCGGAGGTTTTCGCTGAGTATTTGGCTAAAGGGAACACTACCTACAACGATGATAAGGAGTTGTGGCGCAACTTGTTCAAGAAGGTGATTGCAGAGTCAGAAATCTTAGGAAAAGAATTGGAAGACATGTCTATCTATTGGAACGACGATTCAGAGATTGTAGTTAGTTTCGTAATCAAAACCATCAAGTTGTTTGAACAAGAGAAGGGTGACGAACAAGAGTTGTTGCCTAAGTTCAAAGATTTGGAGGATGAGAAATATGCATTGACACTATTCAAAAAATCCATATACAATGCAAACGACTACAAAGAGTTGATTTCAAAGCACACAAAGAACTGGGATGCAGATCGTATCGCCTTTTTGGATACTATCATAATGCAAACCGCTTTGGCTGAAATTTGCTCCTTCCCTTCTATCCCCGTAAGCGTTTCCATGAACGAATATCTTGAAATTGCAAAAGCATATAGCACAAACAGAAGTAGCAACTTCATTAACGGCGTGTTGGATGCAATTGTAAAGGAATTGACAGAAGCCAAGAAAATTACAAAAGTTGCATACGTTAGCAACTACAAAAAATAACACACAAAAAAACTCTCGATTATGTTAGAAACAGTTTTATTACAAAGTGAGATGGGGACAGGTTCTGGAATGTCCAGCATCATTATGATGGTTCTTATTTTTGCCATCTTCTATATCTTTATGATCCTTCCTCAAACAAAAAAGCAAAAGGAGATTAAGAAATTTAGAGATTCTCTAATCGTCGGAGATAAAGTTGTAACTGGCGGAGGAATCTATGGTAAAGTAAAAGAAATTGATGATCTTACAGTTACTATTGAGATTGCAAACAATGTAAACATCCGCGTAGACAAGAACTCCGTATTCTCTGATGTTACAAGTGCAAACGCAAAATAATAGACATTCCAAAGGGGAAAGATTTCAATGGACAGAAGTGATTTAGAGAAAGAGGGACAAGAGTTACTTGCAAACATAAAGAAATTTGTTGCAAGCAAAGACTTGATTACTTTTACTTTATTTTTACTGCTGTCCGCATTCCTTTGGACGCTAAATGCTATGAAGGAGAAATACGAGACAATGGTGAATGTCCCTGTCGAGTATAAAAACCTTCCTCAAGAATATTTATTAAGAAACGAGCTACCAAACACATTCCGTGTCACCCTGTATGGACAAGGCACAAGTTTGGTTACCTACCGATTAAGCAACCGCTTCGAACCTTTGGTTGTTGACCTTTCCGACATGAGATCTGGGAGAAGGAGCATCGCCACTTCTTCCCTAATACCTAACTTACAAAAACAAATCAAGAGCGAGACAAAAATCACAAAGATTTTTCCAGATTCTCTTATTTTCAACATTGAGAGACTTTCTCAAAAAAAACTACAAGTAAAGACAAATGGCATCTTAGAGCTAGCTCAACAATACACCTATTGTGATTCTGTTGAGATTGAACCAAGTGTCATAACCGCTTATGGTGCCAAGATGGACCTTGACAGCATGAAAGCAGCAATTACAGAAGAATTCAACATTACCGACATAAAAGACACTCTAAAAGTAAACATCAAGCTAAAAGAGTTGCCTCTCATCTCTTATTCAGATTCTGTGGTGACACTAACCATAAGGACAGAGAGATTCACCGAAAAGAATATTCAAGCCCCTATTTCTGTTTGCAATCTTCCAAGAGACAGACAATTGAGAATATTCCCATCAACTGTTTCGGCAATGTGTAAAGTGGGATTAAGCAATTACGAAAAGATTGATGCTTCCTCCTTTACATTTACAGTCAACTACGAAGACGCGAAACATGGCATAGACAAATTACCCATCAGCATAAAAGAATCTCCAAGTTTTGTTTTTGGCATAAGACTCAACCCAGAGCATGTCGATTATATCATTGAGGAAAAACTAATAAAAGAATGATAAAGTTAGGTATTACCGGAGGTATTGGATCTGGCAAATCGGTTGTTTCTCAAATCTTTAAGCTTATTGGCATACCTGTCTACGATGCAGACTCGGAATCCAAACAGCTAATTACGAAGGATACTAATTTGAAGAATGCCCTAATTGAATTATTAGGGAGTGAAATATATTTCAATGATGGTTCGTTGAATCGCAAATTAATGGCGAGCAAAATCTTCAACGACAAAGAGCTAATCACTAAGGTAAATAAAATAATCCACCCCGCAGTTGGGATGGATTTTATCTCTTGGACAAACGCACAATCTACCGATATTGTTGCAACAGAATGTGCTTTGTTGTTTGAATCTAACCTTGATAAGAGGCTCGACTACTCTATTATGGTATATGCACCTCTCGATATTCGAATAGAACGTGCAATGAGAAGAGACAATGCCACACGTGAACAAATAGAGGCCCGCATAAAAAATCAAATGAGTGAAGAATTGAAAAGAGAAATGTCTGATTTCGTCATCATCAATGATGGGCAAAAGGCACTACTTCCTCAAATAGAGGAACTACTTCTAAAAATCCAATAGTTTTTACCTCTTCACTACCTTTCGAGTCACTACGCCATTCTCAAATTTCACACGGAACAAATAGATTCCATCATTAAGAACAGACATATCATATTCGTACAAGGTATCTTCCACCTTTTCTTCATTCAAAAGTTGTCCACTTGTTGAGTAAACCTCAACAGAAAGTATCCTGTTTTCCGTCAACAATCTTACATTATCATCTCCCGGGGTATAATACACCAGTGTCAGTGGAAGATTCGAATTAAAGTCATTTACATCTGTTCCTCCCAAGTAAGTCTCCGATTGAGCTATGATTCTGTTTGCTCTCGCTAATGCGAACTTTCTCATTGAAGAGGTTACATAGGTTGAACTTGCTCCGTTGAATGTTGCACAATACTCTGCACTTACCAAAGCCGTAATGCTATCAAAGACAGACTCAATACGCTCATTTGAGAAAGTAGTAGACAGATGTTCCTTGAATTTGTCTACGAGATCTTTTCTGAAATCTGCATTCTTACTCAACTGAGTGAAAATCTTAGTCATCCAAGATGAAGAGTTTGCCCATTGCTTACCACCAAGACCCTGACACCAATTAAACATATTTTTAGAAGAACCTCCCAAATATTCATATCCAGGCAAACCTAATCCGAAATCGGTATCAAACAATATCCAACGGAACTTTGAGCCTTCTTTCCTTTCTCTCCAAATCTTCGTGTTATTTCCAGGCCAATCCGTGTTAACAATAAATTGTTGGAACACTTGATAGTCAATATATTCATCCATATCCATTCTTTCCTTTGCTCCATCATAGAACAAGCTATCAGAAGGATCTGTCTTCGACAGATAATTTACCAATTCGTTATAAGCAACTTTGTCTCCTTTAGATGCACGAACACCTAATTGGTCAGAAAGAGATATCAAATCCACATTATCTTCATCCACTCCATAGTTAGCAACCAAATAATCCACATTGGTTCTTTCATTCAAATTCATCAAGCCCATATAATGGCCATTCAGATAATAAGCAACTGGTTGGTATGCCTGAAAATCAATATTCATTGTGGTAGCAAATGTTTGCATCAAACCATCACGGAAACGCACCTTACTATATCCTGTTCCTCCATTTCTTAAATACAATGTCTGATGTTTCAGATCTGGTTTGGATTGAAAGAAATAGTAATCAATATCCTTATCTCCAGTTTTAGCAGACGCTTTTAGGGAAAGGGATTTGACAGCTTCTGTACGAGAACATCCACCCTCAACAGAGGCTTCTAGTTCTTGAGAAAGAACTCTTTCTCCATCCACAATATATTCAAAAGATACAGGTCGTTTCCAATCTTGATTGTAATTTGCCTTGGATTTCGTACAACTTTTCTCTCCATACTTTCCGTTTGTTCCTCTAACATGAATACCTATCGTATCATTGTAGAAGTATTGACTATCTACAATAATAGAAACAATCGGGATTAAGAAACCTCCACAAGTCTCATGTTTTTCATCCATAAAGATATAAGAGGCACTTGTCATTTTACTTGGCAATAAATCCTTTGCATAGGCACGAGCACGAAGCGTAGTATTTTTGTCAATATAGAGAGGCTCCTCATATTTCTTTCCTGTTTCTTTATTAGGTTCCTTACCATTCAAAGTATAGTATATCTCAGCATCGGCTGTATTAGAGGTAAGTTCCAACATGAAAGGTTCTTCTGCTACACCAGGCAATGCACTAGTCAAAGGTTTGGTGCAACGGGTTTCCTTACTCAATTCCACATATGATTTTGTATTTTCTTGCAAAGGAGACGGCTCCATATAGCCCTGAGTATCTTCCCATCTACCATAAGCATAGTGGGCATCCATCTTGTCATAAGCCAAGGAGTCTACCAAACTCTCTTCCGAAGTGTATAGTGTAAGATAACCTCCATCCGTATCCAACTTGTAAGGTGCATGTCCTGCATTTGTCATCTCATCCATCCACATTAGTCTATAGGACTTAGCACCAACTACGAAATCTCCATCGATTGTCCAAATCCACTTCTCCTCATAGTCACCCGATTTTTTCTTTTTGTAGTGGACAAGCGTGTAAGAACTCAAAGAAACATCCTCATCAGAGTCATTGTAGAACTCAATGTATCCCGAGAAATCATATAAATCATTCATGATTGTAGATACATTGCATGGCATAATTTCATTTATCGTGATTGTAGCATTGATAAACAACGAATATAAAATTGCGCTTATCACCAAAAATAATCTCTTCTTCATAAAACACTATACTTTAGGGCTACAAATATAATCTTTTTTTGTTAAACAAAGTAATACAACAAAAAGTGATGATAACAATTAATCATTGGCGACAAAAAGACATCTCCATAAGTATTTTTTCTTTCTCCCTATTAAAAATAGCCAATAATTGCTGAAAATTGCTCAATTCTTGTTAATATTGCCAAATAAATAAAAACACGTAATACACTATAAAGAACCATAAAGAAAATTTTATTTATGACGAACAAAAAGAAATGGCTGTCGATACTTACTGCAGCATCACTTGCTTTCTCCACTCAAACCATCTCTGCCGGAGAAGTTCACGGAGTAAGCGCCATGGAAATTTCACAATTAATGTATACAGGCTGGAATGTAGGAAACTCATTGGATGCATACAAAGACGGGTATTCGGGATTAGACTCTGAAACCGCTTGGGGTAATGCAAAAATCACGAAAAACATGATCGACAACGTAAAGAACTCCGGGTTCCGTACACTTCGTATCCCTGTCAGCTGGGGACAACACACATCCAACAACGGCCAATATCGATATAAAATCGACGATAACTGGTTGCGTCGCGTAAAAGAGGTTGTAGATTACGGTATCGACAATGATATGTATGTAATTCTTAACATCCACCATGACAATGGTACCCAATGGAATCATCCGTATTTTTGGCCTACCAACAATACAAAAGATCAGTCTATCCAATATGTGACAGAAATCTGGACACAACTGGCTGAATATTTTAAGGAGTATGATCAACGATTGATCTTTGAGACATTGAACGAGCCTCGACTTGTAGGTGACAACTACGAATGGTGGTTTACCCCAGTCGACAACCCTGGTCAACAACAAGTTGTGGAAGCAATGGGAGTCATCAACGCTATGAACCAAGCAGCTATTAACGCAATTCGTAAAAATGGACACCCAAACAACACAGACCGTATGATTATGATTCCAGGTTATGACGCTTCTCCTGAAGGTGCCGTTACCAACAAATTCCAAATGCCAAACGATCCGACAAAGGATCGTATAGGAATCGAAATTCATGCTTACCGTCCTACAGAACTTTGCTTGTCCGGTTCCCGCACTCAATTTAACGACAGTGACAAGCAAACAATACACAATGTGCTCCGTCCTTGCTATGAGAAATATGTACAAAATGGCATTCCCGTAATAATCGACGAGACCTCAATCGCAGACAAAGGACAAGGAGATTGGACTCGTATGCAGTGGATTGAAGCATTCTATGGAATTGCAAAAGAGTATAAGATGCCTTGTGTGTTGTGGGATAACGGTACCACATGGCAAACCTATCAGCTTGGCTTGAAAGAAGGATGGTCAAACAAAGACGAAAATGGTGAATGCCATGGATTTATGAACCGATCGACTGGTCAATGGAACCAACCCCAAATGGTACAAAAAATCATGGAGGTAATGGGAGAGGCACCAACCGAAATTGAAGATATGATCGAAACCAACATGTCATTGTCTCTTACATCCAATGAGGTAACTGTACTAAAGAATGGCGTTGCAGTAACAATGAAGAGAGTTGCTCTTTTCAATGCTCAGGGTCAGACAGTAACGCTGGCAAACAATGTTGAAGTATTATCGGTTGCCACATTCCCTGTCGGACAATACTTTGTAGTGATAGAAACTGCAGAGGGAATGTTCAAAGAGAAGCTAATGGTTAGATAAATAACAACAAACCGATATAAACAAGAAAAGCCAGCAGAACTGCTGGCTTTTCTTGTTTTACCTATATTTTTTATGAAACCTTCTCTTTTAGCAAAGCAAAGTCGGTCACTTCACGAATGTCATTCACATAGTGGAAAGAAACACCTTTTAGGTAAGAAGGCTTAATTTCCAAAATATCTTTTTCATTCTCTTTACAAAGAATTATGTCTGTGATTCCTGCACGCTTTGCTGCTAAAATCTTCTCTCGAATTCCACCGACTGGCAAAACCTTACCTCTTAGTGTAATCTCGCCTGTCATGGCCAAATTCTTTCTTACCTTCCTCTTTGTCAAAGCAGAAACCAATGAAGTGATCATTGTCACACCTGCAGAAGGACCATCCTTTGGAACTGCTCCTTCTGGAACATGAACATGAACGCTATACTCCTCAAACAATGAAGGATCAATATCCCAATAATCTGCATGAGCCCTTATGTATTCGAGAGCAATAATTGCCGATTCTTTCATAACATCACCCAGATTACCAGTCAATGTTAATTTAGGAGCCTTTGATTTGCTCAAACTTGACTCAACAAACAAGATCTCACCGCCAACAGAAGTCCAAGCAAGACCCGTAACAACACCGGCATAGTCATTGCCCTGATACTTATCGCGAGTAAAACGAACAGGTCCTAGCATAGAGATCAACTCTTCATCTGAGATGGAAGATTCAATTTCCTCTTTCATTGCAATCTTGCACGCCACCTTGCGCATCAATTTGCATATTTGCTTATCCAACTCACGAACACCTGATTCTCTTGTGTACCCATCAATAATCTTCTCAACTTGAGGAATGCTCAACTCAATATGCTCTGGATTCAAACCATGGTTTTCTCTCTCCTTCGGCAACAAATGGTCTAACGCTATTCGCACCTTCTCCTCTTGTATATATCCACCCACCTCGATGATCTCCATACGATCTAACAAAGGCTTTGAGATTGTTCCCAAATCATTTGCTGTCGCAATGAACATCACATTAGACAAATCATAATCAATATCCAAGAAATTATCATGGAACGCATTGTTTTGTTCAGGATCCAGCACTTCTAACAAGGCAGACTCAGGGTCTCCCTTAAAATCATGATTTACCTTATCAATTTCATCCAACACAAAAACAGGGTTGGATGTACCTGCTTTCTGCAACCCTTGGATGATACGTCCAGGCATTGCTCCGATATAGGTACGACGATGTCCACGAATCTCAGCCTCATCATGTAAGCCTCCTAATGAAACGCGAACATATTTGCGATTCATAGCCTCTGCTATCGACTTTCCTAAAGAGGTCTTTCCAACACCAGGAGGGCCAACCAAACATACAATAGGAGATTTGAGATTATTCTTCATCTTCAACACCGCAAGATGTTCGATGATGCGCTCTTTCACCTTCTCCATTCCATAATGGTCTCTATCCAAGATCTTCTTGACATTCTTAAGATTTAAAGAGTCCTTGGTATATTCGCCCCACGGCAACGAAACAATTGTCTCAAGATAAGAAAGCTGCACCGAAAAATCTGGAGAATGAGGAGACATGCGATCCAACTTCGACAATTCAGATTCGAAAGTATCTTTGACACTCTTAGTCCACTTCTTTTCAAATGCTTTCTTTTTAAGTTCCTCAACGAACTTCGATTGAGAATCGCCCAACTCATCCTGAATAGCCTTAATCTGTTGTTGAAGGAAATATTCACGCTGTTGTTTATCAATACCCTCATGCGTTTTCTTCTGGATAGATTGTTTTATTTCAATCAACTGAAGTTCATTGTTGAGCATCTCCAACAACCTAAGGCCTTTTTCTTTGAAATCATCGATTTCGAGTAAAGTTTGCTTGTCTGTAACAGACAAACCAAGATTGGCAGCAGCAAAGTTTAGAAGTGCCCAAGGCTGCTCAATGTTCTTTATAGCAAACATTGCTTCTGGCGGCATATTACCAGATCCCTTGATGATCTTTGACGCAGTTTCTTTTACAGCACCCATAAGAGCATCCACCTCTTTTTTCTCCGATTTAAGAGGCATTACATCAACCAATGGCGTAACCTTTCCTCTATAAAAAGGCTTTACTGTATCTATTCTATCCAATAGGATACGACGTTTCCCTTGCAAAATAGCTGTAGTACTTCCATCTGGAAGTTCCAATATCTTGATTACAGAAGCGACCGCTCCAACAGCATACAAATCATCTTGTGTTGGCTCTTCCACCTTAGCATCCTTTTGTGTGAAGACTGCCAAGTAGCTCTTATTCTTATAGGCATTCTTAACAGCCATCAACGATTTCTTCCTTCCCATAGCAACAGGAAGAACGACGTCTGGGAACAAAACGACATTGCGTAGTGGCAATATAGGAATATTCTCTGCTTCCGATTCTTTCAGTTCTAGAGGCTCTTCACCTTCTGAAATTAAAGGAATGAAACCTGTTTCTTCGGCTTCCATATCATCATTAAATAATGTAGTTCCAAATATCATATTTTTCAACTCTAATATAAATGCGACAAATTGTCAGTTTTACCTATTACAAAAACCAATTCAAAATAGAATTAAATATCAAAACATCCTATTTATCAAATAGATATAAACAAACAATAATCTATCTATTATAATAAGTTCAATTGTTATGCCAAACCCATTTATATGACAATTTTGCAGAAGAAATATTCAAGTTACCTACCTTATTGTCTGATCAAAGTGAAGTGACCGGTGTATTGCATGTCGATCTCTTCGATGTCTATCACATACCAGTAGTCGGTCGATGGCATTGGGTGGCCGTTGTAGGTTCCGTCCCATCCGTCAAC
>JAZRXL010000021.1:0-70188 GCA_045600225.1 Paludibacteraceae bacterium
ACTCTCAAAGAAGAATGAAAATAAAAAAATACAAAAAAGAAGATTGTTGCAGGACTAGTCCTGCAACAATCTTCTAAAAAGTACTATTTTTGTCCTGAATAAATTAAGTCTAAAACTGTAACGGTTATTTAGGACTAGTCAATGTTTGGAGTAATTAATCGATATCTATTTTGATAATTACACCTTCATTTTTAGGAACGGTGATCTCGAATTGTTGATCAGAACTTAATCTTGTTACGCCACTTTTCTCAGACAAGAGTTCTGTGAATGAATATTCTTTCCAGTTTTCAATGTTTAGGTATTCGAATGCGTGGTATGGAATGTTTATGCCAAGGTCCACATCAAAGTCTTCGAAGTTGGAAACGATTAACAACAACGAATTACCTTTCTTACGAAGATAAGCGTACTGTTTGTTTGTATTAAATTTGGGGTTGTTGAAGTTGGCGTATTCAAGATCAAAGAATAATCCTTCACCAATAGCTACTTCTTCCTTGCAAATATTAAGCAATCGTTTGTAGAATCTTTGAAGATCTTTTTCTTCCTTTTTAGATTTACCTGTTAACCACCGACGAACAGTAGGAATAGACCAATAGTCAAAAATTGTAGTTCTTCCGTCGGCACCACTGAATCCTTCCGCATCCATTGCATTCTCTCCAAACTCTTGTCCATTATAGATCATAATAGGACCTTTGTTGATGGTTGCGGATATGATCATCGCAGCTTTTCCTTTCTCTGCATTTCCTGCAAAATTAGGGTGTGCAATTCGTTGTTCGTCATGATTTTCAAGGAAGTTGAGCATATTACCTTCAATTCCATTGAGACGTTGCCAACAAGGTGTTATATTGTGGCAAGCGTTTTCATTTCTCATGACGCTACGAAGTGTATCATATAAACCAACTTTGTCGTAAAGATAATCGAAGTTTCCTTCGGATATATAACGATGGTATTGGTTGGGATCGTAGGTTTCGGCGATAAAGATAATATCTGGATAAGACTCTTTTATTTGAGGAATTACCCAATGCCAGAAATCTACTGGAACCATTTCTGCCATGTCGCATCTGAATCCGTCCACCTTCTTTTTACACCAGAATAGTAGGATGTCTCTCATCTTCATCCAAGTGTCAGGAAGAGGAAAGAAGTCGTATCTATGGTTATTTCGGTAATCAACGCCATAATTTAGTTTTACGGTTTCGTACCAGTCATATTGTCCAGGATTGTTTGAGAAACAATCATTACCTGTTGCTTTACAAGGATTCTCTATGTATGGCTTTTTAAATGCGGAGGTGTCGAAACGTGGAGAAAATTCTTCTCCAGGAAGATAATAGAAGTTGTTTTGATTAGAAAAGAACACCTCTTTCACATCATTTTCACCTAAATCCTTTACGCCTTTGGGCTTGGCATCTGAATGGTATTGTCTAGCAACATGGTTAGGGACAAAATCCATAATAACCTTCATTCCAGCTTTATGAGTGCGGGTGATAAGGGCTTGATATTCTTTCATCCTATCATTGACACTTTCTGCCAAATCGGGATCAACATCGTAGTAGTCTTTGATTGCATATGGAGAACCTGCTTTACCTTTGACAACTTCGGGATGGTCCAATTGGATACCATACTCAGAATAGTCTGTTTGGGTTGCATGCTCAATTACTCCGGTATACCAAACGTGAGTAATGCCCAATTCTTTGATCTCTTTTAGTCGTTCCGTCGTGAAATCATTGAATTTACCGCATCCGTTTTGCTTTAGGCTTCCGTTGCTTTTTAATTTATCATTTGTGTTACCAAAAAGTCTTGGTAATACTTGATAGATTATGATCTTCTCCATATATCAGTATCTTTAGTTGAATCAATCAAAATAACTTGAACCATCGAAACAGTGAGTACAAACTTGTTCTTTTGGAAGTCCTATTGCCTCAATCAAATCTTCAATTGTACTAAATTTAAGAGAGGTTAAGTTGAACTGTTGACGAATATCCTCTACCATTCGATTGTATTCGTCTGAACCTGTTGTTTGGTATTTGTCCAAGTTGATATCGTGTCTTCCTTCGAATTTTTGAATGATACGACGAGTGATTAAATCCAATTCGTTATTTTTCGATGCAAAGTTTAAGAATTCGCATGGATAGATAAGCGGAGGACAAGAGATACGCATATTTACCTCTTTTACACCATAAGAGTAAAGTGCACTTACATTGTCTGATAACTGAGTTCCACGAACAATTGAATCATCACAGAAGATAACGCGACTTCCGCTCAACAACTGTTTGTTAGGAATCAGTTTCATCTTAGCTACAAGTTTTCTGATCTCTTGAGTTGCAGGGGTAAAACTTCTTGGCCAAGTTGGAGTGTACTTCACAATTGCTCTTTTGTAAGGAATGCCACTTCCATTAGAATATCCGATAGCGAAACCAATACCAGAATCAGGTACTGCCGCAACATAGTCTGCTTCACACTCATCTTTCTTACCCATTAAACATCCTGCACAGTGTCTTGCACAGTCTACATTGATATCTTCGTATGTACTAACAGGATATCCGTAGTAAACCCACATGAAGGAGCAAACTTGCATTTTCTTTCCTGGTTTCCTTAGTTGTTCAAAACCATCGGCGGTAATTCTGACAATTTCACCAGGACCTATGTTATAGCATGGTTCGTAGTCAAGGTTGTGGAATGAGCAAGATTCGCAAGATACTGCATAACCTTCTTCATTCTTGGCAATGACCATAGGCAAACGACCTAATTTATCACGACCTGCGATAATTTCATTTTCAGTTAGGATAAGTATTGTACAAGATCCTTTGATCTTGTTGTATACATTCTCTATACCTTCTTTGAAAGAATCTGCTTCTGATATAAGAAGAGCGATTAACTCTGTCTGATTGATTTTCCCTGAACTCATTTCAGAGAATGGCATTTTCTTTTCCAAAAGTTCCTTGCCCAATTCCTCAATGTTGTTGATGCATGCGATAGTTGCTATGGCAAAGCGACCAAGGTGGGAATTGATAAGAATAGGTTGCGCATCAGTGTCACTGATAACTCCGATACCTGCATTTCCCTTGAATTTAGGAAGGTTCGGTTCGAACTTTGTTCTGAAATAAGAACTTTCAAGATTGTGAATGCTGCGGGTAAAGCCAACCTCTTTGTCGTACATGGCCATACCACCGCGTTTTGTTCCAAGATGTGAGTTGTAGTCGGTTCCGTAATATAAGTCCCATAAACAACTACTCTTTTTAATTGTACCAAAAAAACCTCCCATATCTTTTTTCTTTTAATAATCCATTTTAGTGGATTGTTCGTTTTTATGTTTGAAATTTTCTAATTCTGTATAAATTCGACGAGTTGCCCATGCATCAAGTGCTGCATATCTCTTTTGTTCTTCAGAAAGGAAGTTTGCTTCCCAATTGCTTAACCTTTGTCTTTTTGAAATTCTTTTCCCGAAAATATTGGCATAGATACGGGCCAATCCATTATCTTTTATTCCAAAATCTTTAACATAGGTCTGTAATTCTATGAAGTTCTGCGGGTTGAAGGCTCCTGTTTTTTTTAATCCCCTAAAATCATCCTTTAAGGAAAGCCCTATTTTCAGAATACTTTCATCCTCCAATAAGGATTTGACTATGCTTAGGATTGTAGGGGCGTCTTTTACACGAAATAGGAAACAGAAGTTGTCTGAACTTAATTGAATAAGACTAATGTCATGCTGGTCATTTTTGCTATGCGCGGGTTTCGTTTCTGTATCAAATCCTATAATCTGGCTTTGCTTCAATGCTTGTATGGCTTTCTCTGCTTCTGAGATGGATTGTATGACATATATTTGACCGCAGAAAGTTTCGACAGGAAGTTTTGCCAAATCTTCCTTTGAAATGCTTTCTCTATGCCATGTAATATTAGTCATTGAAAAAATCTATCTCTTCTTGATTTGTATTAGGTTCGTCATCGTAGGGATTGAAGTCAACCTCTTCGTCATTCTCCCATTCCGCATTATATAATACATTATGCATGGCACGCAAGGCGTTAAGAGTCTTTTGCCCCCAATAGGATCTGAAATTGTCTTTGCATTCGCGTAGGGTGTCATTCATAATTGATATATCTGCCGATTGGAAATTGGATATCATATCTTTAAGGTCTTGATAGATATCGGACATGTCTTCAGATATATATGCGACAATTGGTGTATCGCTATACTGCATGTCTTCTTGAAAGACTTCCAAGTATTCGTCAAACTGTGCAGTGATTCTTGCGATGTTTTGTCGAATATTTTCGTAAATAGATTCGGTAACGAATTGTTGTAGATCAGAAAAAGAACTCTCTTCCAAATTAGGCAGTAGGGATGTTTTTAGGTATAGTAAGGTAAGTAGTTTGATAGATTTGTCGAAAAATGCTTTACTTCTGTATTGTCTGCAGTTCTCGATGAAGATACAATACTCTGCGGCAACAGTGACAAACTCAATGGTGTTTTTGTCGTACACAGGGTGTTGTGGGTATGCTTCTTTGTCTATCATTTGAGCGTTTCTTTTTCTATACGCAAAATTATAACAAATTTATCTTGTTATTAAACTGCCTTGGTAAAATTTTTTTAGAAAATTATGAACAATCAGATAATATGTGATTTTTTATATAGCATGATGTATGTTTTTTTGTGTTTGTGCAAATATTACAAATTCGGCAGAGATGAGAAAGGGAAAGGTCGTTGTATGCAATATGAATGCAAGGTGAGGAAGACAATTGATATAACTTGGGAGGATTTTGTCGAATAATGGTGTTAATGTATCATGTTTGAGGAATGTCTTTTCAGGTTCAAATATTAAGGTATACATCGATTTTTTCAAAGTGTTATTTTGAAAAACTTATTTACTTTATTTGTTGTGTTTTATAATTAAAAGTTGTATATTTGCACCCAAGTTTTTATAAACAATATAATGTCTAACGACTAAAGTATTTAATTATTAACATTTTAAAATGAGTGATTTAACAAACAAAGTAACTCCCGTTGATGGTTTTGATTGGGATGCTTACGAGAAAGGCGATGTTCTAACAAACATTAGCCAAGAGGAATTGGAGGAAAAGTACGGTCAAACATTGAACGTCGTAAAAGACAAGGATGTTGTGATGGGTAAGGTTATCTCCATGAACAAAAGAGAGGTTGTAGTTAATGTTGGTTACAAGTCAGATGGTATCGTACCTATGAGCGAGTTCCGCTACAATCCAGACCTTAAAATCGGAGATGAGGTAGAGGTTTACATTGAAAGTCCTGAAGATAAGAAAGGACAATTGTTGTTGTCTCACAAGAAAGCACGTGCATCTCGTTCTTGGGATTTGGTTAACGCTGCTTTGGAGAATGATGAAATCATTAAGGGTTACATCAAGTGTAGAACTAAGGGTGGTATGATTGTTGACGTATTCGGTATCGAGGCGTTCTTACCAGGTTCTCAAATTGATGTTAAGCCAATTCGCGACTACGATTTGTTCGTTGGTAAAACAATGGAGTTCAAGGTCGTTAAGATTAACCACGAATTTAAGAATGTTGTTGTATCTCACAAGGCTCTTATCGAGGCTGAGTTAGAGCAACAAAAGAAAGATATCATTTCTAAGCTTGAGAAGGGTCAAGTATTGGAAGGAACTGTTAAGAACATCACTTCTTACGGTGTATTTATCGATTTGGGTGGTGTAGATGGATTGATCCACATTACTGATTTGTCATGGGGTCGCGTAACACATCCAGAAGAGGTTGTTTCTTTGGATCAAAAGTTGAATGTCGTAATTTTGGACTTCGATGATGATAAGAAGCGTATTGCATTAGGTTTGAAGCAATTGACTCCTCATCCATGGGATGCTTTGGATGCTAACTTGAACGTTGGTGACAAGGTTAAGGGTAAGGTAGTTGTTATGGCTGACTATGGTGCTTTCGTTGAGATCGCTCCAGGCGTAGAAGGATTGATCCACGTATCTGAGATGTCTTGGTCTCAACACTTGCGTAGTGCACAAGACTTTATGAAGGTAGGTGACGAAGTTGAGGCTGTAGTTTTGACTTTGGATCGTGAAGAGAGAAAGATGTCTTTGGGTATCAAGCAATTGAAATCAGATCCTTGGGATAATATCGATACTGAGTACGCTGTAGGAACAAAGCACACTGCTAAAGTTCGTAACTTTACTAACTTTGGTGTGTTTGTTGAGATTACAGAAGGTGTTGATGGTTTGATCCACATTTCTGACTTGTCTTGGACAAAGAAAATCAAGCATCCATCTGAGTTTACTCAAATTGGTGCAGAGATCGAAGTTCAAGTGTTGGAGATCGATAAGGAGAATCGTCGTTTGAGCCTTGGCCACAAGCAATTAGAAGAAAATCCTTGGGATACATTTGAGACTATCTTCACAGTAGATTCTGTACATGAAGGTACTATCATCGAAATGATGGATAAGGGTGCTGTTATTTCTCTTCCTTATGGTGTAGAGGGATTTGCTACTCCTAAGCACTTGATCAAAGAGGATAAGACTCAAGCAAAAGTAGACGAGAAGTTACAATTCAAGGTGATTGAATTCAATAAGGATGCTAAGAGAATCATTCTTTCTCACAGCAGAATTTTTGAAGATGCTTTGAAGGGTGATGACGAATCTGCAGAGAAGAAAGAGGCTCGCAAGAAGAAGTCAACAAAGAAGGCAGAACCAGCAGTTCAAATGGAGAAGACTACTTTGGGAGACATCGAGGGCTTGGCTGCTTTGAAAGATCAATTGTCAACAGAAAAATAATTTTTGAATCCTGCCCTGTTTACAGGGTGGGATTTTATAGAAGACTTTATTACAAACAATAGAATTTTCAACTTAATTAATTTTTTATATGAAAAAAAGTTTTTTAGCTCTATTTATGGCTATGGGTCTTGTTGCTGGTGTTAACGCACAAGATCAAGAAGCAGTAGCAGAAGAGGCTGCAGTTTCTAACGCTTCTGAGTCAATCAACCATTGGTCACTTGCAGTTAAGGGTGGTATCAACTATCTTCGTTATGCTGACCAAAAAGTTGATTTTGAAGTCGGTGGTGTTGTAGAAAGAACATTCAATCCTCGTTGGGGAATGGGTATTGAGTATATGTTCTTGAAGAACAATAATGAGGCAATGCGTGGTTGTGGTGAGATGGATGGTGCAAACCATGACATCGATATCTTCGGATCTATCAATTTGTCAAATATTATTGCTCCTTACCGTTCTGCAGGATGGCAAAAATTGAACTGGTTTGTAAATGGTGGTCTTGGTGTTACTATTTACAAGAACGCATTCGATGGTCAAGAAGATCCTTTGAAGGGTGTTAAGATGTTGGGTGTTGCTGGTACTGATTTGGAGTACAATGTATGCAAGTATATCGCTTTGTTCTTGGAGGCTCAATACAGAATGAACTCTAATAGCGAGCAAGCTCCTGCATATGGTCGTTCTTTCATTTGTGGTAACTTTGGTATCCGTGTTATGTTCGGTGGTGAAAGCAATATCCGCAACATCGCTTGGGCTGATTACATCCCACAAGTTGAGGTTCCAGATTTGACTCCATTGTTCGAGGCTCAAAAGAAGGAAATGGACGAGAAGGCTGCTGCTATGGCTAAGGAAATCGATGATCAAAACAAGCAAATCAAAGATCTAGAGGCTAAGATTAAGTTCACTCAAGATTCTTTGGATCGTCACATCAAGGCTACTAAGCCAAAGACTGCTTATACTCCAACTGCAGAAGAGGCTCAAATCATCAAGACAGCTTTGGCTAACTTGGAGTTCGAGTCTGCAAAGGCTACTATCAAGTCTTCTTCTTTCACTTACTTGGATGGTCTTGCTGATCTATTGAAGAAACACCCAGAGTGGTCTGTTAAGTTGGCTGGTCACACAGACAACACAGGTAACGCTGCTAAGAACCTTCAATTGTCTAAGGATCGTGCTGCATCTGTAAAGAACTACTTGGTTTCTAAGGGTGCTGATAAGGCTAACATCGAGACTGAAGGTTTCGGTCAAACTAAGCCTATCGCTTCTAACAACACTGCTGCTGGTAAGGCAAAGAACCGTCGTGTAGAGGTAGAGTTGTTCTCTAAATAATAAATTTATTTAGATCACGATAAAAAGGTGGAGTGTCATACTCCACCTTTTTCTTTTTTTTAAGAATGGCTACGAACTAAATGTGGCTCGTATGAATTATCTATTTGTTTATATGTCAAAATATTGTGTTATCTTTGCAATACTTTAAGAATTACGTTAGATTATAATATAAATGACAGATGTTAGGTTGGAAATATTAGGCTCGGGTTCTGCTATACCTACAAAAAATCGCAATCAGGCAGCACAAATATTATCTTTACATAATAAGTCTTTTATGATTGATTGTGGGGAAGCAACTCAACATCAGATGATCCGTCATGCAGTATCCACCTCTCGAATGAATCATATTTTTATTTCACATCTACATGGAGATCATTGTTTTGGGCTTCTTGGCTTGATTTCAACATTAGGAATGAGAGGAAGAACTGCAGATCTGTACATACATTCTCATTCAGCTTTAGAACCTTTGCTTCGTCCTTCTCTTAATTTTTTCTGTAGGGATTTATCCTTCGAGGTTAAGTTTGAACCGTATGATCATACATCTGCAAGTGTTCTTTATGAGGATAGAGGTTTGGTTGTGTCAACATTTCCTTTAAAACATTCTTTACCATCTTCAGGTTTCTTATTTAAGGAAAAAGAGAAGGAACGTCATATTATTTCAGATAAGATAAAATTCTATAACATTCCTATAAAACAAATTCCTTTGATTAAACAAGGTGCTGATTTTATAACAGAGGAAGGTGTGGTAATTCCTAATTCTCAACTAACAACATCTCCTTCCCCTTCCAAATCATATGC
The DNA here is from genome assembly GCA_045600225.1 of Paludibacteraceae bacterium. Lineage (GTDB taxonomy): Bacteria > Bacteroidota > Bacteroidia > Bacteroidales > Paludibacteraceae > UBA1181. The sequence goes on from JAZRXL010000021.1 coordinate 8,864, forward strand.
ATATTGTTCTGACACCGTTTGTTTAGAGAAGATAATCCCTTTTGTTGAGAATGTTGATCTTTTATATCATGAAGCAACTTTTTTGCATGAGCATTTAGGTAGAGCAAAGGCTACTATGCACTCGACTGCTCTTCAGGCGGCTACGCTTGCGCAGATGGCACAAGTAAAGCATTTGCTAATTGGTCATTTTTCTGCCAGGTACGATAGTTTACTTCCTCTTTTAGAAGAAGCCAAGTCTGTTTTTCCGAATACTTCTATAGCGGAAGATGGTAAATTTTTTGATTTTTAACGTTAGGACAATGAGATATTTGAGATTTTATTTTATTTTGTGTTCAATTTTTTCATTCTCAATCGGATTTTGTGCAGAGACTGAAATCTCTGGTGTTGTTAGAGACTCCTCTTCGAAGGATATGCTTCCGTATGTTTCAGTCTATTTTAAGAATACAACAAAGGGTACTATAACGGATATTCATGGTAAGTTTACCATCATTACAAGTGAGCCTGGTACCCTTGTTTTTTCTATGATGGGGTATAAGGATTATAAGTACAATGTAAAGGCTGATGGTGTTAAAAGGAATATTAAAGTAAACTTATCTCCTGAAACATATTCTTTGGATGAAGTGGTTGTAAACCCTAAAAGATTAAAATATAAGAATAAGAATAATCCTGCTGTGGATCTTGTTAAAGAGATGATAGATCGTAAGAATTTAGATAATCCTCGAAATCATGATTTCTGTTCGTACGATCATTATCAGAAAATCTCTTATGCGTGGAATGAATTTGAAGAACGAAAACATCCATTATTGTCAAGTAAGTTTGGTTTCTTGTACGACCATACTGATACGTCTCACTATGGGAAGAGCATCTTGCCTGTTGGATTAAGGGAATGTATGTCTACTCATCTTTATCAAAAGAATCCAGAAAAAGAAAGAACTATAATTCGAGCACAAAGAAATGTTGGTATTGATGATATATTTCCTCAAGATGGGGTAAAGAAGACCATCGATGAGATGTTTCAAGAAGTGAATATCTTTTCAAATGATGTTGAGTTATTGTCTAATCATTTTGTTAGTCCTTTGGCTAATATTGCACCTTCATTTTACAAATATTATATATTAGACACTTTGATGGTAAATGGAGATTCCTGTGTGAATCTTGCTTTTGTTCCAAGAACTGCAGAAGCATATGGCTTTAGTGGTAGTTTATATGTCACCTTGGATTCTACAAGATTCATACATCATGCTCGACTTAATATTCCCAAAGATATTAATATGAACTTTGTGGAAAATATGTACATAGAACAGGACTTTACTCGTACCGATGATGGGACAAGGTTGACGACGAAAGATTATATGTGTGTAGAGTTTTTCGTTCCTTCTTTACCTCGTGTTTATGGTGAAAGAATAAACATATATCAGGATTATAATTTTGATGTGCCAAGAGATTCTGCTCTGTTTCAACAGAGTGCTTTGGTCGTAGAGAATAAAAATGCGTCTACCCAAACGGCAACTGCTTGGGATACAATACGATCCATTCCGTTAATGTCTGAGGAACAGCGAATGGATTCTTTGATGTCCAAATTAAATGAGGTTCGCGTGTTTCGTGCCCTTCATTCTATATTAGATGTTTGTGTGAATAATTATATTCCAACCAAGAAAGAAGGAAGTCAATTTGATTACGGTCCTTTTTTCTCTACGATATCCACCAACCGCTTAGAGGGATTTAGATTGCGAGTAGGTGGAGAAACAACCACTTTCTTTGATAAACATTTTTTCTTAAATACCTATCTTGCCTATGGATTTAAGGATAAACGTCCTAAAGGTATGGGATTGTTGGAGTATTCCTTCAAAGAGAAGAAGCAATATCGCTTAGAGTTTCCTGTTCATTCCATTCAATTCTATGGACAATATGATGTAGGAAAAGTGGGAGAGAGTTTTGTTGGTTATGACAATATTTTAGCGTCTTTGTTTAGCAGAACGGATGATCGAAATGCAATTTATAGAACAGAGGCTGGAGTGTCGTATAGAAATGAGTTTTATTCTGGATTCTCGTATAATATCGATTTCCTATATAAGAAGTCGTACGCTACATGGTTGACAGAATTTAACCGCTATAATGCTGATGGCTCGATCTCTTCTATAGATGCGTTTTCTATGTCTACTTTAAACGTCTCTTTGCGATATGCGCCTCATGAGAAGTTTTATCAGTCAAGGAGATTCCGTTATTCTTTGAATAAAGAGACTCCGGTTTTCTTGCTTTCTCATGCAATAGGTTTGAAGGGAGTCGCTGGTTCTGATTATACATATAATCGCACGGAAGCAAGTTTTGAGAAGAGATGTTGGCTCTCTTATTTCGGTTATGTTGATTTGTTCTTTAAAGCAACTAAGGTATGGAATAATGTTCCGTATGCATTATTGGATGTCCCTGATGCCAGTTGTTCATATACATTAAAGGAGAAGGCGTTCTCTTTGATGGATCCTGTAGAATTTGTATGTAATCAATCTTTAACATGGGATATTGATTATAACATGAATGGGTTGATATTCAATAGAATACCGGTGATAAGAAAATTGCAGTTAAGAGAGTTCTTTACATTTAAGGGAGTATGGGGGAAACTGAATAATAAATCGAATCCTATGGTTGCGGATAATAAAGAGGGCTTGTTCGTACTTCCCTCTACTTCTTATGCTTTTGAAAAGATTCCTTATATGGAAATTGGTGCGGGACTTGATAATATACTAAAATTATTCAAATTAGAATATATTTGGAGATTGACCTATCGTGATCATGCAGATGTTCCTCGTCATGGATTACGATTCGCGTTGCATCTAAACTTCTAACAATATTTGAAAATCAGTTTGAAAATAGTATCTTTGTATACCACTATATGAAAGTAAATTTGATATGAAGAATTTAAACAATAGAAAGGTGAATAGAGAATCCTATTATAGATTGATAATAGGTGCAATTTGGGTTGTTTCCTTTGGCTTTTTTTCATGTAACTCAGATACTCAAACAAAAAAAGAGAATGATGAACCTCAGAATGTTGTTTCTATAGAAGTTGTAGATACTATTCGGGTAGAAAAGAAGGTCCAGTGTGTATATGATACTGTTTTGTACGGAAATCATTCGAAGCTTGTTGGCTTTGGAAGAAAGGAAAGTGCGGATTCTCTCTCTATGGTAGATACTTTAGTATATCGTCCTCGAAAAAGAGAAGAGAAGTTATCTTATTGTTCTCGTGATCTTCAGATGAATCTATTGTGTGGACCTGTTAAGTCTGTTTCTTTGAATTCAAGACCATACATTTCGAACGGAATACAACCAGATAGTACTTGGATGTTGATATATGAGCCATTTAACAATCGGAACCATAAGTATGTTGATTATACGGAATTTGATACTTGTGGAAAATTCTCAAAAGGGTCTGTTATATATAATAATTGGAATATAATACCTGATAAGGACCATAAGGTAAAAAGAGACGTTAATGGTACAATAAAAGATGTAGTGATAGATGCGAAAGAATATGGAATTCTTGGTGCTCGTTATTTCTATGACTCGGAAGGTTTCCTTAAACGCTATAACGTATGTGGTTATGAGAATGGTTACAAGGTTTTCTGTCGAACAGTAGATGGATGCTTGAAATATTTTGATATGGAAGGTTTTGGAGATGGTGAACCGTATCGTTATGTGCGTTCGTTTACGATCATAGATAGTGATGAGTACGGAAATTGGACCGTTCGTTTATGCAAGGAACAATATTATCCTGGTCGATTGTATTTGCACGAAGGTCAAGAGAATGAAGCTAATGGTGGAATTATCTCAAATGAGGATATTGAGTCTTGGGATATGGTGATAGATTGGCAAAATAGTTGGGATAAGAAAGAAACTGTAAGTCAATTTGCTGTTTTTGATGAACGACCTGCCAAGACAAGAAGATGGGTGGAAGTAAGGAAGATAGTTTATTATTAATCATAAAATGCCCGAATGTTTTTAAACGTTCGGGTTTGTTTTTAAGTGTTAAATTGATTAAGATATGAAGAAGTATTTGTTGTTATTCCTATTGATGATCTTAATGACTGAAATCAATGCCCAATTTTATGTATGGAAAGACGGACAAGTGATTCTCTCATTGAAAGATTCTTATGCAGACAGTGTTACTTTTGTCGATCCTTTGCTTAAATATAAGTTTAGTGTTAATGATACGCTTCAGGTTCGTTTTTCTCCTGGCAATCTGCAATGCAATGACTATTATTTCGAATGGAGATTTGCGGAAAATCAGTATGATATAATTGGTTTAAAGAATACTTACATCTCTGTTGAATATGATGGATGGATTGATCTCTTTGGTTGGGCAACTTGTGGATGGGATTCTGGATTTGAAGTTTCTTCTACAAGTACGGATTACAGAGATTATTTAGTTGGTGGAGAATGGAACAATAGTTTTGTAGGTCAATATTCTATGGCCGATTGGGGCGTGAATAAGATAGGCTCAGAGGAACCGTGTGTTTGGAGGACTCCAACAAGTGAGGAGTGGAACTACTTATTCACAAAACGGGAAAATGCGGGAAATCTATTTGCATTAGCAACTGTAGTTGGACAAAAAGGTTTGATTATTTTGCCTGATAGTTGGGTTTTGCCATCAGGGCAGACTTTTACTCCATCTACTCAAAACAGATTGGTGTTTCAATCTGGATTATATGAAGACTCTGATTTTATAGAGGATAATTATAGCGATAATGTATACACCAAGTCTGATTGGTCTATAATGGAGCAGGCTGGGGCTGTATTCCTTCCTGCTGCAGGTCGACGATGGGGTACAAATATAAAAAACTATCCTGCAAATCCATGGGGAGTTTATTGGTCGTCAACAGCAGGAAATTATGAAAGAGAAGGTAATGTGAGAGCCTTATCTTTCTATATGAGTGGCGTTACTCCATTGGCGGAAACTAGTCGAGTATGGGGTTGTTCCGTCCGTCTTATCCAGGAGATTAAATGAGAATGTATGTGAAGTTTGTTATGTGATATTTTTTCCGTAATTTTGCACAAAAATATTAAGTGTAAATGTCATATGAGAAATTTAAAAGGTAAGTGGGCACTAATCACAGGTGCTAATAGAGGTTTGGGTTACAGAATCACTAAGTTTATGGCTTCTCAAGGTTGTAACCTAATTCTTCATAGTAGAGATTTGAAGCATACAGAGTCGGTTTGGAAAGAGGTGACATCTATGGGTGTAGAGGCTTATTGTGTAGCTGCAGAATTGTCTAAGCCAGATCAAGTTCAGGCGATGATTGATGCTATTAACAAGAAAGGTACGCAGGTTGATATTCTTTTCAATGATGCGGCAGTTCAAATCGCATATCGTACGGAATATTTTAGCACACCAGTTTCTGATTATACAGAGAGCTTTATGATAAACACAATTGCTCCAATGATGTTGTGTTATGCATTTGTTCCTCCTATGATTGAGAGAGGATTTGGTCGCGTGATTAATACAACAAGTGGAATCCGCAATGAACCTCAGCAAGCAGGATATTCTGCAAGTAAGGCAGCATTAGATAAGGTAACAACAGACCTTGCTGGTACAGTAGATGGAACAGATGTGATGATAAACTTGGTTGATCCAGGATGGTGTCGTACAGATTTGGGCGGACCAAATGCTCCGAACGATCCAGATTCAGTTATCCCTGGCATGGTTTTGGCAGCTTTCGCTGATGATAAGAAGAGTGGTCGTTGGATTTGTGCACAGGATTTTGCAGGATTGTCTTTGGAAGATGCTTTGAAGAAATTTGAAGTTAAATAAATACCTTTGATATCTAAAATAGAAGTGACATCCATTAAGAAGGGTGTCACTTTTTTTATCTTGTCTGTAAACTACAGCAGATAATGGCAAAAAGAAGAATGATAAGAGTGTAAAGAATCAAGTATATGTCTTGTTTCTTGTATCCAGTTGCAGTGACTCTATCTTCTGTCTCGTAATGTGATGTATTATTGAGTGCAAACCTGCCCCTGCTTTTATAATATAGCCAATGGCAAAGGAATCCTATTGCTATGCCTAATATTATGCCAACAATAATGTCACCAGGGAAGTGAACTCCAAGATAAATTCGAGAGTAGGAGCACATACAAGCCCAAGAAATGGCACCTATCGTATAGTATTTTTCTCTAAACAATAGGGAACTAAAGATGGCAAAACCAAATGAGTTGGCTGCGTGTGAGGATGGGAATCCATAAGCTCCTCCTCGATAATTGTTCACATAGTTTAAAAGGGTCTCTATGATTGGGTCGTGACTTGGTCTTGGTCGCGCAATGAGAGGTTTCAGTATGGAGGAAGATACTTGATCGCACAGTGCGAATAGAAGGATTGTAAAACCTGCAATCAAAAGAGTCTCTTTGCCTTTACTGTGCGCTATTGTATAAAAAAACATAACCAATACGGGAGACCAGATGAGAATCTGGGATATCATCCAAAAGAAAAAATTGGTACTTGGATTGTGAAGGTCTCCTGCATTTAACACAACCATTGCATTTCTATCGTAGTCTTGTAATAGTTCGAACATAATTTGTTTTATTTATTTGTCAACAAAGGTATGTAAAAAACAAAAGTTACATTATTTTTGTACACGAATAATTGGTTTAAGATATGAAGATTGTTATTGCTGGAGCCGGAGAGGTAGGAACTCACTTGGCAAAGATGCTTTCTCGAGAAAATCACGAAATCGTCGTGATAGAAGAGGACAGAGAGAAAGTTCAGAATATAGAGAAGCTGTATGATTTGATAGCAGTTCAGGGAATACCTACAGCTCTTCAAGATTTAAAAGAGGCTGGAGTAAAAGAGGCAGATCTATTTATTGGGGTAACTCCGATAGAGAGTAGAAATATTACATCGTGCATCTTGGCTCATAAATTGGGAGCAAAAAAGACTGTCGCACGTATTAACAATTATGAATATCTACTTGAAGAGAATAAGAAATTCTTTAATGATCTGGGAATAGATGTTATGATCTACCCGGAACTTTTGGCGGCAAAAGAGATTACTTCTTCAATAAAGATGAATTGGGTGAGACAATGGATGGAGTTCTCTAATGGTGCTTTGACACTGATTGGTATGAAGATTAGGGCAAATGCCCCGATTATTAATCAAAAACTGATGGATTTGCAGAATAGTGAATTTTATCGTGTCGTTGCTATTCGAAGAAATACAGAAACAATTATCCCAAAAGGATATGATGAGATTTATGCCAATGATATAGTCTATTTTATCACAACCAAAGATTATATTCCGGATGTTCGTGATCAAGCAGGAAAAGAGGTGATTGATGTAAATGAGATGATGATCGTTGGAGGAGGAAACATTACTCTAAAAACGATTCAGAGTTTACCTAAGAACATTGGCGTGAAAGTTTTGGAACGCGAAAAACAGAAAGTAAACCTGTTGTTAGAGAAAACAGATAATGCAATGATTCTTAATGTTGATGCGAGTGATCTGGATGTCTTGAAGGATGAAAACATTGAAGAGATGGATGCATTTGTGGCATTGTCTGAGAATTCTGAGGCTAACATATTGGCGTGTATTGCAGCAAAAAGATTTGGCTTGCAGAAGACCATTGCTGAGATAGAGAATGTGGACTATATCCAATTGGCTGAAAGCTTGGATATTGGTACTGTTATTAATAAGAAACTATTGGCAGCAAGTTATATATACCAATATACATTGGATGCTGATGTTCATAATGTGAAATGTTTGACTCATGTGGATGCTGAGGTTGTGGAGTTGACACCGAAAGAAGGATCTGCAATTACAAGGGGTAGAGTTATGGATGTGAAGTTGCCAAAGGATTTGTTTATAGGAGGTTACATTCGTAATGGAGTGGGGTATATTGCCAACGGACAGTCTCAGATCCTACCGGGTGATGATGTGATTGTATTCTGTCTGTCATCCTGTTTCCACAAATTGGACGGCTTGTTTAATTAATTTCAAACGCATATAAAGAAAGGACCACTCAAATCAAACGAGTGGTCCTTTCTTTTTTTATGCTTCGATTAATCCTCCCAAAATAAGACTGCACCTATGCTATTAGGAATCTCACTGTTCTGATGTGTGGAATTTATCGTCATGCTCTCCTTGTTCAAATATAGAATAGCTTGGTCTCCCTCCTTTATTTGTGAAGGATTCTTTGCAAAGTATCCCTTCTCGTTGATTACTAACACATAATCATCATTTGTAAGGGTTATGTTTTCTTTGTCATCAATTACTAACAACACATTTGTCGCGACACTTTCGACTTTGAATGTTCCTGCATATTTCTGATTAACCTCGGAACAGGTGTATTTAGTTGATTGTTGTACTTTTATGCTATTGAATGCTTTAGTTTCGCGAATGGCGGATTCTTTTGAGAAATGGAACTCTGTTTTGTTCTTTACTCCTTTGTCACTTACACCATCAAGAGTGAATACCATTCTTGACTTACTATTGAATGTAATACCTGCTTTGTGACATGGGAAATTGTCTATATTTTCCATATAGATAGTGTCTTCTGATAGAGTATAGTTCCCTTCGTACTTGTATATGTGACCATCTTTGCTTTTGAATTCGATAAGGTAGGAATCATCACCAATGAATGAGAATGGGACATTAATCCATTCACCTACTAAATCAGAACTAACTTCTATGTAACGCCAAGTGGATCCTTCTTCCAATTCTAGGTAGACCTTCTTTTCTGCAATCCAGGTTCCTGGAAGATTCTCTTTTATGCTAATTTCTTCCTCAACTTCTTTTGTACACGATGAGGATAATACAGCTAACGCGGTTATAAGGATATAACTGATTTTTGTGAGATTCTTTACTATCTTTTTCATAAGCCATTTCAGTTTGGTTAAACATCATATAGCGAATATACAGAATAATATTCAAATTCGATAGATGATATCATTGTTTTTTTTAACAATGATAGTTCAAAATCTCGTACTTCTTTACATCTCTACTCTTGAAAAAGGAGGTAGGGATATGTCGCAGAAGTTCCCTTCCAAATATTTGAAATAACCAGCAATGGCAACCATCGCTCCATTGTCTGTAGTATAAGAGAATTTAGGGATATGGATGGTCCATTTGTATCTTCTCTCATGATCTTCAAATGCAGCTCTTAATGCTGAGTTCGCAGAAACTCCACCTGCAACAGCCACTCTGTTTATCCCAAGGTCTTTGACGGCTTTCCTTAATTTTGACATCAGAATATCCACTACGGTATATTGCAAAGAGGCACAAAGATCATTTTTATTTTCCTCGATGAAATTAGGGTTCTTTTTTATCTCATCTCTCAAAAGATATAAGAAAGAGGTTTTCAGCCCACTAAAACTATAATCATAATTAGGTATTTGCGGTTTGTGGAAGGTGAATGCTTTTACATTACCTTCTTTGGCAAGTTTGTCGATAACGGGTCCTCCAGGGTAAGGCAATCCCATCACTTTAGCGCATTTGTCGAAGGCTTCTCCCGCTGCATCATCGATAGTCTGTCCGATGATTTCCATTTCGCTTGGACTCTTAACCAATACAATTTGAGAATTTCCTCCAGAAACTAAAAGGCATAAAAATGGGAATTCAGGCAATTTCTTTTCCTCGTCTCTTGTTTGGATGAAGTGTGCAAGAATGTGAGCCTGAAGATGGTTTACCTCAATAAGCGGAATGTTTAGGGACATAGATAGACCTTTGGCAAAGGATGTTCCAACCAATAGGGATCCCATAAGTCCGGGACCACGAGTAAATGCAATGGCTGATAGTTGATCTTTTGAAATTCCAGATTGTTTTATTGCTTCGTGAACAACAGGGATGATATTCTGTTGGTGTGCGCGAGAGGCTAGTTCTGGAACAACGCCGCCATATGCCTCGTGAACCTTCTGACTTGCAATTACGTTAGATAGTAAATATCCATCACTTAGGACTGCTGCAGATGTGTCATCGCAAGAAGATTCTATAGCCAGAATATTGATTGGATTTGCCATTTCGTTAAAAATTTTTAAACAATGGCAAATTTACAAAAAACACGCGATAAAAGTACTTATTCGGTGAAAACTATTTGTTAAATTTGCGAAGAATAGGGGTGTTTGCTGATTCTTATGCTTGATTCGATTAGCATTCCCGGTAGATGAGAGATTTATAAATTAGGGATTTGTTAGAGGTCCTTTTTAAGTATTTGATATAAAACGATTTACCTACATATTACTTTCGATAATAGGAGTATTTGTGTTTTTCCTCCTATTCGGTTATTTAGTGTTGCAGAATAAAAAAATGCAACACTCGGTGGTTGATGCTATCACCAATAGCCTTTCGCACCAAGTTGGAAGTAAGGTTTCTGTTGATGAGATTGAGTGGAATTTCCCAAATAGTTTTGTCTTGAAAGATGTGTATGTAGAGGATCTTAATAGAGATACGATGCTATTTATGGACAGAACCAAGGTTACTATTAATCTTTGGAAATTGTTCTCTTCTCAAGTTTCGTTTCGAACAATACAATTCACCGGATTGGAGGCTAATCTTTCTATGGATTCTACGCAAGTTCCTAATTTCCAATTTTTTATAGATGCCTTCAAATCGAATAAAAATGATACGTTGTCTCTTCAATGGACAATGGATATTGAGTCTATTGCATTTAATGATTGTTTGATATCTTATAAAAATCCTTACAAGGATAATATGATAGGTCGGTTAAATCCTAATGATTTGAAAATCTATGATATAAATGGATGTGTTTTTGTTCGTTCGTTTGTGGATGATTCCGTTCGCGTTTTAGTTGAGAATATCTCTTTTAAGGAAAAATCAGGTTTTGTTATAGATAATATATCTATGATTGCTTCCTCCAATAATGAAAGGATTAATGTGGAGGATGTGTCACTAAAAACTCCCAATAGTAATTTGAATGTAAAGGAGGTGGTGGTTCATCACGATAATCATAAAGCATTTGAGGATCCTTTGAATTTATTGAGAGGTGAAATCATGATGGGGGAGTCTTTCATCCGATTGTCGGATTTTTCTGCCCTTTATCCTGCGTTGGATATGCTTTCTGAGACATTTACAATTGAGGGTAATGCTTATGGTAAATTATCTCAGTTTCAAGTTAATGATTTGGTGTTAAAATATGGTACTGCAACTTGCATCTCTGGAAATATCTTTGTGAAAGATGTGTATCCAAACGCTAAGAATTTGAATATAGATGCGGAGCTGAATAAGATATCTTCTAATTCATCTGAATTGTCAGACATCCTTTTTGTTGCGTTGGATAGAGATATCCAGCTGCCAGGTGTATTGGATTCTTTGGGTATATTTTCATATAGCGGAACATTGAACGGAACTCTTTCTGACATGTTGACTAAAGGCGTCATATTCAGTAATATGGGAAAGATTGATATGTCGGTCTCTATGAGTTCTCCTGATTTCTTATTGAATTCTTACAGAATTGTAGGAGATATTCGCTCTGATAGTTGTTATCTGAACAAGGTTCTAGGTGAAGCTTCTATGCTTGGTAATTTGGCTTTTAATACGAACATTGTCTTGGATAAGTTGTCTGACCGAAATTTCAGGTTGAAGGCGCAAGGAACGATAGATTCTTTGTATTACAAGAATTATTGTTATGAAGACATTCGTTTGGATGGAAAATTTGATAATGACGGCTTTGATGGGCAAGTGATTATGAGTGATAAAAATGCGGAAGTTAGTTTCTTAGGCAAGGCTGATTTGCGTAAGGAAAATCCGTTGTATCATTTTTCATCCAGTGTGAATGATTTCAATCTGGCAAAGACTCACCTAATAGAAGGAGTTGATGATGCTCATCTTTCGTTTGATGTGGAAACAAATTTTGTAGGACAGAGTATTGATGATTTGGAAGGTTCATTCTCTCTTGATAATGTTGTTTTTACTCAGGATGACAAAGAATTAAGTTTAAATAATCTAAGTCTTTCTGCTTCAGTATTGCCCAATAATGGAAAGAAATTGTCTGTTTATTCAGATTATTTAAATGGAACAGTGAAGGGAATATATTCATTCTCATCATTGCCTTCCTTTATACATAATATTGCACATTATTACTTGCCAGCTTTGATTAAGGAGGAGAAACCATTCGATTCCAAAGGGAAACAAAATGATTTCTCTTTTGACTTCGTAATAGGGAATATGGAACCTATTCATGATGTCTATCCGTTGCCTTTGGTGATAGTGGAAGATGCAAAGTTAAAAGGATTTGTGAAAGAGAGTGATCAAAAGGTAAAAGTGCGATTGGAGGCGCCTCAAGTGCGAAAGGGAGAATCCTTCTTGTCTGACGTGATCTTCTTATGTGAGAATCCTCATGATAAGTTAAAGGTTATGTGCCGTTCTTCTTACATACCGAAGAACAAAAGAAGAACACCGTATTTCTTGTCTCTTAATTCCAGTGCAAAAGAGAATGCTGTAGATTTCAATTTTAATTTTAGTAACTCAACGGAAGATACCTATAGTGGAAAGATTGAGTTGGATGCACTCTTTAAGGACTTTGTTAAGGGAGAAGGTGTTACAGCAGATGTTCATCTTCATCCATCTAACATCATTCTTAATGATTCGATATGGAATATACAGGAATGCTTAGTCCAATTGGATAAAAAAGAGATTGTTATTGATAGTTTTTTGTTCAGTCATGGATCGCAATTTCTGTCGATTGCAGGTGCTAATTCCACAACATCATCCGATAGCATAAATGTGCATTTTAGTGATTTATACTTGGGCTACATAAGTGATATGGTGGCAAGTGAGAACATCTCGTTCAACGGCGTAGCTGATGGCGATGTTTTTCTGTTCAGATTATTTAATACTCCATACTTCAAAGGAGATCTGTATGTTTACGATGGTTCTATAAATGATGGATTGTTGGGTGATATGTCTGTCAGTACTTCGTGGTTGGAAAAGGAAAAATGTATAGATTTTGATGTGAATCTATTGTCCACTAGTATGGATAGGCAAGATTTGTCTAAATCTGTTATTCATGGAGGTGTCTTTTTAGGGAATGACTCCTTATACATTGGCGGAAAATTGAAAGATGTAAGTATGAAGTTCCTTCGTAAATACCTGAAAAATGTACTTCAAAATAATACAGGTACAGTATCTGGTAATGTATGTGCGTATGGAAAGTTTGGAAATATTGGATTGGAGGGAACTGCGTATGTGAAAGATATGGCCTTTGATGTTGATTTCCTTAAGACATCATATGTGCTTTCCGATTCGGTTAAGCTGACACCTCATACCATTGAACTGAATCAAACTCAGTTGTTTGATACGGAAGGACATTATGGTATCGTGTCTGGAATGCTTCTTCATGACGCCTTCCGTAATATGAAATTTGCATTTGATTTGAGTTGTGATAATCTGTTGTTGATGAATACAAAGGAGGAGGATAATGAGACTTTCTATGGTAAAGCCTATGGTAAAGGTTATGCTCATTTCTCAGGAACGACAGAAACTGTTAATATCAATTTGGGAATGAGAACTATGCCTAACACGCTAATGACCATTCCGATAGAAGGGGCTTCTTCAGCTAAAGAAGGAAATTTTATCACATTTGTTGAGGCTGAGGATAACAAGTCTATGGCTGAAAAAAGAAGACTTCGTAGGGAGAAAATTAAACAAATTAGTGAGCAAAAGAATACTACTTCCACTAATATTCAGTTGACAATGGATTTGGAAGCGACACCCGATGCTCAGATTCATTTGATTATGGACTCTCAACAAGGTGATATTATTCGAGCTAATGGTTCGGGATCCCTACGATTAACATATAATTTGAAGGAGAGCGATTTTAAAATGTATGGAGGTTATGAAATAGAGAAGGGTGATTATATGTTCTCTATTCAAAGTATTATTTCCAGAAAGTTTGATATTATCAAGGGTAGTACGGTTCGATGGACAGGAAGTCCTTATATGGCGGATATTAATATTCAAGCAAAATATGGCTTAAATGCACCATTGGGAGATATTATAGAAGATCCAAACTTGCCTGTAGGTACAACTTTGGTGAATTGTTTAATGAATCTTACAGGTACAATCACATCGCCTAATCTTAAATTCGATATTGAGTTGCCAAATTCAGACGAAGATGTTCGTAGTAAGCTAAGGAGCGAAATAAATACAGAAGAGGCAATAAACAGAAACATTGCATCCTTGCTTGCTTTGGGTCATTTTTATAATTTTGATAAAACGATTGTTGCAACCACAGAGTTGTCTTCTGTGGGATTCTCGACTCTTTCTTCTCAATTGTCAAGTTGGATTTCGAAGATGACGCAAGATATTAATATCGGATTCAATTATCGTCCTACTTCAAATGGAGAGAATGGAACGGTTACCTCCAGTGAATTTGATGTGGCTCTTTCTACTCAGTTGCTGAATGATAGATTGATCTTAAATGGAAACTTTGGATATAGAGAAGGTGAGGAGTTGAAAGAGATGAAAAATGTGTCTAATAGTATTGTTGATTTTGATATTGAATATAAGTTAGGTAAATCAGGAAAACTTCGTGCCAAAGGTTATAACCATTCTAATAACAGTTATTTTAAACAGGCTCCAAACACACAAGGATTGGGTATTGTGTATCGAGAAGATTTTGATACTTTCTCTGGTCTATTCAAGTCTTATTGGAATGCTATAAAAAGGAAAAAGAGAAACAGGGATGAGGCTGATGTTGAAGCCGGAGATTTGGATGTTGAAAAAAAGGAAAAGCGTAAATGATTTGTTTGTTCTCTATCGCTTTTGCAACTTGGTTGCATTAATTATGTCTTACATTTGTGTCATGAAAAATTAATACAATAAAAAACTATGGCACACGAGCATCATCACGAACATTCCCATTGTCATTGCGGATGTGAACATTCTCATCATCACGATGAGGGTAAGGAAAAATTAATTCTTATTGTAATAACAGTGCTTCTATTAATAGGAGCTTATTTCATAGAAAAATCGTTTAATCTAACAACTTGGCAATTATTGCTTGTCTATTTGGTCCCATACCTTTTGATTGGACATGATACGCTTAAGGAGGCAGCAGAGGGAATCATGGAGGGTGATCCTTTCAATGAACATTTTCTCATGGCTGTGGCTACCATAGGGGCTTTGTGTATAGGATTCCTTCCAGGTGCAGAGACAGAGTTTCCTGAGGCTGTCTTTGTTATGCTATTCTTTCAGATTGGAGAACTTTTTGAAGGATATGCAGAAGGGAGGAGCAAGGATTCCATCGCACATCTAATGGATATTCGTCCCGACTCAGCAAATGTGGAGCGAGAAGGAGAGGTGGCTGTTGTTTCGCCAGAAGAGGTTGCTGTAGGAGAGGTGATCATCATCAAGCCTGGAGAGAAGGTGCCTTTGGATGGCGTGGTGTTGGAGGGTAGTTCTAGTCTTAACACGGTAGCGTTGACGGGTGAGAGTGTTCCTCGCGATGTGGCTGTGGAGGACGAAGTGATTTCTGGTTGCGTCAATCTGTCGGGTGTTTTGAAAGTCCGTACAACAAAGGCATATGGCGAATCAACGGTTTCGAAAATCATCAGACTTGTTGAGGATGCCAATGAACATAAGTCGAGCAGTGAGACCTTCATTTCCAAGTTTGCCAAGGTATATACACCTATTGTGGTGTTTGGAGCAATAGCGTTAGCGTTCTTACCTCCATTGTTTGCTGCAAATGGATTTATGAGTGCTTTCCCAATTTGGTTACATCGAGCATTGATCTTTTTGGTGGTCTCTTGTCCTTGTGCTTTGGTTATCAGTGTGCCGTTGACCTTCTTCGGTGGAATAGGAGGTGCTTCCAGAAATGGTATCTTGGTGAAGGGTGCCAACTTTATGGATCTCCTTGCAAAGATCGATACGGTGGTGTTTGATAAAACGGGTACGTTGACGCATGGTGTTTTTGCGGTGGAATCCGTTCATCCCGAGAAGCACAACGAGCAACACCTGTTGCATCTGGCGGCACATGTGGAACGATACTCTACACATCCGATTGCGAATGCTTTGCGTGATGCCTATCCTGACGAGGCAAATGACGGATGCGCGTTGATGGACGTGGAAGAGATTGCTGGACAAGGTATTAAGGCGAAGGTGAACGGTGACGAGGTGTGTGTGGGTAACACCAATTTGATGGATAGCGTAGGGGCTAAGTGGCAACCATGTGAGAGTGTTGGAACCATCATCTATGTGGCGATCAATGGAGAGTATGCCGGACATATAGTGATCAACGACAAGGTGAAGGACGATGCTGTTGAGGCTATTCAGGCGTTGAAGAGTTTGGGTGTCAAGAAAACGGTGATGCTGACGGGTGATCGTAAGGAAGTAGGAGAGCATGTGGCTGCACCATTGAAACTGGACGAATACCACACGGAACTGTTGCCGGCAGACAAGGTGGCGCATGTGGAGCGATTATTGAAGGAAAAGAACACGGAGAATTGTTTGGCCTTTGTTGGAGATGGTATCAATGATGCGCCTGTGTTGGCAAGAGCCGATGTGGGTATCGCCATGGGAGGTCTGGGCAGTGACGCAGCTATTGAAGCGGCGGATGTTGTCTTGATGGACGATGAGCCAAGCAAGGTAGCAAAGGCGATAGCCATAGCGAGAAGAACGATTCGTATCGCACGAGAGAATGTGGCCTTTGCCATAGGCGTGAAGGTGTTGGTGTTGCTTCTGGCAACATTCGGTATTGCCACGATGTGGATGGCTGTCTTTGCAGATGTAGGTGTCACTGTGTTGGCTGTGCTGAATGCGATGAGGGCGCTGAGGTAATTAAGAGTTAAGAATTAAGAGTTAAGATTTAAGAAATGTCGGTCTGTGTAGAGACGTGGTGCACCACGTCTCTAAAAAACAAGAAATGCGCAACCCATCGGCTGCGCATTTCTTGTATGTAGAGGGGCTTCTGGCTTCGCCCCCTGAGCGGAGTCGAAGGGGGGTCTTGACAGAGAAGGCGCTCACATACAAGATGTGAACGCCTTCGCCTTTACCTACTTCTATAGTCTTGTAATCTCTTCCAATGGAATCTTGGTCATTTCAGCAATCTTTTCGTCAGAAAATCCCACTTGGCGAAGGTTGGAGATGATCTGTTGACGTGCTTTGCTTTCGCCTTCTGCTCTTCCTTGGGCAATGCCTTGTTTCAACCCACGCTTGAATCCATGCTCCTCCATGTCGATCTCGTCTTCGAGCACCTTCATGCTGGCATCGTAGAGCTTTTGCTCCTCTTCCGAAAGGGCCGCGACCTTGGCTTTCTCGATCAAACGGAGAAGCCCTTCGTCAGCTCTATCATATACAGATTCGTCTATTTTTTCCATATTACCCATCTCTTTAAACATGTGCAGCCAAATGTCTTTGGTCGTTATCTTTTCCTTGTTCAATTTGAACTTAGGCAAACCTTAGATTTGTAAAGTCATTATTCAAGTTAAAAATTCGCCTACAAAATTAATAAATTTGTGATGATATAATAGTATTACTAAACAAAGGACAATGGAAGTCGGATGGTTCATAATTTTGGCAAATGGGTAAGACCCAAAAATCTTTTTAGACCGTCCGACTCCGTTGATTCAAAGACCTGAATAAGAATATGCCTTAGTAACGATAAGGTTTGTAGGCAATGAATCAACGTCCAAAGTCCGCTAAAGTTTTTGCAAGATATGAAGAATTTGTTTATCGGCATTGATGTCAGCAAAGAAAAGTTAAATTTTTGTTTCAGAAATTCAGATGCAATCGTTTATGAAGATGAGATTCCAAACATTGTTTCTAATATTAAAAAATTGATAAAGAACGAATTGAAGAAATTAAATGCAGACAAAGAGGATATTCTTATATGTGCCGAATATACAGGACGTTACATCTATCCTCTTGTTTGTGCATGTCGTGATTTAGAAGTTTTTTTGTGGATGGAGGATCCAACAAGAATAAAGAATTCATTTGGTGTAACGAGAGGTAAAAACGACACTGTGGACGCAAGACGTATCGCTGAGTACTCCTACCGATTTAACGACAAGGCTGTGGCATACAATGTGAAGGACAAAACTATTGCCTCTCTCAAAGAATTGCTATCAAACAGAGACCAACTTCTTTCCGATAAAGTGAAATATCAGACTCAGCTGAACGACCAAAAGAACTATATGGACAAGAGTGATTACAAGCGCAAGTCTATTCTGTGGAAAAAAGTCATTGAGACGTTACAAAAAATGATTGATGAAATTGAGGGCGAAATGGTGAACATAATAAGTTCTGACGAAAATATAAAACACCAGATGGATCTGCTAACATCCATTGATGGTGTCGGCAAGAAGTTGGCTATCAATATGATAGTAATAACGGAAGGATTTTCCCGATTCCAAAATGCCAGACAATTCAACTGTTATGCTGGTCTTGCACCTTTCCAATATACATCTGGTAAAAGTATCCATTCCAAGTCTAAGGTGTCGCAAAGGGCAAACAAAAATATCAAGGCTCTGCTGCATTTGTGCGCCGTTAGTGCGGGAACACACATGTTGTCAAGTGAATACAAGGATTACTATGAAAGAAGAAGAGCGGAGGGGAAACATCCTATGTGCATATTGAATGTGATTCGAGCAAAAATTGTAGCTCGAATGTTTTCTGTAATAAAAAGAGATACTCCATATTCAAAAGAATATAAACTTGTTTCTTAAAGAAATCATCACATTTTATAAAATTTTACTTTGAAAATTCATAAGAATAGATAATGTTTTTGTGGAATTGTGCTGGCTTCTGGCTTCGACTTCGCTCAGCCAACGTTCGGCTCCGCTCAGCCAACGACTACGCACCCTGAGCGCAGTCGAGGGGGGAGTTGTGTAACGACTAATTCCCCTATACCACTTGTCCCAAAATCAATGCCTTGGATAGATGGATGACATCAAAGGCGAAGAGCCTTTTGCCGAGGTCTTTGAGAGAGGCACCAAAGTGATAGACGGTATCGTCAACGATTAGGAATCGGTCGTGAAAATGGGTTCGATAGGAGAGTATCTCTATGTGTCGGCTAGTGCCATATTCGGCATCATGATTCATTTGCAATGTTCGTATGTTCGGACCTATTCGTTCCGTGTAGATCGTGGCTGATACATTGGGTTGCCTAGCCTCCAGAATGTGTAGCGTGTCTGCTCCCACATAGGCGTCAATCAGTATCACCTCGTGTTGTGCCGTCCGGATGATGCTTTCGGCCACCTCTCTGCCTTCGAGCAGATGTCCCTCGAAAATACAGCCTTCATGTGGCGGCAGTTTTGTTTTTACGAAAAAATCTATTTGTTTTTGGTGCTCGTCCAATCTCTGTTCCACCTTTTGAAACCGTTTGTCAGTTCGTTCTTGCAGTGCCACCAGTTGGCGATTGATGGAGTAACCACGGAGCAGGTGGTCTTTGAGAACGGAGTTTGCCCAGATGCGGAACTGTGTGCCCTGTTGTGATTTTACACGATAGCCAACTGAGATGATAACATCGAGATTGTAAAGTTTTGTCTTGTATTTTTTGCCATCAGCGGCAGTTAGTAAGGAATCCTTACATACTGAAATTTCATCTAATTCAGATTCTTTGAATATGTTTTTGATGTGGAGAGTTACGTTGTTTCTTGTTGTCTGAAACAAATCTGCCATTTGTTGCTGTGTCAGCCAGACGGTTTCATTCTCGATTTGTACTTCCAGTTTCAAACTTTCGTTGGGTTGGTAGAGGATAATCTCTCCCAGGGTAGTTTCTTTTTGCATAATGATGATAATTAGTTACAGATAGACATCTTGCTTGAGGCAGATGTTTTTATATGGCAAAGATAATGTTTTTTGTGGAATTGTGCTGGCTTCTGGCTTCGACTTCGCTCAGCCAACGTTCGGCTCCGCTCAGCCAACGACTACGCCCCCTGAGCGTAGTCGAAGGGGAGCGCAGTCGAATGTGGGCGGGTTATCGGATCATAAACCGTTGACCTTTGGAAATGTAAATTTTACCGCTTTGTAGTGCGTTGCGACGAACTGTCTGACCGATTGAGTTAAAGAACGGGCCTGCTAATTCATCTGCAGAGTGGAGTAGAAGTAGTCCTGTTGCTTCATCGTATGAAAGTGCAATGTAGAATATATTGACGGCATTGACCTTTGTGATTGTGTGCTTACCTGCATTTAGACTGTTGATGGTCAATACATTGTCGGTAATTTTTATGTTTTCCATCTCTGTGATATTGGTGCCGTCTATTTTCAAACTTGGAGTTTCTCCTGATGCAAATACAATAGTTAGTGTGCCTACGTTTGTTGAGGAGAAAGAAAACTCCGTAGCAGACTCCATTTTTAGACAATCAGTGTAGGTTGTTCCATTTACAGTTGCACTACCTTTGCTGTTGGAATAACTGCATGAGGTGAATTGATAAAAAGATGAATTAGAAGGAACTCTTCCTGTAAAATGACAAATCATAGATCCTTCAACCTCAACATTAGAATCATTGCCATTGCTAGGATTTTGTTCTTCTTCGTTGTTATCTCCTTCACCTTCTCCTGAATTTTCGCCTGCAGTGTTGGATGGCTCTGTGTATAGATCCACCATTTTGTTTGTATAGTTGGCGATGGCAGACGATAGTTCGCTATCGACATCGTGGCTAGCATCATCACTATCTTTGAAGGTCCATTGAAAATCTCCGTGTTGCATTCGTCCTGCACCTAGCTCTCCCTTAACAATGGAAGGAACATCCTCTGCCTTGTCTACTTTTGTGGTAGGCATGATAGATTTGTTCGTGTCGAAATTGCTGTAATAATGATCACCTTGATAGCTAGTTATGTTTTGTGGAACAATGCTTGATGGCTCGTTTACGACATACGCATCAAAGTCTTTTGTGGAGTTGATGCCACGCGTGCTCGCATTTTCTAATTTCCCTGCTGTATAGATGCTGTTTGCTCCATAAGGAATAAAGTAGAAGCTGCCAGTCATTATATTTCCACAAGCCTTAATGCTACCTCCATCTTCTTTAGAGAAAGTAGCGTTGTCGGTGGTGCGTTGTGAGCCATTGGCATATAGATCACTTCCTTGCATAGAGGTTAGCATTGGATATTTACAATTGCGGAAATAGTTGTTCTGCATAAAAACAGAACTACCTAGGGTAGAACCTGCACCATACTTTGAATTACCATCGTAGTAGTTGTTGTAGACATGAGCGTTGTAGTATCTGCAACGAGGGTGGCGGCTATCGGAGTGGTCGTACCAATTGTGGTGGTAGGTGATGTAAAGAGCATCTGCTTGGTAGCTATAAGTTCCTTCGCTCAAGCCTAGTAAGTTGCATTTTCCATTGTCCCAAAAGTGATTGTAGGAAAAGGTTACGTAGTTGGATTTTTTACAGTCAAGAGCACCATCACCTTTGACTTGGTCTTTGTCGCTTCCTGGTTGGCCATAGAACATATCGTTGTGGTGAACCCAAATATAGTTATTGTCTTGCTGTAGACCTACATCGTCACCCTCATCGCTATTGCAGTAGAGAAAACCTAGGTTTCTTACTTCGCAGTAGTTTGCATTTTTTAGTCGAATACCCCAACCGAATGCTGTTGCGTCGTTGCCGATGCCTTCAATGGTTACCGGACTTGAATTGTTTTTCCCTAGGTCGATGATTAAATCACCTTTAAATTCAGTGTCACTTCCGATGCTACCTGTATTGGTTACTTTGCCGACGATGCGAATAGAGTAGGGTCGAGTTTCGTAACCTTTCTTTATTGCTTTTAGAATCTCTACAATTCCTTTGCAAGCGGTGGTTGCACCTTTGGATGATGTGATAACGTCACAAGAGATGGTCTCTTTGTTTGCATCAGTTACATAAAGAATAATAGTATTCTGTTTCATCGTTCCGTTTGCTTGGTAAGCACCAGGAGTGGTAGTACCTTTGAATGCGAAGCCGCTTCTGTCGTGAGACTTCACAGAAATAGTTTCGGATTCGGTCGATTCTGCGGAAATGTCCGTTCCGTTTTTTACAGGAACAATTTTTAATTGGTAATTGCCTTCAGATAGACCTATTGCGTCGGCTCTTCCATAAGATCCATAATTGCGAACAAGCTCATCATCCAGTTTGATGTAATTCCCGTTTGTTGGTCGATAATATACATGGTAGTTGTCGTATTGAGAGTCGTTAGTCCATTCAATGTAACAAGACTCTAACCAGCCATTGACATGTTTAATTTGGATTTTTGCGTTTGCATTGAAGAATAATCCCACAAAGAGGAATAGATAAATGAATTTTAGTTTCATGGATATAGTTTTATGGTTCTTGGGGCAAATGTAGTAACAATAATTGAAAAGAAAAATTTTAGGAAAGAAAACCTATTTATTACATACGTCAATTTTATTTAGCTTTAATTGGGGCATCCTCCAGATAGTTGAGGTGTAGTTTGTAAACGAGCGTGTCGAAGGTGTCCTCGAAGGATAAAACTTTTTCAAATGAAATAGAGGTGAACTGTCAATAAGCCAGATGGTAGAGGCAGGGAAAGAAAATGCAAGATGAGTGTGAATATCTTTGTCGAAATGTTTTCTTGTTTCATAAAATATTTCTATTTTTGCAGTCGCTTTTGCGGGGCGTCTTGTCTCGTGAGCAGAATAAAAAGTGTTTAATTTAAATTAGGAGGATAAAGTTATCGTAACGAAGCCGATTGTTAGAAAGCCCGAGCAAAGAGGTGGATCTAACGGAAAAGAAGCAGCGCACCGTATCAATGACCGTATCAGAGAGAAAGAGGTTCGTTTGGTAGGTGAGAACGTTGAGCAAGGAGTATATAGTATAGAAGAAGCACTTCGCATCGCCGAAGAGCAAGAGTTGGATCTCATTGAGATATCTCCTAATGCGGTTCCTCCAGTATGTCGTGTTGCCGACTACCAGAAATTCCTTTACCAGCAAAAGAAGAAGGAGAAGGAAATGAAGGCAAAACAAGCGAAGGTCGTTGTGAAGGAGATTCGTTTCGGACCTCAAACAGATGAGCACGACTACAATTTTAAATTGAAACATGCGATAGGATTCTTGCAAGAAGGTGCCAAGTTGAAGGCATATGTGTTCTTCAAGGGAAGATCAATCCTATTTAAGGAGCAAGGAGAAGTTTTGTTGCTTCGTTTTGCCAATGATTTGGAAGAGTATGCAAAGGTTGATCAGTTGCCGTTGTTGGAGGGTAAGAGAATGATCATCCAATTGTCTCCAAAGAAGAAGAAATGATTTAAACATTATAAGTTAATTAAATTTTAAGTAAAATGCCAAAAGTAAAGACTAATTCCGGTGCCAAAAAGAGGTTTGCCCTTACCGGATCAGGAAAGATTAAGAGAAAGCATGCATTTAAACGTCACATTTTGACAAAGAAGACTAAGAAGCAAAAGTTGAGTTTGACTCACGCTGCAGTTGTTTCTTCTGCAGATGTTAAGAGCGTAAAGAATTTGCTTTGTCTTCGTTAAAAAACTTATTATTAATCGATTGTTTAGCTTAAAGTTCTCATTCAATTGAGACGCTAACGGTCATAAAAATTTAAAGAAATGCCTAGATCAGTAAATCACGTTGCTTCAAGAGCAAAGAGAAAGAGAATTTTGAAACTCACCAGAGGTTACTATGGTGCTAGAAAAAATGTTTGGACAGTAGCAAAAAACACTTGGGAAAAGGGTCTTTTGTATGCATTCCGCGATCGTAGAAATAAGAAACGTAATTTCCGTGCATTGTGGATTCAACGTATCAACGCTGCTGCTCGCTTGGAGGGTATGTCTTATTCTCAATTAATGGGAGCTATCCACAAGGCTGGTATCGAAATGAACCGTAAGGTATTGGCAGATTTGGCAATGAACCAACCAGAGGCTTTCAAGGCTGTAGTTGCTAAAGTAAAGAACGCTTAATCTGTTGATTTCAAACGTTTATACAACGATCTCCTATGTAATGTAGGGGATCGTTCTTTTTTTTCTGTCTGTTTATTTTTGCCATAAATGCTATTTTCTTACCTTTGTGTTTGAACATAAGATGGTATAAATTATGGAAAAACCAATTCGACCAACGATATTAATAACCAATGACGATAGCGTTTATTCAAAGGGTATTTGTGAGTTGATAAAAGTAGCTCGCGAATTTGGAGATGTTGTAGTCGTTGCTCCTGACAGGGTACGTTCAGGTATGTCTAGGGCAATCACCCATATGGAATCAATGCGTTTGAATAAACTGCACGACGAGGATGGCTTTGTTGTTTATTCTTGTTCGGGAACTCCTGTCGATTGTGTAAAACTGGCATTCTTTGCTCTGTTCGATGAGAAAAGACCAGATCTTCTTCTTTCGGGAATTAATCATGGATCGAATTCTTCGGTTAATTCATTGTATTCTGCAACAGTGGGTGCGGCAATGGAAGGTTGTGTTAATAACGTGAAGTCGGTTGCTTTCTCTTTGTGCGACCATCGCGAAGATGCAGATTTCTCATTTATGCTGCCTGCTGCGAGAGAGATTATAGCACAAGTGATAGAGAATGATTTGCCCTATGCCACTTATTTGAATGTGAACTTTCCGATAGGAGAGTTGAAAGGTGTGAGAGTTTGTCGTCAAGCAGATGCTCGTTGGAGTGAGGAGTATGATCAAAAGGTGTCGGAATATGGAGATAAATCCTATCAGTTGGCAGGTTACTTTATGAATAGGGAACCTGATTCGGAAGATACGGATGAATGGGCTTTGAATCATCATTGTGGATCCATAGTCCCTACAAAGGTCGATTTGACTAATTATGATAGTTTAAATGAAATAAAAAATAGATTTGAGAAATGTTTGAAGAATCAGAAGAGATAGAGAAGAGTAGTTTTGACAACTTCTTTTTAGGATTGTTCGTTTCTTTCCTAATGACTTTTGCTTGTTTGGTTTTGTTCTCTGGTACATCCCATTTGATGGATGATTTGGATGCAATGGTTCATGCAATATTGAACAAGTCAAACTTTGTTAACTTGTTGATAGCATCTCTTATGCCGTCTATGTTTTTGTTCTTTTTCTTTTATAAGACAGAAAGATGGCAGTCTGCGAAAGGCCTTATTGTGGCTGTGTTTTTAAGTATGATTCTAGTTGCTGTTAATTGATCGTATGAAGTATTTTATTATAGCAGGGGAGGCTTCTGGTGATTTGCATGCATCTAATCTGATGGGAGCATTGAAGATGCAGGATGAGAATGCAGAGTTCTGTTTCTTGGGCGGAGATATGATGCAGTCGCAAGGTGGAACTATCGTGAAACACTACAAGGACATGGCTTTTATGGGTTTTGTTCCTGTGTTGTTGCACGCCCGTACTATTTTAAACAATATGAAGGATTGCAAACAAGCAATCTTAAATTATAAACCTGATGTCTTGATATTGGTGGATTACCCAAGTTTCAACCTGAAAATGGCGAAATTTGTAAAGGAGAATCTGCAGAACATACCTGTCTATTATTATATTTCACCCAAATTGTGGGCTTGGAAAGAGTATCGATTAAAGTCTATCAAAAAGTATGTTGATAAGGTCTATTCCATACTTCCGTTCGAGGTCGATTGGTTTGGTAAAAGGGGGTATGAGGTAACTTATGTAGGAAATCCTTGTGTGGATGCTGTGGCTAACAGACCTCATAAAAATGAGAATAAGGAAGATTTTTTGTCTCGTAATAACTTACAAGACAAACCCATATTGGCATTGTTGTCGGGTAGCAGGGTGCAGGAAGTAAAGAGTTCCTTGCCGTTGATGTTGGAGGCTGCTTCGGCCTATCCGGAATATCAACTGGTCATTGCGGGTGCTCCATCCATCTCTCCTTCTTTGTATGATGAGATTATTGGACGTTATAACGCAAAGGTTGTGTTTGGAGAGACTTACGAGTTGCTGCAACAGTCTGAGTTGGCGGTTGTGACTTCTGGAACTGCAACTTTGGAGACAGCCTTGATTAGGACTCCTCAAGTTGTTGTTTATAAGATGTCTGGAGGTTGGCTTTTCCATCGTTTCTTGGATTTGTTTATAAAAGTGGAGAATGTCTCTTTGGTGAACTTGATCTCTAATAAACGGTTGGTGGAGGAGTTGATAATCGAAGAATTCACTGTGGCTAATTTGAAGAAGGAAATAGATCGATTAAGGACTGCTGAGTATCGAAGTCAGGTGTTGAAAGGATATGATGAGTTGATTGCTTTGTTGGGAAGTGAGCCTGTTTCGGAAAAGGCAGCACGACTTATGTTGGATGATTTGAATGGGAAGTGTGGGTAGCCTTCCCTTGTCTTTCCTCCCTTTCTAATTGTTTTGTTTTTTTTTACGGTTTATCTATATTGTTTGTTTATGAAAAATTTTATGTCTGTGTTCAGTCGGGCTAGGTATGCGCGATTGTTTACAATGTTTTTATTTGAGTTCATCTATTTGCAATGTGTATGTTCCGAAGAGATCATAATGCATTACGATAGTGTAAGGATTTGTAAAGGAGATAGTTTCCCGTTGCAGTCTTACCTTGCCAATCAGGTGGAGGTGCCTGTAGATTGTCAGTTGGTGGGATGGGAGGATATGACGGCCGATTATGTTTGTCCTACCAAAGACACAGTCTGTTATCTGCTTTATAGAAGTGTTTATGATTTGAAAGAAAAAAGAAAGCCTTTTTTTATAAAGGTGAGAGATAGACCAAAGGTGAGTATTTTGTCGGAAAAGCAAAGAGTCTGTTTCGGTAGCGGTGTTGATGAAGTATTGTGTGATGTTGAGAATTGTGATTATGTGTATTGGCAGGAGGTTGAAACAGGGAAAGAGTATGCCTCGTTGCGTGATGTTAAGGTAGAGGAGTATGGAGCAGGAACTGTTCGGCTTTTCTTGATAGGTTCCAATGAGCATTGTGCGGAGGTGGTATATGATGAGTATGTTATGGATGTTGTCGATCCATCCAGGTTCAGATTGTCGCTGGACATGCCTCCTGATGAGTATTCTATTTGTGGAGATTCTTTGTTGTTGTGTGACTATGTAAAACCTTCTTTGGCGAAATTGCATTATGGCGATGAACTTGTGGAGCGCTATTATGAAGAAGATCTTAAAATAGCTTTGATTTGGGACTCTTTGGATGCTTATACTAACTGTGACTCAATGGTGAAAGAGAGTTATACCAATGTGTATAATGTATCAATTTCAAAGGAAGAACCAGTTTGCCATTCTCTTGTAACTTTGACGGAAGAGCATGCGTTAAGACTGTTTTGTACTGGTAAATCACAACCTTCATATTCCGTTTCTTATTCTTGTGCTTTTGGAAAAGGTGTTATCTATTTAGGTGCGGAACTTCCTATTGTAAACGTTCAGTTTAGGTCATTGAAAAATGGAGAGGGTGTGTTGCCTGAATATAAACCTACCGAAGAGTATAATTTAGACACCTACAAATTTCCCTACAAGGGTTGTGCAAACCTCTGTTGGGATGATGGCGAAAGTGAGCGGTTTTATGAAATATTGATGGAGTGTAAGAATGAACAAGGGGAGATGGTATATGTGAGAGACTCATTGGAAGTGTCTGCGTGCACTAAGAAGGCGCCTGTAGTGCAGACTGAATGTTTGCCTAAAAGTAACGAATCGCTTCTGTATATTGCATCAATGGATTCGATTGTCTCTTCTTTGTTGTATTCGACAGAAGCGGTTGCTTGGAATGAAACAAGTAAAAAATCGGACAAACAAAAAGAGTATCAATATTCGAAGACATATGTTTTCAAATGGGAAGATTGTGAGTTCGATTCCTTGTGGCTTAATGTTGAATTATCTTATATGGGATGTGAAAAAGATACGATTGCTACAAAAACAGATGTGAAGATGGAGCGGTGTGGAAGAGATTCCCGTTTGTATTATGGAGCGTACCAATCTCCTGGTTCCATTCTTTTACAAAGGGAAGAGTGCATGAAGCATCAATGTTCGAATGTGCCATCCGAAGATCCTGCGGTAGTGAAGGTCTCTCAGAACTGTTATGGAGATACTATCTATTTGAAATTCAAGGGCGTTGGCTTGACAAAAGGAGACAATTATGAATTAAGATTGGATACAAGAGATACTTCCTGGGTGATTTTTCCATCAGAGTACAAAGAAATAGAGAAGGGAGTCTATTCCTTTTCTAATTGGGAGACGATGAATCCAACCATTGCTGTTGTGCCACAGAGGGGTACTGAGATAGAAGGATCTTTGAGTGGAGTTAAATTCTCCTTTTCTGTGGATTTGGCCCATAGAGTGGTGGAGAAGGAGTATTATGTTTGTCAGGGGAATGCATTTGACCTGAATAAGGTGGTTTCGTCGGAGGAAGAAGGTCTGAAATGGAATGTTGTGCAAACAAAGGTGTCTCCATTAAAAGACTCAGAGTACTATTTGTATGGATTTACAAAAAATGGTTGTTTGGTGGATGAGAAGGTTGTTTTGAGAGTTGGTTATCCTGTTTGGATTCAGTCGGCGGGAAAAGAGTTTTGTGAATATTCGCTTGTTCCCAAAGAGGATTTGTTTCATACAAATGCACAAAAGATAGTGTGGTATGAAAATGGTGTGGAGATGGATAATAACCCCTATTTCTATTTAGAACCTCAGAATAGTTATGAAGTGGACTTATATTCTGTTTGTGATAGTATTAGACATTCGTTAACGATAAAAGCCAGGGATTGTGAAGAAAAGAGAAATCCGGAAGTGGAGAAGAAAGAGAGGACGATTGATATACCTCTGTTTTTCTCTCCTAATGGAGATGGTGTGGATGATTATTGGACAATTGAAGGATTAGAGGAAGGTGGTGTTGAGTGGAAGTGCGTAATCTGTGATCGGTATGGAAAGGTTCTGTCTTATTACGAAAACACAAAAGTTCATTGGAATGGAACTTATGAAGGGCGTCCGCTTCCAACTACAGATTATTGGTATTGTTTAGAGGTTGATGGAGAGAGTAAGGTGGGTCATTTTACATTGTTGAGGCCATGAAAGAAGGACGGAGAAAAATCCGTCCTTCTCTGATTATGTAGATTAGTCTTTCAAAGTCTCTATTTTAAAGAGAGAACATGCATTTTTTGAGGTTTGTTGAGCCACCTCCTCAACTGTGATTTCCTTTAGGTTGGCTATTTTCTCTGCAACATATATTACATAGGAAGTCTCATTCCTTTTCCCTCGGAAAGGAACAGGAGTTAGGTAGGGACAGTCTGTTTCTAATACAATTCTTTCTATAGGAAGCTCTTTGACCACTTCAGCCACGCCTGCATTTTTGAATGTGACAACACCGTTGATTCCGTAGTAGAAATCGCCAAGTTTTTTGATTTCCTTAGCCATTTCGATTGAACCAGAGAAACTGTGGAATACGCCATGTAACTTGTTTTTGTCGAATTTCTTTAGGCTGGCAATCGTTTCTGGTAGAGCCTTTCTAACATGCAAGGCGAGAGGAAGATCCATTTGAATGGCCCAATCGACCTGTTCTTCGAAAGCAATAATTTGTTCTTTCTCGAATGTTCTATCCCAGTAGAAGTCGAGTCCGATTTCTCCAATTGCACAATAATTATGGGAAGTAGCAGATAGGTATAGCGTTGAGAGCTGTTCTTTGTAATCCTCTTTCACGCTTGTCGGATGAAGTCCGATCATAGAAGAGAAAAGGGTGGTGTCAGATTTCTCTAATTCCAGCATTTTGGGAAGACTCTCAACATCAATATTAGGAAGAAGAACTTTTTTTATATTGTTTTGAAGAAGACGATCGATAGCATTTTGCCTATCTTCGATAAATTCATCTTCGTAGATGTGAGAGTGAGTGTCAATTAAAATCATAAACAAAAATTTTAGTGCAAAAATAATGATTTTGGTGGTTTGAATTGTTATTTATCTTAAAACAAGTTAAATTTGTGATAGAAACGGTAAAGTGTAGTGTATGGATCCAATATCAGTAATAGAGAAATACTATGATCGTACATCTGAATTGTACAGAATATTAGTGAGTCATTCGTTGGATGTGACAGATTTTGCGTTGCGTATTACGGAGAGACGTAGAGATCTAAATTTGGATGTTCAATTTATAGAGGAGGCAGCTATGCTTCACGACATAGGAATAATAAAGACCTATGCTCCAGATTTGCATTGTGATGGAGATTATCCATATATATGCCATGGTTATTTGGGAAGTGAGATGATGCAAAGGGAAGGACTTCCCCAGCATGCTTTGGTATGTGAAAGACATACCGGGACAGGTTTGTCTTTATCTTACATAATATCGCAAGATTTGCCAGTTCCCCATAGGGAGATGCTTCCTGTTAGTTTGGAAGAGCAGGTGATTTGTTATGCGGATAAGTTTTTCTCCAAGACACATTTGGGAGAGGAACGAAATGTCAAAAAAGCGCGATATAAATTAGAAAAGTATGGAGCGGAAACATTGGCACGCTTCGATAAGTGGACAGAAATGTTTTTATAAGGAGATTGTTAAAAATTATTTTAAAAAAGCGTTCTTTCGTAACGATTTTTTTTGTAATTTGCGCCCGTTTTTGGAGTATTTTCGGAGATGAACTAAAAATACTTAAGGGAGAGATGCTCGAGTGGCTGAAGAGGCACGCCTGGAAAGCGTGTATACGTCTAAAGCGTATCACGGGTTCGAATCCCGTTCTCTCCGCGTTATTTTGAGAAATAATTAATAAATAGAGTAATAATTAATAAGTAAAAAAATGAAAAAAATTTTTGCAACATTAGCGATTTTTGGAGCTATGACATTTGGTTTGACTTCAAATGTACTTGCTCAAGATGACGAGTTCAGTAGTGAAGAGACAGTAGAGGTTCAAGACGAGCCAGCTCCTGCAAAGGAAGAGGTTAAGAAGGAAGAGCCTAAGGCAGCACCAGCTCCAGCAGCTGCTGTTGAAGAAGAAGTTAGTATGTTCAAGGCTTTGAAGATTAAGTTCATCGAAGGTGGTGCTGACTTTATGTCATTCGTTGCTTTGTGTTTGATCATTGGATTGGCACTTTGTATCGAGCGTATTATTTACTTGAGCCTATCTGCAACTAACTCAAAGAAGTTGTTGGAAGGAATCGAGGAGAAATTGGATGAGAAAGATGTAGAAGGAGCTATGGATCTTTGCCGTAACACAAGAGGTCCTATCGCATCTATCATGTACCAAGGTCTTTCAAGATTGGAAGAGGGTCCAGAAGTAGTAGAGAAGACAGTCGTTTCTTACGGAGGCGTTCAAATGGGTGGTTTGGAGAAGAACATCACTTGGATTTCTTTGTGTATTGCTTTGGCTCCAATGTTAGGATTTATGGGTACCGTTATCGGTATGATCCAAGCATTCGATAAGATTCAACAAGTAGGTGATATCTCTGCAACAGTCGTTGCTGGTGGTATCAAGGTGGCTTTGTTGACTACAGTGTTCGGTTTGATCGTTGCTATGATCCTTCAAGTGTTCTTGAACTTTATCTTGACTCGTATCGAGGCTTTGACAACTGAGATGGAAGATTCTTCAATCTCTTTGCTTGATATCGTTGTTAAATACAATGAGAAGAACTAATTGAGGATTTGAGTTTTAATATTTATAGTTTAAGAATATGAATAGTAAAATTTCATCTATAGTGTTGGCAGCTTTGATGGGTGTTACAGTTTTAATCTGTGCATTCTTCTATCTAGGCGACACTGAAGCATTTACAACGACGGCAGGAGAGATGGATGCTCCATCGAATACCTCGTTGATGATTAATTGGGCGTATATTTTGATTGGATTCGCTGCATTTGCAACTGCTGCTCTTGCTATTTTGACATTCGTATCAAAATTGTCATATAATTGGAAGTCTGTTATGGTTCCTATGATCACATTTGTAGCATTAGGCTCACTTTTGTTGATCACTTACTTTGGTGCTGACACAACTCCAATGAATATTGTAGGTTACGAGGGTTCTCACGAACCTGGTATTTATCAAATCACAAACATGTGTTTGGTTTCAGCTGTAGTTTTGGCTGCAATTGCAACTTTTGTAACATTGTTTGGATGGGTTGCTAAAAGATTCTAATAAAATTAGATTATGGCTAAAAAGAAAAGAGAAGTACAGGAAATCAACGCAAGTTCAATGGCGGATATCTCGTTCTTGCTGCTTATCTTTTTCCTTGTGACTACATCTATGGCAACCGATAAAGGTTTGTCTCGTAAACTTCCTGCACCAGTTCCTGAGGATCAGGTTCAAGAAGAGGATGTGGATATCAACAAACGTAACATCTTAATGGTTCTTATTAATAGTAATGACCTTTTGATGGTTAACGGTGATCTGTTGCCTATTAACAAGTTAAAAGAAAGAACGAAGGAATTCGTTGCGAATCCTAACAATAGTGCTACATTGCCAGTAAAGAAACCAGAAGAGGTTCCTTTCTTCGGTACAATGATGATTACTAAGGATCACGTTATTTCTTTGCAAAACGACCGCGGAACTTCTTACCAGGCTTACATTAATGTACAGAATGAGTTGGTTGCTGCTTATAATGAACTCCGTGAGGACTTGTCAAGAACAAAGTTCGGAACTTCATACAACGAGTTGGATGAAGAAAGACAAAAGGCTGTTCAACAAGTTTACCCTCAACGTATTTCTGAGGCAGAACCTAAGAATTATGGTCAACAAAATCAAGGAGGAGCTCAATAATGGCAAAATTCAGAAAAGAAGGTGGCAAGAAATTGCCCGCAATTAGTACATCATCTTTGCCTGACATTATCTTCATGTTGTTGTTCTTCTTTATGACAACAACTTCTATGAAGGAGGTTACATTGATGGTAGACCAAAAGATGCCTGAAGCAACCGAATTGCAAAAGTTGGAGAAGAAGTCTTTGGTTAAATATGTTTACATTGGTACTCCTAAAAGAGAGCATCAAAAAGCTTTCGGTGTTGAGTCTCGTATTCAGTTGGATGATGCTTTTGCTAACAATCCATCAGAGGTTCAAACTTACATCGCAGCTAAGCGTGCTGCTATGAAAGAGGACGATCAGGCTTTTATGATTGTTTCTTTGAAGGTTGACAAGGATACTAAAATGGGTATCGTAACTGATGTTAAACAAGCTTTGAGAAATGCTTACGCTTTGAAGATTAATTATACGGCTAATCAAAGAGCCAATAAGTATTAATCTTTAATAGTTGAATAGTATGAAAGGGAGAGGTCTTCGTGACTTTCTCCCTTCTTTTTTAATAGGTTTATTTATTTTGATAGTATGAAACAGATTATTTCTACAACAGAGGCTCCTCAAGCTATTGGACCTTATAGTCAGGCCGTAATGGTAAATGGAATGTTATATGCATCAGGACAGATT
The DNA here is from genome assembly GCA_045600225.1 of Paludibacteraceae bacterium. Taxonomy (GTDB): domain Bacteria; phylum Bacteroidota; class Bacteroidia; order Bacteroidales; family Paludibacteraceae; genus UBA1181. The sequence goes on from JAZRXL010000021.1 coordinate 42,070, forward strand.
GCAATTGACCCTAAAACGGGATCTTTGGTAGGTGCTGATATAGAGTCTCAAACTCGCCAAGTGATGCTTAATATACAAGGTGTTTTGAATGAAGTGGGCTATGATTTCTCTAATGTGATAAAGACAATTGTTTTTATAAAAAACATGTCTGATTTTGCAGTTGTGAATTCTATTTATGGAGAGTACTTTAAGGAGAATGCTCCTGCTCGCTCTTGCGTTGCTGTAGCTTCTCTTCCTAAAGATGCTTTGATCGAAATAGAGATTGTTGCGTTTAAATAATTGTCAGCAAAATCATATTGAATGAAACTCCTCTTGAAAGGGGAGTTTTTTTATGCATATATGCAAGGATGTGTTTGGGTGTGTAAATAAAAAACAAGCCCTACAAAAGTAAGACTTGCTTTCTAGAAAACCATAAAATCTTATATTGAAAGGGGTTTCACAACCATATTGCAAAGTTAAGGGGAATAATTTGAAAAAACAATAATATTAGTCTAAAAAAATCATAAAAAATATTGTGTAAAATCTCAATTATTTTTCACAATCATCTCGCAATTTTTGCAGTCAAATAATAATTTTAGCTCTTTGCCTGTGTTGGTTGTGAGTATTAATGGCTCGCTTAAAGATCCTTTGTGCTCTTTGGAACAGTATCCTAATGAATACTTGATGCAATGTTTGCATCTCATTAATTCTGCATCTTGAGGTTCGGCTGTTTCCAATGATGGTTCGGCCGATTTTACATGATGCAATTCATAAAAAAGCTTTGCTTTCTGATTGTGTATGTTTGCTTTGTAGTCCAGATCCTTGTTAGGAAACGGATGGTTGCCTGTTTCTAATGATACACGAAGAGTTTTCTTCCTATTTTTGCTTCTTTCTAATGTTAGAAGATGAATGAGGATTCTTCTTGTCTCTGCTATTGTTGCAGCAGGGAAGAAATAGACATCACTTGTGTTTAATACAACTTTCTCAATTTCAAAGATGGTGTCACCGCTTTTCTTTAAGGTCCTGATCAAATTCTCAGTCTGTTTCTCTTTGTTATTGGCTGGTGTCTTTTCTGTATCGAAATAGTATTTTACGATGTTATTGTCTTCGTCTTCTAATGAAAATTCAAATCCTGATTCTGTCTCATTCATAGACAATGTAGCTTGAATTTTTCTAATCGAAGAAGGCTTTGATAGAATTCGTTCGAAATTCTGATCGTAGTTCCTGAATATCTTTGTGCCAGATTTTATCTCAATCCTTTCTGCGGGGAATATCCTGTTCCCGTCGACAGTGTTTGCCTTGAATCCGTGAAATTCGTCTTCTCCGAGAAAACAGAATCCATCTCCGTTGTTTAAAGTCTTGTCTGTTTTTAAAAGAATGGATTTTCCTTCGCTTTTTATTACGGAGCCGATCTCTTCTCCTAGTGATTTTGGAGTGTCGAAGGAAGTGATGCCTTTGTTTCTTCCGTGCAAGAAATAGTTGGTTGAACCTCTATGAAAACTCTTTTCTATGTTTGGAATGAAGGTGTACTCGCATTTTCCTGAACTTGCTTTCTCGAATCTGCTGTTTCCTTCTAAAATTTTGTCTAGTTGGGTTCTGTAATATGCGGTTACGTTTTTGACGTAATTTATGTCTTTTAGTCTACCTTCTATCTTCAAAGAGGATATTCCCGCTTCTATTAGTTCTTGTAGATGGTTAGACAGATTGAAATCTTTTAAGGAAAGTAGATATTTGTCTTTTGCAAGAATGGTGCCTTTACTGTCTTTCAGGGCATAAGGCAGTCGGCAAAGTTGTGCACATACGCCTCTGTTTGCACTTCTGCCACATATGCTTTGGCTTAGATAACATTGCCCACTATAGCATACGCAAAGGGCACCGTGAACAAATCCTTCCAGTTTTACATTCGTTTTGTTGTGAATCTCTTTGATTTGCTCGATCGATAATTCTCTTGCTAAAACCACTTGTTCGAAACCTGCCTCTTCCAAGAATTTCACTTTCTCTACGCTTCGATTGTCCATTTGGGTACTTGCGTGTAGTGGAATAGGAGGTAGGTCTAATTGAGTGATGCCCATGTCTTGGATGATAAGGGCATCGGTTCCAATGTTATATAGATTGTGTATTAATTTTTCTGCGGCTTCTAACTCCTTGTCGGTTAAAATCGTGTTGATGGTAACATATACTTTCGCGTAATATTGGTGCGCATGAATGATAAGTTTTTCTATGTCTTCTATAGTGTTGCCCGCATTGGCTCTCGCACCAAATTGTTGTGCGCCAATATACACGGCATCTGCTCCATGATTAATGGCTTCGATACCGTGTTCAAAGGTTTTTGCAGGAGAAAGGAGTTCTATCTTTTCCATTATTCAGCGTCGCCACTTCCGATCTTGTTTATATCGAAAGGAGTGCTTTGGTATATGAAATAATTCAACCAATTGACAAAGAGTAGGTTGGCGTGACTTCTCCATCTGACGATAGGGTCTTTTTGAGGATCGTCGTCTTTAAAGTAATTCTTAGGAATGTCAATTTCAAGTCCTTTGTCTTTATCTCTGAAGTATTCGTCGCGAAGTGTGTTTGGTGCATATTCAGAGTGCCCCATAATAAAAAATTCTCTTCCGTTTCTGGCTTGAACCATATAAACGCCAGCTTCTTCCGATTCTGAAATTAGTTTTAAGGAAGGGTTCTTTAGGATATCTTCTTTTCTAACTTCGGTATGGCGGCTGTGGGGAACGAAAAACACATCATCGAAACCTCTGAATATAGGGTTGGTTGGTTCCAATACTTTATGTTGGAATATGCCAAACATCTTTTTCCCTAATTGGTATTTAGGAATATTGTAGTGGAAATAAAGTCCAGCTTGTGCAGCCCAGCAAATGTAGATGGTAGACTGGACATGAGTTTTTGACCATTTGAAAATTTCAGTGATTTCATTCCAGTAAGAGACTTCCTCGTATTCCATATTTTCCAAAGGAGCACCAGTGATAATCATGCCATCATATCTGTTATCCTTTAACATGTCAAAATCCTTGTAGAACATCTTCATGTGCTCAATGGGAGTGTTCTTTGAAGTGTGATTCTTTATCTTCATGAATTCCAGTTCAATTTGAAGAGGAGAGTTGGATAGAAGACGCACAAGGTCGGTCTCTGTTGTAATCTTCAAAGGCATTAGGTTGAGAATGATTATTCTCAATGGTCTAATGTCTTGATGAGATGCAGAGTTGCTATCCTTTACGAAGATGTTTTCTTTTTCAAGGGCTTTAATTGCTGGTAAATCTGTAGGAATATTTAATGGCATCTGTATGATAATTTGAATTTCCAGTGCAAAGATACTCTTTTGTTAGGATTCGACCTTGCTTTTTGTTGGAAAGTTCTTATCAAAATCTCTGTTTTTTTCTTATTTTTGCAGAGTATATGGGAAGGATATTGTCCATCGATTATGGTCGTAAACGGGTTGGAATAGCAGTGACAGATCCGTTGCAGATAATTGCCAATGGTTTGACAACCGTTGCAAGTGGTCAGATTTTTCAATTCTTGACAGAATACTTTTCTAAGGAGAGTGTGGATATGATTGTTGTTGGCTTGCCCAAGACAATGAAGAATGAGGAGTCGGAGTCGATGAAATACATAAAGCCTTTTTTGGCAGGTTTGAAAAAACGCTTCCCGACAATTCCCGTGGAGATGCACGATGAGAGGTTCACATCGGTAATTGCGCACAGAGCCATGTTAGAAGGGGGATTGAAGAAAAAGGATCGTCAAAATAAGGAGTTGGTGGATGAATTGAGTGCCACTATTATTTTGCAGTCTTTTATGGAGTCTCGAAATATTTTAAATTCAAAATAATGATTTATCCAATAGTAGTTTATGGAAATCCTGTTTTAAGACAGGAGACCGTTGAGATAGACAGTTCGTATCCAGAGGTGTCGAAATTGATTGAAGACATGTTTGCCACAATGTACAACGCAGATGGTGTTGGTTTGGCTGCTCCTCAAATTGGGTTGTCTATTCGTTTGTTCGTTGTTGATGCAGATGCTCTTGCGGAAGATTATCCGAATTGTAAAGGTTTTAAGAAAGCATTTATTAACCCTCAAATAGTAGAGGAGAGTGAAGAACTTGAATCATATAACGAGGGGTGCTTGAGTTTGCCGGGCATCAATGAGTCGGTAAAGCGTCCGGTTAGGATAAAAATCAAATATTTGAACGAGAATTTTGAGCCTTGCGAAGATGTGTATGAGCATTTCCAAGCAAGAGTTGTTCAACATGAATACGATCATTTGGAAGGTCATGTGTTTATAGATCATATCTCTCCAATTCGTAGACAAATGAACAAGGGAAAACTTTCAAACATGGTGAAAGGTAAAGTTCGTTGTCACTATAGAACAAAGTAAATAGATTATGACAGAAGAACTTGCTGAGTTGAAGTCGCAGTTGGATCTGATGGATGGCGTCTCGGAATCCTTAATTGCTAAGTTGGAAAATTATGTGGATTCCTATCCGGACTCAGACGAGGCATATTTCTTGTTGGGAAATGCATATCGTAGGATGGAGAATTGGGAGTTCGCTTTGAACGCTTACCAGATGGCTATGGATATCAATCCAAATTCTTCGGCAAAGTTGGCTTATGAGGCAATTCAGGAGGTTCTTGCTTTTTACAATAAGGATATGTTTAACCAATAAATAGTTGTAAAAAATTAGTATATTTGTATCTCATTAAATAGGTTAGTATGATTAGCGAAAAAACGAAAAAGATTATCGTTGTTGTAGCCAGAGTGTTTTTAGGGCTTGTTTTTGTGTTTTCTGGTTATGCGAAAGCAGTAGATCCTCTTGGATCAACATATAAAATACAAGATTATTTGTCTGCAATGGGCTTGGAGAGTTTTGCTCCTATAGCTTTGGTTGCGGGTGTGCTTCTAGCTGCATTTGAATTCTTGTTAGGTGTTTGCCTACTATTGGGTGCTAATTTGAAGACAACATCCATTCTGACCATTTTGTTGATGGCAGTGATGACTCCATTAACTTTGTGGATAGCATTGTCTGATCCGGTTTCTGATTGCGGATGCTTTGGTGATGCATTGGTACTTACGAATTGGCAAACATTTTGGAAAAATATATTGTTCTCTGCATTGGCAGTGCTAATATATTTATGGAAAGAGCATAGCCCTAAGTTGTTCTCGCAAAGAACCGATTGGATTATTGCTATCTGTGCAGGAGGTTTCTCTATCGCATTGTCTATCTATTGTTATTTCAACCTTCCTATTATCGATTTCAGACCATACAAGAATGGAACAAACATTCCAGAGTCAATGATGGTGCCAGAAGGTGCGGAAGAGGATGAATATGAGACTTTGCTTATCTATGAAAAGGATGGACAACAAAAGGAGTTTACTCTACAAAACTATCCTAAGGATGATTCCACTTGGAAGTTTGTCGATTCTCAAAACAAGTTGATTAAGAAAGGATATGAACCTCCTATCCATGATTTTACGATGGAGGATCCTGACAATGGAGATATCACGGAAGATGTGATAAACGATCCTGGATATACATTCTTGTTGGTTTGCTATCGTGTAGAGAAGGCAATGACCGATAAGAGAACTCAAATCAATGATATCTACAATTTTGCAAAGGAAAATGGTTACGGCTTCTACTGTATGACTGCAACAGGTATGGAAACAAAAGAGATGCAGGAATATAAGATAGAGATGGGAGGCGTTGAGTATCCATTTGTAAATACGGATGAGATCACATTGAAGACTATCGTTCGTTCTAACCCAGGTTTGGTGTTGATAAAGAACGGCGAAGTGATAAATAAGTGGAGTAATAAGAATATGCCAACATTTACAGAACCATTGGAGAACTCTCCTCGTGGTTGCGTTCAACAACCAAATGATCGTAGAGTAGTGTTCTTATCTACATTGTTGTTCTTGGGCGTTTTGTTTGGTGTATTTGCTGTAGATAAGGTAATATCTGCTATTGCGGAAAAATTAAAGAAAAATAAGTAATTAATATCATTATAGTTTATTTAAATTTTCAATACAATGAGAAAGAATATTGTAGCAGGAAACTGGAAAATGAATAAGACTCTTCAAGAGGGTCTTGAGTTGGCAAAGGGCTTGGATGCTGCTTTGAAAGGTAAGAAGTTGAATTGCGATGTTATCATCGGAACTCCATTCATCCATTTGGCAAGCGTTGCTTCTTCTATCGATACTAAGACTATTGCTGTTGCAGCTGAGAACTGTGCAGACAAGGAGTCTGGTGCATATACAGGAGAGGTTTCTGCAGCAATGGTTAAGTCTACAGGTGCAGAGTATGTTATCCTTGGTCACTCAGAGCGTCGTGAGTACTATCATGAAACTCCAGAAATTTTGAAGGAGAAGGTTCTTTTGGCTTTGAAGAATGGTTTGAAGGTTATCTTCTGTATCGGTGAAAGTTTGGCTGAGCGTGAGGCTAACAAGCAAAACCAAGTTGTTAAGGCAGAGTTGGAAGGTTCAGTATTCAACTTGTCTGCTGAGGATTTCGCTAAGATCGTTATCGCATATGAGCCAATCTGGGCAATTGGAACAGGTAAGACTGCTACTTCTGATCAAGCAGAAGAGATCCACGCTTACATTCGTTCATGTGTTGCAGAGAAGTATGGTAAAGAGGTTGCTGATAACACTTCTATCCTTTATGGTGGTTCTTGCAAGGCTTCTAATGCTCCTGAATTGTTCGCTAAGCCAGATATCGACGGTGGTCTAATTGGTGGTGCATCTTTGAAGGTTGAAGATTTCTGCGGAATTATCAACGCATTCTGATTATAAATTACCAGAATATACAAAGGGAATGTTCGATAGAATGTTCCCTTTCTTTTTATGTAGGAATTTTTTCCTCAATGTTGCCATGTTTGGTATTACTGCAAAGAATGGCGTGATGCAAGTCCTGACAAGAAAGGTGACTTATTGTGTTTTATGCGCCCTGAAAGGGCAATCACAACGTGCCTATAGCCCAACGGCATCGCCTTGGGTAATAATGAATTGGAGGATACATTTCGCCCTGAAGGGGCAAAAGCACGGAATTTATAGCATAAATGATTATTGAATAACATTTAATTTTCAATTTTATCATTTAAAATATTTCGCTTTTTTTTAGGAATATTTTGCGTAATTATGTTTTTATTAATCTAATAAATTCGATATTTTTGCAAAATCTTATACAAATTAGTAAAACCTTAAAAAAAACTACAAGTTTAAGAATTATGGCAAAGAAAATAACAAACATAGAGGTCAAGGACACTACCATCCGTACGATGCAGCACGAAGGGATGGATTACGTGTGTATCACAGATATAGCCCGTCAGAAGAATGCAGACGAGCCAAAGGATGTTGTAAAAAACTGGATGCGCCTTAAGAATACCATTGAGTACCTTGGTCTTTGGGAGAAGTTGAACAACCCACAATTTAAAGGGGCCGAATTCGACCCCCTTTTTCTCGAAGCTGGCACAAATGCCTTTACGTTAAGTCCAACAAAGTGGATTGAACTCACGGGGGCTATTGGTATTATCTGTACCACTGGACGCAATGGAGGCACTTTTGCACAGAGGGATATTGCTTTCAAATTCGCAAACTGGGTTTCTGTAGAATTTGAGCTCTACCTTATCAAAGAGTTTCAGCGACTAAAAGAGGAGGAGCAAAAACTTGTCGGTTGGTCGGTTAAGCGCGAACTATCTAAGCTGAACTATCGAATTCATACGGATGCCATAAGGCAGAATATTGTACCAGAGGAGATCGACGCTTATCATCGTTCGCTCATCTATGCAGAGGAAGCCGATGTCCTTAATGTTGCCATGTTCGGTATTACTGCCAAAGAATGGCGTGATGCAAATCCTGACAAGAAAGGCAACATACGTGATTATGCTACAATCAACGAGCTCATCTGTCTCTCGAATATGGAGAACCTCAATGCTGTATTCATCAACGATGGAATACCACAATCCGAACGGCTCATCAAACTCAATCAAATTGCTATCCAGCAGATGAATGTCCTTGAAGAATCAGGAGATCGCAAATACCTGAAATAAAAGGATACATCGGCATCAGCGAATCAGCAATCCTAACGTCTTCCAGATTGTGTCATCCGTGATTTAGAGGGCATAGTAGGCGCAGTCTCCCACAACACTGTATCACTCATATTGGTCTCCACATCTGTTGCCATTACCCTCACCGTCTCAACTGCTGTCGGAGAAACCTGATCCCACTCATTAACGAAAGTCTCGTTTTGTGCCATTGCCAGGGCTGTAGTAAACACTGTACCAGCCGTTGCTAAAAATTTCATTGTATTCATAATCTAAAAATTTAGTTAATAATTCATTTCAATTTTGTCGTAGAGAATGTTTATCTCCCTGTTGACGTTGCAAAATTAGGGCGAGATCATCGCACCCAACGTACAATTCGGGAAAGGCTTTGGGACAGGTTGTGAAATTCACTGTTTGTACGTGGAATTCATAGATTGGACGGTTGTGGGAGGGGAATTTATTGTGTTTTATGTGCCCTGAAAGGGCAATCACAACGTGCCTACAGCCCGACGGCAACGCCTTGGGTAATAATGAATTGGAGGATACATTTCGCCCTGAAGGGGCAAATGCAGGAATTTCATAGCATAAATGATTATTGAATAACATTTAATTCCACATTCCATTATTTGTAACGATTTGTGTTTTTATGGAATCTTTTGTGCCGTTATGGTTTGTTTTGCTCCAATAAATTTGATAATTTTACAAAAATTTATTAAAGTGGGTTTAGTCCACTAAATTAGGCGATTCAGTAGGTGTCTGGCAAAAAAGCATATACTACCATCGACCTCTTTGCAGGTTGCGGCGGGTTGTCTCTCGGTTTATATCAAGCCGGGTGGAAGGGGCTTTTTGCCATTGAAAAAAATGCGTTTGCCTTTGAAACACTGAAGTTTAATTTGATTGACAACAAGAAACATTTTGACTGGCCTGATTGGTTACCTCAAACAAATCATGACATAAATGAGGTCTTGGAGAAATACCCAGAACAATTAAAATCATTACGAGGTAAGGTCGATTTAGTAGCAGGTGGTCCTCCGTGCCAAGGGTTTTCAATGGCAGGGAAACGTGTGGAAGATGATGTTCGCAATCAGTTGGTCTTTTCGTATATCAGGTTTATAAATTTGGTACAGCCCCAAATGATCCTTTTCGAAAATGTAAAAGGGTTTACCTATGCATTCGACAAAGGAAAGAAGAAGGAAGAAAAAGCTGAACCATATTCGAAAAAAGTTATCCGAGAATTGGAGAATTTAGGATATAAGGTGAAACCCCATGTGATTGACTTTTCGGAATATGGCGTTCCTCAACGTCGTAAGCGTTTTATCTTAGTTGGAGTTCGTGGAAATAATAGTGATCCAAATGAATTTGAAGAAATCCTCAAAGAGAATAGAACTGAATTTCTTAAAAAGAAAGGTCTGAAGCAAACAACGTGTATTAGCGATGCTATATCCGATCTGCTTCGTTCGAATGGAGAAGTTCCATCTCCTGACAGGAAAGGATTCTATTCTGGGAAATATGGAGTTGCTAAGCTGACTGCTTACGAAAAGCTAATGCGTGGCGACTACCCTAAAACGCATAAAATAGCGGACAGCCATAGCTTCGCCAAACAAACGCTAGATAAGCTTGCTTGCTATAGACGATTATTTGCAGAGTGTCCTCTAAGAGGTAAACGAATAGACGGAAAGAACCGTGAGCAGTGGGGAATAAAACAGAGAGGTATTACAATTTTAGATCCTAATGCCGTTTCGCCCACAATAACAGGACATCCGGATGATTATTTGCACTATAGTGAACCTCGCATTATGACTGTTCGCGAATGTGCACGCATTCAATCTTTCCCAGATTGGTATGAGATAAAGAAAAAATACACTACAGGAGGCCAAATGCGTAAGTTAGAAGTGCCTCGTTATACCCAAATTGGCAACGCCATTCCACCATTGTTTGCGGAACAGGCGGGAATAGTATTACTTAATATGTTGCGATATGGAACAGATGCAATTTAAGATAAGCTCCTTTTTGAAGGATTTAATTGGAAAAGATTTAATTACGGATGAGTTTGTTGCTGTATTCGAATTGGTAAAAAATTCTTTTGATGCACATGCGCAAAATGTCAAAGTGATATTTGAGAATCAATATGATCCAACTAATGCTCGAATAATCATCTGGGATAATGGTAGAGGCATGGATCGATCAGATTTGAAAAACAAGTGGTTATTTGTTGCACATTCTGACAAGAGAGATGGAACAGAAGACAAAGACTACAGAGACAAAATCAAAAACAGACGAACCTTCGCCGGTGCCAAAGGAGTTGGTCGTTTCTCGTGCGATAGATTGGGACGGTATCTCAATATGATTTCTATCAAAGATGCAGATAATGCACTAATAGAAAATCTCAAAATAGATTGGACTTCATTTGAACAAGATTCAAACAAAGAATTCATTGATATAAAAGTTGAGCACAATGTTTTATCTCATATAGATTATGATAACTTTCAGAAAGGAACGATCTTAGAAATTTCTGGACTTCGCGACGTATGGGACAGAGACAAAATAATAAAACTGAAAGTTTCTTTAGAAAAACTCATAAATCCGATCCAAGGAAACAATGTTGATGATTTTGCAATAAATATTATTGCAAAAGATGAATTACTTCAAGACGAAAAAGAAAAAGATGAAAGAAACAGAGTTAATGGTATTGTACGAAATATAGTATTTGAACGGTTAGGATTAAAAACCACTCAAATCAAAGTCAGTATTACAGATAATGGAGGAACGATTACTACTATCTTAACTGACAGGGGAACAGAAATTTATACACTCAAAGAGCGTAATCCGTATACCAATTTATTTGCTATTGATATTGTTTTATTTGTATTGAACAGAGCCGGTAAAATAAATTTCAAAAAAATAATGGGTGTTGATTCCGTGAAATATGGATCTGTTTTTATTTACAAAAATGGATTTCGTATATATCCATTTGGAGAAGAGGGAGACGATACTTTACAAATAGATCGACGTAAGCAACAAGGTTTCTATCGTTATTTAGGAACACGTGATTTGATAGGACGCATCGAGGTAAATGGAGAGCAATCTGGTTTGAGAGAAACAACAAGTCGCGATGGTGGTTTTATAAGAAATGAATCCTGGGATCAATTAGTTGAATTTTTCTATGACAAAGTTTTACGTAGACTTGAGTCTTATACCGTTGGAATTATTAAATGGGGAGATGAGAAATTTGACAAAGAAACAGGAGAAATTATTCAACCAGAATTAAAACCAGAAGATGTTAAGGACAAAATATTGGATATAATTTCTAATCTAACTAAGGCTAAAGAAGTTATTGACGTTCAATACAATCAAGATTTTTTACAAATCTATGAGTCTAAACAAGGGAAAAGTGCGTCTCAACTTGTGAAAAACCTCACACGTATGGCCGAAGAGTCAAACAATCCACAAATTGTCAAACAGGCAAAAGCTCTTGAAAAACAGGTTTCTGAGATGAGGCAATCAATTGGGGAACTTGAACGAGAAAATGCTAATAAGACTGAGGAAAACAAGAGTATACAAAAAATCAACTCCCAAGTTAGAACGGAAAACATATTTCTCCTTTCTGATGTAAATGCAAATGTGGCACAATTAACAAGTTTGCATCATCAAATTACTCACACATCAAATACTATTGATGAGTTTGTGCTTGTTGCCATAGAGGCAATTCAGAATAATAAATATAAAGATGCCCTAGAATATCTAAATTACATCCACGAAGAGAATCAAAAAATTTCAATATTGTCTAATTATGTAAGCAAAGCAAAATTTAATACCAAGGTCGAAAAAATAGAAGAAGATATTATTAGATTCATAAATGAATATATATCAAACGTTTATACAAGTTTACATAAAAAATTAAAAATTTCCGTTCGTACAAATTGCGAGAGAGATGTTCGATTGAGATTTTCTCCTATTGAGATGATCATGGTATTAGATAATCTTTTTGATAATTCCGAGAAAGCATATAAAGAGATTTCTGGCTGCAAAAAAATAGATATAGAATGGAAGTATGAAGAAAATCTAATAATGGTTTATCGAGATTATGCTAGTGGCATTACAGACGACGCACTTCCAAGAGTTTTTGATTATAGATTTTCGACAACAGGCGGTGGAGGATTAGGAATGTTCCATGTCCGAGAAATCTTGTCACGTATAGGTGCTTCAATTAATATAAATAATAAAGTTAATACAGGTGTCGAATTTTTAATCACATTCAAAATATGAGACTTCAGTATAGTGTTTTATGGGTAGATGACCAAAAGGAAAAATTTGAAAAACTCAAATATGATCAGCAGATAAAAGAGTTTATAGAATCTTTGTTTTTTGGTGCTCATCTTACTTTTGTGGAAACCGTGACCGAAGCGATAAATGCTGTCAGAAAGAGGAAGTTTGATGTGATTTTCTCGGATTGTAATATAGGCGAGGATGAGAAAGGAGATGAGTTTATAAAAAAAATTAGGGAATATAATGTAAATACAGAGGTGTTATTTTATTCTGCGCAAGAGGAAGTTAAAGCATTGAATGTAGATAGAATTTCATTTTTCAATATACCCGAACGTTCTGGTTATCAAGAGTTGTTGACTCGAATGAAGAATCTCATTCTTTTGACCATAGAAAAATTACAAGACTTAACAAATCTTCGAGGACTTGTTATGGCAGAAGTAAGTGATTTGGATTCTATGATGATAGATATCATTTTGTCCGGGGCATATAATGAACAAAATAACAAACAATATTTTTATGACCATCTTATCAGTCATTGTGAAAAAAACATTAAAGATAATTTGGTAAAACCTTCTGAAGAAGTATGTAATTCGACATGTTTTCACGAATGGAAAAACAAAAATATTATTGAGATTGTAAAACAACGAAGTTTTGAATCATCCCTAAAGGCACGTGCAGTTGGACATCTTATGGGTGGAAAATTTTATGAATATTATTACGAAGAGATAATAAAAGTTCGAAATGACTTGGCTCATTGCAAAAGTGAGTTGAAAGATGGGAAAGAAGTTCTACATACTTTAAAAGGAGATGATGTTATGTATGATGCAGAATCTATTGCTAAAATACGTCAAAACATAACAAAATATAAAAAACAATTTGAAGAATATCTAAAAATGAAAAATACAATCATAACTAATATTTATTCGGATAAGTAACTATGCAATATAAGAGAATACGAGTTTTTGAAGGATTCGCAGGTTATGGAGGTGGTTCGTTTGGTTTAAAGAGATTAAAAGAGAATCTTCCTAACTTTGAATATGAGGTAGTTGGTTATTCTGAGTATGACAAATTTGCGTCAAAACTATTTGATGCAAATCATAAAGATAAAGACGGAAACCCTTTAAAGAATTGGGGCGATATTACAAAAATTGATCCTAATGAACTTCCTGATTTTGATATGTTTATGGGAGGATTCCCTTGCCAACCCTTTTCGTCTGCTGGTATGCAAATGGGAACAGAGGATCCATATGGTCGTGGTGCTATGCTTGGACATATTATACGGATATGCAAAGTTAAGAAACCTAAATACCTATTTTTGGAAAATGTCAAGGGATTTACTCATGGAAAATTCCAGCCTATTCATGACCAACTGGTAAAAGATTTAAGAGTAATGGGATATGGAGAGAATCCGTTAGCAAAAGCAGTTCTAAACTCAAAAGATTATGGCATTCCACAGAACCGAGAACGTTTATGGATGTTTGCTCAGATGGGAGGACTTCCTGAATCTTTCAATATAGTTCCTACCCCAATAGATTCGGAAGCCAAGATGGCAGATTTCTTGGACTTTGCACCTGCCCCATCGTTGTATCTGTCAGATGATCAAATTGCTCATCTAAAAGTCAAGCATAATATAGACTCTTTCGTTGTGGACACTCCATTATGCTTTGATGTGTACAATAAGAAAATCAAGCGTGATGGTTATAGTATAACTATAACACAACCTGAACACAATAGCCTTAGAGTCATTGAAGTACCCAAAGCTGAAGAGAAAGAAATAGTTCGAAAGATGTCTGTTCATGAACAATTCCGTCTTATGGGATTCAGAATATCAAGAGACTTAAAGGATTGTGAAATCGATTTTGATGGACAATCGTACTCTCAGCTTTCAAAAAGAGCTGGTAATGGATGGGATGTTAATCTAGTGGGTATTTTATTAACACATATATTTAAACAATTATGAAACTTGATCTAGGGTCTTTTGCATTTAACATCAAAGTTCAGGAAGGAACTGGAACTCCCTCCTGGGGTACACATCTTGGACAAGGAGTTGATAAAAAAATCATTGTTGAAGATGCAGAAAATTTATTTACATCGATGGTTTACTCTGCGGTTCCAGATATAGATCAAGTAGGATGTCCACTAGGGAAAGGAGGTAATAAAAGGAAAGATTTTGAATTTTGTTTAGCTAGTATTTTTAAAAAAGTGTATGTGAATGAGATTCATGTGGATAATGCGAGCTTTTTGTTACTGGTTGTGAAAAGTGTTGGGGATGAGTTTCATAAAAATCGTCGGACGCTGAAATATAGCAGGAGAATGACATATAGAGGGGATTCAATTAACGAAGATTGTATTTCAAAGATAAAACAAACACTTGGTTATACTGATGAGGATGCGTGGTTTGTGAGTCATTTGTATACGCATAATCAAGATGAATTGCATCTTTTCTCTCACAAGTTAAAAAATCAGACGTATGCTAATAGCAAAGACAAAAGCAATGCTTTAAATAGTATTGTAGAAGCCGAAAGAACTCAACTTGAAACCTTCCTGAAAAAATGCGATAGTGCACCATTAGAAAAAGAAAGTGACGAAATACATGATGAAGGAATAACAGAGGATGAAAAATTCTCAGATGTATGTCATTATACATCCTTGGAAAGCGCTATAAAAATCATAAATGGTTGTGACGATGGAAAGATTGGTTTTTTAGCAAGTAGAAGTGATTGTTTGAATGATCCTAATGAGTGCAGAATTCTATTGGAAGAAACCAAAGAGCGTTCAGTAGATTTCCCATATGTGCTTTCTTTCTGTAATAGCATAGATAACCCCATAATGTGGAGATTGTATAATTCTAAAATCGCATTTCAGTTCTCGAGAGATGTAATTGAAAAGGATTTGAGGTCAGAAGATAATTTAGAATTTAAAGAAGTTGATTATGTAGGTAAGGCTTCCGATGCAAAGCCTGGGAACAAATTCTTTACGAAATATGAAGATTATAAAGTGGAAGATGAATGGCGAATCGTTGATAAATCAAATGAATTTACGATAGTAAACGAACGATATGGCATGATTCAGTTAAGAAGGATGATATATGTTCCATCCAGTAGTTTAGAAAAAATAATTGTTTATGAGTTTGAAAATACAAAATTTGATTCGATAAAAGAACAATTAGGCAAACTACTTAGTAGTAAATCCTTAGATGCAGTAAAGATAGAAAAAACACAATGTGCAGAATTTAAAAATTAGGAAAAATGACAATAGACTTTGGCTCTTTATCTTTTAACATGATTATTACCTCTGGAGGAGGAACTCCTTCTTGGGGAACTGCTTTAGGTCAGAATGAAGGACATAAAATTACATTTCCTGGTTATCAGGAATTTATCCCTTCTATGGTTTATAAAATGGTGCCAAATATGAATTTGGTAAAATGTCCTTTAGGCAAAGGAGGAAATAAACCTCAATATGCAAGTTCTTCTGATTACGAATATGTTATTGCTAGCAATTTTACAAAGGTTTTTGTGAATGGCAAGATAGTTGAAAATGGTAGTTTTGTTTTACTCGTTACAAAAGAGCTGAATAATGCACATTCTGGTCGGTTGACGTTGAAGTACAATCCTAAAATTGAGTATGATGGCATTTCTAATGTTGATTGTTATAAGAAGATTCAAGACACATTGGGCATTACTGAGAATGCAGCTTGGTTTGTTTCAGACATAGATATTAAAGATCAGGAAGAACTTCATTTTACTGCATTCATTGGTGACTCTAAAAAATCATTGTCTTTTGACTCTTCTGATGAGAGAAAGAAATTTATGATATCATTATTACCAGAAGATTATAATGGTGTGATATCATCAATGAAATTCTCGGGAACCACTTGGGGGTGTCAATTCCCCCTCCAGCAAATCCTCTACGGAGCCCCAGGCACAGGCAAATCACACGGAGTAAAAGAAAAGGAGGGAGAATTCTCAAAGGTTATTCGCACAACGTTCCATCCTGATAGTGACTATTCAACATTTGTTGGTGCTTACAAGCCAACAATGGCTTCAAAAGAAAGAATATATTCTGCAGATGAACTCATAGGAAAACTAACGACCATAAAGGAATCTGGGGTTTCTTATCCTTGTCACAAATTCTCTGCTCAATACTGGGAATCTTTGAAAGATTTACCTGCTGCAGAAATAAAACGAATTGTAACTGCATGCGGATTTACAGACTCCATGACTGTTGAAGTTGGCAAAGGAGTTTCTATTGGTCAAGAGCTCGCCTCAAAATCTGACGATAAGAAAATCACATACTCCTTTGTAAAGCAAGCCTTCCTTAAAGCATACATCGAGGCGTGGAAGCGACATGACAAAAGAGAGAATGTGCTGCTTGTGATTGAGGAAATAAATCGTGGCAACTGCGCACAGATTTTTGGTGACTTGTTCCAGTTGCTCGACCGCAATGACGAAGGATATTCGGATTATCCTATTCAGGCTGACGAAGATATAAGAATGGTTCTGGCTGATGAATTTGTCAATCTCGAAAACATTCCAGAAAACGTGAAGAGTGGCGAAGAGTTGCTTCTCCCTCCCAACCTCTACATCTGGGCCACTATGAACACAAGCGACCAGAGCCTCTTCCCTATCGACTCAGCCTTTAAGAGAAGATGGGATTGGAAGTATGTGCCTATTGACACGAAGAAAGAGAATTGGACAATTAAGATTGGCGACAAAGATTATTCTTGGTCTTCGTTCCTTGAAAAGATCAATGAGGAGATTGATCGCACTACTCATTCAGAGGATAAAATGCTCGGTTTCTATTTCTGCCGTGCCAATAATGGTGTCATAGACGCAGATAAATTTGTGAGCAAGGTGTTGTTCTACATCTACAATGATGTGTTCAAAGACTACGGCTTTGATCGTGAGATGTTTAAGGATGAGGAAGGAAAGGTTATGTCTTTCAAGTCGTATTATAAGACAGATGGCACAATCAACGAGAGGATGGTTTTAAAATTCTTGGACAATCTGAAGGTGGAAAAGAATACTATCGAAGATAATGCAAACAACGACCCAAACATTAAGACTGAATAATGGATAATAATGAGATAGTTGTGGAAGGAACAGAGTACAATGCTCTGTTTGATAATATCCGTGAACTAATAGAATCTGCTCGCACCAATCCAAAAATCCAGACAGTGTCTGGACAATTCATAAATTCAGAAAACGAGGAATAAAAATCATGCGAATCCTCATAGAAGAACATCAGTATCCGGCTTCTCTTGTAAATCCTGTCCTTGAAGGAATATCAAACCTTAGGGATGTGGATGGTAAAGTGAGCGTGAACTATGTGGGTTATTTTTATAACCCAAGATTGAGGGATTGCGTCTTCATTCTTCCCAAAGTGCTGATGGAAGGCGAATTGGTGTTCGGACATTGCACTCCTGAGGATATCATCGACATAGAAAATCAGACGTTGCTCTCTTCTGAAGAGTATAAGTTCATCTACGAACTCTCTGTGTGGATTTATCGAGCAATCTGCGTCTATAGGGATAGCGCTATTGATAACACTATCATTCGACAGCAGATAGTTCCTCAAATGAATAAGGGACGTTTGCACCAATGCAACACATTCCTTGACATCTTGCTGGCTTTGCAGAAATTCAACCGTGAGAATCAGGATTTCTTCTTCTTTGTTTTAAGAAACATACATTCAGGTTACAATAAAATCAATTGGACTCGCACCATTTCGCATTCAAATGCGGTGATTCAGCAGAATACGCCAATCTATCTCAATCCTGTAAACAAAAAGCGAAAAATTAATTTTGACGAAGAACTTTTAATCATCTTTTTCTCCATTTTAAACTATATGCGGGAGACATACGGATTCCCCGTGCAGATAAATGTGAACTTCCAACTCATCACGGGTGAGATGTTCAAGAACTACATGGAAGGTATGGGCAAAATCCGCATGATGCAGATTAAGTACAAGTATTTCTCCGACAAGGCGCTTTATCTATGGGAACTCTGCTATGCGTTCTTCGACCAAAGCAAAAAGATAAATGTGGAGACCAATGACAAGGAGTACCTCTTGGCCCAAAATTTCAATATTGTCTTTGAAGCCATTATTGATGAACTCATTGGAGACCGAAAGTCTATTCCAAACGAATTGATCAATCAGGGTGATGGTAAACGGGTGGACCACATGTATAAACATAAGAATCTGACGAATAATGAGGATGAGAAGAAAATCTATTATATCGGTGATTCTAAATACTATAAACGAGGGCATGAGATAGGAAAAGAATCTGTCTACAAGCAGTTCACCTACGCAAGGAATGTAATCCAATGGAATCTCGATCTCTTCAATGATGGTAAAGAAGAAGATCAAAAAGGGCATCTAAAACTACGTGATGATGAAACGGAAGGTTATAACATTATCCCCAACTTCTTCATCTCTGCCGAACAAAAGACGCTTGACAAAAACGATAGTATCCAAAAGACTGATAATGAAAAAGATGTATTCTCTTCTCGTCAGTTTGAGAACCGCCTTTTTGATCGGGATACATTCCTCATAGCCCATTATGATGTGAATTTCCTTTTTGTTGTTGCCTTGTACGGTCGCAACGATAGTGGCGAGAAAACGGCATGGCGTAGGAAAATTAGGGAGATGTTTAGAACGGACATACAGAATATGTTGGAAAAGAATTTTTCCTTCCATGTGATGGCCCCACATCTAGATGTTAACGCTTCCGCATATATTGAAGACCATTTCCAGCAGTTGCTTGGTAAAGTGTTCACTCCATACGATAATAGTGGGGTGGTTCGCTATTATTCCTTGGCACTTAGCAAGGATGAGAAGTTTAAGGATGAAAACGAGGCTTTGATAGCTCAGTTGGAGGATTCTTTTTATGTAAAGTCCTGCAATATAGGAGATAACCCAAGTAAGATACTAAAAGATGTAATGGCCGTTCCTGTTGACGTAGTTTCAAAATTTGCTACACCTACTAACTTCCTGACTATGCACTATCTCGAAAAGTACCTTGACAAGAAAATTCTAATAGGATGCTATAAGAGCCAAGAACATCTTGATTGGATTTTAGGAAAAAACGACAGAGGTTCGTTCATCTACAACGTCCGTCTGGGTAAAGGTGTGGCAGGTGGTCAGGTGAAGGCCCAATTGGATAAGATGGTTGTCAGCTTTGTCGTGCTTTATGAATATGCGAAGGAGCCAAAGAATAGCTATTGTGTATTCCGTGTTCACCATCATGCAACGATGACTGCAGACCGACTAAAAAAGTCACTATATCCAAGTGAACCTAATGCCGAGAAATACTTCTGTTATGTATTTGATGAGGAGGTGACATTAGGCCAACTG
Organism: Paludibacteraceae bacterium; assembly: GCA_045600225.1. Classification (GTDB taxonomy): domain Bacteria; phylum Bacteroidota; class Bacteroidia; order Bacteroidales; family Paludibacteraceae; genus UBA1181. Next base: position 61,715 of record JAZRXL010000021.1, read on the forward strand.
AATATCACTTCCCTCGTCTCTGAAGATGGTACTCCTGTATTTATAAGCGGAGAAGAGCTTTTGAAATTCAGATCATCGATTTGAATCAACTAGTTAGAAATGATAAGAATCGTGGCTTCAGCCCCTTCAGGGCGAAACGGTAGTCGCACAAAGGTTGAAAACATTCCTCTATTTAATGCGTTAGGAAATTTGCCGAAACGTCAACTGTTTTGTGTTTTTTGTTGAAAATAACAATGATTGAAAATATCTGTAAAAAGGAAGAAAAAACAAGAAATCCAGCTTTTTGAAGATAAGAAAGTTCGCTCAGTTTGGGATTCAGAAACGGAGCAGTGGTATTTTGCTGTAGTGGATGTGGTGGAGGTTCTCACTGATAGTGTGAATCCTACGGATTACATAAAGAAGATGAAGAACGTGGTCCATTGACTAGTCCTAAATAACCGTTACAGTTTTAGACTTAATTTATTCAAGACAAAAATAGTACTAAAAAAGGGCATATCACATTTGATATGCCCTCTTCTTTATGCTTTTTTTATAGAATTAATCTATACCGAAGCAACTAACGATGACTTGTTTCTCGTCATTGTTGTTAGGGTTTGTAACGATGATACCATACTCACCTGGCTCGATCTTGTCGATTATGATCAAGTATGAGCTCTCTCCGTTCTTCTTAGCGTCGAAGTCTACATACTCCATATCGTTTCCTTTAGATCCTGTGAATGTACCAACAGAAGCGATTTCAGCTCTTCTGTAGTTCTTCTTCTTCTCGAATTTGAAGATACGGATGATTGACATAGGATCTGAAAGGTTGTCAACAGCCTTAACAACTAGCTTAACGCCCTTCTTCTCCTTGATACGAGTCTCAGAAGCAGGAGTCTCAATGTGAATCTCTGTCTTTACTTTTCCAATACCAGCAATGAAAACTCCAGCATTTGCCTTTGTTCTTGCAACTGTTCTTGATTTTTCCAACTTCATTGTAGAACCATCGGCTTTAATGTAAAAGCATTCTCCGATAAAATCAGGTTCTGGATAATCTTGAGCAACAGCGTTAGCAACGAAAAGTAATGCGCTCAAAATAAATAATGAAAATTTCTTCATGATAAATAAAAAAATAGGTTCGATTATTAATTCTTTCATCCAAGTGAACCTCTTATTCGAATGAAAAGACTTGATATCACTATGACATCATGGTGCAAAATTAAAAATATTTTATAAATCAAGGGTGTCTGTTGTTTGAAAAACACATTTTTAATGGAAAAAATAGATGAAAGGATAATTTTTTTCTATTAAATCGGTTCATTTGGATATAAAAGAAGGGAGATGTTCCCCCTTCTTTGTGTATGTGAGGCGAATGATTTCTACTCTTCAATCATTTTGTATTTGTCACCTGTAGCCTCTATAATGTCTTTGTAGAATTTTTCGGAATAACCTGGTGTTTGGATGTCTTCAGGAACACCCCAACCGTTGTCGATGAATTTCCCGTTTCTTTCTCTTTTTATATTTCCATCCGTATATTTTACCATTAGGAACTCGCCTAAGGCTTTCCATTGGGACATCATAAGGTTAGCTTGGTTCTCTGAATACTCTGTTAGGAAACGGGTTGCGTATTCAGGAGATTTTTTGTAAAGTGATTGAGCTGCAATTTCCACAACCTCAAGGTTGTCTTCCAATTTTTGTTCGAAATCGGCTTGCACCTTTTGAATGTCAGGAGCCATGTATTTGTATTTTGTGTATGCCATTCCCGATACCCAGTTGAATACCCAATAAGCAGATTCCCAAGAGAATTTCAAGAGACTTCCATTGCCTTCTCTAAAGCAATAAGGCACCTGTGTTGTTCCGCAATAGATAGGAACGTAAACAGTGAATGTTGCATCATCAACGCCGAACCAAAGAACACCTCCAAGTTTATCGGGCAACCAGTTCCTCATTTGGGCAACAAATGAAAAGGCATTTTTGGGACTTGCAATAGGACTTTCATTAAAGTATTTTTGTCCGTTCACCTCCCAAACGCGAGGCTCGAATCTGTATTCAGCTCCGAAGGGTTCCGACCCAGGATCGTTTGCCAAACTTAATGGAGAGTTTTCAAAATGGTCTCTCATTAGGTTTTTAAGTTTTAATAGAGACACATTCTCGTCTGGTCTGATCCATAAAGGTAGAGGCTCGTCATTTTTACCTAATATATAGTTAATATATTTCTCGCTCTCCTTGTTGATTTTTTTGTAGATAGTCCAGACTCTTGCGTCGCAGAAACGTCTTGCATTGAATGACATTGGATCGTATGCATCTGAGAAGCTAAACTCTTTGTTTCTTCCGTTGAAATATCCCTTCTCTTTAGCAAAAGATATTACATCCTTCGAGTAGCGACAATTCAAACGGTCGTTCAGAGGGAATGTTGAGATTCGCGAGTGGTTGGAGTGTACGCATATGCAATTGTCAGGAATTTTTACTGCTACCCAAACAGCACCTTTGATGTCTGGACCCTTGCCAATCATCTCCATTAGCCACACTTCGTTAGGGTCTGCTATGGAGAATGTTTCTCCTGCACTGCAGTATCCATATCTCTCCACGAGGTCGGTCATCACTTGTATCGCCTCTTGTGCTGTTTTTGAGCGTTGAAGAGTTATATATATAAGGTTACCATAATCCAAAACGCCAGTGGAGTCGATTAATTCTTTCCTTCCTCCGAATGTTGATTCAGTGATACATACTTGGTGCTCATTTATGTTACCCAATACTGCATAGGTGTTTGCAACTTGGTCGATTACGCCTTGGTATTTATGGGTGTCCCATCCATATACCTTTGTTTGTGTGTATTTGGAGTAAGATGTTTCGGGGTAGAACGACAATTCTCCATACAGATAGTAGGAGTCTGCAGAGTAGGTGCAGAATGTAGAACCATCGGTCGAGGCGTCTTTACCTACGATAATGTTTGTTCCTGCCCAAACAGAATGAATGGATAGTAGGAATAAAACTATGTATTCCAATAGTATTGTTGCTGATTTTCGTGCCATTTTTTACCAATAAATTTGTTTAGTATACTCAGTCACATTGCCGCAATAGTCTTTTATGACCATCTTTAGCGAGTGGTCTTTGAATTCTTCCACTTGGCTTTTGTCCAACCAATATGTGATTTGTTGTGTTTTTGCGTCGTATTCAAACATAACCCATTTGTCATCAATGTATGCGTCATATGAGTCGATGCCTGATTGTGTATCATATATCTTAAATCGGATGTACGGTGCATTCCTTAATTGGTTTGTGTGGACTGGTGCGATGACCGGAGCCGTTACATCTGTGTGAACTGCAAAACGGCCAAATGTATTTGTTTTTCCCACTAAGAAACCATTCGCGTAGGTGCCACCTGCAGAACCTGATATGATGTTTTGTTCATTTAGTTTCGCGATATAGTATTTGCTTTTGTCTGCTATCGTATCGGTTTCTATTTTGATGGTGATATCGCAAAAAACATGGATTGGTTCATTAGTGCTACCGATTGAGTAGATGTTCGATAAGTATTTTGAGGATGTGTCGCACCTGAATTTGTGCTCTACATTCTCATATAGTGCGTTTTGCGGGAAACTCATACCAAAAGAGTCTTTGTCGAAAAAGAAGCTTTCTCCACTTTTTAGGTATTTGTCTTCTGAGGAAGTGGAGTTGATGAACTCACTTTTCTTTCCCATGATCGTAAAGGAGAAGTCGTCTTTATTTCCAAAGTCATCTTCCACTTCATAGCGCATCTTGTATTCTCTCTCTTGGTCTATTGTCAAGGTTCCCTGAGGTTGGTTAGGTAAGAATACGATAGGAGAGTTGGATTCTTTGAAAGATTCCATAAAGAATTCACGTGTGTTGAACCATTGTTTGTAGTCGATGAAACTGTTAAGTCCACGAGTGTCCTTAAAGTAGAAACTGTCTATGGTTATGTCGGATATAAGTTTTTCGTCTGCATACAGTCTTAGATGACGAGGTGTATAGGTGAAACTGGTACCAGTCATATAGTCATTTGCCTTAATGGCAAAACCTAATGTGCCCCAAGCGTTTAGCTCACCTCCGCCTTGAATGCGTCTAACTTTGTCTTTCCCCATAACTATGTTACATTTTTTTTCTGTGCTATTGTTGATAACACCTTTGTTGTTAAGTCCATATATTTTCAATGCGGAAATTTTAGGCTTTTTGTCGTCTTGAATATTATATGGATTGTTTTTTAGAAGGAATGGATTTCTCATGATGCCAGTCTGTGTCTCTCTAATTTCAAAGTGGACATGAGGTCCTCCAGAAGCACCCGTATTACCTGATTTTGCAAATAGTTCGCCTTTTTTGACTGGGAATTGGGTAGAATCTAGTAAGAGGTCTACTTCAAATTTGTGCTCTCCGTATTGTTTTGCTTTCAGTAAGGAGTCTAATTTGGGTACGAATCCATTAAGGTGTCCGTAAACGGATGTGTATCCGTTGGGGTGGTTGATGTATGCACATTTTCCGTATCCTGTTCTGGAAATTGAAATTCTTGCGACATATCCATTGTCGATGGCATATACAGGTTTGTTTTCTTCTCCATTTGTTCGAAGATCAAGACCTCCGTGGAAATGGTTCCTTCTCATTTCCGCAAAACTTCCGCTAAGGGTAGTTGAGAAGTCGAGTGGAGAGGCAATTTCCCATTGCTCTAATTTTTGGGCTAAAACACTTTGGAAAAATAGTAATCCGAGTATAAAAGCGATTGATTTTTTAGATAAGTTCATAAATACACTAACACATTAGAAAATCCATACTTTCCTTGATATGCAAAATTATTAAAAAAGAGGATATTAATTTGAGAAGATAGCTCAGAATGAAATATTTTAGTTGCGTTTTAATTTTTATTAAGGATTTAGTTTGATCAAAAATACTTTTGAGTTGTTTTTTTTATAAATTTGCAACTCGTAAAGGTAATAAAGACCCGCGTTTTCGGGTTTGGTAAATTGAAAAAATTAAAATTATTTGATATGAAGAAAGTATTTATGTCATTGATGATGTTGCTTGCGGGATTTGCAGCAATGTTCGCTGAGGATCTTCCAGAGATCACATTTAAAACAATTACTCATGATTTCGGAACTTTCCCAGAGGAGAATGGAAAGGTGTCTTGTGTGTTTGAATTTACAAATACAGGTAAGACTGATTTGGTTTTGCAAAAGGTTCGTGCATCTTGTGGATGTACAACTCCTGAGTGGACTAAAGAGCCAGTTAAGCCAGGAGAGTCTGGTGTTGTTAAGGCTACATACAATGCTTCTGGTCGTCCAGGTTCATTCTCGAAGACTATCACTGTAACTTCAAATGCTGGAGAAAAGCGTTTGTCTATCAAGGGTGAGGTTATTCCAAAGGCTCAAAAGGTTGAAGATAAGTATCCTCACGATTTCGGTGGTGTTCGCTTTATGAAGAAGAATGTATATTTCAATACAGTTTTCTATCCAGAAAGCAAGACAGAGAAGATTGAGGTAATCAACAATGGAGACAAAGATGCAAAGGTTACTTTTGCTAATGCACCAAAGTCTATGACAATCGTATGTGTCCCAGAGGTTTTGAAAGCAGGTGAGAAGGGTGAGATCTCTTTCTCGTTGAATACTAAGGATTCGAACGTATGGGGTGCATTCAAGGAGAGTGCAACAGTTGTAGTAAACGGAACTGCTTTCAATGAGAGCCAAGTTAACATCTTCGGAAATGTTGCAGAGAATTTCTCTAATATGACTCCAGAAGAGAAGGCTAATGCTCCGGTTTTGAGCGTAGGTAACTCTATTAGCTTGGGCAAGATCAAAACAACTGCAGCTAAGACTTACGAAATTACATTCAAGAATGATGGTAAGTCAAATTTGATTATCCGTGCAATTAACGTTGATTCTAAGAATGTAGTAGTTACTTTCCCTCCAAAGCCAATCAAGCCAGGTAAAGAAGGTGCTATCCGTATCAAGTTGAATGGTGCTGGTCTAAAAGTTGGTAAGTATACTCAACGCATGACTATCACTTCTAACGATCCTAATAGAAGCACATTCATCGTTAATTTGAATGGTGAAGTAGAATAATCCTTCGATTATAATAAAGTGAGCGGCTGGCGCTTTAGGCGACCGGCCGCTTGTTTTCTAATCCTATTCCATTATATGCGTATTCGTTTCCTTATATTGTTATTGCTAGGTTCTTTCCTAATGATTTCTTGTCATAGAGAAGATAGTTATACTTTGTACGGAAAGTTGCGTTGTGTTAGGGCAAAAACTGCGTATTTGATGGAAATGGATCCTATGGGGAAACCCTTTGTTGTGGATAGTGTACCTATTCGTTCAGGTTCTGGTGAGTTTAAATTTAAAGGTCGTGTGGATTATCCAACAATGCGTTTTATTCGTATTGGATCAAGAGCGCCTTTCGATGTTTTTGTTGAGAATGGAAAAATTGAAATAACAGGTTCTTTAATGCTCCCTGATGAAATTAAGGTGGAAGGGTCTTCTTCTCACGATGATTTCAATTATCTGTCGAAGGAAATGAGAAAGATACAGAACAAGCAGAGCTCTATGTTGGTTCATCTTTCTAATGCTAGAAAACAAAATAATCAGAGGGAGGTGAAGCGTTTGACTAAAATTTATAACTCATATCCAGATTCTTTGTTGTCGATGACAAAGCAATTTGTGGAGAACAAGCCTTACTCCATGGGGGCTGTCTATTTCGTTTGTTCATTATCCCAGTCGTATGACATTGAGAGATTGGAAGGAATCATCTCTTCGTTTGATGCCTCATTGTATCAGTCTCCTTACATGAAATATTTAAAGGAAGAGTTGGCTTTGCACAAGGATTTTGTTTTGGGCATGAAAGCTCCCGATTTTCGCTTGCCAACTTTCTTGGGTGATTCTGTGAGCCTTTCTGATTATTCTGGAAAATATTTGTTTATTGATTTTGGAGCTTCTTGGTGTGAAAGAACGAAGTCAAGAACAGCAAAGCTCAAACGAATGCATGATTTGTATGAAGGAAAGAACTTTGATGTGCTGTCAGTCTTTTTAGACGAGGACAAAAAGGACTGGAAGGATTATGTGACAAGTTTAGGCGTATTGCCATGGAAGCTATGCTGCGACTTCAAATATTGGTCAAGTCCTGTTAGTAAATACTATCGTGTACATTCTATACCTTATGGCGTCTTAATCACGCCAAGTGGTGAAATTGCACTTGTGGATCCAAACTTGTATGTGATGGAGAATTATTTGCGGAAAAAATTAAAATAAAGTAGATGAATATATTGGATTGGATTATGGGAGGTAATGTGCCACTTCTGACAGCTTTCTTGTTGGGCGTGGTTGTCTCTGTTTGTCCTTGTACGATAGCGGCTAATGTATCTGCACTAACTTGCATGTTGAGACAGGACAAAGAGTCTTATACGATGCTTTCCATTTCTTATGTTATAGCAAGATCTGTCGCATACTCCGTAGTGGGAATTGTCTTGTCTTTTTATGTTAGTGAAATAGAATTTACTTCCAATGCTCTTTCTTGGATAGCCAAGATAGCAGGACCATTGTTTATCCTTATTGGCTTGTTCCTTTTGGATATTTTCCATGTCCATGGGTTGGAGGATAGATGTGTGTTGTGGATGAATAAGATCTTTAGAGAGTCATACTCTTTGTGGAGCTCTTTTCTGTTAGGTCTCTTATTGGCATTTGCTTTTTGCCCATATAGTGCAGCTATCTATTTTGGAATGATGATGCCTATGGCTTGTACCTTAGAAGAGGGCTTGTTGTTGCCTGTGATCTTCTCTTTAGGCGCAGCTTTGCCTATTTTATTTATTGCTTGGGTAATGATAAAAGGGGTTGAGACAAAGTTGGGTGTTTGGAATAAATTTCAGAAATTTGAATATTGGTTTAGAAAGGTGGTAGCCGTCGTGTTTATCATAACAGGATTGTTATTTATCTGGGAATATTTCATTGAATAATTTAATTGGAACGGGTATGAAAAGGATTGTTGGTTTATTAGCAATATTTGCAGTGGGGCAGATGACTATGGCTGCAGAAAAGGCAAAAATTGTCTTTACAGAGACAGAGTATGTTATGACTGATAGTTATTTGGGTGAGACTTCAGAACATGTTTTTGTTTTTAAGAATGAAGGAGGTTCTCCTTTGGTAGTTGCCAATGCAGTGCCTTCTTGCGGTTGTGTTACGCCTACTTGGACTAAAAATCCTGTAGCTCCAGGGGATACTGGTTCTGTTCATGTATACTATGCAGGTAAGATGAGTGGAGCTTTCCATAAGACAATAAAAGTGTTTTCTAACTCTGTAGGAAAGAAACCTGTGTTGCAGATTTCTGGAGAGACGAAGAAAAGATAGGAATGTCCATAAAATATGACTAGTCCTAAATAACCGTTACAGTTTTAGACTTAATTTATTCAGGACAAAAATAGTACTTTTTAGAAGATTGTTGCAGGACTAGTCCTGCAACAATCTTCTTTTTTGTATTTTTTTATTTTCATTCTTCTTTGAGAG